>JBCDGS010000006.1:0-83362 GCA_038751055.1 Pseudomonadota bacterium | reverse complement strand
GCCCATCTGGGGACAAGCCGGATGGATCGAGCCGCTCGAGTTCGGCGCCGACTACGACGTCGACGACATGCTACCCGCGATCCGCAACGGCCTGTCGGCCAATGGCACCCTCTACGCCGCACCGTTCTACGGCGAAAGCTCAATGGTGATGTATCGCAAAGACCTGACTGACGCGGCAGGCGTGACGATCTCGGACAATGACAGCTGGGAGAACATCCGTGCGGCGGCCGAGGCGATCCACAACCCCGACGACGTCTACGGCGTCTGCCTTCGCGGCAAGCCAGGCTGGGGCGACAACATGGCCTTCATCACGACGGTCGTGAACTCCTTCGGCGGCGCCTGGTTCGACGCGGATTTCCGCCCGCAGCTCGACAGCCAGGAGTGGAACGACGCGATCACGTTCTACGTGGACTTGCTGGGCACCTATGGTCCTCCGGGATCTGAAGGAAACTCCTTCAACGAGATCCTCGCTCTTTACAATGAAGGCAAGTGCGGCATGTGGATCGACGCCACGATCGCGGCCTCGTTCCTTGAAGTAGATGGTGTTGCCTACGCGCAGTCGCCCAATGCCGGCAACCCGGTGGGCGCGAACTGGCTTTGGGCCTGGGCCATGGCGATCCCCGCCGGTTCCCCGAACGCCGAGGCCGCCGCGGACTTCATCGAGTGGGCGACGTCCAAGGACTACATCCAGGCGGTGGCAAACCACCCGGACTTCGGTTGGGGCTCTGTGCCCACGGGCACCCGCACCTCGACCTACGAGTACGCGGAATTCCAGGCCGCTGCCGCCTTTGCTTCGGCAGAGCTGGCTGCGATTGAGTCAGCAGCGCCCGAAGCAACGGAGCTGAAGCCCTATGTTGGCGTTCAGTTTGCCGCGATCCCGGAATTCCCGGAAGTCGGCTCCGCCGTTGCGCAAGAGATGGCCGCCGCGCTGTCCGGCGCGAAGTCGGTGGAGGAGGCGCTGGCCGATGCACAGGCCGCAGCTGACGCCATCATGCAGGAAGCGGGCTACTACTAAGCCCTCCTCCCGGGTCCGGCCCGTTTTCATGGGGCCGGACCCACCTAACACTTCCGTATTCAAGACGCGCTAAACGCGGCATAACGGCAGGGACCGTTTTGCCAAGAGGATAGTCTCATGTCAGACAGACGGCTCCCCCGCCTCCTCCAGACGCCGGCAGTGATCTTGCTGCTGATTTGGATGCTCGTGCCGCTGAGCATGACGCTCTACTTCTCGTTCATCCGCTATGTGTTGAATTCGCTGCGACGCCCGGAATGGACGTCTCCGTCGCTTAGCAACTGGCGTGGGTTTGGGAATTACGAATTCGTACTCAACAACAAGGACTTCTTGCTGGCGATCCAGAACTCGCTGCTCATTGTCTGCTCCATCCTGATCGGCACGGTCATCCTGGGTATCGCGATCGCGGTTCTCATCAACAAGGCTTTCGCGGGCCGCGGTATTGTGCGGGTCCTTCTGATCTCCCCCTTCTTCGTGATGCCCGCTGTGAACGCGGTGCTCTGGATCAACATGATCCTTGACCCGGTACTCGGGCTTCAGGGCCTGGCGGTCGCGGGGATCAATGAGTTCATAGACGGGCTCAGGGCCGCGCCCCTCGTTGGCGGGTTCTTCTCGCTCTGGCCAGAGCTGTCGCCCATCTCCTTTCGCGCCACGCAGACCTCCGCCTGGGCTGTCATCATCATGGTGACATGGCAGTGGACGCCGTTCGCCGTGCTCATCTTCATGACCTCGTTACAATCCGAGGATCAGCAGCAGAAGGAGGCCGCGATCCTAGATGGCGCAGGCGCGTGGAGCCAGTTCCGCTTCCTGACGCTGCCGCATCTCGCGCGGCCCATTGCCATCGTGGTCATGATCCAGGCGATCTTTCACCTGAGCCTCTATGCGGAGATCGAGATCGTCAGCCGCGGGAATGGCAACAAGAACCTGCCGTATCTGATTGGCGAGTTCGCCAACAACAATATCGGGGCGGCGTCCGCCACGGGTATTTTCGCCGTCATCCTCGCCAACCTCGTTGCGATCTTCCTGCTCAGGATGATCGGAAAGACCCTGATGGAGTAACGAACATGGCAATCGTCGCACATTCAACCCGCGCAGGCCGCGTCAGCCGTGCCACCCTTGCCTGGATCGTTGGCCTCATGTTCTTCTTCCCGATCTTCTGGATGGTGCTCACCTCCTTCAAGACGGACGCGGATGCCGTGAAGCCGGAATTCCTGATCTTCTTCACGCCCACGCTCGAGAACTATCTGAACATGACGCAGAACTACGATTACTGGCGGTTCGCGCAGAACTCCGTGATCACGAGCGTTTTTGCCACGATCTTCGCGCTCGCCGTGGGGATCCCCTGTGCGTATGCGATGGCGTTCAACCCGAGCCGTCACACCAAGGACGTGCTGATGTGGATGTTGTCCACCAAGATGTTGCCCGCGGCGGCCGTGCTTTACCCGATGACGTTCCTGACGAAGTCGATGGGCCTCTTTGATACGCACTTCCTTATCATCGTGGTGCTCATGCTCATCAACTTGCCCATCGTGGTCTGGATGCTCTTCACCTACTTCAAGGAAATCCCGAAAGAGATCATCGAGGCTGCGCAGATGGACGGGGTGAACACCTGGGGCGAGGTGCGCGAGATCCTGATCCCGCTGGCTTGGGGTGGCATCGCCTCTACCGCGCTCCTTTGCTTCATCTTCTGCTGGAACGAGGCCTACTGGACCGTGCGGCTGACGACGACCGAGGCGGCCACTCTCTCCAAACTCATTGAAGGCAACCGCGCGCCGGAAGGGCTCTTTTTCGGCCGTCTCTCCGCCGTCTCCGCCGCTGCCGTAGGGCCCATCGTGGTTCTCGGGTGGTTCTGCCAAAAACAGCTCGTCCAAGGCCTCACCTTCGGCGCCGTCAAATAGGAAAAGATCATGGGACAAATCGTACTCAATCAGGTCACAAAGTCCTTTGGCGACGTCCAGGTCATCCCGCCGCTGGACCTCACCATCGAAGACGGGGAGTTCGCGGTTTTTGTCGGCCCTTCGGGATGCGGGAAGTCAACGCTCCTGCGGATTATCGCGGGGCTGGAAAACACGACCTCGGGCCAGATCATGCTCGATGGAGCAGACGTCACGCAGGTCTCACCGTCGAAGCGCGGGCTCGCCATGGTTTTCCAGACCTATGCTCTGTACCCACATATGACGGTGCGAAAGAACATCGCGTTTCCTATGCGGATGGCAGGCATGTCCGAGGCCGATCAGAACGCCCGGATCGAGGCCGCGGCGGCATCGCTCAACCTTGTCGATTATCTCGACCGCAAACCCGGCCAGCTTTCCGGGGGTCAGCGTCAGCGGGTTGCGATCGGGCGGGCCATTGTGCGCGACCCTTCGGCCTTCCTCTTTGACGAGCCTCTCTCGAACCTCGACGCAGCCCTTCGTGTGGGCATGCGCATCGAAATCACCGAAATGCAGGCCCGCATGAAGAAGACGATGATCTACGTCACCCACGACCAGGTCGAAGCCATGACCATGGCCGACAAGATCGTGGTGCTACAGGCGGGCGTGATCGAGCAGGTGGGCTCCCCCATCGATCTATACAACACACCAAAGAACCTCTTCGTCGCAGGCTTCATCGGCTCGCCCAAGATGAACTTCATCGAAGGCGCGGAAGCCGCCAAATTCAACGCGAAGACCATCGGCATCCGCCCTGAGCACATCGACGTCGTCCCTAACGGCGGTGCCTGGCAGGGCAAGGTTGGCGTGGCCGAGCATTTGGCTCCGACACGTTCTTCCATGTCCATGACACGGGGCTTGGAGAAACGCTGACCGTGCGTGCCTTGGGGAACGTGTCGCTCGACCACGGTGACACGATCGGTCTCAACCCGCGCGTGGACGAGATACACCGCTTCGACGATGCGGGGCTGCGGCTCCCATGACACGGCTTTCCGGGAAGACAGCGCTCATCACGGGCGGTGCGCGCGGGATCGGGCGCGCCTTCGCGGAAGCGTATCTAGCCGAAGGCGCGCAGGTGATGATCGGCGACATTGCGGAGGCAGAGACAACCGCGCGAAAAATCGGCGCGCAATGGGTGCATCTTGACGTTACCGATCAGGCCAGCATCGACGCCGCCGTCGCCACCACCGTGGAGGCCTTCGGCCAAATCGACATCCTGATCAACAACGCCGCCGTGTTTAGCGCATCTCCGGTCACCGACATAGATCGCGACGACTATAAGCGCCTATTCGACGTCAACGTGGCGGGTACCCTCTTCACGCTGCAGGCCGTGGCGCGCCAAATGATCGCGCAGGGTGTTCGGGGCCGCATCATCAACATGGCCAGTCAGGCGGGCCGGAGGGGTGAGCCGCTGGTCGCGGTTTACTGCGCGACGAAGGCCGCCGTAATCAGCCTGACGCAGAGCGCGGGCCTGAACCTGATCCAGCATGGGATAAACGTCAACGCCATCTCTCCCGGCGTCGTCGATGGCGCGCACTGGGACGGCGTGGACGCGCTCTTCGCGAAACATGAAGGCAAGGCTCCCGGCCAGAAGAAGAGAGAAGTCGGCGCGGCCGTGCCTTTCGGTCGAATGGGTCGCGCGAGCGACCTCACCGGCATGGCTGTGTTCCTCGCCTCGGACGCCGCTGACTACATCGTGGCCCAAACCTACAACGTGGATGGCGGACAATGGATGAGCTGATGACCAATCAGTATGCAAAGCCCGCGTTCTTGAGCGACGCCACGCTGGCGAGCTTGCCCAAAGAGATCGCGCGCCCGCGGTATGATCGTTCGAGACTCACGCCGGGCATCGTTCATATTGGCCTCGGCAACTTCCATCGCGCACATCAGGCGTGGTACCTCCACCGCCTTATGCAAGAGGGAAAGGCGCTCGACTGGGCGGTCATCGGCGCAAGCGTGCGCAAGGAGGACGCACCTCTACGCGATAAGCTGGCGAAGCAAGACTATCTGACGACGCTCATCGAACTCGACCCTTCGGGCAAATCGGTGGAGGTCGTCGGCTCCATGATTGGCTACCTGCCCATTGAGGACGGCCATGCCCCCCTCATCGCACAGATGTCGGAGCCTGCGATCCGCATTGTGTCCCTGACCATCACTGAAGGAGGCTATTTCCTCGACCCCGCCACAAAGCGCTTCGATCTGACCCATCCCGACATCGTCCACGACGCGGCCAATCTTCATGCGCCGCGGACGGCCTTCGGTGCCATCGTGGCCGCGCTCCAGGCCCGCCGCACGCGCGGACACAGCCCTTTCACCTGCCAAAGTTGCGATAACCTCCCCGGGAACGGGGCGATCCTGCGCGAGGTCGTCACCGGTCTCGCTCGCCTGGCCGACCCCGACCTTGCCAAGTGGATCGACGCGGAGGTTAGCTTCCCAAATTCCATGGTCGATTGCATTGTCCCCGCCTCGGGGCCGCGTGAACGAGAGCTCGCCCGCAGCCTTGGTATCGCAGACGATGCGCCGGTGACGCATGAGAACTTTCGCCAATGGGTGCTCGAGGATGAGTTCTGCGCGGGCCGCCCCGAGTGGGAAGACGCGGGCGCGACCATGTCCTTTGATGTCCGAGCGTTCGAGGCCCAGAAACTCCGGCTTTTGAATGCAGGCCACCAGATTATAGCCGCGCCGGCGGAACTCCTAGGCCTTCAGACAATCGCAGAGGCGATGGCCCATTCTCTGATCCGGCAGTATTTTCGGAAGGTCGCGCTGACGGAGATCGTGCCTCATGTGGCCGAGGTGCCCGGGATGGCCCCTGTGGATTATCTTGACCTCATTGAGCACCGCTTTTCCAACCGGGAAATCCGCGACACGGTGCGCCGCGTTGCATTCGACGGTTCGTCGCGCCAGACAGGCGCCGTCCTGCCGACGATCCGTGACGCCGTAAACGACGGAGCCCCCATCGAAGGTCTCGCGCTAAGCCAGGCCCTTTGGATGCGCATGTGCCGCGGTACCCGCGAAGATGGATCGGTGATCGAACCCAACGATCCAGTTTGGATCGATCTTGTGCGGGCAGCTTCATCAGCCGAGAGCCAGCCCTCCGCATGGCTGCAGCAACGCAGCTTTTACGGTGATCTCTGCGACAGCGGCCCCTTCACGGATGCCTTCACCGCCGCAGCGTCTCACATTGATCGGTATGGAGTGGAAGGCGCCATCAACGCGTACCTCAACGCCTGAGCCTTCCCTACGTCACATTGTTCTCAAGCGAGCCCTTCTGCGGGGACGTGAGGCCTCCCGCAGATTGATCACCCTGCGTCACTGTAGCCTGATAACTCAGAACGAGTCTTGAAATTATCTTTTGTTTTCAGCAGCTAATTGTATCCTTGATCTTCGGACTGCACCCTTAGTTAGCACATGGTCAGTTCTGGGGGTGATTGCTGGCGGGTTGGGGCAGGGTATTGGCGACCATTTGAACGTCCCTATCTGCCGATGGCCATGGATCTCTGCGCCTCTGCGCAGCGCGACGGATAGTCAGTCTCTGAGCTCGGCCCCGATGCAGATCGCCCGGCGCTTCTGGTGGGGGCCGATGCAATCAGGAAAAGCCAAAACTGTGTCAGCCACTGACGCGGAGCCGTGTGGACGTATTGCAAGCATGGGCACAGAAACCGACGAAGAGACGTCCAATCCGAAGACGTTAATTGACGTGGGTACAGTGACACATGCCTTGCGATACAACATCCATGCTCGCGCGTGGCCCGATGTCCACAAAGCACCACGACGTGAAAACGGCACTCCGGCCTTGCCCAACGACGCACAGCGTGACTGTTGGCGTGATCAAGGCGTCGCTTGGCGTCTGAAAAGTGGCGTATTTTATTCTAAACCTCCAGATCGGCCTGGTCTTGCTGCAAAGGAGGGAAAGCGCGAGTTCGCTACAACAGCGCACGAACCACTTGTTCGAACGGAAAGCAGCCACCCTTATCTGCGCAACGGTCATTCATGGGGAAACCGCGATGTATCCAAGGCCAGGTGCAATCGTGTGAATGTTTCGACGACAACAACGAAGCTTCCGCTCCCTCGAGAATAAAGCGGGGCAAGAAGGCTGCTATTAAGGGACCGAACCTTCCGCAAACGAGATCCCCAATCAATCCTGCTAAGGGCGGGTCAGGATGCGGGGTCTAGAAGGCATTCAGTAGGTCGCTAACCTGACGCCTGGCCCCGAATTTCCGAGGAGCCGGCCAGCCAACTCTCCATCTCTGAGCGAGACGCGCCGTGGAATTCACTCAGCCCGTCTTGGTCGAATATATGTTTATTCGGGACGAATATAGTGGGATTTAAGTTGTGCTGTCCTTGATCCAGACGGCCGCGATGCGGCCGCGCTCGTCGAGTTCTGCCACAAACAGAGCCATGTCATCCCTCCCTCAGATGTAACGATTACGTGACAGTAATCCGTAAATTCTGATTCTCGAAAGGAGTTTGCGAGGGCAGAGAATGACTTTGGGACGTGCCTAGGCGATCTTGGCACCCCGGCTCCACACTCCGGAAAGGATCGGCGTTTGGTGTGCCTTGCGGACGCGCAGGACATCGCCGCGCTGGCCGATTGCCAGGCTTCCCCGATCATTCAGCCGAGCGCTTTCCGCTGGGGTCCGAGTGACGGTTGCGATGGCCCGGGGGAGATCGTCCCAAATCTCTGCGAGTTGGAAAGCGGCGAGGAGTAGGGCGGCCGGCACGTAGTCCGACGATAGGATGTCGAGCAGGCCCGCGCGCGCCAGGTCCTCTGCTGCGACGTTCCCGGAATGTGACCCACCGCGGATGAGATTGGGCGCGCCCATCATGACGGCGATACCGTGGTTGCGGCAGGCCTCCGCCGCTTCGACGGTCGTGGGAAATTCCGCGAAACCTGCGCCGTGCCGGGCCGACGTCGCCACGTGATCGGCGGTGGTGTCGTCGTGGCTGGCGAGGACGGCCCCCAGTCGGCGCGCTTCCTCCACCGCGCCGGCTTCATGGGCTGCGCCAAAACGTTCTTGAAGACCCAGCAGGTTTTGCACATGGGCCTCGAACTCGGCGTCATTCATGCCGCGCTTCTTGGCGACATAGGTCTTGAGCGCGGTAAGCTCGCGAAACTGGCGCTGGCCCGGGGTATGGTCCATGAGGCTGACGATGCCGATCCGGTCCAGAGGTCCAAATGCGGCAAGTTCCTGGAGCAAGGTCTCCGAGCAGATCTCTGCCCGAAGATGCAAGTAATGGCTGATCTTGAAGACTCCTTCGGCACGGGCGGCGAGAAGTTCGTCTGCCAGCTTGCGGGCGTAATCAATGTATCGGCCCTTGCCCCCCGAATGGATGGAGCCCACGCGCATGGCATCGAAGACAGTGGTGATCCCGGTGCTTGCGAGCTCTGCATCATGGGCGATCAGCGCCGGAAGATGGGGCCAGTCGACGCCCGGGCGGGGCTCGATATGGCGCTCCACATTGTCGGTGTGAAGCTCCACGAGGCCCGGCAGCACGAAGTCGCCCGCGCAGTTGATGGCGCCTGCGGGGACGTGGTCGCCTTCCGCGATGTCGGTGATCGTCCCCTTTTCAATCGTGATGGAGCCTACCTGGACGCGGTCGCTCAGCACGAGGCGCGCATTGGCCAGACAAAGGTCCTCGGCTTCTGCGGGCCCCGTTGCCTCGGGCACGGAGGGCGTGTTTTCAACGTTCATGCGGGGTCCACATCGATTGGGTTTGGGTGGCGGCTGGTCTGGGATTTCTGCGCAACGGGCAGCCCGCTTGGGCCGAGGATCGCCGTTGCCCGCGCAATCGTTTCACCGAGCGGGCCATCGTTTGAGACGTAGCGCACATCCATACCGATGGGCAGGCTCTTGGCTGCCTCTGACAGGCGCCGGGCAATTTCATCTTCGCTCTCCCGCCCTCGGCCCGCGAGACGCCGCGCGAGCGTTTCTGGGGCTGCGGTGATGTTGAGGACGACGAAGTTGGGAAACAGCCGCGCCGCGTGGCTGAGCGCCTTGCGGGAGAAATTTACCAGGCAGTCTTTGCCCCGGTTCAGCTGGTATTTCACCGTGTAGGGGATGCCGTAGGCCAGACCATGGGCGCGCCAGTGGATGCAGAAAGCGCCATTCTCGACCATGTCGTCAAACTCCTGCTCGGTAACGCTGTCATAGTCCTCACCGCCTGCGTCAGCCGGGCGGGTGATCACACGGCGCACGAGCGTGGCATTGGGCAGCGTTTCGCTGAGCCCCACCATGACACTGTCCTTACCAGCCCCGGAGGGGCCCACAACTGCGATAAGGCGACCCGTCATGCCGCGACGTCCGGCGTGAAGACGCTGACGTCGATGACCCGGTCGCAGACGCGGTTGCGTGCAGCCTCATCGTGAAAGATGCCGATCATCGCCGCGCCACGTGCCTTCGCGCCTTCGATCAGGCCCAGCACCACGTCGCGATTGGCCGCATCGAGGCTTGCCGTCGGTTCATCGAGGAGCATCGCGGGATAGTCGTGGACGAAACCGCGAGCAATGTTCACGCGCTGCTGCTCCCCGCCGGAGAAGGTGGTGGGGGAGAGCGACCACAGCCGTTCAGGTATGTTCAGGGCGCCCAGCAGGGTTTCGGCCCGGGCGCGGGCCGTCGCGGCGTCGGCGCCCACCGCGCGAAGAGGCCCGGCCACGACATCGACGGTCGGCACCCGAGGCACGACACGCAGGAACTGGCTGACATAGCCCAGCACTTCGCGTCTCAGCGCGATGACTGCACGCGGCTCTGCGCCCACGATCTCTGTTTCACCGATGCGGATAGAGCCCGCCTGTGAGAGGTAGTTGCCGTAAATCATGCGCATGAGCGTCGATTTACCTGCGCCAGAGGCGCCGACGAGTGCCACACACTCGCCCGGGTCAACGCGCAAGGAAACGTCCGACAGCACGCCAATTTCGGCGCTGCCCTGATTGTGGAGGGTGAAGGTTTTCGAGACGTTGCGAAGTTCGATCATGGTTACACCTGCAAAACAGAGCTGACGAGAAGCTGGCTATAGGCGTGCTGTGGATCGTCGAGGACCTGGTCGGTCAATCCCGTCTCCACCACGTGGCCGTCCTTCATGACCATCAGCCGGTCCGCCAAGAGGCGCACCACGGCGAGGTCGTGGGTGACGATGATCGCTGACAACCCCATGTCGCGCACGAGCCCGCGCAGCAAGTCCAAAAGCCGCGCCTGAACGGAGACATCGAGACCCCCCGTCGGTTCGTCCATGAAGACGAGCCGCGGCCCGGTAACGAGGTTCCGCGCAATCTGCAACCGCTGCTGCATCCCGCCGGAAAAGGTCGTGGGCCTGTCATCCACGCGGGCGGCGTCGATCTCCACGCGCTCCAGCCAGTCAGTGGCTTTACCCCGGATGTCACCGTAATGCCGCGCGCCCACGGCCATCAGCCGTTCGCCCACATTTCCACCCGCGCTGACGCCCATGCGCAGCCCGTCGCGGGCATGCTGGTGAACGAACGCCCAGTCGGTGCGGCCGAGCATCCGACGCTCCGGCTCGGACATCAGCAGCGTATCGCGCGGGCCGTCCGCGCGGGTGTCGAAGACAACCTCCCCGCCATCGGGGCTAAGGTGCCCGGCCAGACAGTTCAGCAACGTCGACTTCCCGGAGCCGCTTTCGCCGACGATCCCGAGGACTTCACCGGGATAGAGATCAAAGGACACGTCCGCGCAGCCGATATGGGCCCCGTAGCGTTTTGTGACGACCTTGGCGGAAAGAAGTGGAGTCATGACTGTCCCTGTTCGGCCATGGAGAATGGACGCGTGTGCGTCATTGCGCCAGTAAACCCCGCCGCCCGGCGGCTCTCACAGTAATCGGTGTCGGAGCACACGAACATCCGCCCGCCTGCGTCGTCTGTGATGACCTCGTCGAGATAGGTGTTCACTGCCCCGCAGAGCGCGCAGGGATGATCGGCCTTGGAGGCCTCGAACGGGTGGTCGTCGAAGTCGAGGCTCACAACCTGCGTATGCGGCGGCAGGGCATAAATGCGCTGCTCCCGCCCCGCGCCGAAAAGCTGGATCGCGTCGCTGTCCCCGAGCTTCGGGTTGTCGAATTTCGGGATCGGCGACGGGTCCATGACATAGCGATCCTCCACCTTCACCGGGTAGGCGTAGGAGGTGGCGATATGGCCGTGGCGGCTGATGTCCTCGTAAAGCTTCACGTGCATGAGTCCGTATTCCTCGAGCTCGTGCATCTTGCGCGTCTCGCTCTCGCGCGGCTCAAGGAAGCGCAGGGGCTCCGGGATCGGGACCTGGTAGACGAGGATCTGACCCTCGCTCAGCGGTTCTTCAGGGATGCGGTGGCGGGTCTGGATGACCGTGGCCTCCGCTGTGGCCGTCGTCGTCTCTACGCCTGCCGTGCGCTCAAAGAAGCTGCGGATGGACACCGCGTTCGTCGTGTCGTCCGCGCCCTGATCGATCACCTTGAAACGGTCCTCCGGCGTCAGCACAGCCGCCGACACCTGCACCCCGCCGGTGCCCCAGCCATAGGGCATGGGCATCTCGCGACTGGCAAACGGGACCTGATAGCCCGGAATCGCGAGCCCCTTCAGGATCGCGCGCCGGATCATGCGCTTGGTCTGTTCGTCCAGGTAGGCGAAGTTGTACTCGTTCATTCCGCCGCCTCCTGCATCTGTGTGGCACCAGCCTCGGCGCGGAGCTTGCGGACCAGCTCCAGTTCCGCCTGGAAGTCGACGTAGTGGGGCAGCTTGATGTGTTCGAGAAAGCCCGTCGCCTGGATGTTGTCCGCGTGGTAGAGGACGAATTCGGCGTCCTGCGCGGGCGCGCCGACATTGTCTTCGCCCAGCTCCTCCCACCGCAAGGCGCGGTCGACGAGGGACATTGAGATGGCTTTCCGTTCCGAGTGGCCAAAGACCAGCCCGTAGCCCCGCGTGAATTGCGGCGGCTCGGTTTTGGAGCCCTTGAACTGGTTCACGGTTTCGCATTCGGTGAGCGTGATCTCTCCGATGTCCACCGCGAAGCCTAGCTCCGGGATGTCCATCTCCACCGTCACCGCGCCCATGCGCAGCTCGCCCACGAAAGCATGGGTGCGCCCGTAGCCGCGCTGGGTGGAGTAGGCGAGGCCCAGCGTGAAGCCCTCATCACTGCGTGCCAGCGCCTGAAGGCGCAACGCCCTTTCGGCGGGCATCTCCAGCGGTTCCCGCGTAAGGTCTGGCGGTTCGGTGTCGTCACGCGGCGCCTCTTCGATCAGCCCCTCTTGGTTGAGGAACTCGGTTACATGGGGCACGTCGGCGGGCGCGACCTCCCGCATGGGGGCCTCCGGCACTGCTCCGTCAGCGGCCAGTTTGAAATCCAGCAGACGGTGCGTGTAGTCAAATGTGGGTCCCAACACTTGCCCGCCGGGCAAGTCCTTGAATGTCGCTGAAATCCGGCGGTCGCAGGCCATGGTGCCGGTGTCGATTGGCTCGGACGCGCCAAAACGGGGCAAAGTGGTGCGGTAGGCGCGGATTAGGAAGATCGCCTCGATCAGATCCCCGCCCGACTGCTTGATCGCGAGCGCCGCGAGATCAGGATCGTAGAGAGACCCCTCTGCCATCACGCGGTTAACCGCAAAGCTCAGCTGCTCCCGGATTTGCGCGATGTTGAGCTCGGCGACCCCGGTATCGCCCCGCCGCTCCTCGGCGAGCCAGGCATGGGCGTTCTCGATGGCGCGCTCTCCACCTTTGACAGCAACATACATCAGAGCGCCTCCATGGCCGCCACGCGGGTTGTGCGTGGAAGGGCGGCAAGCTGGCTGCCGCTTGTGAAGATGAAGTCGAGCCCGCGCGGGAAATGCTGCCGATTGGCCCTGAAGGCCTCTATTTCCGGCAGCGCCAGTTCAGACGTGGTTTTGATCCCGGGGCCAGAAAGCGCGGCACCTTTGGCCTGCAACTCCGGCATCTCCACGATCAACGTGGCGGAGCGATCCGGGTACTGCGAGGTGCCCAGCGGGTAAGGATTGAGCGGAGCGAGCGCAGCCCATGTGCCCAGGGCGAACATGCAATCCATAGGGGTGGCGAGTGGCGCGCCGGTGTGAAAGGCGATCCAGTCGCGCACATCCGCGCAGTCGGCATCACCGGTCAAGTGCACGGGCGTGTCCGCATCGCACAGCGTCAGGATCACTGCGCCAGCCGCGGGGGACAACGGCGCGGGCGGTGTGGCGCCCGCGATGTCGCGGATCGAGCCCGGACGCGCCATAGCCTCCATCACGCTCCGAAACGCGTGGGCGGCGTGGCGCGCGGGATCGGCGAAACCGCCAGTGAGTGCTTGCGCGTCCATCAGTCCTCTCCCCGGACCATGGTGAAGAAATCGACCTTGGTCGCTGCGGCTTTGGCGCCGCGGGCAGCTTTCGCCTCCGCCAATTCGCGGCGCAGCGGGGTCAACACGGCCCGTTCGACATCCTGTACCCGCGCGGTTTGCATCAGCGCGTCGACAAGGGCGGCGGCCTCGGCATCCTCCTTGCGGCGGCCCTGAATGTACGCGTGACCAACCGTGCCATCTGACAATTTCAAAGCACAGCGCGTGACCGTCATCTCGCCCAGGTTGAACGGCGCGCCCGTGCCCCCGGTGCGCCCGCGCACCATGGTGCTGCCGATCTCCGGCTTGCGCAGCCAGGTGGCCTCCGGACGCGGGCCAAGCCCGTCCAAAAGTGTCGCGACCCGCCCCGCCGGCGCCTTGGCGAGAAGCCCCATCCAGGCCTTGCGGGCGTCTGTATCGTCGGGAACGTCTTTCATCTCGACAACTTTTCCATAATCTATACAACTAGACATATCATAGCACGCTAGCCCCCCGGCGACACAGGAGATTTGTGAAGTTTGCGTGACACACCCGCCAAAACGCCCGTGTGGAAAGCCATCGCCACTGCACTGCGCGGCGATCTCACGGAGGGTCGGTATGCCCCGGGCGACAAGCTCCCGACGGAGGCCGCTCTGGCCGAACGGTTCGGCGTCAACCGGCATACGGTGCGCCACGGCATTTCGGCGCTTGTGGAGGAAGGATTGATCCGAACGCGGCGTGGGTCGGGCGCCTTCGTGGCCGCGAAACCCACCGACTACCCAATCGGCAAGCGGACGCGCTTCACCGAGAACTTGCGCCGCGCGGGGCGGGAGCCGTCGCGAGAAACGCGCTCACTCGGTGTGCGCGCGGCGACGGAAACAGAGGCGGCCCTGCTGGCCGTCGCTCATGGTGCGCCGGTCCTCGCGACGCATGGGCGCAGCCTCGCCGACGGTCAACCGCTCAGCATGTCGGAATCGATCTATCCCCATGACCGCCTGCCTGGGCTGGCGGCAGCACTCGACGAACAAAGGGGCGTCACCCACGCCCTACGCCGCGTGGGCGTGGCCGATTACTTCCGTGCGTCCACCCGGATCACGGCGGTGACGGCGGATGCGGTGCAGGCCTCGGTTCTGGAGATCGCGGAGGGTGCGCCGCTCATTCGCACGAGCTTTCTGAATGTCGATCTTGGGGGCGTCCCGGTGGAGTTCGGGCGAACCTGGTTCGCGGGCGACCGCGTGACCCTGACGCTGGAAGACGGGATGCCCCCGGCCCAGTGAGCCGGGGGCATTAGTTTTGGCAGGGGCGCTTACTCCAGCCCCATGCAGTTCGCGTAGTATGTCACAGTTGCTGGCCAGTCGGAGAAGATGCCCAGCACCCCCACATCTTGCGCCAGCGCGTCGATCAGTTCGTACATCACGCCGTCGCTGTCGGTGACTTCGGCGATGGACTGGTAATACCAGCCGCCACCCGTAACGAGTGGGCCAGAGCGTTCGACCGTCCACGTAATGATGTCGAGGTCCGCCGCCTTCGCCTGAATGGCGAGTTCAGAAGGGACGATCTCCCCGTCCTCGACGGTCACGAGCATCCATGTGGGTGGCGCGATGATGTTCACACCCATGCCTTTGAGCTCTTCCATCGTGTTGGGCCATGTAGCCGGATCCATGGGCGAGTAACCGTCGATATTGTACTCATCCATCAGGTAGACAGCTTGTGCGCCAAACTCGGGCTCCGCCTCGATCCAGTAGAGTACGTCCTCGAGATTGAAGCTTTGCAGCCAGACGTCCTCGGGCGGGATACCGGCGGCCTTGTATTCATCCACGAGCTTCTGGGCATAGTCCTCTTGCGTGAAGCCGTTGAAGGGCATCTCTACCGAGGGCGTCTTCAGCTCCGGCGTGAACTTCGCGCCGAGCGATTTGAAAAGTTCGATCGACTCCGCGTGGGTCATTATCGTGGCAGGCTCAATGGAGTAGAGGTCGGTGCGCCAGTCGGCCGTACCGCCCAGATAGACCTCGACACTCGTCGCGCTGCCATCTGCGGCGTCCATCTTGGGCGTCAATGTCCGGTATTCCGCCAGCGTGATCTCGGACGTGCGGCATTCGGCGGTGGCCGAGGTGTCGCCACTAGCAGCCGTAAACGGCGCCACGCAGGTGTCGGCGAGCGGCGTGGCCAGAATGTTCGTCGTGGTGTGCAGGTCGTTCTGCGCGTGGCGGCAGACCAGTTCGAGATCCTCGGTAAAGGTCACATCGCATTCTAGTATGCCTGCGCCCATGCGCGCGGCGGCGACGTTCGATTCCACCGTGTGCTCGGGAAACTGCATCGGGGCGCCGCGATGGCCGATGGAGAAAAGCGACGGAGTCGCGGCCTGAGCCGAACAAGACATCAACTGCTCTTTCAGGGGGCCGTCCGCCATCCGGTCGATCAGGTAAAGCGGGCGCGGGCCGTAGTCGACCCGGTCGACATCGGCGAAGGCCGGGGCGGCGGCCACAATGGCGGTGGAGCAAGCGAGCAGTCGGAGCATGGGTATCCCTCATTCGTGGTGTTGTCTGAGGGGCATTCCAGCCTTGGGTGACCTAAGCGTAACGCGGGCAAGAAGCTTTTGTGAACCTTTGCAAAACCGTTGGCGCTATTCGTATTTTTCGAGGAATTCTTCGGCGCGAAGCTGCCTGAAATCCATGAGACAGCGGCGCAGTTCCGCATGGTCCCAGTCCCACCACGCAAGCGCTATCAGCCGGTCCGCGATGGCGCGGGGCTGGCGCAGGCGCAGCGGCGCGGCTGGCGTGCCCGCGACGATCGTGTAGGGATCCATGTCCTTGGTCACGACGGCCCCCGCCGCCACCACCACGCCATGGCCCAGTGTCACCTCCGGCTTGATCATCGCGCCCGCCCCGATCCAGGTGTCGTGCCCGATATGGGCCACACGCGCGCGGCGTTTGTTGAACCAGTCGGCGTCAGGTTCAGCGTCGTCCCAGTAGTCTGCGGAGCGGTAAAGGAAGTGGTGTAGGGACGCGGTTTCCAGTGGGTGATCCGTCGCCCCGATGCGGACGAAGGCCGCGATGTTGGAGAACTTGCCGACCCGTGCATTGGCGATATCGGCGAAGCGGTCGCAGTAGGAATAGTCCCCCAACGTGGAATAGGCGACGCGGCTTCCCTGACCGATCTCGACATAGGCGCCGAAGTCGCTTTCGGTGATGGAGCACTCAGGATGGATGACGGGCTCTGCCCCGAGCCGCGCCATTACTCGTTGCGCCCGATCAGCTTGCCGCGGAGCCAGCCGGAGAACCAATCCATGAACATCACCATGACGACGATAAGCACGATGTAGTAGGCGACTTCCTCCCAGTCCTTCTGGGTCTGGATCGCCTGCGTGAGCATCAGTCCGATGCCGCCGCCCGTGATCGCGCCGATGATCGTGGCCGACCGCGTGTTTGATTCAAGGAAGTAGAGGATCTGCGCCAGAAGCACGGGCACCACCTGCGGGATCACTCCGAAGCGGTAGCGCTGGAGCGGCTTCGCTCCCGTGCTCTCCACCCCTTCGATCTGCTTGCCGTCGACGTTTTCCAGTGCCTCCGAGAAGATCTTGCCGAAGGTGCCGGTATCCGTGATCAGGATCGCGAGCGTGCCAGTCAGCGGACCCGGCCCGAAGGCGCGTGCCAGCACGACCGTCCAGATCAGCGCATCGACTCCACGGACAAAGTCGAACACCCGCCGCGTACCGGCCCGGATCAGCATGAGGGGGGAGAACCGCTTGGCCGCGAGGAACGCCAAGGGCAGCGCGAGGATCGCCGCACCCATCGTACCGAGGAAGGCCATCAGCAGCGTCTCCCCGATGGCCCAGACCACGTCCTTGTGCCGCCACATGGCATTGTTCCACCAGTCATAGACCGCGCCGGCAATGTTGGGGCGCGCGGGGTCCAGCCGTTCTCCGAAGAGAATCCGGCCCAGCCCTTGATCGTGATACGGGCTGTCGAGCGTGAACCAGAAGAGCTCCCAACCCGGGAAGTAATTGAAGACCTCTGTGCGCGCTCCGGTCAGCGTGATGCGGCCTTCGGGCGTGGTGATCGCGACCCGGCGCGACGAGGCGCTGATCCAGTCGGGCAGGTTTTCGGGCAGGTTCGTCGTAACTGTCCGTCCCTCCGCCTGTGCTTCGATCAAAGGGAAGTCCGGCAGCTCGATCTCTGTCCGGTTGCCCGGCAGATACCGCACGATGTGCCCGGCGCCGAGGTCGATTGTCAGCACCTCCTCGCCGGTCACCCAGTCAGGGCGCTCTCCTTCGGGGTAGCGACCCTTGCGCTCGCCCTCCACCGCATACTCGATAGTACCGTCACGGTTGTCGCGGGTCACGTGGACCTTATGGGACCAGCTGTCGGACGCGAGCGTCACCGCATTATCCATGTTCGCCCGCTGTGCGAGACCCGGCAGGTCGAAGGCAAAGAAGATGTAGGTGAAATAGGCCAGGATGATCGCGGGGATCGCAAAGGCAAAGGTGCGTTTGCGGCTGAACAGCTTGTCAGCGGCGGCCTTTGCGCCAGCCAGATTGGTGTCCACAGTTGTCATGCTGCATGCCCCTCGGTCAGTCGGTTGCGGTAGCGGCTCGACACCTGATCGAAGAAGACGATGGTGGAGAAGAGCAGGATGAAGATCGCTGCGGCTTCGTCAAAACGGCCGGGTCCCCACGCCATGGCGTTGCGTAGCTCATAGCCGAGCCCGCCTGCGCCAACGAAGCCCAGAATGGCGGAGGCGCGGATGTTGATCTCGAACCGTAGCAGGGCATAGCTCAAAAAGTTCGGCGCGACCTGCGGAAGAACACCGAGCAGCATGCGTTGCAGCCAGGAGGCTCCGGTGGACGCCAGCCCATCGATCGGCTTCAGGTCCGCGTTCTCCGCGACCTCGGAAAAAAGCTTGCCCAAAGCGCCCGCCGTATGGATGGCAATCGCAATCATGGCAGGCACCGGCCCGCCGCCAAGGACGAAGATCAGCACGAGCGCGATCACGATTTCCGGCACCGCGCGCATGATGTCAGAGATGCGCCGGAAAAGCGGGATGAGGCGCGGCCACTTGGCCAGCCCCCGCGTGCCAAGGAGCGCCAGAGCAAGCCCGCCAAACGCCCCGATGAGCGTGGAGACCGCCGCGATGTTGATCGTCTCGATCAGCGCGGGGAAGTATTTCACGATGAGGCCGGGAAGCTCGGCCCGCTGCGCCCATGCCTCGGACAGGACATCGGCGGGGTAGTCGCCGATCTGGCTGAGCCCGTCCCAGAACCCGCCTGCATTTCGGTCATCCACGACGTTGAAGCCGGAGACCATGAGGAGCACGAAAACCAGAAGCGTCAGCCCGCTATAAAGCCTGCGACGCTGCACTTGCGCCATGTAGTCGGACTGGATCGTCCCCACGCTTTGGGGGGCCGCCCGGGGGGTTGCGTCGGCCTTGCACTTACCCCCCCAAAAAAAACGCCGACAGCCCCTGAAGGCTGCCGGCTTCGTCATGAAAATGGCTTAGCCGCCGATTTTGGCCTTACGGGCCTCGACGATGGATTCGTAGGTCGCGTGCGTCACCGGCTGGAAGCCAAGCGTCTCACCTGCGGCCACGGAATAGGCGCAGTCCTGATCCCGCTCGTGCAGCGTGTCGACGAGCTCGGTCATGGTGGCTTTCACCTCGGCCGGCAGTTCAGAGCGCAGCACGATCGGGCCCTCCGGGATGACCTTGGATTTCCAGATCTGGACGAGCTCGTTCATGTCGACGAGGCCCGCATCCACGGCCTTGCGCAGCGCGCCGGAATTGTAACCGTCTTCCCAGTTGCCCTGTGCGTCGGCCCAGGTCACGCCCGCGTCGATGTCGCCGTTGGAGACCGCGACGATGGTCTGCTCGTGACCGCCGGTAAAGCGCACGTCGCCGAAATAGTCACCCGGCTCCATGGTGATTTCGTCACCGGCCTGCGGGATCTCGATGGAGGGGATCAGGTAGCCAGAGGTGGAGTTCGGGTCACCGAAACCGAAGACCTTGCCGGACATGTCGTCCAGCGAGGTAATGCCGCTGTCGACGCGGGCAAAGCCGATGGAATGGTAGCCCACAGAGCCGTCCATGTTCACCTTGATCAGCACGGGCTCCACGGCAGCCGCGTCCTGCAGGTGGATGGCGGCGTAGGAGGAGGCACCCAGCCAAGCCATATCGAGCGTGCCGCCCAGGAGGCCCTGGATCACGCCGGCGTAATCGGCGGGCGCGAAGAGTTTCGTTTCCACGCCGAGCGCCTCGGTCGTGTAGTCCTGCAGGCAGGCATAGGAGTTCAGGCGGTCCTGGGCGTTCTCGCCACCGAGGATGCCGATGCGGAACTCGGTGATGTCCTGGGCAGAAGTTGCGCCAGCAATTGCCGTCGTGGCCAGAAGGGCCGCTGCAAACGTCTTTTTCATCGGTGTTTCTCCGTTGGATGAAAAACTCCCGCGCGCGGCGGGAAGGTAAACTGGCTCAGGCGATCTGCTTTTGCCTGTCCAGCGTTTCGATTTCGGTGGAGGTCGCGGCTTCGGAAAAATCCGCGCCCGCCCCGTAGATGTCGCGCGCCACACCAGTGGTGAGCTGTGCCGGCGTGCCGTCAAAAACGATCCGCCCGTCGCGCATCCCGATCACGCGGTCGCAGTAGCGGCGCGCGGTATCGAGCGTGTGAAGGTTCGCGATCACCATGCGTCCGTCTTCCTCGTGAATGTCGCGCAGCGACTGCATCACAACCTGTGCGTTCATTGGATCGAGGGAGGCGATGGGTTCATCCGCGAGGATGATCTTGGGATCCTGCATCAGCGCACGCGCAATTGCCACGCGCTGCTGTTGGCCACCGGACAGCGCCTCGGCCCGTTTCGGGGCCTGTTCGGCGATGCCCAGCCGGTCGAGGATCTCGATTGCTTTGTGGATGTCCGCCTGGGGATACAGGTTGAACATTGTCGCCAGGGTGGACCGGCGATTCAGCGTGCCGTGCAATACATTGGACACGACGTCCATGCGCGGGACGAGGTTGAATTGCTGGAAGATCATTGCGCAGCGCGACTGCCAATTGCGGCGCGCGGCACCCGTCAGGCCCGTGATCTCTTCGCCTTCGAACGTCACGCTGCCGTCGGACGCATCTGTCAGCCGGTTCAGCATGCGCAGAAGCGTGGATTTCCCCGCTCCGGACCGACCGATAATCCCGATCATGGCGGGCGCTTCTACACGAATATTAGCCGCGTCTACAGCCGTGTTCGGCCCAAACGTCTTCGTCAGATTTTCAATGTTAAGCATATCGCCCCCAATGTGCTGGGGCGAGCCCTAGGCCCGTTCGGCAAAGAAAAAATGACTGTTTTGAAACGGTTTTTTGACGTTGACGTAAAGAAAATGTGACAGCGCTGAATGAACGATCACCCGCCTCCGCCCACAAGCCCGGCGGCAAATTTCTCTAAAACTGTCATATTACTGTTACAAACGGTGCACGAGTCGCGTAGCGTTGCGGCATGCGTCGTTGCTTTTCCCTCCTTGCGCTTTGTGCAGCCTCTTTTCCTGCGCTGAGCGTTGCGTCCATCAGTGATTTAAGCTGCGATGACCGGACCCGCATGACCCAAACCCTCATTCGGACCCTACAGGCCGAGCGGCAGGGCTCCGGACTGCGCGATCCCGAAACGACGCTGGAGGTCTGGGTGTCGCCAACAAACGGAGACTGGATCATCGTTCAACACTACGCCACAGGAACATCCTGCATCGTGGCCATCGGAGAATATTGGGAGGCGCCCTCGCCAAACCCGGCTTAGGGCAGACCTGCGCGCTGAACCCGTGTAAAAGCGAGTCTACGCTGAGGGCCCCGGCGTTTCGCTTTTCCTATTAATGTCCAAGCTAGGACGTGAGTACATCGCCCCATGACGGGCAGAGGGTTCAAAACCTGCGCCGGCCCGCTTCCCTCCTGGCTGCAAGATCCGGCGTATCCAACTCCGCGGTCTATGAGGTCTTGAAAGCCCAGTCCGCGGCTGAGAGCGTCTCGCGACGCCGATCAATGCCCCCGAGCGCATGTATTCGCCGATCAAACGTCAGGCAGAGCTCGAGCTACTTCCGTTATCGTTCTTTAGAGGCATCACCGCCGAGCCCTCTTCGCCCAACGATAGACATTTGCTGACCGGGAAACACCAGCGCAACAGCTCGGGTCGTTCCGTCGGATTGCTGTCGAAGGACAAACGCTGCGCCGCGTGTAACGCCAATCAGTTGCAGCGCTCGCTGGACCCTATGCGCATCGACATACCTTAGAGGCTTATTCCTCATCGAAACCGGCCGGACGGCGCACTGGGTGAATGGGGTCAACCAGACACTCGAAGCCGGGCAGCTCGTTTTCATCCGCCCCGGTGACGTCCATGCCTTCCGCGCAGACCGCACATTCGGATGTCAGATCGTCAATGTGATGTTTCGAACCGAAACCGCCGAGCATCTCATCGCGCGCTATGCGGCGACCATCAAAGGCTGCTTCTTCGATAGCAGGGAAACGCTGCCGGACCTCCATAACCTCGGGCCTGTGCGGTTTAGTCGGGCGGTCACGGTTTCCGAACAATTGCAGACAGCAGACCGTTCCCTTGCCCATATCGAAGAGTTTCTACTGGTTTTGATCAACCGCGTCGCCCATCACTCAAGCGGCGTGACCGACAAGACACCCCGCTGGTTCGCCGAGGCCTGTATTGCAGCCCTCTCACCGGATGTCTTCCGTAAGGGAAGCGCGGGTTTTGTCGCTGCGGCAGGACGCTCTCACGAACACGTCTGTCGGACGTGCAAGGCCGTCACCGGCTTCACCCCGTCAGAATACATCAACCGCATCCGCATCGAACACGCCGCCCAGCTGATACGCAGTTCTGAACTGTCGGTTTATGACGTCATCGAAAGCTGCGGGTTCGAGAATGTCAGCTACTTCTACCGGCTGTTCCTCAGACAGATGGGCGGCACGCCAAAAGCCCACCGTATGGCAAATCAGCGTGACCCATTTCAGCAGGGCGCAAGGTAGGCGTTTGGACATTCCAGCCGCGCCGATGCAATCGCCTTCAATATGCATGACCCAAGCGAATTGGGTGCTCCTTAAGAAGGTCAACTTCGATGCGTGGCTTCGATCGGCCAGGGAAGCCGCCAGCAAACGTGCCGGTATCTCCGCAAAGCCTCCATCTGCCTTTGCACACAACAAACCCTCTCATCGGTCGGATTTCCAAGCGCGCTAGCGTACGATCGAAAACTGCTCGGGGAGGCCGCATGGGAAGACCGTCTCTTGGATGCCAGCGCTTCGAAAAGAAGGGTGGAGAGGCCCGTAAACCTTGAGACTTGGATCTCAGTTATAGGTGAACTGGAGGGCGACGGCACCGAGGTAGAGGACGAGTATGAGCGCGCTCTCGAAGCCGATCCCCGCTGGGCCATGCCTTTGTCGGATAATAAGCCCGAGGAGGAGGACGCTTGTCATCGCCAGCCCGACGCCCACCCAGAGCAGATCGGCATTGCCGACCGCGTGGTAGAGTGATCCCTCCCGGTAGGCCATGTCCCCGGCGGAAAGGAAGAGCACGTCGAACGCATTGCCGCCGATGATTCCACCGACGGCCAGTTGCAACGCGCCACGACGCACTGCGGCCAGTGTCGTAACGAGTTCCGGCAGAGATGTGGCGACGGCGGTCAGCAACGTGCCGACGATGGTCTCGCTCAGCCCGCTGCGATCTGCAATGACCCCCGCTGCTTTCGCGATGACCCAGCCGGCGACAGCAAGGACGAGGGCAAGGGCTGAAAAACGCGCGACGAGAATGGCGGCGGGGACATCGTCGGCGGGATTGTCGGAGGGCGCGTCCTCACGTGTCTCGGCTGTTCTGGCTGGGTGCCACATCGGCTCCTTGCGGAGCTGGGCACCCGCGCGCAGGCCGAGCACGTAGAAGACCGGCAGGACGAAGGAGACGGGATGGATGCCGAGGATCGTAATGTTGGGCCCGGTCGCGGCCACGACAGTGAGGCTTAGAAGGAAGGCCAGCATAGCCGCCTGAAGGACGTTGGCGAGCTCTGCTGAGGCGTGTTCGAGGTTGGCGCGGCGGAACATGATATCCGCGAGGGACAGGAAGGCCGTTTGGGCCGCGATGCCGCCAACACCGTTGGCGAAGGCGAGCGATACGCGTCCATCGAGGGCAGCTGTGACGGAGACGACCGAGCCCGAGAGTGATGTCGCCATCCCGAGGAAAATGGCGCCGACCATGGCTTCGCCGAGGCGGGTTTTGTCCGCGAGGCGGTCTGCATCCTTCGTGATGACGACGCCGGCTGCCGCGATGACGAGGGCCGCCGCGGTGAAGATCATCAGGATGTAAGGCGTTGCCACAGCGGTCATGGGCGCGACGATCCCGGTCGTGCCGCCTCTCGCAGGGCGTATATTCGGGTTCGATCCATTTGATCTCCGCTCCGCGCGCCCGCTACCAGAAGACGAAGGCAATGATTGCAATCGATGCCACGAGCACGGCCGCGTGAAGACGCACGTCGCTCAGCAGGCCGCCCCGGAAGCCGCCTTCGTGATCGAGGGCCTTCTTGGGGGTCCAGATCACGTCGTCGCTCACTTCGTGGCGGTCATCGAGGAGGCTGAAGACAACGAAGATGACCGCGCTGACCACTGTCATGATCACGACGTTGATCGTGTAGTGCAGCGGCCAGACCTCGATCATGCGCAAGACGAAGAGCGACGCGCCCAGGCCGTGGCCGATGATGAGCGTGTAAAAGGCGGCAGGGCCTGTGCCACGCCGCCAGAGGGCTCCGCCGAGGAAGAGCACCACGAGCGGCGGCACGAGCACTGAGAACATCTGCTGGAGGTAATCCCACAGCCCGCCCGCATATTGGATCAGCGGGGCCCAGGCGATGGCGATGATCATGAACGTGATCGTGGCCATCTGTCCGTATCGTTTGGATTTCTCGGGCGCGAGCTCTTCATCGGGGTCGCTGATGAAATCGTGCACGATGAGGGTGGAAGACGAATTGAGCGTCGAATCCACGCTCGACATGATGGCCGCAATCAGGCCGGCCAACACGAGGCCTGTGAGGCCGGCCGGCAGGATCTCCGTGATCATGATGGGGAACACCTGGTCGTTTTCAGGGATGTCGGGAAGGAGAGACACCGCCATAGCCCCTGGCAGGACCATGATGAAGAGCGGCGTGAGTTTCAGCATGCCGCCGAGGATCGCGCCCCACTGTGCGTTCTTGAGGTCCTTTGCGCCCAGCACCCGCTGGACGATGTACTGGTTCGTGACCCAGTACCAAAATCCGAGGAGCCAGACGCCAAAGAACAGCCCAAACCAGGGCAGTTGCGGATCATCGATGGGCTTGACGACGCTCAGATGGCCGTCGGGCAACTGGGATTGCATGTCCGCCCATGAAAAGCCCAGGTTGCGGAACATCATGAAAGCGAGGATCGCGCAGCCCGTCAGGAGCACGATGGATTGCAGCACATCGGTAAAGACCACCGCCTTGAGCCCGCCAAAGGCCGTATAGATCCCGGCGAAGAGCCCGATCGCGACGCAGGTCATCCAGATCTCGATCTCCGGAAAGAACACCTGCATCACGACCGCTCCTGCGTAGAGGCCGCCTGCCGTATCGACGATGACGGTGAAGACGATCGTGAGACCCGAGAAGTAAAGTCGGACGCGGCGCGAGTAGCGCAGATCGAGATACTCCGGTGTCGTCGTGATCCGCGACTTCAGGAAGAGCGGCGCGAAGACGAAAGCCAGGAGAAGCAGCGGGATACCGGCCATCCACTCATAAGCGGATACCGCGATTCCGTCGCCGTAGGCCGATCCCGTGAGACCGATAAGCGTGGACGTCGAGATGTTTGAGGCAAAGAGCGAGAAACCGATTGTGCCCCAGGCCAGAGAGCGTCCCGCAAGAAAGAGGTCTTCACCGCTTTTCGTTGACCGACTGACCCAGACGCCGATGCCGATGATCAGGGCGAGATAAGCTACGATCACGAATAGATCGAGCAAGGCGATTTCGTTGGAAACGCTCTCCATCGCGGCGTGACCTCGCTTGTGCCAGTGTGACACATCAAGCAATGGCAGCGCGCAAGGTTCCCGTTTTCCCGAGCGCGCCCGCACGCGATGCGCAGGGCCCGGAACTTTGCCGTTTCGCGCGGTGTTGTCGCAGCAGAATGAAAAGGTGGATAGAAAACAGCGGCTTTGGGTCGTCACGCGATGCTGAGTCAGCAGCGCACACCGTCCGGCCCCGTGAACTCGGATTGGCCGTGGTGCAACAGGCTCCCGTCCTGATGGCGCTGTTTCTCCCCCCCGCGCTGATGTTCGCGGCCTTTGGAGACGTTGCATTGGCGGCGTCTCTCTTGCCGCAGATCGTCGTGCTGGCGTTGGTGATATCGTGGACGCGGGCGCCGGTCTTTCGCGACGGCCTTCGACACATCGAAGCGCTGACGGCGTTCGCGCTCCTTTTTCTGATCGCGGGCGCGGGCGTCGTGCCGCCCTTCGTGGTTCTGGGATTTTCGCCGCTCGATGCGGTGTTCGAAGCGGCGTCGGGCATAACATCGACTGGTTTGACCGTGGCCCGTGACGCCGAGGGATGGCCGGCCTCCGCCCATCTCTTTCGCGGGTGGATACAATGGTGCGGCGGCTTCGCCATCGCCTTCGCCGGCATCGCCATCTTCACCGGCTCGCGGGGCGCGTCGCTTGCCATGGCCGGCTCGAACTTTTCGGAGCGGGACAGGCTAAGCTCTGTAAGGGCGCAGGCGCGCCACCTTCTGGTCATTTACGCACTTTTGTCACTTCTCGCGGTCGCGGTCTGCCTCGTGCTGATCCCGGGTCCGGTGGATGCGATCAGCATCGCGCTCGCGGCTGTCTCCACGGGCGGCTTTGCACCGCGGGGTGACTCTCTGGCGTCTTACTCGTCCTTGGCGCAGGGCATGGTCATTTTGATCTGTGTGCTCGCGGCTGTTTCGTTTCTGTTCTACATGCTCGCGTGGCGCGACGGGGTCCGAACGGCGCTGTCGCGATCTCATGTCGTGGCGACGTGTGGGCTCCTGGTGGGGGGCTGCGCGCTTTACACGGCTGCCTTTGCCATTAGCGTCACGACCGATCCCGCAGAGCTTTATCTCCATGCGCTGAACTTTCTGAGCGCCATGACCACCGCTGGATTTTCAACCAGCGACATGCCCATGGCGCCGCTTTTGTTGCTGATCCTTGTTGTGGGCATGGTCATCGGCGCGGATACAGGCTCCACGGGCGGCGGGATCAAGATCAGCCGTGTTTTGCTGGCCCATGCGATGGTACGCTTGTCGTTCCTGCGGACCCGCGTGCCCGCGAGCGCGCGGACGCATCTGAAGGACGCCGATGGTCTGGTCGTGACGGACAGGGTGATCGTAGTGGCCACGATCTTTGGCCTCTATTTCGTCTCCTTGCTGGTGGGATGGGCCGTCTTTCTAGCCTCTGGCGCGGATCCGCTCGGCTCGCTTTTCGAGGTTGCCTCGGCCCTGTCCACTGTCGGGCTAAGCAGCGGTGTTACCGCACCTGACCTGGCGCCGCATCTCAAGGTGACGCTCATTGCGGCCATGTATCTGGGGCGGCTGGAATTCGTCGCCCTCATCGTCGTTCTTTTGCCCAGCACCTGGAACGTGAGGAAAGGATAAACCATGCGGATCGTTGTCGTCGGAGCATCGCGTTTGGGTCGGGCAACGATCACCGCGCTGCTCGAAAAAGGTCATGATGCCGTGTTGGTGGACAAGTCTGCTGCGCGTCTGGACGCGCTGGCCGATGAGTTTGACTGCGGCATGATCGAAGGGGATGGCACTTTTCCCAAGATCCTGAGTGATGCCTACGGGGACGGCGCCGACGGTTTGCTTCTCATGACGAACCACGACGACGTCAACATCCTGGCTGCGGTGGTGGGGCGGTCCATCGGATACGAGCGTGTGACCCTGCAGATCGTCAGGCCGGAGCTTCTGAGCATCTGCGATGAGCTGGGCCTTGAGGATATCGTGACGCCCCATGTCACTGTGGCCCAATCCATCATCAGATCGCTCGAGGATGATCCCGATATCTGGACGCAGCTCGACGCGATCGACGACCTTCATTTCGCCCGCTACTGCATTTCAGGCGACCTTTCCGGGCAGACGCTGGGCGCTGTCGATCTGCCAGGAAACGCGCGGGTCGTGGCCGTCCTCGAAGATGGTGAGAAGACGTTGACCGGCCCCGACACAAAGCTGCGCGAGGGGCAGACATTGCTGCTTGCCACAAGTGAAGACGACCGGGAGGCGCTGGATGGCCTGTTTGGGGCCGATCAAAAAGAATCGTAAAAATACGGGAACGAGGTTCGTGGAGGGCGGTTGACGGGGCAGGCAACCTAGTCGGTACCCAACATGACAGCAGCGCATTTTTCTCGAAGACAGATCCTCAACCGGGCACTCGCTTCATCATTTGCAGCCTCTGTGTCCGTCAACCACGCGTTCGCGCAAATAGACGATCAACCCTTCTTCTTTTTATCCAATGACGAGGCTCAATACCTGGCGAGCCTTTGCGACACGCTGATCCCGCGCGACGAATTTCCGAGCGCGAGCGAGGCCGGTGTCGTGGATTTCATCGATCTGCAGATGAGCAGCGGCTACGGCAAGGGCGAGGGTCTTTTTCTAGATGGCCCGTTCGACGAGGGGACACCCGAGCAGGGTTATCAACTCCCGCTTACCCCGGCTGAGTTTATGCGGCTGGGCCTCGTGGAAGCGATGGCCAATGCCCCCGCAGAAGCAGCAGAATTCGAGGCGCACGCGACGGCGCTCTCCGAGGACGAGGTGCCATTTGGCGATCTGTCTTCGAAACAGTTTTTCGACGAGGTCTGGAAGCTCACCAATCAGGGCTATTTCGCAGACCCGATTTATGGCGGCAACGCGGACTACGCGGGGTGGAAGATGGTCGGCTTCCCCGGAGCGCACGCTTACTACCTCAGCTTTATCGACAAGCACAACAGGCCGTACCGGCAACCTCCCATGGGCGTGAACCACCAACCTGGAGGCACCGGCGCCATGCCGCGTCTTCGCCCGGCAAACGCAGGTGATACAGATGACCGCTAAGACGCTTCCGAAAACCGACGTGGTCATCATCGGTGGTGGCTGGACCGGCCTGACAGTGGCCTATGAGCTCGCCAATGCAGGCCAGCGCTGCGTGATCATCGAGCGAGGCAAAACCCGTCATGACGCCACTAGCTTTGCAGGCCCCGAGGAGCATGACGAGCTGAAATACGCCCTGCAATACGGGCACATGATGGACGTGAAGCAGAACACGCTCACGTTCCGCAACAATCGCGATCAGCGCGCGCTTCCGATGCGTCGGCTCGGATCGTTCCTCCCCGGCGAGGGGCTCGGCGGGGCGGGCATACACTGGAATGGGCAAATCTGGCGCCCGCTTGCTTCTGACCTGACCATACGATCGCATTACGAGGAGCGCTACGGCGCAAACTTCATTCCTGACGACCTGACGATCCAGGATTGGGGTGTCACCTATGACGAACTCGAACCGCATCTAGATTTCTTCGAAAAGGTGTGCGGCGCTGCCGGGTATGCCGGCAATCTGAACGGCGAGACGCGCAAGGGCGGCAATCCGTTCGAAGGGCCGCGCAGCTCTGAATACCCCACACCTGCGATGAAGCAGCCGATCTCATCGACGCTCTTTAAGGAGGCGGCGGAGCGTGCAGGTTTGAACCCATTTCCCATGCCCTCCGCCAACGTCACGGAGCAGTACGAAAACCCCTATGGCGCGACGCTCCATGCCTGCCCCTATTGCGGCTTCTGCGAGCGCTTCGGATGCGGCTACTTCGCCAAGGCCGATCCCATCATCTGCGTCTACGACCGCATCAAGGATCACGAGAACTTCGAGATCCGTTTCGAAAGCACCGTGCTACGCGTGGAAAAATCGGCGGATGGCCAAACCGCAACGGGCGTGACCTATGTCGATGCCGATGGCCAGGAGGTGTTCCAGCCCGCCGACATCGTGTGCATGGGCGCTTACTCGCTTTGGAATGTGCACCTCATGCTCGTGTCCGGTCTTGGCACGCCCTACGACCCCGAAACCCGGACCGGGACGGTCGGTCGCAACTATGCCTATCAGACCATTGCGGCCGTCGATGCCTTCTTTGACGACACCATCACCACGAACCCCTTCATGGGGGCGGGTGCCTTGGGCACCATCGTGGACGATTACAACGGCGACAACTTCGATCATTCCGATCTCGACTTCGTCGGCGGCGGCTACATTGCCTGCAAGCAGTACAATGGCCGCCCGATCAGCTATCAGCCAACGCCGGAGGGGACCCCGGCCTGGGGTGCCGAATGGAAGCGCGCCGTGCGGGAGAACTACCTGCGCCACGCCGATTTCGTCATTCACGGCTCCTCGATGTCCACGCCGGAAAACTACCTCGATCTGGACCCCACCTGGACCGACAAATATGGACGCCCGCTTATGCGGATGACGTTCGATTTTCCCGACAATGACCGCCGCATGATCAAGTATGTGCTCGACCGCACCGTCGAGCTCGCCAAGAGCATGGATCATGTCACATCGGTCTCATCAGCGAACCTCGCTGCTGAGGGCAACAGCTATTCGATTGTGCCCTACCAGACGACGCACAATGTCGGCGGCGCGGTGATGGGCACTGATCCGACCACGAGCGTCGTCAATCGCTTTGGCCAGATGTGGGACCACCACAACGTCTTCGTCTTCGGCGCATGCCTTTTCCCGCAGAACCTGGGCTACAACCCCACGGGGCCGCTCATGGGGCTGGCGTACTGGACGCTCGATCACATGAAGAACGACTACCTTGGCAATCCGCGTCCGCTCATGGATGCGTGAAGGAGGCCCGATGTCCCTATCTCCCAAAATCGCCCTTCTCCTCGGAGTCCTGTCGATTGCTCCGATAGTCGCCTTGGCCCAGATGAATTCTGGCCTCGAGGAGAACAGCCTCGCCGATCTGGAAGAGCGGCTGTCAGATGACCGGACGCTCTTCAACGTCACAGTGAACGCGGCCCCCGACGATGACCTGCTCGAGCTCGGTCGTCTCGTCGCCATGGGCGGTGCCGAAAATGGCGGCTCTGGCATGGCCTGCATCACGTGCCACGGCGCGTCGGGCGCAGGGGAAGGGTCGGGCTCGTTTCCGCGGCTGACGGGCCTTCCGGGTTGGTACAGTTACAAGCAGCTCAACGACTATGCCTCCGGCGCGCGCCCCAACCGGATCATGAGCGGGGTGGCCCAACGTCTGACCGACCGCGAACGCGAGGCCGTGTCCGCCTATTACGCCGCCATGCGTGCGCCCCATATCCCGTCCGTTGGAGAGGTCGACCAGTCGCTACTGCAATGGGGCGGTCAACTGGCCGCGGTGGGCTCGGCAGAGCGGGGCATTCCGGCCTGCGTGAATTGTCATGGCGCGCAGGGCACAGGCAATCCGCCTTCGGTTCCCTACCTGGCCGGTCAGTACGCGGATTACATGGTCTACCAGCTCGAGCTTTGGAAAGACGGCGTGCGCGACAACGACGCGATGAACGTCATGGCCGCCATCGCCGAGAAGATGTCCAGCGAGGATATGCGCGCAGTAAGCGAGTACTATGCGCGCGTAGCCAACCCCCTTACCGAGCCGGAGTAAGCTTCATGGCCGAAGCGTCAGGCATGCGACCTCTTCGCCTCGCGGTGTCGGCGTTTGTCGTCGTGGTTGCTGGGGGCCTCGTGGCACTCTGGGCGCTCGCGACGCCGCGCCAAGATGTCGTAGGGCAGGCAGTTTCGTGGGTCGACGTCCGATGGACCATGCTGCGGGACTGGTACAATTCCCAACCCCTCGATGGAGAGGTGGAATGGGAGACTGCGCAGTTGCAGGTGCGCGGCGCGGTAGCTGCCCGTGGACCGGCGCTCATGATCGAGTACGGCTGCGGATCCTGCCACATCATTCCCGGGGTGAGCGGAGCAAAGGGCACGGTCGGGCCATCGCTGACCCGCTTCGGAGAACGTGCGTATATCGCCGGTATCCTCCCGAACGGGCCCGGCACGCTAACCAACTGGCTCATCGATCCGCCGCTCTATGCGCCCGAGACCGCGATGCCGGATATGGGCGTCTCTGATGAAGATGCCGAAGACATGGCAGCCTACCTCCTGGCACTCGGGCACTACCGATGATTGATGAAGAGAGCACGCTCGGCCAATTCGGCAGCCAGTCCGCGCTCGACGCGGCTGGGCTTGGCGCGGAACTGACGCTAACGCTGACCACCGCGCTACATGTGGCCGGTGCTTTGATATTTCTGAGCGTGATGGGCGCGCTCGCATGGGCGTGGTTCCGCACGACGGGCGCGCGCACGTGGTGGATCTGGGCCGGTGGCGTCGCCATTCCCGCCGGTGCACTTGTCATCCTCGTCGTCGGCTCGACACTCACCTTGGCAGCGATCCGAGCGGGCGGCGAGAACGCGACGATCATCGACGTCCGCGGCTACCAGTTCTGGTGGGACGTGACCTACGATCCCACCGGCGACCCAGTGCGCGACGGCAATGAGATCTTCCTGCCGTTAGGGGAGCCTGTCACCTTCCGCCTGACATCCGAAGATGTGATCCATTCCTTCTGGATCCCTTCGATCAGCGGCAAGATGGACATGATCCCGGGCCGGGTGAACGAGCTGACGGTCACGGCAAACGAGCTCGGGCGGTTTCGCGGGCAATGCGCTGAATTCTGCGGGCTCTCGCATCCGCTGATGGCCTTTGAAGTTGTAGTGGTGACGCCGGAGGAATTTCGCGCCTTCGTCGCCGATCTGCGCAACGAAGCCCGCGATCCCGATACGATTGCGCTGCGCCAAGGGCGAGACGTCTTCATGAATGCTGGCTGCGCGGCCTGCCATGCGATCCGGGGCGAAGCCGAAGGCGGCGTTCTCGGACCCGACCTTAGCCGGGTGGGCGCGCGCGCCTCGCTGGGCGCAGGAATGTGGCCCATGAACGTCGGCAACCTCGCAGGATGGATCGCCGACGTGCAGGACATGAAACCGGGCGCGAACATGCCGTCCTACAATCACCTGACGGGACCGGAACTTCGCGCTGTCGCACATTACTTGGACAGCCTCAAATGACGGATGCAACCATTACCGAGCCACATGAGCAGGGCCCGATCCTCGAAGAAAGACATCCCACCTATGAGGAGGTCTGGGCGACGCCCAAGGGCTGGCGCAAGCTCTCATCCGTCTCGCACCGCGTGGTCGGTAAGCGCTTTATCGTGACGGGGCTGATCTTCTTTCTGATCGCGGGCTTTCTCGCGCTTCTGGTGCGCACACAGCTTATCGTGCCCAACAACACGTTCCTCGACGCAGAGACCTATAACCAGGTCTTTACGATGCACGGGACACTGATGATGTTCCTCTTCGCGATCCCGATCCTCGAAGGGTTTGCCGTTTACCTGCTTCCTCTGATGTTAGGGGCGCGGGACATGGTGTTTCCCCGGCTCGGGGCGTTCGGGTACTGGTGCTACCTTTTCGGCGGGATCATCGTGCTGTCGTCGTTCCTCTTCGATGCCGCGCCGGATGGCGGTTGGTTCATGTACACGCCACTCTCGACCCGCGAATACACGGAGGGGCTTTCCGCCGATTTCTGGCTCATCGGCGTGACTTTCGCGGAGATCGCCAGCGTCACCGCCGCCGTGGAAATCATCGCCACGATCCTGTGCACACGTGCGCCCGGCATGTCGCTGACGAAAATGCCGATCTTTGGCTGGTACATGCTGGTCACGGCTTTCATGATCGCCATCGGCTTTCCCCCGCTGATCATCGGCTCGCTCCTCCTGGAGGCGGAACGGGTCATAGGGCTGCCCTTCTTCGATCCCGCCATGGGCGGCGACCCATTGCTTTGGCAGCACCTCTTCTGGCTCTTTGGGCATCCGGAGGTCTACATCATCTTCCTGCCCGCCGCGGGCATGGTGGCGACAATGCTGCCGACCTTCGTGCGCCAGCCGCTCTTTTCCTACGGCTTTGTGGTGGCGGCTGTTGTGACGATGGGCTTCATCAGCTTCGGCCTCTGGGCGCACCACATGTTCTCGACCGGCTTGCCGACGATTTCTCTGTCGCTCTTTTCGGCAGCCTCCACGGTCGTCACGATCCCGACGGGCGTCCAAATCTTCGCGCTGATCGGCACCCTCGCGCTCGGGCGTGCCCAGCTAAAGGTGCCGATGCTCTTCATCCTCGGGTTCCTGTTCATCTTCGTGATGGGCGGATTAACCGGCGTGATGCTGGCCGCTGTGCCCTTCAACTGGCAGGCTCATGACAGCTATTTCGTGGTCGCGCACCTGCATTACGTGCTGATCGGTGGCATGGTCTTCCCGCTCATTGGGGCATTTTACTATTGGACGCCGCATTTCACCGGTCGCATGATGTCGGAACGCTTGGGAAAGTGGGCCTTCTGGCTTATGTTCTCCGGCTTTCACATCACCTTCTTCTTGATGCACATCACAGGCCTACGGGGGATGCCGCGCCGGATCGCGACCTACCCTGAGGGGCTGGGCTGGGACCGGCTCAACATGTTGTCGACGCTCGGCTCCTACATTTTCGCCGCCGGCATCCTGATCTTCATGCTAGACTTCATACGCCACCGCTGGACCGGCACGCCAGCCGGGCGTGACCCCTGGGGCGCGGGCACGCTGGAGTGGCTCTATCCGGCCGTGGCACCAGGGCACAACTTCCACGCCATTCCGCGCGTGACCTCGCGCGAGCCGCTGTGGGACGATCCGCGTCTGTTGGAGGCTGAGGCCCATGAGATTGACGGCAGCCTGCGGGGCGCGCCCCGTGGCCGCCGCGAGACGATCGGCTGCCATCCCGTCACCGGAGAGCCACATCAGATAATCCGCCTTCCGCATCCCACCTTCATTCCCCTCTGGGCCGGGGTGGGTGTCGCCGTGGCCGCCGTCGCGCTTCTGGCAGGTGCGTATCTGGTCGCCGCCGCTGCCGCGGTCGCGACGCTGGTCATTTTCTGCATCTGGGCGTGGGAGCCGTCCTTTACCGGCGAAACCCACAATAGCGGCCCCGATGGTGTGTTGCCGGTAAATGCCGTCTCTCGCGTCAGTCATACCCATGTCGCGATCGTGGGTACGCTGCTGATCATTGGGTCGCTCTTTGCCTCGCTGTGCTTTGCGGTGCTGTACCTTTGGAACGTTTGGCCGAGCTTCACCACGACCGCGGGCTTGGCCGACCCGATTTTTGCCGCCGCGGCCGCTGTGCTGGGGCTTGGCCTCGCCGTGCTCTGCGAGCTTGGCAAAGCGCGCACGAACGTGCTGGCCGACATGCTATGCGTTTTGATCTCGCTCGGGGCAGGGGCGGCCCTGCTCTGGTCTATGCAGGCGACCGATCCCCTCGCCTCCGCCCTGGGAGCGACGCTGACGGTGACGGTGGTCTTCGTTGCAATCCACTGCGGTATTCTAGCGCTTTGGAGCGCAATCATGGGCGCGCGCAAGCTGGCTGGTCAGGTCAGCGCGGAGCAGACCCTGCCGGAGCTCAACCGTGCGACCTATGCGAAGGTCACTGGCGCGATGCTGGTCATCATGGCGCTCCTCCTTTGCGCACCGCAGCTGGGGGTCCTGTCATGACCGGCGATGATACGGCCCCCGACGTCTCACGGCTTTTGCGCGGCATCGCGCGACCTGCGCTGGTGTGGACTGCACATTTCATCTTTGTCTATGCGGCGCTGTCTGCAGCCTGTGCGAACCGTGGCTTCGTGACGTTCGGCCTCGTCGATATCGCCATCATCGTCGTCACCGTCCCCGCCGTCCTTGCGGCAGGGTGGAGCATCTTCAGGCCCGGAGGCGTCGAGCTTGCCGTCGCGGCGCGCTGGACGGGCATCATTTCGGTCGTCGCGATCCTGTTCACGGCGGCGCCGGCAGTTTTGATGAGCAGCTGCGGTTAACGAAGGAAGGCACGATGGACCCCTATATCCCCTTTTGCGGGACGCCCCCGACACCTCAGGAGCTGCTGTCGCGGTGGCTGTTTGATCCGGCGCTTCTGGCTGGTCTCGCACTTTTCGGGATCGTGCTGATGTGGCGGGCACCGAACCGGCTGTCCTTTGCTGGGTGGTCGCTCGTAGCGCTGCTCTTCATCTCGCCGCTCTGCGCCCTGTCCATGTCGCTCTTTTCCGCGCGCGTGGCGCAGCACATCCTTTTGACGCTCGTGGCGGCGCCGGTGCTTGCGCTGGCTTGGCCCTTGGTAAGCCGTCGCATCCCGGGCCAGACGTGGATTGCGGCGGCGTCCTTCGCGGCGCTCTTCTGGCTTTGGCATAGCCCTCTTCCTTACGCCGCGACGTTGCAATCGGACCTGACGTATTGGCTGATGCACCTCTCGCTCATCGGCGCTGCGTGGTGGCTTGCCTCGAACCTTGTCGCCAGCCTTGCAACGCAGCCTGGTCAGGGCGTGCTTGCCTTGGCCTGCACGGCAGGCCAGATGACGCTGCTTTCCGCGATCCTGTTGTTCTCCACAACCGCGTGGCACCCATGGCATGAGATCACCGCCGCGCCCTATGGATTGACGGCGCTCGCGGATCAGCAATTGGCCGCCGCGATGATGTGGGCCGGTGGGGGCGCGCTCATCCTGCTGTCGGTCGGACTGCTGGCCTACCGCTTCGTTGTGCCGGGCGAGCTTTGCGCAACACGACGCACCATCGGAAGGATGGAACTACCGACGTCCCCGAAAGTTGGCGCATCGAACGCCCGTGAAGGAGCTTAAGCGATGACGACGCAAATCAGGTTCATCAATTCGACACCCAGCGCGAAGGGTGCAGACTCTGCTTCAATCACGCGGTCCGGCTCCAGGCGCGAGGAAGGCGGCCTAGGGATCAAGGAACTCGTCATGATCAAAGCCGTCCGGATGGCCGCATGAGCGATCGCTTGAACCACTTGGCAGCCGTCTCATGAAGGTCGGATCGCTCTTGCTCACCGGGCTCGGAGCCGCAGTGCTTGCGGGTGGCGTTGCGTTTGCGTTGCTCCGGGGCGGCGACGAGCAGGCGGATGCTCAAGAGCCTGGAGCACCTTTGGTCGAGGTCATCCGTCCAGAGCTGCTGGACACGCCGCCGGCCATCGTAACGACAGGTTTCGTGCGCGCCGCGGACGCGCTTGACGTGACGGCGCAGGTAGCTGGCGAGGTCAGCGTTGTCCTGCCCGAGTTCGAGATCGGGCAAATCGTTCCAGCCGGTACCCCGCTTGTCAGCCTCTCTTCGACCACGTTCCAGGCCGAACTTGCCCAGGCGGAAAGCGCGCTGGCAGGAGCAGAGGCCGCCCGGCGCGACGCGCAGACCTCGCTCGACCGCCAGGAGAAGCTGGCGCGCGACGATTTTGCTTCTGAGGCAACGATCGAGCAGCTTTCAGCAGCTCTTGCGCGCGCGGACGCGGATGTTGCCTCTGCGCAGGCGGCAATCATTCTGGCTGAAGAGAGATTGAGCGACACGCAGCTTTCCGTACCCTTCGATGCGATTGTCCTCGCAGCCGATGCGCCTCCGGGATCGGTCGTCCAACCCGGGCAAGTTCTGGGCCGTGTCGCCCGCGCCGACCACGCAGAGCTGCGGACCGCGTTGACGGAGGCGGAGTATACCCAGTTCGCGACCGCTGGTGCTCTTCAAGGCAGCGACATCACCTTCACGGCGCGGGGCGCCAAAACATCTCGGACGGCTCGCGTCTTTTCCGTGTCGCCAGAGCTTGATGCGCAGACCCGCCTCATCGAAGTCCTCGCGCGAATTGAGGCGCCGTTTGGCGGGGGCGTATCGCTCGTGCTCAATCAACTTGTCGATGTGGAACTGCCGCTGCCCAGTTCGCAGGAGATTCTGTATGCCCTGCCGGCACGCGCACTTCTGCCGGGTCAGGAGGTATGGCGTGTGGCTGACGATGGCACGCTGATGCACGTTGCCTACACTCTGCAACGACGCATGGGCGACCGCGTCATCGTGCAAGCCCAAGACCTTACGCCTGAGACCCAAATCCTTGTGACGCCCCTGCAAACCCTTGCTGAAGGCATTGAGGTGCAGATGCAGGATGCGCAGACGGGCGGGCCAGAGGCCGAGGGTTAGTCCGATGTCCCGCCTGATCCGCAACGCTATCGACAACCGGGTCTTTCCGAACCTGCTTATGCTGGCCCTCATCGCTGTCGGCCTTTTCGGTTTGTCAAATCTGACAGTGAAGAACTTTCCCGAGATCTCGACCAGCGCGGTATCCGTCACTGTGCCCTTCCCCGGCGCCTCGCCGCAGGATGTCTCGGAGGGAATCCTGAAGCCCATCGAAAACGAAGTCCGCGCGCTGGAGGGCGTGCGCAAGATCACCGGCTCGGCGCAACAGAGCCTTGGCGTCGTCACCGTGGATTTACAGCGCGGCGCGGATGTCTCCACGGTGCGCAACGACATCGAGACGGCCGTCGCCGGAATAACGACCTTTCCCGGCGGTGCGGAGGATCCTGTGATCGTCGAGGTTGAACCGCAGGAACTTGCCATCCAATACATCCTGTCTGGCGATATGGCGTTGCCGCAGTTGCGCGACATCGCGCGCACGGCGCAGGACGGGCTGCAATCGCTCGACGGGATCAACTCCGTCGAAGTGACAGGCGCCCCCGGTGACGAAATCAGCGTGGAAATCGACCGCCGCGCCTTGCGTGCCTACGGGCTGAGCCTGAACGGGGTAGCGGACGTCATCTCCGCCGAAAACCTCGACCTGTCGGGCGGCATCCTACGGTCCGGGGAGACGCGCCTCCAAGTCCGTGCCTTGGGCGAGGAAGTCACCGGCGCCGATCTGACCGACATCGTTGTCGTGGCCGACGGGGCAGGGCCTACCGTGATGCTGGGCGATATCGCCACGATCCGCGACGGGCTGGCTCAGGACGCAACGCTTGCCACGCTGGACGGAGCGCCCGCGATCTATCTCACGGTCTATCGCTCCGGCAATGAGCAGGTCCTCGACATCGTGGAAAAATCGCGGGCTTATCTTCAGGACGACTTCGCGGCATTCCTGCCGGAAACCGTCACGCTCACGGAATGGCGGAATGAGGCCGACAGCCTGCGGGGCCGGATCGACCTGCTCATCAAGAACGCCGCCATCGGTGCGGCTTTGATCTTGTTCCTTCTGACGCTATTTCTCGATCTACGGATCGCGTTCTGGGTGTCCGCCGGGATCGCCGTGAGCTTTTTCGCGACATTCGGGCTGATGTTGATTTTCGGTGTCAGCATAAACCAGTTATCGCTTTTCGGGTTCATCCTCGCGCTCGGCATCGTGGTGGATGACGCCATCGTGGTCGGCGAGTCCGTCTATGAGGAACGTCAGCGGGACGCCGAAGGGATAGAGGCCGCAAAGGACGGTGCGACGCGCATGGCCCGCCCTGTCATCTATGCTGTACTTACGACGATCGCTGCCTTTGTCCCGCTCCTCTTTCTGCCGGGCACGTCGGGCTCCTTCATCGGGCCGGTGGCGGCGGTCGTCATCATGGTGCTCGCACTGTCGCTCGTTGAGAGCTTCTTCATTCTGCCGCAGCACCTCGCGCATTTGTCGACGGATCCGCCGCGCCGGTGGTCGCCCCGGCGAGCGACGGACTGGGCCCGTAATCGGGTAAGCCGCGGATTCGACGGGTTGCGCGACGGCCCGGTCCACGGGGCTGCCCGCTTTGCGGCGCGCCAGCCGCTCTTTATGATCCTGACACTATGCGGAGCGCTCATGGCCTCCACGGCGCTGTTGACCAGTGGTACCATCCGCTTCGTTTTCTTTCCCGAAATCGAAGGCAACTTCATCGCCTCCACCGTCGAGCTGCCCGCCGGAACGAGCGAAACGCGCACGTTGGAGGTGGCCAAAGACATCGCCGAAGCCGCCGGGCGGGCCGTTGAGCGGCTTGCCGAAGAACAAGGCCTAGATGCGGAAGACGTCCTTCAGGCCACCGCCATCGCCGTGGGCTTTAACTCGGGGTCGGGCGGCCCCGGAGGTGCCGGAGGCGGAGGTTTTCCGAACCGGGCCACGATCGACTTGAAGATAGAGGACTCCGAGACGCGCGAGTTTCCCGCCGCCGACCTTGAACGCCTCTGGCGCGAGGAAGTTGGCATAGTCCCGGGCGCACGGGAATTGACGTTCTCGGCCACTCTGGTGGGTGTAGGCGCGCCAATCTCACTCCAGGTCTCGGCCGCGACAGAGGACGCCCGCGACGGCGCCGTCGAGGAACTTCGCGCAGCGCTCGCTGAACGCGCGGGCGTCTTCGCCGTCCGCTCCAGCGATGCCACTGCCGCCGAGGAGGTCCGTATTCGCCTGTCTCCCGAAGCTGAAGCCCTTGGGGTCCGACTGGCGAGTATCGCCAATGAGCTCCGCGCTGCCGTCTTCGGGGCGCTTGCCGCGGACTTCGTGCGGGACAGGGAAGAGGTCGAAATTCGCGTGCGCCTGCCTGAAGAGCAGCGCAGGACGCTAGCGGATATCGCTGAGCTGCGGATCCCGGTCGGCGAAGCGCGCATTCCATTGTCCAGCCTCGCCAGGCTTACGCTTGCGCCCGCACCGACCAGCCTGACGCGTCTTGACGGGCGCGAGATCACGACCGTTGAGGCGGACGTGGACATTGCTGTGACGTCCGGCGGCGCGGAAACCTCCTACGTGCTGGAAAATGTCCTGCCCGATCTTCAGGACAGCTATGAGGGCGTCGAGATCTCGCTAGGGGGCGAGCAGGAGGAACAGGGTCGCTTTGGTGCCGCAATCACGCAGAACTTTTCACTGGCGCTCTTTGCGATGTTCGCGATCCTTGCCCTTGCCTTCCAGTCCTTCGCGAAGCCGATCCTGATGCTGGCCACTGTGCCCTTCGGGCTCTTCGGTGCGTTGATCGGTCATGCCCTCGTCGGCATCAACCTGACGCTCCTGTCGATATTCGGCATCATCGGGCTTTCGGGCATCCTGATCAACGCATCGCTTCTGATCCTGAATGCCTATGAGACCCGTGTCGCCAGCGACGACGTGCCCGAAGACGTCACCGTCACCATTGCCGATGCCGTAGCGAGCCGAACCCGGCCTATTGTCTTGACGACGCTGACAACGGCCCTGGGCATAACGCCGCTCATCCTGGAGCAGAGCCTGCAAGCGCAATTCCTGATACCGACGGCGGTCTCACTTGGGTTCGGTATCTTTTTTGGTGCGCTCTTCGTCCTGCTGCTGATGCCAGCATTGATCGGGTTGCATGTTCGAGTTGCGGATGTCTGGTCGCGAGACGTCACACTGCCGCGCAGCCTGCGTCGGAGCACCCAACCGTAAAAGAGCATAGCGTTCTTTGGAGATCATCACGGTAGTCTTTTCACCGTGCTCGGTAGCCAGACTGGCCATCTTCCGCGCGACGTTTCCTGTCTGTGGCGTGTCTCGAACCCGTGGCGCTGAGCCACTCACTTCCAGAGGGTCCAATGGCGGTACAGCGTCGTCTGCGCCCTGCAGCCACCGCTCGCTACTGGGCCACGTTATACGAATTTGCAGACATCTGTGGCGTTGCCAGTTATCTGGTCTCTTGTGTCTGCCTCCAGATGGGGTTCAGGAGAGGCTCGGGCTTTGTGTATGCAGGACTCAAACTACCCGGTTCGAGCTTGTTTTTGTTGAGCTTGGCCGCAAGCTTGCACGCCCATTGCGCGGCGATCCAGATCGCATTGATCACCATCTCGATCGTTGGGATCATCCGTCGTGTCCTGATCTCGAGTGCGGTGCGAGTTATATAGGAAGAGGCTGAATTTCGCGATGCCATTCTGCGCGGAATGGACCCCAAAAACGTGCGGCGCTTGGTTAGGCGAGGAAACTGGCTCGATTGCAAGGCGGGTGAGGTCGTGGCGGAAGAAGGCTCCCCGGAAAAGCGTCTCATCCAACTCGCAAAAGGGCCGGCTGACGTTTCGCTCAAGGGAGTTCATGTCACGCGTTTCCAGGCACCGGCGTTTACCAGTGAAGTGGCCATCTTGACCAATCTTCCAGCTGCCGCGACGGTTAAAGTCTCGGATCAGGCGCGCATCTAGGAACTGATTTTACGGGATGCGGAGATCTTGTTGTCCGATGTAGGGTTTCGACCGCAAATCGAAGGCGCACTTGCGCGGGACATGCGCCAAAGACCCGTAGCAATGAACATCGGCTCACTTAGCCAGCGCGAGGTCAGCTGGAGGATGGTCCATTTGTGACTGAACGCTGCACCTGCGGAACGCATTGGTAACTTCGCCGCCGTGGTTCACAAACCGCATGAAGCTGAATGAAAATCAGGTTTTGGGCGCAACCCGCAACAATCCGGGGCTCTGACGTCGTGGCTTGTATCCAGAACGCGAAGACTGCCGAGAGTGCGATGGCAAACAGGGAGGCCTTCGGGCACCAGCCCTGTAGTGGCGCGACGAGCTAGTGCTTTTGGTCAGCCTCGCTTCAATGGTCCGATTTGATCGTTGGTTCATGACTAGCTGTGGGTTCATCTGGACGATGGCTCCATGGATCGGCGGGCGGAAAGACCAATCCCGACAACTTCGCTATCCGCAACTATCGCGGTCAGTTTCGGGCCGTTTCATGGATCATCGCTTGACGTGGCAAACCTCTGATGGCTCATGCACCAACCTCGATCTTGGCCCCTCAATCCGGCGAGGGACTAAGTGCCGTAACCGGCAAGTGTTGACTTGTTGAGGCGTGGGTGTTTCGTCCCCATCGCGCACCCGCAGGAAGGCCTTTGCCGTGTCTAATGAATCTTCGACCTCCGCACATGTGCAGCCGTACATTGCTTCGGCGGAGGATGAGCCCTTTTCGGCGGAGGAACTGAACCGTCGCCTGAATGACGTCGAGACCGCGTTTGTCCACAAATTGCGTGCCGCTCAGGACGAGGTCGAGCGCCTTGAGGTTGCCGCCATGCGCCAGGCCGAAGAGCTGCGCGTCCTCGCCGACGTCGCGATGCGGGATCGCGAGGAGCGGGCGGATGCGGTAGAGACGGCGGCGGCGTCCGCGCAAGGCGAGCGACAGGCGACAGCCCGGGCCGAAAAGCTGGAAAGCAAGCTGCGCGAGATGGAAAACAGCTTGTCCTGGAAGATCACAGAGCCGCTGAGGCAACTTCGGGCCATGATCAAAAAAGGATCCTGAAAACCGCCCACGCCTTGTGATATCGGCCAAGGTCCACGTAGAAGGCGCAGCAGGGGCCGCGGAGGTGACATCGGGATGCTGTGCAACATTTGTGGATCCACCGAGTTCGCCGATCAAGGTCCACGTGAAAAGGTCCGTTGCCTATCCTGTGGGGCGATGGAACGGACGCGGATGCTGTGGCTCAAGCTTCAAAAGATGTTGTCCGACGGCCACTTGTCGTCGTCGTCGCGCGTTCTGCACATCGCGCCTGACAAGGGCATTGTCATCCGCCTGTCAGGGGTCCTAGAGGCTGAAAACTACCACACCGCAGACCTCTTTCCCGAGCTCTACACAAAGTTCGCGCCCGAGACCCGTCGCATTGACCTGTGTGACCTCGATGATTGGTCCTCGGAAAACTATGATCTCATCATTCACAGTCACGTCCTCGAGCACACGCCGTGCAACATAGCGTACACTCTCTATCACTTGCATCGGATGCTCAGGCAGAGCGGCCGTCACATCTTTATCGTCCCGCTCATGGGGGGCAAATATGAAGAGTGTTTCCAGGATATTCCCCCCGAGGAGCGCCGTAGGAGGTTGAGCCAGGAAGACCATGTGCGTCGCTTTGGAAAGGCGGATATCCACGCGCATCTTGGCTCGGTTCTGAACCTGCCCGATCCGCCGGATGCGGAGGCAATTTACGGCGCCAATACGCTTAGGGCGGCCAATATTCCGAGTGCCGTCTGGACGGGCTACAACGGCTGCACGGTGTTCGATCTCGCCCGGTCGGACATGAAGTTCATCTGACAACCTGTCCCAGCCCGAAAAACAGAACGCCCACGCCAATGTACAAAAAGCCCCTTTTCATCGGTCCCGAAGCTGGCCTGACCTCGATGTCGGACAGGACGCCGCAGCGGGCGATGCTCGATATGGGCATGAACACTGGCAACCTCCTCTTCGTCCGCGCGGCGATGGAGGTTCTGGGCGATGGGAGAGGGATTTCGCAGGCCCGCTTACCGGGGGGCCGCAGGCAAGCACCCCTGCCCGCCGAGAGTCTCGAGGGACATGACTGCCTCGTCGTATGCGCGGCCAACTGGCTGCAAAGCCGGACGGATTTCGGCACCCTGGCCGAGATCATCGAAGCTGCTGATCTGCCGACCTTCACGCTGGGTCTGGGGGCGCAGGCGGGCCCTAGCATGAGCATCCCGGAGCTGACGGACGGCACAAAACGGTTCCTCGCAGTGGTGAGTGAGCGGGCCAAATCCGTCAGCGTACGCGGAGCCTTCACGGCCGAGGTGCTGAACCACTACGGCGCGAAGAATGCCGAGGCGACAGGCTGTCCATCCCTTCTGATGATGCCGTCGGTCCCACCTGATTTGGTGAAACCCGCGCGGGCCCCGAAGAACATCGTCCTTTGCGGCTCACGCGGTGCGCCGGCGGAGGCGCAGCTCACCTCGCAGATGCCGACGCATGTCATGTCACGCCTCTTCGCGCGGTCTTTGGCGCGCGAGGACGTCACCTTTGTAGCGCAGGCAGAATTGCCCGAAATCAACTACCTCATTTCCGATCTTTGCGCCCCAGCAGACATTCGCGAGGAATGGATCAGCTTCGCTGAGCGCTACTACGAGATGCCTCGCGAAGACCTCGTCCCGCTTCTGATGGCCAAGATGAAGGTCTTCTTCAACTTCCCGGATTGGGAGGCCTTTCTGAAAGGGCAGGATTTCGTGGTGGGCACGCGCCTTCACGGGGTTATCGCGGGGCTGTTGTCAGGCACACCTTCTGTTCTTGTCACCCATGACAGCCGTACGGTTGAGATGGCTGAGATCATGCAGATCCCGTCTGTCCCGGCGCGGGCCGTGCGAGACAGGGTGGACTACAGTGCGATCTATGAGGCCGCAGACCTCGATCTCTTTAACGCACGGTACCCTGAATATTACCGGCGTTTCCGTGCCTTCTTTGAAGCAAATGATCTTGCGCACCGCCTCGACGCGACGGTTTAGGGCCTGCGTTCGACGCGGATCAGGCGGCGCCAGTCGCTCCGCAGGACGCGGCTTGACCGGTGGGACAGTGTCATCGTGAACTGCGATTGCTCGCGGACGAATGGTGCGACGTCAAAGCCGTAGGTCTCGGGCCATAGTGCGAGGCCGCCGGGCGCCAGGCGTGCGAGGAGCGCCGCAGCGGAAGCCTTGTCAGGGCTCGAGCCGCAGCAGACCAGATCGAACTTGTGGTCCTCAGTGGGCAGAGCGTCGAGCGTTACGGCGCGCACTTTGAACATGCGTTCGCCCAGCGTGCGGGCCAGCATGGACCCGGCATCAACCATCAACGCTGTTGCCCCCCGATGGGCGCGCCAGTCGCGGGCGAGGTCCTGGTACATCTTTCGCGCAAGGCCGCTGCTGCCGCACGCGGTGCAGATGCCTTTGGCGTCTATAGTGTCAAAGGACCCGCAAAGGTTGCAGCGGGTCGTGCGCAAGTCCTGAAACCGGTCGAGCGTGGCGGCGGCTTCAGTGGTGAGGGGGTGCGCGATGGCGGTCTTTTCATCGAGCTCCGCGTCGAGGCGTGGCAGGGTTTTGACTGTGACGGCCGCAATCTCCGGCAGGTGGCCAAGGGTCTTGCCCATTGATTCCAGAAAGTAGGAGAACTCCACATCCGTGCTGTTTTGCGGGAGCGCGTCCGAGAACGCCGCGCCCGGTCCCACCGCATCGCGGCGGAGTATGAAGAGGCCGCCCTGAACGTGGCGGAACGGCTTTTTGGGATGGGCCTCGGCGAAAGCCTGGTTGCGGAAGCGCGCGAATTCGGGGTGGTCACCCAGCTCTTCGCCTAGAACGAAGCGCGGCAGGTGGCAGAGCGTGCCCGCCATGTCCGTTTCCGGATTGCGGCGCATGTGTTCGATGAGCGGACGCTCCCACCCGTGACGCAGCGCGAACGCTTCCTTGGAACAGACGTAGATCGTGAAGACACTGTCGGAGGCGGCAAGTGCAAAGTTCGTCGCCGGGCCGACAAACCGGTTCTCCTCGAGCGGGAGGAGGCGAATGTTGGACGAAGTCTTCGCGATTGTCTGAAGCTCCTTCCTGAAGTCGGCGTCAGACCCGTTGTCGATGATCGTGAGCGTGTATGGCGTCGTCGTGCGCTGCTTGAGACGGCGGATGATCTCGCGCGTTTCTTCGCGGTCGTCGTACTTTTCGGTGTTGTAGGTCACGAGCACGATGTCGATGCTATTCTCGTACCATGTATCCAGATAGGTCTGCATGGTCTGCCTAAGACCGATCCGGTGGGCGAGGAACAGCTGGGCGTCGCGCAACATGGCCTCGAGGCGCTCTGGGGTCGAACTCAGGCACCGGCGCACCGCATCGACGAGGCCCGAGACGCTGCCAGGCGGGGCGAGGAAGGCCGTGCCTTCGTCGGTGACATAAGTCGGGACAGACGAGACGGATGTTGCAACGACCGGGCGGTTGGCGGCCATCGCCTCAAGGATGATGGTTGGGAAGCCCTCTGTGTCGCCAGTTGGCGCGACGATGGACGGGACGATGCAAAAGTCGCAGGCCTCCAGCGCGTCACGAACTGCGGTGCGGCCATCGAGTGGACCACGAAAGAAGACGTTGTCGAGGCCCTCGTCAGCGGCGCGGCTTTTGACGCTCTCTTCCAGGGGCCCGTAGCCATATACATCAAAGACGACGCCATCGTCACGTAGTCGAGAGGCGGCGGAGATGAGTACCTCTATCCCCTTCTTCTCGACGAAACGACCGACAAAGAGCCCGCGCTTCTGGCGGCTCCTTTCAGTATGAGTCTTGGGCGCCACGTCGCGGAAGATGTCGAGGTCGAGGGCCTGAAAGTTGTAGGCAATCTTGTCTTCGGGGACGTTCTGGGCGCGCAGGAATTCCCTGTGATAGTCCCCGTGAACAAAGAGCCTCAGGCATAGCGGGTCGGCCATCACCTCCTCGATCCGGTTGCGCGCGACATTGTTCGTCAAAAAGATGTCGACTGCATGGGCGAAGAACGTGAACGGGATACCCGCCATCTGGCAGGCTGGCCACGCCAGGAGGGTCGTGTGCGGATAGGCGAAATGCGCGTGGACGAGGGTCCTGCCGCGCTCTTCCAGGAGACTGGCGAGCTCCTCCGGGTCCTCGACCTGGTGTGCTGTGATCGGGAATGTGAGTTCGGCGGCGCGATCCGGTGCGATCTTGAAAAAGACTTCGACGTCAAAACCGTTGCGCACCAGCCATTCGAGCTCTGCCAGAACGAAGGTCTGGCTGAGTGCTGGCCAATCCCAGAGCACGTAAGCGATGCGGGGTTCTTCGAGGTTTCTCCGGAACCGCTCGGTGCGGATCTTGCCCAGAACGGCGGCCTTGTTTTCAGTCAGATTGACCGTCCGCGTAATGTTGCCGAGGCTCTTTTTGTCCAGAAAGTACTCCGCCCCGACGAAGGGTAGGTAGGCGGGCTCGTAGAGCTTGGTGTGGCGGATGATCATGTCCCAATCGACGAGGCGTGTGAGGCTTTCGTCAAAGCCGCCGAGCTGGTCGTAGACCTGCCGCCGGTGCATGTAGACGTTGAGATCGATGAAGTTGTTGCCGATGATCCGGAGCCGGTCGAAGGGCCGCCCGTTCAGCGTTTTACCGCCGCTGTCCAGATCGTTGTAGGAAAGGCCCGAATAGGCCACGAGCGTCTCGTCACATTCCATGAAGAACGCGGTCATCATCTTGAGGTAGTCGGGCCGCCAGTAATTGTCGCTGTCCAGGTAGGCGATCAATTCCCCGGTCGCGGCTTCGAGGCCTGCGTTACGCGCCCCGCTGACGCCGGTTCTGCCCAACTGAATGAGCTTGAGCTGCCCACTTGCCAACTGCGCGGCGTAGGTGTCCCTGACGAGGCTGATGGTGTTGTCGATGGAACCGTCATCGACGAGAAGCACCTCGTTTGGAACGAGGGTCTGGCCAAAAGCGCTGTCGAGGGCCCGGCACAGCACCGCCTCCCGGTTCCATGTGGGCATCACTACCGAGATCGTCGGAACTGTGCCGCCCGAAAGGATCTTGTCGGCAGCCGTGAGTGCGGCGGCGTCCAGCGTGCTCTGCAGGCCCTCGTGCGCGCCGCCGAGGGCGTCCAGCACGGTGCTTTTTCGGAGCTTTGTCAGCCAGGGTTGCGGGCCATTGGCCGGGGCCATCGACTGGTCGTGGAACCCGTGCGCCAGCGCATCCGAGCGCGGCCTGCGGCCCTCGCTCCGCCCCATGCGCAAGAAGTGGATCAGGGGGTTGAGGCCCGCCGCTGCCACGTCCTTGTTGTCTTCGAGGTAGTCAGACGTGGAGAAAAGCGGTGACGGGTCGCGCAGCAGCCTGGCCCCGAACCACAGGTAGTGTTCAGCCGGGGTGAGACTGCTGAGAGGAACGTCAGGATACTGCGCGAGGTACCAGTCCGGGTCGAAGAGGCCCGAGCTCTCGATGAGGTGAATGTCGCCCTCTTTGGGCCGCCTGACATGCAGTTTGCTGGCTTGACGTGATGTCATGGTGCCCCGCTCTCGGTCCCGCCCGGCACTTACCGGTCTTTGACGGTCCGCGCGGACCTTTTGAGAAGGCCGCCGAAACGCCGGATCGGAGATGTCAGGCGCCAGGAGGTGCTTTGCCGGAGCATATGGACTTCTTCGTAGGCCCAGCGAGCGCGCTGCTCTGCCTCCTCGGTGGCAGCATCGGCGCGGGTTTTGGCCGCCTCGATGTCCGTGATCTCGGCCTTCAGTTTTGTCGCCTTGAGGGTCTGCCGCTCAAATTCTGCTTCCTTGGCGACGAGGGTTGAGGTCAGGGCGGCAAGCTCCTGATACCGCGTAGCGAGAGACGCCTTTTCTACAGTCAGCTGATCGCCAAGCGACTTGATCTCGCCATCTGCCTCGGCCACGCGGAGCGTTTTTGCCTCGACCACTTCGCGCAGGGAACTGAGTTCCTTGCGGACCGCGTCTACTTCCGCTTCGCGCTGGCGAAGGGCACTTTCGGCCGTGTGGAGCGCGGCGTCCTTTTCCTTCAGCGCTTCATCGGACGTGAGGAGTGCGTCCTCTACCTTGCGGAGGGCGGCGTCCAGGTCGGGCCGGCGGGTGCCTTTCGGCTGCGCGCCCGCGTCCGCGACCGAGCCTGGCGATGCTCCTATGCCACTGATCCGCGTGCTCAGCGTATCGACGTCAGACTGAAGCGCTTGCGTCTTATCCGTGAGCGCGAAAAGCGTCGGTGCCGCTGTCGCGACTTGCCCGCGGATCGCATCGAGGCTGGCATGGTCGGATGCATCTTCGCCGCCTTCCGCCCAGCGGTCGAGGATCTCGAAGGTGTCCAAGATCCACGGCGATACCCGGACATCGGCCTTCAGATCCTCGGCCTCCACCGAATGGTGCCGCAGATCAGGTTCGATCCGCGACCTGATGCGGTGCTGCGTTCGGTCGTTCAGCTTCGGGAAGGTGACATCGAGCGATGTCTGCAGTTTGCGCAGTTCACCCGGCGGGTCTTTGAGAAGGCGGGTGTAACTCGTGAACGCCCGAACCATGTCGCGTGTGTAGCGCTCGGCGTCGAGGACGTTTTGGAGCCACATCAAAAGCGCGACTTCCATCGGGTGGCCATCGCGCACGTTGATGGACCGTGCTACCTCCAACGGGTTGCGATGGGTGTGCACGACAAGCGGATTGCATTCGGCCTCCTCGAGGACATCGCGCCAGAACGGCATCAGTCTGCACAACCTTGGGTCCTTGAACGCGAAGAGGGGAGAGGTGCCGAACTCCTCCTCCAGGACCTCTAGCGCGCGGGCCTTGAAATCGGGAATGACGAGGCTTTTGAACCAGTCGTCGCTGATCGAAACCCAGTCGTCCCACGTCGTGCCTGCGCTTTCCAGGATGTGCCGGTGGAGGACGTAAACTTTGCTGGACTCGCTGTACCCGCGCGGGTTGTCGGGCGTCGGTCTCATTAGGCTCCTGGGGAGGTCGCATCCCGCCTCCGCGAGGGCGGAGCTGAGCGCCGACGTCCCGGACCGGTGCATTCCCACAACGAGGACCGCCGTTCTCCGGGCGCGGGACGCCTTCTTTCCAGCCGACTTCGCCTTTTGCTGGGCCATATGCTGGTCATCCCTTCCAAGACGCGTCGGTCTGCGCGATGTCACAAACCAGGGTAGGTGTCCCCGGAACCCGGGCCGCGACGCGCGGCGCATGCCCGCCGCAAAACACTTTCGTTTGCCAATCCGTCGCTGTATTACCGCCCGCCAAAGAGGGTGGCAAGCAAGCTTCAGCTCTACGTTTGCCCCCGCGTGCCAGCGACGGAAGGCACGGTTTCTTCAAGGGGTTTTGGGATTGACCGAGGCATTGAAAATTGTTGAGAACAGCGACTTTTTCGATGCTGAATGGTATGAGAACACCTATCCCGACGCGCGAGGTTGGCCAGCCGGTGCGGCAGATCACTATCTGCAGTTCGGAGCGAAGCTAGGGCGTGACCCGGGGCCTGTGTTCAGCACGCGCAATTACCTTGCGCGCTATCCGGAAATCGCTGAGGCGGGGCACAATCCGCTGTGGCACTACGCGCTCTGGGGCGCCGCAGAGAACCGCGAGCCTGGCGCGCCGGCTAGGCCTCTTCAGGACGCAATCACAGCGTCCCGCCTCGATCTTGCGGTCCGGCTCGACGGTCCGGATGCCACAAGCAATCAGGAGACAGCGCGGACACGCCTGAAGGACGTCCTCGCACGGACTCAGGACACAAGGCCCCACCGCTTCCTGACTGAATTCGATCTTGGCGCCGTTAAGGCCGTTCGGGACGACCTTGCCGCGCTGCGCGACGAGGCCGTGGCCGCGCGGTCGGTCCGCGCCAGCGTCATCATGCCCACGTTCAATCGCGCCAATGTTCTGCCTCTGGCTGTGGCGTCCGTTTTGTCCCAGTCCCACCAGGACCTCGAGCTAATCGTGGTCGATGACGGCAGTACGGACAGCACAGCCTCCACCTTGGCGCGCGTGGCAGACCCGCGGCTCAAAGTGATCGAGGGTCCACATCAGGGTGTCTCTGCAGCGCGCAACCGCGGGATGGATGCAGCGACGGGCGACGTGGTATTTTATCTTGATTCCGACAATTCCTGGACGCCTGATTTCATACGTGCGGCGCTCATGTCCCGCGCGCTCAGCGGGCGCGCTTGCGGCTATGCGGGCACCGTTGTGACACGATCTGATGGCGAGGTTGCAGGCTATCGCGGCGAGCCTTTTGACTGGGATGCCTGCCTCGACGGTAACTACGTCGATCTCAATGTCTTCTTTCACGACAAGGGGCTCAGCGATCGCCTCGGCGGTTTTGACCCCGGTTTGCGAAGGATGGTCGATTGGGACCTTATCCTCCGCTTCACCCGGGAGGAGCGGCCCGCGTTTCTCCCGCTAGTGGCCTGTATCTATAGCGCCGACGGCGACGATCCGCTGAGGGTCTCGAATACAGAGCCTTACCTCTATGCCGCGCTTGTCAAAGCCAAGCATGGCCAGCCCGCCGCAACGGCCCAAGAGGCCGCTCAGGGCCTTGTCTTCCCGCTTGCAATAAAGGCGGGTTCGGACGCCAAGGGCGTTGCCTCGATTGCTCAGGCCTTCCGGGATCTGGGGCATGAGGCACGCATCGACGGACAGCCCGCATGGTACGGCCGCCATCCCGACTTTGATCCCGTTGTCATCGTGATGCCGGATGCCGTCGGGTTTGACGCGGCCCCCCAGCAGATCGTTTTTCGACCGTCGCATCGCCAGTTCCGCGAGCCTGATTTTGCCGCGCAGGTCACCGAAGCGGTTCGTTCTGGCCTCCTGTCCGGCAGCTATACACTCGCGTGACGATCTGTGCCTTTGGCGCAGGGCTGATGTGAAGGGCCTGTCATAGGTCGCGGAGCCCGGACAGTGGGGCAGGGGTCTGCCCGGTCCGCAGCATTTTAGACGTTTCAGCTGTGTCAGCACGGGCCGGGATTCATGGGTCATTAATACCTCCGCCGGTACTGCGCGGCGATCCGCCCGCCCAAGTGAGCGCCACAGCTTTTCCCGGATGCTGACCCGAGGCGGACACAGCAAAACCACAGTTTCCGCGCAACCCAGAGACGAAGGCTTGCCTGGTTCTGGCATTTCACATCGCGTCAAGGAGCCCCCCATGACCATGACCCAAAACGGACCTACACCGCTTTACAAAGGCACCTCTGCAAGTGAGCTGCTCTATGGAAGCGACGCGGCTGAGGCTGCCGCCGCGGGCAGCGGCAATGACACTGTCTTTGCGTCTGGCGGCGACGATGTCGTGTGGGGCGAAGCTGGCGATGACAGCGTTGTCGCAGGAAGCGGACATGACGAGGTACTCGGCGGCGACGGCCAGGACATCATCTTCGGCGGTTATGGCGACGATACGCTGTCCGGCGACGCGGGCGACGACAGCCTCTACGGTGCCGAGGATGACGACGTAATCCTCGGCGGTGCCGGTCTCGACGCGCTGTTTGGCGATGATGGGAACGACAGCCTGAACGGTGGCCTTGCGGCAGACTACCTGAGCGGCGGTCTGGGGGATGACACCCTCGTCGGTGGCGAGGGCGCGGACGTCCTCAACGCGGATAGCGGCAATGACCTGGTCGACGGCGGTGACGGGAACGACACGGCCTACGGTGGTGACGGCGATGACGTGATGGCCGGCGGCGATGGCGAAGACAGCATGTTCGGTGATGCCGGAGATGACTCGGTCGTCGCGGGCGCGGGCGATGACTACGTCAGCGGTGGCGATGGCAATGACACGCTGGTCGGCAATGACGGTGCGGATCTTTTGCGCGGTCATGACGGCGACGACGTGCTGGACGGCGGCGATGGCGACGACACGCTCTGCGGCAGTGCGGGTGATGACACGGCCTTTGGCGGCGTCGGTGAGGACTCGATGCTCGGTGGGAGCGGCGCAGACAGCCTGCGCGGTGGCGAGGGCGACGACCTCGTGAATGGCGGCAGCGAAAATGACGTCCTCTTTGGCGACGACGGCGATGACTTCATTTTGGGCGAAGACGGCGATGATCTGCTCGACGGCGGTGCTGGCGCGGACGACCTGCAAGGCGGGACCGGCGACGACGTTGTCTCCGGCGGGGCAGGTGTCGATGAACTGCGCGGGCAGGACGGCAACGACATTCTCGACGGCGGCGCGGATGGCGACCTCCTCCTCGGGGGCGACGGGAACGACACGCTCCTTGGCGGTGAAGGCAATGACTACATGCTTGGTGGATCCGGAGAGGACTCGCTCGACGGTGGTCATGGCAACGACACCATGTACGGTGAGGACGGCAACGACGTCATGCTTGGCGGCGATGGCAACGACAAGATGGGCGGTTACGATGGCGACGATGTCCTGGTGGGCGGCGCCGGCAACGACCACATGTTCACAGGGCGCGGCAATGACCTCGCCGATGGGGGCGTGGGCAACGACTCCATCTTCGATCTAAGCGGGAACGACACGGTTCTCGGAGGAGAGGGCGACGATTTCCTAGTCGCCCATCTCGGCAATGACATCCTGAATGGCGGATCGGGCAATGACACGATTGTCTCGCGCTCCGACGCAGGCGAGCCGATCATCGCGCTCGATCCCGACGCCCCGCTTGTCTACCCGGATCAACCGTTTGCGGACGCCAATGACACGCTGACGGGCGGTGATGGCGCGGATACGTTCTTTTTCCGGCTCGATATCGACGCCTCAATGGAGATCGCATCCCAGCATCTCGATGAGAATGGCAACGTGATCTGGCGGACGGTTGCGAAGGAAAACGACAATCTGCACGACCATTGGGTGAACGGTGTGGGCCACGACGTGATCACCGACTTCGACGCGTCTGAGGGCGATGAGCTCGTGATCTCCGGCCATACCTCGCAGCTCGCTTTTGAGTACGGCGATTTCGACGGTGACGGCGTCGCGGACGACACCCGGATCGCGATCACGTCGGTGCCGCCGGTGGGCGGAGCCCACAACAATGATGATCTCGGCACGATAACCGTTCTCAACAATACGCTGGGAATGACGGACGTGACGCATCATCACATGTCCTTTCACGGCGCCTATGACGACCCCGACAGTGCGGAATACTGGCTCTGGGACTGAACGGACCTCACCTGAACTTTCTCACGCCACCTCGCATCCCTGATGCGGGGTGGCCTTTACTTGGGGATCACACAAATCCCCATTGGTCGACAGTCACGTAGACCTGCTCTGCGCCGTACTGCGCCTCAAACTCCTCCAAGCCGACGTAGAGTTCAAAGCTCTCGACATTGGTCGCCACGATGCCCAGAGGATCCAGATACTCTTGGATGGTCTGAGCGCCCTGAAGCTCTGCCGCGAGCGCTTCTGATACGACGGCGATGAAGGTGTCGTTGCCCGTCCCGCCGTCGAAGGAGTTGGACGGGGGACTGAGGATGGCATCGCCGCCGATCAGACCTTCGTCGAAAAAGACGAAGACATCATCGCCTGCGCCACCTGAATGCACATCATTGCCGAGGCCATCTATGACGATGTCGTCCCCGTCTCCGGCGTCGGTGACGTCATCGCCCCATCCGTCCGCGATGATGTCAGAGCCCGCGCCACCAATGAGGCTGTCTTCGCCGCTGCCGCCAGCAAGGATGTCATCGCCGGCCCCGCCGTTGAGCGTATCATCACCCGTGCCGCCGAAGATGAGGTCGTCCCCTCCACCGGTGGTGAGTGCGTCGTCGTCGCTGTAGCCGAAAATCATGAAACCTTCATCGCCGAAGGTCTGGTTATCAGCGGCGCGGCCGAGTTCGACGACCTGCCGCGTGAAGTAGGCTTCGGTGAACTGTGCGAAGACGGCATGGGTGGCCGCAGACGGGTGGATCGGATCCCAGAAGGCCACCTGATCTTCGGTGAACTCCGCTAGGGCAGCTGGGTCCCCTGTCTGAAGCGTCAGTTGCTGCGGCGCGAGGAACCCGAACATACCGCCATCTTCAAGGATCGCATCCGTGATGATGGACAGATCGAGGAACAGGACGTCTGCGCCGTTGTTCTGGAGCTCCGCCACACCGTCACGCAGCTCTGTGTTGTGCTCATCGACGATGAAATCGGCGAAGTCCGACAACAGGCCTTGATCGGCGATTAGCGGAAGAAACTCAGCGGACGGCAGGCTTGAAATCACAACCTGTTCGACACCCATATCAAGGAGGTCTTCGGCGTCCTGCAGGATCCCGTCGACGACGTTGTTGACGGCAATCAGGGCATTGATCGGAAAGGTGATGATGTTGCCGCTGACATTCTGGTAGTCGTTCCCACCGGCGAGGTAGAACACGGTCGTATTCGAGATATCCTGGCCCGCGGTGTCCGCCTCCCAGCGGTCAATCTGCGCATCGATATTGATATCGAAATCGAGGCGCGGATCGTCCGGCGGCACTGTCACCAGGTCCTGCGCGTCATTTTCAACGATAAGGTCGCCAATCGTCTGGGTGCCAAGCACCTCTCCCGCAGCCACGGCGTAGTTTTCGCTTTCGTCGAACCCAAACGCTTCGTCGAGGTATTCAACGAAAGTCGGGCCATTGGAGACGCGGCCCTCGAAACCGGCAAACTCATCGGCCAGTTCATCAGGGATTACGCCCTCGCCCGCGGCAAAGAGGTTGCCGTCATCGCTTAAGCTATCGCCGAAGACTACGAATTGGGTCGTGCTGCCTTGGTCCATAATTGTCATCCTTGAAGGGTTGAATTTGCTTAGTGAAATCGACTGAATTCTACCACGGAACGTAGACAGGCCATGGCTCCAGCCTCGTCAGCTCGGTGCGCCGCGCAACAACGGTTTGATTTTGGAGCGGTAAATCTTGCGACCGCGCGTCATCATGTGATGCGCCACGGGACGCAACGGCTTGACCATGAGCGCAGTGACGTAGGGCGTCGCGGGCTTGAATGCGCTTTTGAAAAGGCCCCTGGACTCGGCCTGCGCGTCTTCATCGTAGCGGTCATCGGGAAATCCAATGAGGTCGAAATCCGTAAATCCACGGCCTTTGAGGATCTTCGTCATTTCCCAAAGCAGAAGCTGCGTGCGGGGGACACCGCGCTGAGTTTCAGGATCGCTCGCCAAAAGGTGGAGACCGGCGCGGGTGCCCTCGGCCAACGCGACAGCCCCGCCAAACATCTTGCCCTCAAACACAGCCTTCATCACGAGCCCGGCCTGAGGGTTCTTCGCGATATGGGCATGGAAACGCCCGATATTGTATTGATTGTCGATCTCCATGCTTCGATCGGATGCCATCTTGCGCATGATCGCTGAAAGGATGTCGGCCTCATCCGCGTTTGCAATCTGGCTGACTTCAATGCCAAGCTTCTGGCTTTGCCGCACCTTCGACCTGACCTTACCGTTGAAGCCTGCGAAAATGTCGTCCTCGCTCGGACGCAGGTCGATCACTGCCGTTGTAGTGGGCATGTTCTGAAGGTCGCGCGACACTTTGATGTAGCCGTGCTGCTCCAGAAGCGCTTCGCACGCGTCGCATTCGTCACCTAGCCAGAACGGATTGACCGTGAGGTTGACGGCTCCGCGTGCGCTGGCTTCTGCCTCAAGTGCGGCAAGAACGCCCGGCAGATCTTGCACCGATGGTGTGACCGGGCCGCGCTGGACGGCTGCGAAACATGTGCCACCCACGATCCAGGTCAGCCGCAAAAGGCCGGCGGAAACAAGCGCATCGCTTGAATCGCGCACCTGAAAGTCGAGATAGGTCTGGCGACTACTAGGGGGGCTGATCTCGCGCCAGTCGGGCCATTGGTTGTACGTCGCAGAGGGCTGAGCCAGCACGAATTCCAGGGACGCGTTGCGCGTCTCCTCCGAGGCACGGTCGTGGATGGTTGCTATCATAATGCCTTTATGCTCTGAATTTTGTTGCGCGGCGATTCAAACGCATCACCTGTTTTGAAAATAGATTTTTTAGTCCACGTGGACCCGGTCGTATGATTACCAAACTTCAGAAGAAATTAAATGATATTCGTAGCAACGGTGTCGGGCCGACCATGCGAAAGCTTGTCTCCGACCACGTTTACAAGAAGGAACATCACCTCGTTCTGACGCGCAAGCTGGATGAGCCGTTCCCCTATCGTCGGCTCAGCATAAAGGGCCTCGTGGTGAGTGTTTGCGATACGCCCGAGGACTTCAACGTTCTGTGCGTGAAATACCCTGACCGCGTCAGGAACTTTCAGGAGCATCGCGAAAATGGTCAGCACGCTGTGATAGGCCGGATCGACGGTGAGCTTGTGGCGTATGTCTGGATCGCGACAGATGATTTCTACGACGCGCTATACCTCCGTACGTTCGAGGTAGAGCCCCGCCAGATTTACCAGTTTGCGGGCTACGTAGACCCGGAATTCCGCGGGAAGCCTGTGGGGCTTTTGGTGATGGATTGGGTCAACACGGCCTGGCATGGGCGGGGCTATGAAAAAACCCTCGCGGCCGTATCGGCGGACAACACAGCCTCTGTTAAGTTCCACGCCAAGCTGCGCTACGTCCCCAATGGCAAAGCCTTCGACTTTTACAAGTTTCTATGGATCAAGTGGTCGCGGACGGCGTCGCCCCGCGCAGATGCGCTCGCAGCCTATGATCGATAGGGAACGTGGCTCTTGTGCTGGCCCCCGAGACGGGCCCAGGCCGGTCGTTCAAAGAGAAAACTGCCGAACCCGATCCGCTGGATAATCCAGAATAGGATCAATGGCGCCGCCACGCCCACAGCTATCGACAGGGCAATGACGATATCCTTCGGCAGGAGGTCCACGGACATGAAAACCTGTTCAGCGATGCGAAGCGGAATGAAGAAGGCCAGGAATACGACGAGGGACCTGTTGCCGAGCGCTGCCAGCAGGGCCCCGACGCGCGTATGCTGGATAATCGCTGAAATGGACGCCAGCACGAGGCCACCTGCGAGGCCCAGAAGGTACGTGAGCCCGGGAAGGTCATCGGCATAGCCCGTGAACACCAGCCACCCATTGACCAGTGTCCAGACCCCGACAACCGCGAGGACAGGCAGGGACGACGCAGCCACACGATCGGCCATCTTGAAGATGAGAGGAGCTGCCCAGAACCCCGTGAAGAAGAAGACATAGTAATGCGTGAAGTAGACTAGGATTAGGGGCTCCCCCTCCACGTGGAAGGCATGGGCCAGGAGGGCGCCTGCGAAGACCAGCACCCGGGGTAGAGCAGCCAAGGCGCGCGTGACGACAAAACAGATGGGGAGGAAGTAAATGAACCAAAGAGGTCCCCACGGATAGACCAGCGCGACGCTGAGGTTACGCAGGAACACATCCTGCCCCTGCGACAATCCGGGCGTCAGCACAAAGAAGGTGATCGCGATCCATATCCAGTAGAAATAGAAGAAATGGAGGACTTTTCGGTCCAAGTAGACGGATAGAGGCGCCGCAATGCGCCGCGCCAGAAAGAGGCCCGAAATCAGAAAGAAGTCGGGCATTCTGAAGGGGGCCGAAAAGCGCGTGATCGCCTCGAACACACCACCTGCGCCCATCTCGCGGCTCACATGGGATGTGGCGTGGAACATGACGACGAGGAGGATGCAAATCCCCTTGCTGGCATCGACCCAAAGCATACGCTGCGGCGCATTCGGGGGAAGGCTCGTCGTCATAGGCTAAGTCCTTTTGCGCCGTCACCCACAATCAGAACCGCCGCACCTTGGCAATTCTGGGCGAGGTCCGATGCGCGCCCGCTCCATGACATCGACCCGCCGGAGCCGGTCCAGCAGACTGCCGCCGTACCAGCGCCGCAGCGCGAGGCCAGATCAGCCGCCGCCTCGGGCCCCGAGGCCACGCAGAAGCGACCCCTGTCGCCCCGGACGTCGTAGCCTGCGCTCCCCAGGCGCGTGACGCGGCTGTTTCGCCCCTCAAGCATCTGGGCCAGCAGACGGAAGGCATTGACCCCGGGCTTTGGTCGGCGCGACGTGTCATAAAGCGGCACGCGCCTGTTGCCATAGGTCGTGGTCATCTCCTCCCCGAGACCGAGCCAGAGGCAGAATGGCAAGCCCTCGGCCAGGATCCCGAGGTTACGTTCGATGACGGCACTTGCATGGTCTTGCGCGCGGTAGTTCGGGTCGTAGTCGAGTGTCGGCCCCCCGCATTCGGTCGACAGGACTTTGCGCCCGGAGATCTTGCGCATGTAGGCAATGCGCGCCGCGTCGCGGTTTTCGGGCCCGTAGAGGTGCACTGAGGCCCAGTCGTAGCGCGCATTCCTGATGATGTACTTGAAACGATCGTTCAGCAGGCTCCGAACCTGCGGGCTGTTTACCTCCGCTTGTCCGAAAACCGTCTTTGAGCGTGCATCCCACCTCTGTTGCAGCAAGAATCGGTTTCCCGTCTCGGCCAACAGGGCGATGTCCATGTTGAACGAGGCGACACCGCCCATGACGAAGATCGTGTTCTTGCTTGCCCCCTTTGCCGCAGAATAGGCGGTGTTGACGTAGTCGAGGAGCGCCGAGTTGGAGCTATCCCAGCCGCCGGACCGGTTTGTCGGCGCGACAAACTCATTGGCGGCCTGGAAGTACCGCACGCCAAAGCGCAGCCCCGGCGCATCGCGGGTCCCGTCTCCGTCATAGCGCTCGACAACGAGGCGCACGAACGTGGCCCATTGCTCCATGCTTGCGGGTTCAGCGTTCTTCGAGGTCTTCCCGGTGCCGGGCTTGGCGTACCAGCCTGCGGGGCTTTCAAAGGTGATGAAGGGCACGAGGCCCTGGTTCTGGAGCGCGACTACCCGGGCATCGAGCCCGCGAAAGTCGTAGCTTCCCGGCCGGGGTTCAATGAGCTTCCAGTTTGCCGTTAGGCGCACGATCCCGATGCCAGCCTGACGGACGACGGGATAGTACTTTGTCGCTGATCCCGGAAAGGCGAGGCCAAGCTTGGTCGTAGGTGTAACCTGCTGGCTGGCCGCTGCGATCGGCAAGCTTAGCAAAAGCGCATAAAGACAAGCGCGTAAGGCCAAAATGAGCTGGGTCATGAAAGCGCTCTATCGAAAATCTATGTGCGGGCTAGTTTTGGTGGCCTGGCACCACGTTGGCCAGCTCTGAATAGACACGTTCATGTGCGCGCAAGGCTGCGCCGATGTCATAGGTTTTGGCCGCCACGGCTGCGCGTTTAGCGGCGTCAAGGCGTGCAACAGGATCGTCTGCGAAGTCTTTCATCTGCGCCGCGAGGGTCGCTGCGTCCTCCGCTTCCACGAGACGGCCATTCAAACCGCCCTGCAAGAGGACCCTCGGCCCCACGGGACAATCCAGACTGAGAACCGGAACACCCGCAGCCATGGCCTCGACAATGGCGTTGCCGAAGCCCTCGCGCTCTGACGTGCAAAGAAAGAGGTCTGCATTCGCCAGGGCCCCGCGCACATCCGTCGTGTAGCCCGGCAGATGGACCCGGTCTGCGACGCCTAGCTCGAATGCCAATGCCTCGAGCGCCGCGCGCATCCCGCCCTCGCCCCAAATGGTGAGCGTTGCGTCCGGCGTATCGCCAAAGGCGGCCGCAAAAGCCCGCACCATCAGGTCGGGGCGCTTTTCCGGCGACAGGCGCGACAGGGTCATGATCCTGCGGGCCCGGGGCGCCACCTGGATGTCAGTAGGCGCAAGGCCAGTCTCCACGATCGGGTTTGGCAGCACGACCGTCCTCGGACAGCGCGCACCCAGCAGGGTTTCATGTTCGGCACAAATCGACGCGATTGGCGCGGCGATACGATCCGCCGACGGATAGGTCGCATGCATCAGCAGGCGTCGCAGGATGCGGCCCTTTGCACCGGCCATGAAAAGGCTCAGCGGCGTATGCTCTGACAGGATCGTTTTGGGCCGGTGCCGGGAGAGAGCGCGCGCCGCCTGACACAGGACCGAGGCCGCATTGGTGAACGTTTGCACGATGTCAAAGTTCTCTGCGTCGTACAATCGGGCCAGGCTGCGTACCGAGGCGGATGCGCGGCGGCCCCCGAGGTCATAAACCTCGACGTCGCGAGGCACCTTGTCGACAAGCTCGCCGACCCTGTTTTGCAGGATCAGCACCGGTCTGAATGTGCCCCGGTCCAGCCCTTCCAGCAGCTTCAGCGCCACCCCCTCGGCACCCCCAGCATAGAAATGGGGCAGCAGAAAAGCGACCTTCAGGCGGTGGGCCGTAGGATGTGGGGCCAGTGTGAATGCTGCGCCGTCGGGCATGGGCCTGTCAGCTCGCCGCGGCGAGATCGGCGGGGACCTCGGCTATGGATGCCCCTGGACTCGCGGCGCTCCCCCTTGCGGCCATCGGCGCCTCTCTCTGCGCTTCGATGGCACGGACAAGGGGCGTGTGCAGGGCCGGTCGCCGTTCAGAAACGAGGACCATGTCGTAGAGGTAGCGCTCGATCACATAGATGCCGTACTCGCTCACCGGTTCAATCTCAAAGAGGCGGTCGGCGTGCTGGTACCTGCTCAGTTTAACGCGCACCCGACGATGCCGTCCACGGGCCCCGCAAAATGACAGCCACATCACGTCGCCTGGACGGATGGACGCAAAGCTCGGGACGTGAATGAAGTCCGCGCTCACTGCGCGCACCGGGTGCACCCACTGGCCATCGGCGCTGTGAAGCTCCACGCCAAAGGCAGATGCGACGACGGTGGCGTCACGGTGGGCAAGGCTCGGCAGTATGGCGCGCACAGCCTCCACCACTGCGCGGCGCAACACGCTTAGACCCACAGTCGTAAACAGGAGAACGTCACGGTCATATCGCACAGGCGCCCGGCACAGCAGGTTGTTGTAGCGCGCACGGATGTGCTTCGAGGTCCCATGGCTCATATACGCCTGCGACTGGCCGCACAGGCCCGGTTTGACGGCGAAGCGAGCAGTATAATTGGGAATTTCGCGGGCATATTTCATGGCGATCTGCGCACGCACGGGGCGTGGCCCGACGATGTTCATGTCGCCCAAGACGACGTTGAGAAGTTGCGGCAGTTCATCAAGGCGTGAAACCCTCAGATACTTTCCAAGCGGCGTCTCGAGGTTGGATCCCTTCGGCAAAACCTTGTCTGACGTAAGTTGCTCCGCACGCCGCGTGTCGAGCGTTCGGAACTTGTAGATATGGAATGTTTCCCGGTTCCGCCCGAGGCGCGGACCGCGGTAGAATATGCCGGACCCCTGCGTCGCGAAAAGCGCGACCGAAATCGCCAGGAACAAAGGCGACACCAAAAGGAGCAAAAAGCATCCCAAAGCCAGATTGTAAGCCCGGTGCACCTTTTCTGACCGCGGCAGGAACCCCGTGATGGCGGCGCCGTGTTTGAAGTGGTTGCTGGTGGATACAATATGTTCTTGGCACGGCTCATCCAAAGCCGACTCTTCCAGAGTCAAATCTCTAGGCATTTTGTAAAAACTCTCTAACTAACGGCCGATAAATAGTGGCCAGACATCCCCAAGTATTCTGTCGCTGCCAAAAACCACGCAGCTGCACAAACTCTACTAAGCGTCTACTAAAGTTTTATTCGAACACCGAGGTAGTTACATGTTGATCACGATTCGATAAAGCTGATTTCGCGCGCGACTTAACAATTCGGAAACTTTTTTAGGCATTGCCTGAAATCTGTGCGATGATTCGAAGGCGAGACGCCGCGCCGCAGCGAGATTGCGCGCAACTTGGCTGTTGATTTCTGATTCGCCCGCGTCTCATCATTGCGAGGACGCAAAATTTTCAACAATGGTAGGAATTTAATGCGATTGTTTCCGAAGCTGCTTCTCAGGTTCTCCTTGGTTTTCGCGCTCGCCGTGACGGCTGCAGGCGCAGCACTTTCTCAGGATGCCCCACCGGCGATCACGCTTTCACCCGGCGATACGCTCAATATTTCATTCTTCGCGCGCCCGGATATCTCAGGCACCGTACGGGTGCGCGGGGATGGCACCATCGCTATCCACCAGCTCGGCGAGGTCGCCGCACAGGGGCGTACAGAGCGGGAGATTGAAGCAGATCTGCGAGGGCGCACGCGCGCAGTCTTCGGGTCGGAAGTCTCTGTCACCGTAGAGGCGGCGTCTCTGCGGCCGGTCTACGTCTTCGGCGACGTCGCGGCACCCGGTGCCTACGAATTCGAGATCGCCATGACCCCGCTGCAGGCTTTCGCTCTGGCCGGGGGCGATCCGCCCCCCGCAAACACCGATAACCCTGCCATCATGCTCCGTGTCGAGTCCGAGAAGGAGCGCATCACTACAGCCCGTTTGCGCCTCGCGCAGGTGGAAGCGGAGATCGCTCGTCTTGAGGCTGAGGAGGCTGAATTCATGCGCCTCGAACGGCCCGAAGCGACTGCCAAGGCGGCCGATAGCGATGTCGAAGATCCCCTTCATGCGATCCTTCTGGATTTGCGGCGAGCCCTCTTGGCCGGACGCACCGCTGGCAATGACGAAGAAAGAACACTCGCGCTCGACACGGCGCGTGTTCTGGATCAGCAACTGGCCATCATCAATGATCAGGTGGACACCCAGCGGGCTGCCGTCGAACGTGCTCAGCGACTGTTTGAGCAGGGGCTGACGCCATTCGACAGTGTTCAGCGATCACTGGCAGCCTTGTCCACGCTCCGGTCGTCGTCGCTCGACGCGCAGACCGAAGCGGCAATAAATGCGCGCGTGGCCGCGTCGCTCACCAACCGCAACGAGGAGCTGGTGACGCTGCGCATGCTGGATGTTTACCGTCAGCTTCTCGTGCAGTCCCAGAACGCGGACTCCTTGCGCTCTGAAATCGCGCTGGCGACCGGCTTTCTTGAGCGCTTTGACGTTCCCGTGCCGGTGAGTGCGGGTGGCGAGATCGAAGAACCTGTCCGCCAGTTCACGCTGACCCGACGCGACGAAACCGGGATCAGCCGCACGGTTCCGATCGCGGCGGACGGCTACCTTTTGCCCGGGGATACGCTCGAGGTGACGATTTCGGTGCCAGAGGGCGATGATCTTTAAGGTGCACTAATCCTTGGGGCGGAGCGGAACCCGAAGTGCCTTCCAACTGCCCAGCATGACGACGAGGCCCGCGAGACCGGACAGCCCGCAGATCAAGAGAAGCGCGATAACTCCGTCGTGCGGGCCAGTGGCGAGAACAGCGACCTCATGGCCAAAAAAGAGAGCAAGGGCCGTAAATGCCGCCACGAGCGGCAGACGCTTTTGCGCACCTATTCCGGCGTCGCGCAAGTCGCTCCACGAGACTGCAAAGAGCGTGAGGCAGATCGTCATCACGAGCGGTGCAACGATCATACCCAGGGCAATCGCCCGGAGCCCCAGAGTGTCGATGAACAGGGCGATGCAGATCCAGCGGACAAGCAGATCGAGGAATACCACAACGCCCGCTTCCAGCAGCCTGAAGCGCCGCGCCGACGTCATGTGCCAGACAAAGGCCATCCGCATGACCAAGATACTGAACGGCGCTATCGCAAGGACCTGGATCGTGGCCAGAAGGTCGCCTCGCGCGGCATCCGTGAAGGCCCCGTAGCCGTAGAGCAGCTCAAAGAGCTCGGCAGCGTTGATGACGAGAAAGCCCTGGATGAGCACGAGGAGGGCGAAGGCCGTAAGCGCGTATCGCGAAATGCTTCCGAAGGATCGGGTTTCCGGCCGCAATATCCAGAGCGAGAAGAGCGGCAAGATCAAGGCGCTGCTCAACGTGCTGCCAAGGAGGCCACCGAGGCGCTGCGCGAATTCGAGGATGGTCAGTTGTCCCGTCCCGACGGATGCGGCGTAGAAGGTCTCCATCCACAAGGTGGCCTGGCCGCCCAGACCGACGATAAGAACAGCGGTCCCGAAGGTTCCCGCACCGCTGCCCTGGGTCTCCTCCTGCGCCGATAGACCGCCAGAGAGAGCTTGGCGCCCGACGATCCTAAGCGCCCAGATGCCAATGAGGCTGGCGACGACAAGCCAGGTCAGCGTAAAGGCAATCGATGCGGACATGGCCACGCTTCCCGCCGCGAAGATAAGGACAAAGAAGATGGCCACACGTGGCAACTGGCGCAGCAAGACGGGGCCCCCGAAGGACCCGACCATGTTGAGCGTCGCCGAGAAGTAGAGCGCGATGAGCACCGCAGGGAGGGAGGCCGCAAAGATTCTCAGGTAGAGAGTGGCGCGCGCCTGTGTCTCTGCTGCCATGTCCGGCAGAAGCAGGTTTGCGATAGGCCCCGATGCCGCGAAGATTGCGACAAAGAACACGATCCCGGCGGCGAAAACGCGGGACCCAAACTGGAAAAACGCCCCGCTGAACCTGTCAGGTGCCTGGCGCAAGCGGCTCACGAGCAGCGGGACAAAGAAGAACGCGAGGACCTGCCCCAGGATTTCGGTCAAACCGGTCGCCAGACGCCGGGCAAAGAGAAACGCGTCCGACTCAAGCCCCGCGCCCAGACGTGCGGCCAGCAAAATCGAGATGCCAATCGCCAGCACAAGGCCAAGAACCTGCGCACCGAACTGCTGCAGCCCGGCGAGGAGCGGAGATTTCTTCATGCCCTGCTGCGTCCTTCGTACCGTTCCGGCGAGAAATACCGCCGTGCGCCTTCGCACGAACCCAACGCCCCAATCGGCTTGCGTCAACCTGGATCTGCGAATGTTGCCTTACTTATGCTCAATTTCTGCACGTAATGTCAGTCAAGTTTCAAGAACGCGTCTCGCACCAAGAAGGTGATGGGCATTGTTGCCCGAGAGACCTTACACAGTTAACGTCGCGCCCGTATTTTAGGTCGCTTTTGGTATAGAATATGCTTGGACATTACGCCGCCCTTGTTTCGATCAGTCGTTGGAAGATCCTGATGGCGAGTTTTGTCGCAGGAGCGGCTGCATTCATCCTCTCCACGATCCTTCTGCAGGAAGCTCCGACCTATAAATCGACGGTCTCGATCACGATGCAGCCCTCGGACGAGGAGCTGATCTTCAACCAGGGGTTCTTGGGCGTTAGCCAGTTCAACCCGGCAACGATCATCGCGCAAAGCCATGTGGAGCGTCTTCTCAGCCGTCCGGTTCGCGATCGGACCATCGCCATCATCCTGGGCGAAAACGCCGACGCGGGCTTTGTGCAGGAGTTGTCCACCTTCAAGCGCGTTCAGGCCTGGTTCTGGCGCACGTGGAACACCATGAACTATGGCTACCACGTGCCTCTAACCCCGGAGCAGGAACTGGACGTCCAACTGAAAGAGGCTGTGTCCCTCGAGATCGTCGAGGGTTCCTACATCATGCTGATCGAGGTCGAGTACGGCTCTCCCGAGCTCGCCGCGCAGATCGCGAATTCCTATGCCCAGGCCTATGTCGAGATCGCACAGGAGGATTTTCGCGCCGACGCTCGCGAGATCCAGACCCTCGTAAACGGTCTTATCACGCGCCGGAGGGGCGAACTGGACGAGTTGCTCGCGCAGCGGTCGGCGCTTCAACAGGAGCTGGGCGTCGGAAACGCCGCCATCCAGTGGGAGCTTTTGCTCACCGAACAGCAAGACGCTGCCGGGGATGTCGAAGACGCCCGTATCGCCGCTGAAATCGCCCAATCGCGGGTCAAGGAGCTGCAATCCGCGCTGGATCGGGCCTCGTCGGCGGAAATCGCGCAACGGATGAACGTGGAGCTCGTCACCAGCCAGATTGACCTGAGTTCCAGCCAGCAGCGCCTTTCGCTCCTCCGGGCCGCTGGCGCGAACGCGGATGCGGCCGTATCCGATTTTGTGGACCGCCAGAGCCGGATCGGGGAAATCGATGTCGAGATCAACGCGTTGACGGCGAACTTGGAAAGCCTGCAGTCCCGGCGTGTGGCCCTTGATCTGTCGAATGAAGCGCGCCTGTCGCAGGTACGCGTGATCGACCCTGCGGTGCCGCCGCTCTATCCAGCGTTCCCGAAGGTTTTCTTGAACACTGCGGGCGCGGCCATCGTCGGCGCGATCCTCGCCCTCATTCCGATCCTGTTCACGGATGCCGTCGGCAATCGCATCAAGACATTCTTTGACCTGCGCACCGAAGCGCCAAACCGTGCGCTGCCCGATATCTCGGGCAAGCTTCTCAGGCAGGCGCGGCGCTACCTTCGAAATCCCGACCGCCGCCCGGGCGCCCGATTGAGCCAGTTTGCAGAGCGGTTGGGCCAGTTCATGGGCCGCGATGGGTGGTGGTCGAAGGAGGCCATCCACGTATCCGCCCTGTCGAGCGAGACATCAAACGCCGAGGCGCGCGACGTCCTGCGCGCGGCGATCGCGCTCCTCAAGCAAAAGAGCGACAGCATCACGGATCTTGACGTGGTGTGCGTGGCGGATGCGCCCGCAATCACGGATTGGGAGCAAAGAGAGCACGTTCCTTTCGTCTTCGTGACAGAGCCTCACGCCATGGAAATGGGCGAGGTGTCCGACCTTTTGACGAGCCGCGATGCGAAACAGCAGGCGGCGGGCGGTTCTGATCGGCGTGCCTATTCCTATGTCACGCTGATGCGGGCCTGAGGGCGCAGCCCATGGACCGGTCCCGATCTAGAAAGCGCATCGTGGGGCTCTGGCTCCTTGGTGTGGTGGCGGGCCTCACCCTCGTGGTGTCTGGCTGGGTCCTGTCGAGCGGCAGCGTAGCTGTCGCTGGTCTTGGTCTGGCCCTCGCTGTTGCCGTGGCTCTTCATGGCAAGATGCACCGTCCGGGGGCGGTTCCGGTCATGGTCTGGCATTCCGTATCCGAGGATCAGGACTGGTTGCCGTGGTCAGACAACATAAGCGTACGCCCGTCGGTGTTTGCCGCGCAGATGCGGGCCTTGCGCCGCTGGGGGTGGCACCCTGTCAGTAATGAGGCTTTGGCGGAATGGATGACGGATCCGGCGGCACCGCTGCCCTCGCGCGCGGTCGTCTTGCACTTTGACGACGGGTACCGCGACAATGACCTCGCCGCCGTTCCGGTGCTCCGGAAGCTTGGGTTCCCGGCCACGATCTTCATTGCCTCGGATTTCATAGCCCCCGCGCCGAGGGACGACTGGAAGGGCTATCTGAGCGCGGCAGAGCTCCAAGCCCTCGATGCCGACCCGTTGATCGAAATCGCGTGCCACGGGCGCGACCACAGCCGGATGGCCATCGCGGGCGCGCCCGTGGGTACATTCACAGCCGAGAACTGGCGCGCCCGGGCTGAGCTGACCTGGGCGCATCAGCCCGGGAACAAGGCCGATTGGTTCGAGACTGCCAGCCCTGCACCATTCAGCTTTGGCGACGACATCCCGGCCTCCGACAGCGCGCTGACCGCGCGGGCGCTCACATCTGCAGGCACGCCGGAAAGCAAAGAAGCCCAGGCAACCCGCATCGAAGCCGACCTGCGCGAGGCAAGGCACGTTCTCGAAGACATCCTCGGCCGTGAGGTCCGGCATATCTGCTGGCCGTTTGACCGGACGAACGATGTGTCTGTCACCGCCGCAACACAGGCCGGGTTCGAGGTCATGACGGGTGGGCGCGGCTACAATCGCAAGGGCACGCCCGTCACAGTCATTTCTCGCACCCATGTGACCGACCACGCCCTAGGCGGCGGGCCGCTCTGGACGGAGCTTCTAGTCTTCCGCGCAAAACTTGGCATGTCGGCGGGCAATCTCTATTGGTCGCCCGTCGTATGGGGTGCCTCAGCGCTCCGCAATCGGCGATTCAGAAGGCCGCAGAGCCCCGGGCAAACCAGTGTCAGCGCGTCTTCAGGCAAGGCACGGGTCACATGATTGCGGGCATCGGGCGATACTTGCCTTATGGGTTTATCGGATCCTTCGGCGGCCTTCTGACGATCGCGGTCGGCAGTGTCCTTACCCCGGTTGCAGCCATTGCGCTCGCGGTCGCCGCGCTCCTCGGGCTTGCGACGGTCGTCTATCCCTTTCTCGGCCTCTCGCTTTTGGCGGTTTTCTCGCAGCTCGACGGTTTGTCGAATGTGATCTTCGCCCTGTCGCCGATCTCGGGCTTCAAACTGTTGACGGGAACCACCCTCATCGGTGTCCTGCTCCTTGTTTCAGTGATGCGCGACCGGTTCGTGCTGACCTTGCGGGACCCGGTCTTCATCATGGCGTGCCTGTTCTTTGCGATCATGTTCGTCAGCGCCCTCTTTGCGACCAACAAGGGCTACGCGCTGGATAGCATCAGGCGCATGTTCAGCCTTCTCCTGCTGCTCATCCTGTTCGTCTTGATGATAGATCGGCGATCGCGGTTGAGCTTCGTCATCTACATCCTGATGGGAGCCTCGCTCTTTTCCGCGATCATTCTGTGTTTCGACATCGCGTTCGGGACAACGCTCCTTACCTCTTCGGATGCAGCGACGACCGCGCGAACCGCTGAAGGATTTGACCGCTCGTCCGGCGCGTCCGAGCATAACCCGACGACGGCCGCCACGATGTTGCTCACGGGGGTCATCATTGGGGTGGTTGCCTTTCTCGAAGGTGGCAAACACAAGCGCTTTTATCTGGCTGTGATCGGCATCGGGACGCTCGGGATCCTTTTGTCTTTTGCGCGCTCGTCGGCGCTGGTCTACGGCGTCATCGTCCTTTTGCTGATGTGGCGCTACCGCAAGAGCCGGTACCTGCCGCTCGGGATCTTTGCGGGGCTCATGGGCCTCGTGGCAATGCTGCCCTTCATTCCGGAATCCTATTGGGGGCGGATCGTATCCATCTTTGGCGGTTCCGGCGGGGATTGGACGCTGGGGCGGCGGCTGACCTACAACATCATCGGCGTTGAACTGGCTCTGCGCTACCCCATCCTCGGAGTGGGTCCGGGCAATTTCAAGGACTGGTTCACCGATCCAGAGTTTCGCTATCTCCCGGGTCGCACGCTGCTGGGTCGGCAGCTTCACAACATGTATCTGTCCGTGATTGTCGAATACGGCATCGTCGGCGCCTTCTTTTTCTTCGGCTTCCTGTTCCACGCTTTGCGGAGTGTCCGGCGCGCGATGCTGACCCCCGTGGACGACGACATGAGGGTCCTTGCGACGGCCTATTTCTACGGCTTCATCGCGTATCTTCTGGTGAGCGTTTTCGTTCCCAACGAGTACAACAAGTATACTTGGATGATGGCGGGCATCGGGTCGGCCTTTGCGTATCTAAACCCTCCGAAAACAGCGGCGGAAAGCACCGGCACGCTAGGCGACAAAATGCGTGCAATGCTTAGGGCGCAGCCATGAAGATTGTTATGGTTGTCAGCGATTTCCCCAAGGTGACGGAGACGTTCAGCATGATGAACGCCCGGCACTTCATGGATCAGGGGCACGACGTGGAGGTCTTTCACATCAAGCCCTTCCGGGAGGGGGAGATCGTCCACGATTTCGCGCGTCCGGTGGTGGAAACCGGCTTTAGCTTCCCGTGGATCGGCGGGGCATCAGCGGCGGCGCTGATCCGTCACCCCGCCGCCCTGGCCCGGCATTCTGCGCGTGTCGCGCTGGCCTTTGCCCGCAAACCCAAACATATCGCGGCCTCGATGGCGCTGGCCCCAAAGGCGCTGGCCCTTGGGGAGTATTGCAAAAGGGAAGGGGTCGATCACATCCATGCCGAATTTGCAGGCTACCCGGCGACCGCGGCGATGCTTGCATCAGAGGTCAGCGGGACAAGCTTCAGTTTCTCCAGTCATGCCCATGATATTTTTATCACGCAGGGCCTCCTCGCCGAGAAGTCCAAGAAGGCGCGTTTTGTGCGCACGATCTCGGATTTCAATCATCGCTTCCTCAGCGCACTTCCCGGCTTTGCCGCCGAGAAGATCCGCGTGATCCGCTGCGGGATCGACCCGTCCCGTGCCGTGTCCGCGGGTAAAGCGGATGCCAACCGACCGCTGCGTGTCCTCTTCGTGGGCTCACTTTACCCCCGCAAGGGCGTCCACCACCTCATCGCGGCGCTCGCACAACTCGATGTCGAGCTTCCGTGGGAGGCGCGCATTGTTGGCGGGGGGCCGCTTTTTGAGAACCTGCAGGCACAGGTCCCAGACCCAATCGGCGACCGCGTGACATTTGCGGGGCCGCAAAAGGCTGAAGACGTCCGTGCGGCCTATGATTGGGCGGATGTCGTCGTCTCCCCCTCGACCACGGGGGAGGAAGGACGATCCGAAGGCATCCCCGTCGTCCTGATGGAGGCGATGGCCCATGGATGCGCTGTCATCACCTCGCGCCTCTCGGGAATCCCGGAACTGGTGCGCCATGATGAAACGGGTCTTCTGACCGAGCCCGGCGACGAGGCCGCAATTAGAGCGGCACTGCAGCGGCTTGCAAAGGACCGTGCCACCGCGCGGCGGCTGGGAGGGGCTGGACGCACCCTGGTTCTTTCAGAGTACAATATCGAACAGAACGCCGCAGAATTGCTCGCGGCCATTATCGAAAGTGCATAGATCATGCTTGTTCTATTTTGGACGGCTCTCTTCCTGATTTTCTACGTTATCGCGGGCTACGGGCTCCTGCTTCTCGTGCTTCTGGCGATCAAGGGCCGACGCCCGATGCCGAAGCTGCAAACGCCGATGAAGATCAGCTTTCTGATCCCCGCCCACAACGAGGAGCGGGTCATCGCTGCCAAGCTTGAGAATACGCTGACGCTCGACAATCCATTGGGCCATGACATCGAGATTGCGATTGTATGCGACGGCTGCACCGACCGCACCGCCGAGATTGCGCAGAGCTTTGCAGACCGCGGTGTCCTGACGCTCCCCACTGAGAGCCATGACGGCAAACTCGCCGCGATGAACTGGGCGCTGCCGCAGCTTTCGGGCGACGTGGTGATCTTCTCAGACGCCAATTCGCTGCTTTCCCAGAACGCGCTGGTGGCGCTCATGACCCATTTCGCTGACCCGAAGGTGGGCGGGGTCTGTGGGCAGATCTCTGTGTCCAAGTCCTCCAAGGGCGGGATCGGCAAATCCGACAGCCTGTTCTGGCGCTACGATCAGGCCCTCAAACATGCGGAAAGCAGCCTTGGCGGCACGGTCTCTGCGCAGGGGTCGATCTATGCGATCCGGCGCGCTCTCACGGGGCCGATAAATCCCGGCTGTGCCGATGATTTCGTTATGTCAGTGCGCGTGGTCCATGACGGCTACCGCCTTGCCTTCGAGCCCGACGCCGTCACCGAGGAGCACATCACCGAAAAGCTCAGACAGGAGGCAGGACGGCGCGTGCGCTCCACCGAAATGGGCTGGCGCGGATTGATGGAGAACCGCTCCCTCCTCAACCCGGTCAGGCACGGCCTCTACGCGTGGCAGCTTTTCAGCCATAAGTTTCTACGCCGACTTGTTCCCGCCTTCCTCGTCATCGCGTTCTTCGCAAATCTCTTCATTCTGGATGAGGGATGGTTTTACGGACTGACCCTTCTCGCGCAGGTCGCGCTTTATGGGGCTGCGGCCATCGCGGCGCTGGTGCCGGCATTCCGCAAAGTTCCGGGCGTCAGCATGGCCATGTTCTTTGTGTCCTCGAATATCGCCATGCTTCTGGGACTGGTGAACTACATGCGGGGCCGGAAACTGTCGAAATGGACCCCGATCAGAGAGGAAGAAACGGTATGACACCGATCTTCGTTCTCGGGCTTCAGCGTTCCGGGACCACGTGGTTGGCGAACCTGCTGGAGGCCCATCCGGGTATCGCAGCCGTCGCATCAGAGGATCACAACGGCGTCCATGAGAGCATTTTCTTTTCCCATTTCGCGCGCGCCTTTGGCCCTTGGGAGGACAGCGCAGCACGCCAGGCCTTCCGCGAGGCGTACAAGCATTCCGACTACTGGCTCCTCACCGGGCTTCCTGAGACCATCCTGTCCGACATCATGGCTGAAGCATCGTCCTATGCGGACGTCTTCCGTGGCACGATGGATCGCATCGCATTTGCCAGCGGCGCAAAGGCGTGGGTCGAGAAGTCACCGCACCATTCCTTGATGGCCGAAGACATCCGCCGCGCGATTCCGGACGCGCGCTTTGTAATGGTGCTCAGGGACACCGAGGACATGGTGCTTTCGCGGCTATCAGGTTTTGGGCGCGACCCGAGCCGCAACTTGAAACGCGTGGCCGACATCGCACGCGCCGCCGCCGTGAATGTGCTGTTTGAGCGTCGGTTTTCGCAGATGGCCAGAGATCCAGCCTTTTACCTCGTCCGCTATGACGCCTTGCGAGGCGACACGGACGGGGCGCTCACAGGTATCCTTGGCTTTCTTGGTCTGAGCGCGCCGCAGGATCCTCTTGTCAGCCGTTTTGCGCCCAACAGCAGCTTTTCGGATCGCGCATCCCGGCCGAGCCTGAGCGCGCTTGACCGCGCTGTCCTGCGCATGAGCAGCGCCATTGCACGGTTGGTGCCTTTGGGCCCTCTCTCTCGCATCCACGCCTCGCGCGACAGCGCCCGCGGTGTAGATTGGCCAGACTGGTGCTGGAAGCGGTCTGGCTGGTCGCCAGACGAGGCTAGCGAAGCATAGAGCGCGATCTTGATGTCCCGACGCCGCCATTTTTGAGGCATCGAGACAGCTTTGACAGGCTCCTATTCAGGCACGATCTGGCCGGGGAGTGAATTGACCGTCATCGTTTCATTCGGCTGGAAATGGATCACAGAGCGGATCGACTCACCGGCTTTCAGCAGATCAAAGGCCGTGTTGATCTGGTTATGGTTCATGTGGTGCGTGATGTAGGGGTCTACATCGAAATCCCCGCGGAGCCATTCATCGACCATGCCGGGAAGCTGGCTGCGACCCAGGACGCCGCCGAACGCCGTCCCGCGCCAGACCCGCCCGGTCACGAGCTGGAACGGCCGGGTTGAGATCTCCTGACCTGCGCCCGCCACACCGATGACGGTGCATTCGCCCCAGCCCTTGTGACAGGCCTCCAGCGCGGAGCGCATCAGGTTCACGTTGCCAACGGCCTCGAAGGTGTAGTCGAGCCCGCCATTGGTCATGTCGATCAGGACTTCGTGGATCGGTTGGCTGTGGTCCTTCGGGTTCACGCAATCCGTCGCGCCGAGCGACATGGCGAGCGGGAACTTGTTGGGGTTCACGTCAATCCCGATGATGCGCGAGGCCCCTTTGAGGACTGCCCCCTGAATGACGGCCATGCCAACGGCGCCCAAACCAAATACGGCAACGGACGAGCCCGGCTCAACCTTTGCAGTGTTGCGCACAGCACCGATGCCAGTGGGCACCGCGCACCCCATCACCGACGCCTTCGAGAGCGGAGCATCCTTGGAGATCTTGGCCACGGATATCTCGGGCAGCACGGTGTATTCGCTGAACGTGCTGGTGCCCATGTAATGCAGGATCTGCTTGCCCTTGTAGGAGAAGCGAGAAGTCCCGTCCGGCATCACGCCCGCACCCTGAGTGGCGCGGATCGTCTGGCACAGGTTCGTCTTGCCCGACTTGATGTAAGGGCAATTCGGATCTTCAGGGACATAGAGCGGAATGACGTGATCGCCCGGCTTCACCGAAGTCACGCCCTTGCCCACCTCTTCGACGACGCCGCAGCCTTCATGGCCGAGCACGCACGGAAAGAGCCCCTCAGGGTCTTCGCCGGACAGAGTGAAAACATCGGTATGGCACAGGCTCGTTGTGACAATCCTGATGAGGACCTCGCCATCCTTCGGGCCGTCCAGATCGATCTCTTCGATTTCGAGCGGGCGGTTCGGCTCCCAGGCAATTGCGGCGCGCGTTTTCATGGTCTCTCCCTCCGAATTTGCGTCAGTGCAAAAATTCTTCGCGCTGAGCTTCCTCCAGATCGATCACCGGATCAAGGACGAGGAGGAGGCGTGTTTCACCTGTCCCTTCAATTGGTGGAGATCGGTGGACGAAATTGGGGGCGTTCTCTGCGGGCCACAATGTCCCGCGCAGGACAATCGGGCGCCCGATCCCGGCGGAGTGGATAGGGTCCGGGTCTCTGCCTTCGCGCGACACACCGTATTGCGTGCTGCTGCCCCGGTAGGTGCAGATCAGTCGCGAGGTGAGGGAGTCGATGTGGAACTTTCGGCACGCATTCGTGGAAATGACGTCGAGACGCAGCCGCAAGTAAGGTGCGTCCATCAGCGCCGCGAATATCTGGGCGAGCGTGGCCACATCATCGATCAGCATCCTGCGCTCGTCGCAATCGGGCATCCCGCACCCTGCCGTCACCTCGGTCATCGTCCGCTGAACCGCGTCGGGGCGCAGGACGGTCCGGGCCCTGGGCAAGGTCGCGGTGTCGAGTCTGTCGATCCAACGCAAGAGGCCGTCGGGCGGTTCACGGTCCCAAATGGCAGCAGCGCAGCCGGGATCCCCGATGGCCGCGAAGCCTTGCGGAGTGGCGTCAACCACCACCCCGTCAAGGATCTCGGGCGCGGCCAGCTGTTGACGTGTCACGCGGCCTCATCCGCGCGGCGCCATGCCGGGAAGGGATCCGGGAAATCGGGCAGGGCGTCTGGACCGGGGGCCAGATGCTCCGGGACAAGACACGCGTCGAGCTGTTCCTTCAACGCGGCCCAGTCGATCCCGGCCCCGATGAACACGAGTTCCTGGCGGCGGTCGCCCCAGGGCTCGACCCAGTGGGATGCCATGTACTCACGAACCTGATCGTGAGTAGGCCAGCGCTCCTGCGGAACAGACGCCCACCATGTCCCGAGCGGCTGCACCGATGACAAACTCCCCGCGAGGGAGAATTCGGCCACCCAGGTCGGGCGCGTCGCGATCCAGAAGTGGCCTTTGGCCCGGATGACCCCGGGAAGATCGCCTTGAAGCACGTCGAGGATCTTCTGGGGCTCAAACGGTTGGCGCGCGCGGTAGACATAGCTGGCGACGCCGTATTCCTCCGTCTCGGGCACGTGATCCGCGAAGCCATAGAGCTCTTTGGCCCACATCGGATGCTCATGGGCCTTATCGAAGTCAAAGAGCCCGGTGTCGAGAATGTCTTCGCTCGGAACCACCGAATGGTTCGTCTCCACGATCTTCGCGTCGGCGTTGAGCGAGCGGATGATCTGGCGCGCGGCGTTTGTCCGCTCCCGGCCCGCATCCGCCACCTTGTTGAGGACCACGACATCCGCGAACTCGATCTGCTCCACGAGGAGGTTCACGAGCGTCCGGTCATCCTCTTCGCCGAGGACTTCGCCGCGGTCACTCAGGAAGTCCTGGCTGGAATAGTCGGCCATGAGGTTCACGGCGTCCACAACCGTCACCATCGTGTCGAGGCGCGCGACATCGGACAGGCTCTCATCGTATTCATCGCGGAAATCGAAGGTGGCCGCGACGGGCAGCGGCTCGGAGATACCGGTGGATTCGATCAAAAGGTAGTCAAAACGCCCGTCTTCGGCGAGGCGCCGGACTTCCTGCAAGAGATCATCGCGCAGCGTGCAACAGATGCATCCGTTCGACATCTCCACGAGGGTCTCGTCGGTGCGGCTCAGCTCTGTGTCCGCGCGGACGAGATCGGCATCAATGTTCACCTCGGACATGTCGTTGACGATGACGGCGACGCGGCGGCCCTCTCGATTGTTCAGCACACGGTTCAAAAGCGTGGTCTTTCCCGCACCAAGAAATCCGGAGAGCACTGTAACGGGGAGGCGGGTATCTGGCATAGGAACAGTCCTGGCTTGATTCTGATATAATATAACATCACTATTGGTCGGAGCGTTGCAACCATGATGGCAGCGCAGACCGAGGGCGACGTGGTCTACATGATCGGCGGTTGCGAAAGCGGCATCGCCCAGAAGGGCAAAGAGGTCGTCGTTCTTGACCGAGGCCCGCCGTGGCTCGACCGCGATAAGGACCCGAGCCGAGGCTTGTCGCCCTGCACCCAACAGCGCCTCGACACATTCCGAAAATGCCTGTCCGTCATGCTTATTCCCTGTGCAGACGTTGTCGCGCTGAAGCAGCAGTCAGACGGCATCCAAATCCTGGCGGGCGACGGTCGGTCTTGGGTGGCTGACGGTGCCCCCGTTCTTGCCACGGGCTTCGGATCCGGGACGGCGCGGGTGTCAGGCTGGTTCGAATACGACAAAACGGGAGTTCCGCTGCTGACCGGCGAAGAGGAGTCGACATCGCAGCGCGGCCTTTTCCTCGTGGGCCCGCAAGTGTCCCATCAAGGGCACCTCTTCTGTTTCATCTACAAGTTCCGGCAACGCTTTGCCGCGTCGCCCGTGCCATCGGGGAGCGCATGGGCGCCGACACCACCCCGCTCGAGATGTGTTACGAGAACGGGATGTATCTCGACGATCTCATTTGCTGTGATGACGACAAATGCCTGTGCAAGAGCGCGCAACCGGGGAGCCTGACACAGACAGCGTGAACCCGTTCGGGACGGCGGCCCTGTTCCTTGCGGCCATCGCCGTAGGCTCCGTCCTTGGCCTCGGTGTCGTCCTGTTCTTTGCGCTCACCTATATGGCGGCCCGCGTGCTGACCAGCCTCGCCGGGCTGAGCCACCTGAAACAATTCCTCCTCGCCATGACGATGGCGACCCGCAACGCCCCGCTCATGCTTGCCTTGACAGCGGTGACGCTGCCTGACACGCCGCTCGTGCTGGCGGTGATCGTTTTTGGGATGCTAGTCGAGATCCCATACCTTACACTGGTGCGGCAGATCCTGTTGCGTCGTACCCCTTACTCAAGCGAGGCTCGCCATGTCTTTCGTCCCAGACACCTATGAAGAGTGGAAGCACTGCATCACTGTGAAGTGCGATATCGCCCTGACCAGCGCCTATGTCGACGAGCGCCTCGCCGCGCTAAGCGACGAGACGGACTTCCAGACGCAGAAGTTCAAGGAGCGCTGGGGCAACGCGCATCACGAACGCACAGTGCAGTGGTTCGAACGCGCGAAGGCAGAGCTTGCCAGCTAGTGCCAAGTCAGGCCGTGAGGGCGGCGATCTGCTGTGTGACCTCTTCGGCCTGACCCATGTCGACGGATGCAAAGCGACCGGCGTCATTGTCCCAGTAGCGGCCTGACGCCTGTGCGAAGTCAGCATCCAAAGCGAGGCGGCACAGGATGTCCGCGCCGATTTGAAGGTCGTGGCCTGCCACGCCGAAGCCCTCCCTCACCATCTTGGAGGCGAGAAGCGACCCGGGATTTACCGCTATGAAAGCCGGCCCCGACGGGTGACGTTCGGCCATCATGGCGGACCAGAGCGTAATCGCGCGCTTGCTTTGTGCATAGGCGCCCATGTCGTCCAGTCGGACGCCGCCTGCCATCGCCCGAAGATCGACCGGCGCCTGCGCAGCCGATGACAGGTTGATGACCCGCCCGCCGCGCGGCAGGACGGGCAAGAGCCCCTCGGTGAGGACATGTGCCGCCAGGGTATTCACCACAAAACGGATGTCCTGCCCGTTCTCGAGGACGGGCTTCGGGGCCTTGAGCACGCCAGCATTGTTGATCAGGACGTCGATCCGATCATGCTTGGCGGCGACGGCCTCGGCCAGTTTGGCGGTCTCCTCAAGAGAGGAAAGATCGGCCTGATAGGCCGCAACCTCTCCGGTCATCTGCTTGGCCGCCGCGTCGAGTTTCTCGCGACTGCGGCCATGAAGGATGACGGAGTGGCCCTGCGCGCTCAACGTCTTTGCGGTCAGGAGCCCGATCCCGTCGGTTGATCCGGTGATGAAGATTGTCTTGGTCATTGGGTGTGTCCGTTCGTTGGAAATTCGGGCAAAAGCTCATCGGCAAGGCGGTTCATCGTGTCTTCGATGTCCGCCTGATTGAACCTCAGATTGAGGGCCACGTGGTTGACGCCATGGTCGCGAAGCTGCCCGAGGTAGGATTTGAGGAACGAGACCCCGGATCGAAAACCAAGATGGATGGGTTGCGGTGCCGCGTCTGCCTCTGCAACCAGATCGACATAGAGCGATTGCATTACCGGTTTGATATCGGTCCCTGTTTCTGCGCTCCGCTTGCGATAGGCCTCCACGAGCCGGGCTTGCGCGCCTGCGTCCCGGGGATAGGTGATCCATCCGTCGCCATGGGCGGCGACCCAGGCGGGGCTTTGTTGCGCGCCCCCTGTGATCAGGATGGGCAGACGCCCGGCTACCGGCTTTGGAAGCACATCCATGGAGCCGCGCAGCGACCCGTGCGGGCCGTCATGGGTGGGATACGCGCCACCCACGGCCCGGATGTAGTCCAGGCTCCCTCGGACGCGTTGACCTCGATCCGGGAAACTCATGGCGAGGGCGGGGTACTCGTCCGGTCTATCCCCTGATGCGACACCCAGCAGCAACCGCCCACCCGACAACTGATCTACCGAGGCCGCAGCCTTGGCAACATGGGCCGGGTGACGCAGGGGTAGGATGATGCTGGCCACGCCCAGTGCGATGCCATGGGTCGCCGCACTCAGAAAGCCCAGGTAGACGAAGGGATCAAAGGTCTGCCCCGCATCGCCGAAAGTGGGCACGTTGAACGGCACGTCCCGCAGCCAGAGCGCCGCGAACCCCAACTGATCAGCTAGCTGCGCGCGCTCTAGGTGGTGTGTCAAATCCGGCACCGGATCGTGCTGGTGGGCATCCAGCGGAACCACGAGCCCCACGCTGAGCGCCCCCGGCCGAAAGACCGAATTGTACCCGCGATTGAGCGTTGGAAACGTGAGGTCTGATCCTGCATCTCGCATGGTTTGTGGTCTCTTATCCTGGCTTTCACGGAGCCTGATGCCGTTTCGTTCAGACGACCACAGAGCGCAGCTTGGTGGCGTCACACGCTACCCAAGTGAACCTTTGCCATATCCGAATAAACCTGCCCATAAACGAAATCAGAATTCGGTTTTTGGATATAAACGTGGACACAGATACCATTCGCCTTTTCGTACTCGCCGCCGACAAGCTGAACATCAGCGCCGCGGGCCGGGAGCTTGGTCTTGCTCCCTCTGTTGCAAGCGCCTGGCTGACCAAGCTTGAAAAGAGCATCGGGGCCGATCTTCTGCACCGTTCTACCCGTAAAGTTGCCTTGTCGACCGAAGGGCTTGAGTTCCTTCCCTATGCGCGCGACATCATCGCGCGCGAAGACGCGGCGCGGGCGGCTTTGGGGCAGGGCAGGGCGCGAGTGTCCGGTACGTTGCGGTTTACGGCGCCAAGCACTTTTGCGCAGCTCTATATCGCTCCGCTGCTACCGGAGTTTCTGGAAGAGCAGCCGGATCTGCGCCTCGACATGCGTTTGTCAGACAAACAGTTCGACTTGATCGAAGGAAGCTTTGATCTGGCCCTTAGAAACGCAGCGCTGGAAGATTCTGCCCTGCGCGGTCGCAAGCTCGCCGACGACCCGCGCGTCTTGTGTGCATCGCCCGGGTACCTCGCTCGGTACGAGCCGCCGCGGGTACCGGGTGACCTGCGCCAGCACACCCTCGTTGCATTCGGCTCCGCGGCCCCGTTCCGGCTGGTTCAGGGACAAGGTGCGGTCGTTACCGTCGATCCAGCAACAGAACGCTGTCGTCTCATCATAGACGACGGACATAGCCACAAGATTGCGACGCTTGCCGGGGCAGGTATCGCGGCCCACTCCCTCTGGAGCGTCCATGACGCCCTCGCGTCAGGCACGTTGGTGCGCGTATTGCCCGATTACCGTATCGTCTCTGATTCCGCGCTTTGGCTGATTTACCCACACAGCAATGTGCTATCCGCCAAAGTTCGCGTCTTCATGGACTTTCTTATCGACCGGATCGGCCAAGATCCCGTGTGGATCCCATAGCGCTGCTTCCTCCGTTTCGAGGTCTGAGGCTGGATCTGGGCGGCAGCAGCTCGGAGCGTCTGCAGGTGTGCGAGGGCATGCGCGGTTCAATGCCGCCTCGACCTCGCCCGCTATAACAACCTTGACGGGAACAGTTTCTGTGCGCTTCACTACCGATATTTGAAAGAAAAGCCATTTGAAGAAGGGAGGCCCGCCCGTGCCAGGCCCTGCCATGCACCATCGCATTGCCGATACGCTCCGCTCACAGATCACCGACCGCGCCAACCAGATGGGCCTTACCCAGCAGCAGGCACAAGACCTTGCCCAAGCGCTCCAGAAGCCCGAAAACCTCGCCTTTTACTTTCTGGGCTGTCAGGGACCGGACCCGTTCTTTTTCAACACCAAGGACGTCTCGCCCGCTGTCGCGCAGTTCGTCGGGGTCTACCTGGACTTCATCACCGCCATCGAAGAGATCAAGGAGGTCATCCGCACCGCCTTTCATCCCGCGATCGAGGCAGTGAACGCTGCGATTGATGCTTCCTCCACCCTGCAGCAAATCCGGGCAGCCTACGAGGACGTCAAACAGGTGATCGACGCGATCATGCCGCTTGTCACTTCTGCCATCACCCGTTTCATCTTAGAATTCAACGTCTTCGACCTCCTCGATCACCCCTACCGCGATGGCGCGAGCCCAGGAGAATGGTGGTGGTTTGACGCCATGCACTACCGCCGCACAGGGGCCATCGCCTCAGAGCTTCTGAGCGCGGATCGTGACGTCACTAGCCCCACGCACCTCTATGCCCTGGGCTACCTTACCCATGTGGGCGCGGACACTGTCGGCCACGCCTACGTGAACCTGTGGTCCGGCGGACCCTACCGCAGCCAGTCGCAGCGTCACAAAACGGGTGAGAACTTTCAGGACGTGGCCTATTTCGATCCCGGCGCCTTCAACCCAAATGCACCGTTCGAGACTTCCCGCCTCCACTGGCTCTACAACTTCAACTATGACGGAACCGAGAACGAAGAGGATCCGGACGATGACGGCCCGGCGGCCCTGACACAGTTGCCCGACGACCTCGCCAAGACCATCGCCGAGTCGCTCAACAAAGTATACGACAGGGACAGCGACGGAACCCCGGACTTTGCCTCTCGCATCAGCGAGGGCGACATCAAGGATGCCTATCGTCTCTATTATGCATTCCTGAAATCCTCGACCGAGACGATCCCAGCTCCTGAACCTTATTCCTTCAGCGAAGAACTTGAAGAGGTGTGGGGCAGGGCGACCGACCGGCTGGGTGATATCGCCGATTTCGTCACCGATTCCGGGTCCTTCGGCAGCGGATCCTCCGGGCTTATCGGATTTCTGAACATGCTGGCCCGCGCCATCCTAGGCGCACTCGCGGCGGCTGCGGCGCTCGTGGATGCTGTTCTCGCGACAATTGCAACATTCAGCTTGGCGGGCCTACGCGCTGTGTCGGCGCTGGTCTACGAGCAACTCTATAACGCTTGGGAGATGCTGCGCGAGGGAGTCGCGCTCGGCGGGCTCGGCTTTCCGCTGGAGCGGCATCTCGGAAACCCGATCTTCGCGCAATTCCTCAAACCCGATATCGACGACCCGACGGGCAACAGCGCAGTCGACGTAGTGGGGGAGGAACCGCTTTTGCGCTTTCACGTCGGGTTCTTCGAAGACCCCATCGCCAAGATCTTCAACAAGGAGCGCCACCTCGTCTACCCGCTCACCGACGGCGAGAAGCGAAGTACCGGTGTTGCGCCGCCGAGCTACCTGACCGAGACACCCGTGCACTATGCCCAGGGCCGCATTCCGCTTGAATTGACACTTCTCGACGATCTGTCGACGCAGAACAGTCTGACCGAGGACGACATCGCGCAGATCATGTCCAAGGGTACGCTCGGCAACGCGCTCGACCTCAGCGCGGCGCTTTACGGGCGCTGGAACGGCGGCGGCACGCTGCCGGATTTCAACCTCGATGCGGACCGGGGCTATGGTTACACCTGTTGGGTACAGACCGGCGACATCACCGATGCACCCCAGCCGCTCAAAACCAACAGCGACGCAGGCGACCCGAGCGAAGTCTCCCTCGAAACAATCAAGACAGGGGGTGCGTGATGACTGATTTGAGCACAAACGCACCGCAAGACGGCGGTCTCGACACGCTTCAGGAGCTCATGGGCCAGCTTACAAAAGACTTCGACGGCCTCCTGATGGACCCTGCGCTCGACAGCCTCGCTAAGATCTTCCGCGAGAAGGAGCGTCGTCCCCCGGGCGTCGTCAGCCCTAGCTCGTTCCTTTACATGCGCACGCTAGATGCCGATCTGGGCGACCGCCCGCTGGCACCAGGACGCCACTGGCACGCGCCCGACCTCAACCTCACGCCCGTGAGCAACCCTGGCCAGATTACAACCGACCTTGAAGCCGGGGAAAGCTACGAGATCGCGTGCACCCTGCGCAATCGCGGCGATCTCCGGGTGCCGAATGCGCAGGTGGAGCTGTTTTTGACTGACCCCACGCTCGGGTTCGACACGCGCCATGCCTTGAACCTGACAGGGGCGACGCCACTGGGCGGAACGGTGCCGGGCTTTGGCCAGACGACGCTTACCTTCCCCTACAAAGTGCCCAACAGCGAGAGCGGCCACAAATGCCTCTTTGCCCGCGCTTATTCATTCATGCCTCAGGAGATCCCGGTCGATCCCTACGTCCTCGATCCGCGTATGGATCGGCGCATCGCGCAGCAGAACCTCAACATCGCGGCCGCGGAGGAGCCGTTCCCCTTCCAGATCGTGCACCCGCTGAATGGTCGTGTCGTGGTCGATATCCAGCCGATTGCAGCAGCTGAGGCCCAGCGTTTCCCGCAGATCAACCAGCGCGGCCTCGAAGTTCGCGATGCCCGCGAGTTCCCCATCGAAGAGCTTTCGAAGCAGATCGAAAATGTCGACGGCGCCGATGTGGAGGTGACCTTCGATGACGGCGGCCTCCAGCTATCGTCAAAGGGCGAGGGGCCCGGTCCCGACGAAAGGCTGGCGACTGATCAGGCCATGTCCCGTGCCGTTGCCGCGCGCGCCACAGGCGAAATGGGCTACGCGGAGTTCAAACGCCTGCAAGACGTCTACCGCGCGGACCGCAGCCGCCGTGGCGTCACCCGGTTCATGTTGCATCCGCCGGATTTCGGGTTGGATCCCGGCACAGTGCTGGGCCTCAACGTCACCGCGCGCGATCCCGACCTTCGGAACGCGGCGCTCGGCGGGATCGTCCTGTTCCTCACCGCACCCCGCTAGACCGGGCGCGAGCGCCGCAGTGTCCTTTAAGGTCTATTTTTATGCAGGCCGACTTGGCTAGGCTCGGTAATTTTGGGCATGGGGACTAGCCATCCGTGACGCGAACGACGCCGATCGTGAGAGCAGACAGCGCGGATACATTGCGGATGCGTTTCATCTTGGCCCCTCTGCGTCGATGGGGTAGCTCGTCTGGAAGCCATTGAGGGGGCATTTTTATGAAGATCGTCGAGGGTAAGCAGGATATCCTGCAACGGCGCGACCCGGTGAAGCTGCGCGAGGAGCTGCGTGCGAAACTCACTCCGGAAGAAATCCGCGAGCTGGGCGTCAATCTTGGCGCGGGCTCTGACCATCCGCGCGCCTTCGTGGGCCCTCCG
>JBCDGS010000005.1:0-87987 GCA_038751055.1 Pseudomonadota bacterium | reverse complement strand
GACGGCAAGCTCTCCATGGCGGAGATGCAGGGCGGCACCTTCACGATCTCGAACGGCGGCGTCTACGGCTCGCTCATGTCCTCGCCGATCCTGAACCCGCCCCAATCCGGCATCCTCGGCATGCACAAAATCCAGGACCGCGTCATGGTCGTCGGCGGCGAAATGAAGATCCGCCCCATGATGTACCTCGCCCTCAGCTACGACCACCGCATCGTCGACGGCAAAGGCGCCGTGACGTTCCTCGTCCGCGTGAAAGAAGCGCTCGAGGATCCGCGTCGTCTCCTTATGGACCTCTAATGGTGCGCACTGCGCACCCTACGACACCGCCCACCCTGCGCCCGTAGGGTGGGCTTCAGCTCACCGTAGTGATTGAATCAATGCTGAAAGCGGCGCTCACTTATCTACTTGTGTTCGGCACATCGGTCGCCGTTGCCATACTTGCGACGCGGCAATTGATTGCGCCCCCCGCAACCGAAGCGCCTAGCTTCATCAACTGCTTCTCCTATCTCTCGGAGGCTGAGGCGCGCTTATTCTACATACCTCTGATTGTGCTTTGCATTTCAATCCTGGTGACTGCCGTCTACCGTCGTCGCCTCGCGGCCAAGCTATGTGTTGCAAGCGCGGTCTTCGTGGCCGTTTATCTCCTTTATGTTCAAGTCAGAACATCCGAACTCGGTGTCGCTGGACCGGGAGTGCCTACCGCATTGTTTCTCCTCGCCGTGTTGTCTGGCGTCCTTTTTGGATCGTCGGCGTACTTGCTTCCACGCCTGAATGGGGGGCGTCCATGACCTTCCCCGCCGCAATCACCGCCCGCCGCGCCTTCCGGCTGCCCGGCTACACCACCCTCGCGGAGGCTGGGTTCGATGGGGAATATGTGTCTCCGATCCAGCTCACCTCCGGCAATACGGACGGGCCAATGTTGATGTCAAAGGACTGGCTCGACGCGCCTTCCGCGCGCAAGCACCATGCGGAGCTGAGCGGCACAGGCTACCTGCCCCACATCCCGTTCAACCGGGTGCTAGACAAGGCCCTCGCCCTTATCGGCCTCAACCGCGCTGACATCTACATCGCCCCGATCTTCTGCCTCCTCCCCCCGCGCCGCTCCCACCCGCTGCCGCAAGCCCATGCGCGGGCGAGCTTTGAGCACGTCACCTCCAGGGAACTGAACGGCCGCCGACCTGTTGCGGCAGGAACGGATGCCGCGCGCACGCTGAGGCATTTCAACGTGGAGCACATCGCCACATGCCACCCCTCCGCCCGGGGCCTTACCTTTGACGCACGGGCCGAGCGCATCGCGGAGGCCCTGGACGCTGCATGAGGCCAAATGACCATCAAAGCGCAATCCCGGGCAGAGGCCATGGGTCTCACGGCGCGCAAGTCGCCCCTGACCGCCGAGGACGCGGGCGATCCGGTGTCGCTTGGGCGCGCGCTTCTTCTCCTGCCCGTGGCGCTCCTTCTGCTCTGGTCGGTGAGCCTCGCGCCGCTCGCCCTTCTCGCCGCGCTGCCGGCGCTCATGCTGACGGCCCGCTTCGGCTGGCCTGCACGGCGGTACTTCATCGCGTTTTCGCCCCGCAATGCGTTTCCACGAAACCTGCCCGCCCTCGCCCGCTGGGCGGCGCTCTATTCGGGCGCGATGCTCGTCATGATCGTGCTGCCGCCCATGGCTGGCCCGCTCCGCTGGGCGATCTGGCTTGGTCTTCTCGGGGCGTGCCTGGCCGTTCCGCTGGGCAAGGCGTGGACGCGGGCGCGCCGCGTCTGGGGGCCCGCCGATGACGCCTGAGCTCACGGTCCTCACCCTTGCGGCCCTCCTGCAGGTTATCCAGTTCGGTCTCATGTCCGTGGCCGCCAACCGCGACCTCGGGCCGGGCAAGACGCTGTCGCCGCGCGACCAGTCCCGCCTTGGCGGGGCTCTCGAAAGTCAGCTGTCGGACAGACCCGCCCGCCTCTTTCGCGCCTTCAACAACCACTTCGAGAGCCTCGCGCTCTTTACCATCGCCTGCCTCGTCGTGACCCTCAGCGACCAGGGCACCGCGTTCACAGCCGCCTGCGCGTGGGTCTACCTCGCCGCGCGCGCGGCCTACATTCCCGCCTATTACTTCGGCTGGGTCCCGTGGCGATCGCTGATCTGGTTTGGCGCGTTCACGGCCGTCACCCTCATGCTTCTGGCGGCGCTGATATGAGCCCGCCGAAAATGTACAAATTGTCGAGCGACCCCCTGAAAGTTGTACAAAACGACACAAAACCAAAGGAAAGACCCCATGGCCTCCTATGACGTCATCGTAATCGGCTCCGGCCCCGGCGGCTATGTCTGCGCGATCCGCTGCGCGCAGCTTGGCCTCAAGACCGCCTGCGTTGAGGGACGCGAGACGCTTGGCGGGACCTGTCTGAACGTGGGCTGCATCCCGTCGAAGGCGCTTCTGCATGCGAGCCACCAGCTCCACGAGGCAGAGCATAACTTTGCCGAGATGGGCCTGAAGGGCAAAAGCCCCTCCGTCGACTGGAAACAGATGCTGTCCTACAAGGACAAGGTCATTGGACAGAACACGTCCGGCATCGAATTCCTGTTCAAAAAGAACAAGATAGATTGGCTGAAGGGCTGGGGGTCGATCCCTGAGCCGGGCAAGGTGAAGGTGGGCGATGAGGTCCATGAGGCGAAGAACATCGTCATCGCGTCGGGGTCGGAGGCTGCGAGCCTTCCGGGCATCGAGATCGACGAGAAGGTCGTCGTGACCTCGACCGGGGCGCTGGAGCTCGGCAAGATCCCGAAGAAGATGGTGGTGATCGGCGCGGGCGTGATCGGGCTGGAGCTCGGCTCGGTCTACACCCGCCTCGGGAGCGAGGTGCAGGTGGTCGAGTTCCTCGATACGATCACCCCGGGCATGGACGCCGAAGTCTCCCGCAACTTCCAGAAGTTACTTATGAAACAAGGTCTTAGCTTTACCCTTGGCGCCGCCGTGCAAGGCGTGGAGGCGACCAAATCGAAGGCCAAAGTGACCTACCAACTGCGCAAGGATGACAGCGAGCATGTCATCGACGCGGACGTGGTTCTCGTGGCCACGGGTCGCAAGCCGTTCACCGACGGGCTCGGATTGGCGGAGCTTGGCGTGAAGATGTCAGAGCGCGGTCAGATCGAAACAGACGCGCAATGGCGCACCAATGTGAGCGGCGTCTACGCCATCGGCGACGCCATCGCGGGACCCATGCTCGCCCACAAGGCCGAAGACGAAGGCATGGCCGCCGCCGAAGTGATCGCGGGCCAGCATGGTCACGTGAACTACGGCGTCATTCCCGGCGTCATTTACACCCACCCCGAAGTCGCCAATGTCGGCGCGAGCGAGGAGGAGCTGAAGGAGGCAGGCAAGGCGTTCAAGGTCGGCAAGTTCTCCTTCATGGGCAACGGGCGAGCCAAGGCAAACTTTGCGGCCGACGGCTTTGTCAAGATTCTCGCCGATGCCGACACCGATCGCATTCTCGGTGCGCACATCATCGGCCCGATGGCTGGCGACCTCATCCACGAAATCTGCGTGGCGATGGAGTTCGGAGCCGCCGCGGAGGATCTGGCCCGCACATGCCATGCGCATCCAACCTATTCAGAAGCGGTCCGCGAAGCAGCACTCGCCTGCGGAGACGGGCCAATCCACAGCTAGGGGACCGGGGCGCTCACGCGGCCAGCATGCGCAGGCCCTGCGTCACATCCGTGCGCACGGCCAGCCGCAAGCCGGGTTCGTCGCCCGCCTTGAGGGCAGCGAGGATCATCCTGTGCTGGACAGGCCCCTCTGAACGATGGAGCTTGCCATAGAGCGCGCGCATCGTCGGGCCGAGCTGGAGCCACACGGTCTCTGCCATGGCGAGCATCGCAGGCGCCTGTGCCCGCAGGTAAAGCGTGCGGTGAAACTCGAGATTTGTACGGATGTACGCCACCACATCACCCCGGGACACGGCCTGACTGATCGTCCCGTTGATGGCTTGCAACCGTTCCACGAGCGCCAGATGCGCACGAGGTAGCGCGCGACTTGCAAGCTCTGTCTCGAGGAGGGCGCGAAGGGAGGCGAGTTCCTCAATGCGTTCATTCGACAGCTCTGGCGTCGACACGCGCCCGGATGCCGAAAGGGACAAAGCCCCCTCGGCCGTGAGCCGTCTGAACGCCTCCCGCGCCGGGGTCATCGACATGTTGAATTCCTTGGCCGTTCCGCGCAGTGTCAGCGCCTGCCCGGGCAGCATCTCTCCATGCATGATGCGGGCCCGCAACGCACGATAGAGGGTGTCATGGGCAGACAGGCCGGGCGTATCGGGGCGTGGCGATATCAGCATGGCGTGATGTGATCACACGAACGTCTAGCCGTCCAGAACGATCGCCTGCAGGCGCCCACCTTCCGTCTTCAGCCAGCGGACATGGCTCCGGTAGTCCGGGACGAGCCCCTCAACGACGGCCCAGAAGGCGGCGGAATGGTTCATCTCTTGCAGGTGGGCGACTTCGTGGGCAGCGACATAATCGAGCACCTCCGGAGGAGCCATGGCGAGCCGCCACGAAAAGTTGAGGGATCCGCGGCTGGAGCACGACCCCCACCGAGACCGCGTGTCGCGCAGCGTGATCTTTGAAAACGGGCGACCGATACGGGCGGCGTGAATGTCGCACGCGGGCACCAGCCTCTCCCGCGCGAGCACTTTCAGGAACGCGGCCACCGATGGGCCGGGCTTTTCCGCCGCGCGTCGGGGAATCAACAGCACGTCACCTTCGCGCCTAGGCGCGCGGATCGCAGCAGCCTCAAGTCGCAAGGAATGGCCTTCCACGGGGAGCGTATCGCCCAAAGTCAGCGGCACGGGATCCGACTTGTCCGCGATATGGCGCATAAGCCACGCACGCTTGCCCGCCGCGAAATCCAGCGCTGCCCGCGAAGAGATCCCCGGCGGCACCGTCAGGGTCACGCGCCCGTCGCGAGACGAGACCCGCAGCGTCATACGCCGTGCGCGCGGGTTCTTGCGAAGGTGGATGGTGATCGGCGGTATCCCGGCCAGAATGTGCTGCTCTGTCATTGCGCGCAGTATGACAAGGTGCGCGCGCCATCGGAACCACCAAACCTCTTGCAACCGGCCCGCCCGTCAGCCATATGCGCCAGACTTGCCAGCCGCCTGTTTGACACGTCATTCACCCTGTGGCAGCAGGCCCGAATTCAAAACCCAACCGTTCACGGAAAGGGATATCCGTCCATGCCCAAGGAAGAATGGGGCGTAAAGCGCGTTTGCCCTACGACCGGCAAGCGCTTCTACGACCTGAACCGCGATCCCATCGTCAGCCCGTATACGGGCGAAACCGTAACCGTTGACACCGGCAAGGGCCGGACGATGGTCGCGGATGCCGAAGACGCCCAGACGAAAAAGCTCAAGGCCAAGCAAGCCTCCGAGGAAGAGGATCTGGTCCTTGATGATGACGAGGAAGAAGAGGACGTGGACGTCGATCTCGGCGATGACGTGCTCGATGACGACGACGAAGAGGACAATGTGTCCCTCGACGAACTGGCGGATGTGCCCGCCGAAGACGGCGACGACTGATCCCAAGATAGCGCGCGCGGCGGATGTGATTTCGCTTGAACCCACCCCGTCGCCCGCCTATGACCGCGCTGGTTAAAGGGGCCTTAGCTCAGTTGGGAGAGCGCTTGCATGGCATGCAAGAGGTCAGGGGTTCGACTCCCCTAGGCTCCACCAACCGTTCCAATGCGATTAAAGCTGCTGGCGGGCCTGTGCGTCCCGTTGTGAGCCCCTCCTTGGCGTGCCGAGGTGAGGGGGACATCGTGCAACCTCACAAGCAGGCCTTACCCCTTGGCCACCGCCTACTGCTGAGCTGTCCCATGATCTTCAAGGATCATGTCCGACGCCTTCTCCCCAATCATGATGGCGGGGGCATTTGTATTGCCTGAAACGATCTCGGGCATGATGGAGCAATCCGCCACCCGAAGGCCCGAAATGCCATGAACGCGAAGGCGGTGATCCACGACGGAGTTGTCACCTGTGCCCATGCGGCAGGTGCCTGTGGGATGGTAAATGGAGGCTGTATTCGCGCGCACCCAGTCGAGCGTTGCCTCGTAGTCGTCCATGTCGAGGGAGGCCTGAGGGCGGTACTCTTCTGAGATCTTGGAGGTGAGCGGGGCGTGCCGCGCGATGCGCCGTGCGATGTTTACACCGTCCACGATGGTGCGGCGGTCGGTTTCGGTGCTCAGATAGTTGGGGATGATCTTTGGGTAGGTGGTGCCGTCTGAGGACACGAGGCGGATTTCGCCTTTGGACTCCGGGCGAAGCTGGCAAACGGACATCGTGAATGCGCTGAACGGGTCGGCGCCTTTGCCCGGGTTCTCAGCGGAAAGTGGCTGCACGTGAAACTGAATGTCCGGGGTTTCCACCTCTGGCCGGGTCTTCAGGAAACCCGTCGCCAAAGACGCCGCCATTGCCATGGGCCCCGTCCGGTTCATAACGTAGCGCAGGCCGATCTTCGCCTGACCCCACAGACTGCCTACCTCATCATTCAGCGTGGGCTCGTTGCATTTATACACGAGGCGCGCCTGCAGATGGTCCTGCATGTTCTTGCCCACGGCTGGCAGGTCCGCAACCACGTCGATCCCATGCGCGCGCAGCTGGTCAGCCTCTCCAAGGCCCGAAAGCATCATCAGCTGCGGAGAATTGATCGCCCCGCCAGACAAGATGATTTCCCGACCTGCCCGGACCTCGTGCCAGCGCCCGGCGCGGTCACGATACCGCACGGCAGTGGCGCGGGAGCCTTCGGTGACCACCTTCTCCACCTGCGCATGGGTGATAATCGTGAGGTTCTCCCGGGATTTGACGGGATTGAGGAAGGCCACTGCGGACGAACAGCGGCGCCCGTTACGGGCGGTCAGCTGGAAAAAGGCGACACCTTCCTGATCGGCGCCGTTGTAGTCGGGGTTGAACTTGTAGCCTGCAGCCTGCGCGGCCTCGACCCATGCATCGGTGATCGGCCGCTTGATTCGCATGTCTGAGACACTGAGCCCGCCTTCGCCGCCGTGAAAGTCGTCTGCGCCGCGTTCATTGCTCTCCGAGCGTTTGAACAGCGGAAGCACATCGTCCCAACCCCAGCCCGGATTGCCCATCTGCGCCCAGCGATCGTAGTCCTGCGGCTGCCCGCGGACGTAGAGGAGCCCGTTGAGCGAAGACGACCCCCCCAAAACCTTTCCGCGCGGCCATTCGATAGAGCGCCCGCCCAGGCCGGGATCTGGCTCTGTCTTGTAACACCAGTCCACCTTGGGGTTATGGATCGTTTTGAAGTAACCGACCGGGATGTGGATCCATGGGTTACGGTCCGCACCGCCGGCCTCCAGTAGAACCACTTTTCGGGCGGGATTGGCGCTCAGGCGATTTGCCAGCACGCACCCCGCCGAACCGGCACCAACGATCACGTAATCTGCTTCCACTTTAGGCAAACCCCTCAAAAGTGAAAAAAGTCTAGGCAAACTGAAAAACCTATACTAGCCTTTTTTGATAAAAATAATCTCAATTATTGCTCACATGGGAGGATGCAATGGGAATGTTTGATCGGGTGAAGGGAGTCTCACGTCGAGATTTCTTCCGTATCGCAGGTACTTACGGCTTGAGCTCGACGCTCTTGGCGGCTGGTACCTTCGGCGGGGCGATGACGGCGGCGAATCTCGCTGCTGCGTCTGAGTCTACGTACAACAAGCGGTTCGCCAAAGAACCGAAGTTCATGCTCAAGTTCGGAGCTGCCGGTTTCAACCAGCAAAACCTCTTGATCGAGCGCGCCGGGTGCCTCGAATTCGCCCGCGACCTCGAAGAGCGCACGGACGGTGAAATCCGCATCGAGTTCATCGGCAACAACCAGATTTGTGGCCAGCTCAGCTGTGTCGAGAAGGCCCAGCAGGGCATCATCGACCTCTATGCGGCGTCCACTCAGAACTCCGCTGGTGGCGCGCCGTATCTCAACGTGCTCGATTACGCCTACATGTTCCGTACCCGCGCGGACCAGTACTACTTCATGTACTCGCCCGAATCGCAGCGGATCCTGCGTGACCCGTTCGAGAAGCGGCACGGCCTGAAGTTCCTCTTCACCCACGCAGAACTGCGCGGCATCCAGATGGGCGCAAACTTTGCGGACAAGCCGACGATCACCTCCATCGAGGAGATCATGGGCACGAAGAACCGCGTGACCGGCACGCAGCTTGGCCGTATCGCCATGAACGCGTTGAACCTGAACCCGGTGCCTGTGGCCTGGGAAGAGACCCTCGACGGTCTCAAGCAGGGCCTTATCGACGGTGCAGAAACATGGGCGTCGGCAGTCGCATACGCGAACATGTCGCCGGTTGTTTCGCAGTGTGTTGACCTGCGTTTCTTCTGCGGCACAGAGCACACCGCCATGCGCGGCGAGACGTTCGACGGCCTCGGCGGCGAACTGCAGGACGCTGTGATGGAAAGCTCGTACCTCACGCAGGTTCACGTGCAGGCGGCAAACGAAGCGGCGCTCGTGAATACCGTGGGCTTCTCCAACCCGCAGCTTCCGGACACGATCTTTGCGCAGAACGATGTGCGCGTCGCATCGCTCTCGGACGCCGAGATCAAGAAGGCCGAAGAGATGTGTTCGCCCGAATTCCAGCCTGCGCTCTGGGAGCAGTGGCGCGAGCGGATCAACGGCTGGGCCGGTGGCATCGACACCTACCAGGACATCTACGACGAGGTGCGCAACAACCCGCACACCCTCGCCGAGAATGTCGAGCCGCGCCGCTGGTGGAAGTCGGCCTAAAGCCAGGCTCCTAAGGTTGGGCCGGCCTCCAGACGGGGGCCGGCCTTTTCGACTGACAGGGCATTTTCGAAGGGCCGCTGGGCTCTTCGCAAATGGCCTCAGCCCGCATAGGGTGGTCATCACGCGCGTCAGGAGACGGATGAATCCGCGGGACGCCTAACGGGAGGACAGGCCCATGTGGTCGGACTTTGTCGCAATACTTGCGGCGTTTGGGACACAAGATTCCTTTGAAATCCGAAACGCACTCCGCGCCGACGCTGCTTGGCTCGTCGGCGTTATCGTTGCCATTGTCGGTGGGGTCGCGGTCGCCGTCATCTACCGGACGCTGCCGGTCGTAGAGCGCTACTTCGAGCGCACGGTGATGGTCTCTGCCTACCTCGCTATCGCTGCCATCATTTTCTGGGGCGTGATCGACCGGTTCGTGTTTTCCAATCAGCAGCCTTGGTCGACGACAATCCCACCCTTCCTCTTCATGATCATGGCCTGGTTTGGGGCGACCTACAGTGTACGCGTCCGCACCCACCTGAGCTTTTCCGAGTTTCGCGCACGGATGCCCCGTGCAGGCCAGTTCGCCTGCCTGATCCTTGATGCGTTGCTTTGGTTCATCTTTGCCGTGATCGTGATGGTGACGGCCACCCGTGCGACGGCGCTCTCGGCCTCGAACTTTCAGATCGTCCTCGGCACCGATAACACGTTGCAATGGTGGTTCCTGATCACGGTACCCCTGGCCTTCCTTCTGATGTGCGGGCGCGTGTTTCAGAACCTGTTTGAAGACATCGGCAACTGGCGGTCCGGGCGACCGTTGATCAAACAAGCTGTCATCGGGGGGGATGCGTGATGACTGATGGGACCTGGATCACGCTCATCTCGCTCGGGGTGACGTTTCTGTTTATGCTCGGCGTACCGGTGCTTTTGGTCATTGCCTACTGGGTGATTGGTTGCTCGGCCGTGCTAGGCCTCACGCTCGACAACATGGGCGCAGAGCTCATGAACGTGTTCAACAAGGGCTTCGCGCTCTTGGCGATGCCGCTCTTCATCCTGACCGGTGACCTCATCAACAAGTCAGGCATCGCGCGACGATTGTCAGATTTCGCCTATGCCTGTCTCGGGTGGCTCAGGGGGGGGCTCGCGATGGCCTCGCTTGGTGCGTGCGGGCTCTTTGCGGCGATCTCGGGATCAAACTCGGCGACAACAGCCACGATCGGTTCCATGCTTCATCCGGAGATGGTGAAGGGCGGCTATGATGAGCGCTTCTCAGCGGCCACGGCTGCGGCGGGCGGCACGGTGGGGATCATCATCCCGCCGTCGATCATCTTCATCGTCTACGGCTTCTTGATGAATCTGCCGATCTCTGACCTGTTCATCGCAGGCATCGTGCCGGGCGCTCTCATGGTTGTAGGCATGCAGCTCGCCTGCTGGATCATCTGCCGTATGAACGGATGGGGCTACCTCATTCCGCTTCAGCTCAACCGCGTACTGAAGACCGCATTCGGCGCATGGCTTGGCTTTTTCGCCATCGGGCTCGTGCTTTGGGGCATCTACACGGGCAAGTTTTCCCCGACGGAGGCCGCCGGCGTGACCGTGGGCTTCTGCATCATCGTGGGTTTGCTCTCTTGGATCATCAGCCGCCTCACACGGCAAGACGCGGACGCGACGTGGGAGACGAAGTCCTATGCCGAAATGCTCGTCGTCGAAGGTTTCACGCCGTGGCAGATCCCCGGGATCACCATGCGTTCGGCCGAGATCACCGGCATTCTCGCCCCTCTCATCGCGATCTCTGTGGTCATGCAGCAGATCCTGTCGCTCCTTGGGGCGCAGGATGTGATCGGTGCGTTCGTGACCTCGATGGGCGGCTACTACGCGGTTCTCTTCACCGCCATGGTCATCGTATTCTTCTCAGGCATGGTGCTCGAGTCTCTGCCGGTGACGATCATCCTCGCCCCGATCCTCGCGCCAATTGCGGTGAGCGTGGGCGTCGATCCCGTCCACTTCTCGGTGATTTTCCTTGTCGGTGCCTCCATCGGGTTCATCACGCCGCCCTATGGGCTCAACCTATACGTGGCCTCCGGGGTGACAGGGGTGCCCTATTTCCGTCTACTGCGGTATACGGTACCCTATCTTGTCGCCCTTATCAGTGTGTGGATTCTGGTGTCGGTGACGCCGCAGTTGGCCCTGTCGCTGCTGCCTGCACGGTAATGAGGGAGCATGTCAGAAGAGATCCGCGTTTCCGACAGGTCTCAGATCGCGCCGAACCTTCGGCTTCTGGCGATCATTGAAGAGGTCGCGCGCGCCGGTGTTCCGGTGAGCCCATCCGCCCTGTCGGAGGCCCTCGGGCTTCCCATCGCGACGATCCACCGGCTCCTGGCGACGGCCGAGGATGAGGGGTTTCTGCAGCGCGACGTGGACGGACGCTCCTTCGGGCCGGGACGACGAACCCGGCGGCTGTCCAGCAATGTGTTGTCGTCGCAGCGTATCCGGACGGAGCGGCTGTTGATCCTGAAGGAACTGGCCGAGTCCGTGGGCGAGACCTGTAACCTTGCGGCACCTTCGCGCTACGGCATGGTGTACCTTGACCGGGTTGAGACGCACTGGCCGCTACGCATCCAGTTTCCCATCGGTACGCAGGTGCCATTCCATTCCACCGCGAGCGGCAAGATGTACCTCTCGTCGCTCCGATCCGACAAACTCACGCGCGTTCTCAAGTGGCTGGAACTCGACCGACACACGGAGCGGACGATTACAGAGCAGGAAGCCCTTCGTCAGGAGCTTCTGGAAGCACGGCAGCGCGGTTATGCCACCGACAACGGCGAATTCATGGACGGCATGAGCGCCGTCGCCGTGCCTATCCGCGACAGCCAAAGCCGCCTGTTGTCGACACTATCGATCCACGCCCCAGACCAACGCCGGGATATCGCCAGCCTCGAGGCCAGCCTGCCACAGCTGCGCAAAGCGGCAGAGCGTATCGCGGAGCTTTGCCTCGATTGACTTGACGTGGCGCTAATGCGCCTGGGCGGCCTCGGCTGCGGTGCCATATGTTGGCATCTGTGATTGTGACTTGCCATGGGCAGCCATGAGGGTATCGCGGACGAACGCGATATGGGCCGTTTCCTCGATAATCTCGGCGAGGTACTGCGCGCTCATGAGTGTCCTGCCGACACCGATCGTCCCGTGATTGGCGAGAACGGCAGCCACGATCTTTGGATCCTTGAACACCGGACTGATTTCCACATCGGTTTGCGGCCCGCCCTTGGACGAGAGCGGGATCAGGGGCATGCGCCCGATCTTCTCGATTGTCTGAACCGTGAGGCAGGGGATCTCCAACCCAGCGCTTGCATAGCCCGTGGCCCAGGGAGAATGGCAGTGGACGACGGCGCGGATATCTTCTCGAATGCGATACAGGTCGAGGTGAAACACGAGATCCTTCGACGGTTTGAGCTCTGAGGGCTCGATGGTCCCGTCCAAATGGACAATCTGGAGGTTATCGCGCGTGCATTCGGCAAAGCCGACGCCCGACGGCTTGATGACGATGGCATCCGCACAATCGAGCCGGACGCTGAGATTTCCACCCGCATTGGTCTGAAGGCCCACGTCAAAGCAGCGGCGAGCCGTGGCAATCAGGGCATCTTTCTTTTCAGCGACGTCAGAGGCGTCAAACATGGGCGGGGTCCTTGGCAAAAGTCTGGGGAAGGGCAGCGGTGATAGCGTCGGTGACGGCCGGATCAAAAAGATGCGTGTCGAGAACTTTGAGTGTCACGTGATCGCTCAGGGCGCCCTTGACCGCTGTGAGAAAGACCTGACGCAACTCCAGATCCTCGATGGCGCCCCCGGGCCGGTCCTGATGCGAAAAGCCACCCATAGGCACGATGAGCGTCTGGGGCCCGGTGAGGGCACTCAGCGCCTTGGCGAGTGCGGTCGCGACCTCGAACATTTCTCCGGGCGAGAGCTTGGCATGGGTGAACATGCCGCTGTGCTCGTAGTGCGGACGCTCGAGGTAGCGCTGGGGCATCAGTTTTTTCTGGCCGAGACCGACAAAGTTCACCGCCCCGGGCAGCGTGACGCGCGGGATGTCGGAACCGGCGCTGAAACGGGTCGGCATATCAACATAGGCACCGTTCACCATCATCCGCGTCATCTCGTGGGGGGTGAGATCGACGATGGCGTGAAACGCGCCCCGATCGGCAAAGCGCGCGAAGGCAGCACCGCCATAGCCGTTTGCGTGAAACACGGTTGCCTCATGACGATGGGTACGGATCCGCTCCACGAGGGGCGCGACGGCCCCCTCCGTCGCGCCAAGAGCTGTCACCGCGACCGAGGGCTGTGCCACGCAGGCCGCAGCTTTGCGACGCGTCGCGCACAAACCGGCCGTCATGGCGGCGGCGTTCTCCAGCACCTCGCGGAGCGTCGCATTCAGGCCGCACATGTCCATGAGCGTCGGCACCAGCACGATGGAATTGTCGGCAATCGCCACACGCGGATCGAACGGCAGGGTCGTCACCAGAAGCTTGGGAAACGTGATGGGAAGGGAGCGCATGGCCCTCAGGATGATTTCCCCACCCGTGCCACCGCCGAGTCCCACGACCGCGTGCGCAGGATCCTCGAGCGCCTTGGTGAGCCCTTCGATGGCCTTTTCCACGGCGCGGTCCATCGCTTCGAGCTTGCCAGACCCGCTCAGGATGGCGCCCTCCGTGATGAGGGAAATGTCAAAGGCAGACCAACTCACGCCATGATAATCGAGGCGCTCTTCAAAGTAGCGCAGTTCCTCTTCCTTGGTGGCGAATGTCGCAAGCAGGAGAACGTGGGGCTTGCCACTCTCCGGCTTCGGTGCCTCACCAAGGATAGGCGGCAGCGTCATCCCTTCACCGCTCCGGCGGTCATTCCGGTGATGATCTGGCGGGACGCAAAGAGGGTAAAGATGATCGGTGGGATCGCCAGCAGCATGCCCGTAGCCATGATGACCCCCCATTCCACGTTAAACTCGGACATGTTGTTCACGATCAGGATCGGAACCGTCTGGGTGTTCCGGTCGCTCAGCGCTGAGGCCAGCAGGTATTCGTTCCATGCAATGCGGAATGTGAAGATCGCCGCCGCGGCGAGGCCGGGCTTGATAAGGGGCAGCACGACCAGAAAGAAGACCTGGAAAGGTCCGGCGCCGTCGACCCGTGCCGCTTCCTCCAGCGACCGGGGCACCTGCACGATGAAGCTTTGCAAGATCCAGATGACGAAGGGCAGGTTCATGGCCACGTAAATCAGGATGATGCCCGAATGCGTCCCGGCGAGGCACACATCCCCCCTGCCCCCGAACTGCTCGCGGATGAAACCCCCGACGAGGCCATCGCGATCGAGGCAGAATTCATTGTTCCAAAGCCCGAAGACAGGCACGAGCAATACTGCAGGCGGAACCATGCGCACCATGAGCGTGGTCAGCGACACGGTATCGCGACCCATGAAGCGGAAGCGCACCAGCGCGTAGGCCGCCATACAACCGATCACCAGCGTGAGCGCCGTCGAGATGAGCGCAATGATGAGCGAATTTATAAACGCGCCCCCGAACTTCAGAGAGCAGAAATCAAGATGCTCCGGCTCGTACCAAAGGACATCACACAGCGCGGTCTCGTAGTTCTGGATCGTTGGTAGAAAGATCAGCCCGGTCGTGCCGCCGATGATGTCCACGTCGAGTTTGAACGAATTGGCAAACATCAAAACGATGGGGCCAACCGCCATGAAGATCAGCGCGGCCAGAAGGGCGTAATAGGCCGGGTTTGGGCGGTCCTGCATCACCCTTCCTCCTCAATCTGACGGGCGAGGCGCCTGCCGCGGGCTTCCTGCGCGCGGGTTATGGCGAACATGGCCACCGTGAAAATGAGGAGCAGGATGAGAAGGTAGTTGGACATGGCTGCAGCGGTGCCAAGCTCCCGAAACTCCGTGGCCGTGCGAGAGATACGAAGCGCCACGATCTCTGTCGAAAGGCCCGGGCCGCCTTCGGTCATGACCAGGATCACTTCGAGCACCTTGAAGGCGTCGATGAGGCGCAAAAGCATGGTCACAATGAGCACTGGCATCATGAGTGGGAGCTTGATGTGGACGATCTGCTGCCAGGCCGTGGCCCCGTCGATGCGTGCAGCCTCCAGCGCCGAGCGCGGCAGCGACTGCAGTGCGGCAAGTGACAGGATGAAGATGAAGGGCGTCCATTGCCAGATATCAGCGATGATGACCGAAAGCAGTGCGTGCTGTCCCAGCCAATCAACGCGCTCGAAGCCCCAATCCGTGAGGAACCGGTTAAACGTCCCCACCGTAGGATGGTACATGTAGCGCCACATGAGGCCCACAACGACTGGCGCGATCATCATCGGAAGGATGAACAGCGTGCGCAAAACAGACATCCCGCGGATGTTCCTGTCGAGGAGAAGGGCAAGGCCCACGCCAAGCACCATCTCGGCGGTGACAACGGCGGATGCGAAGATCAGGGTGACGGACAGGCTCTCGCGGAAAGCCGCATCATTCCAGAGCGTGACGTAGTTCTTGAGCCCGACAAACTCGGCCTCATAGATTGCCTGGCTCGGATCCCAGTCCAGGAACGACCCGTAAACCATGTATCCCAGCGGATAGAGCAACGCGATGCCCATGATCACGGCAGCGGGCGCCATGAACAGATAGGGCGTCATGCGGTTTGCACGGGCGGTGGACATCTCGGGCTCCGAAATCCGTGGGGTGCGGAGGGCGCACCTTGGGGGTTGGGGCCGCGCGTCAGCCGCGCGACCCCGGGAGGATTACTGCCAGGTGTAGTAGCCGGCTTCGTCCATGATCGCCCGGGCGCGCTCGGCGACGCCATCAAGCGCTTCCTGGATGTCGAGATCCTCGGTCAGCACCTTGGACATCGTGGTCCCAATATCGGCATTGATCTTGCCCCATGTCGGGATGATCGGGCGCCAGTCGGGATCGGCAAACTCAAGCGCTTCACCGAAGGTCGCCGAAAACGGGAACTTTTCGTTCAGGCCCGCATCCTGGTACGTCGAGAAGCGCGATGGGTTTCCACCCTCCATGGCCACCATGAGATCGCCCTTCTTGGACGTCAGCCACTGCATGAGCAGGAAGGCCGCTTCCTTGTTTTCGGCGTTCTTCGGGATCGCGATACCGAAGCCACCCGTCTGGGAGCCACGGCGTACGCCCATCGGGTGCATCGCGTAGCCGACCTTACCCGCCACCGACGACCGTGATGGGTCCTCAAAGCCTGGCATGAAGGCGATTGAGTCGAGGAACATGGCTGCTGCCCCGCTCGAGAATGCGTTTGCCGCTTCTGCGGGACCAAACGCCATGGAGCCCTCAGGGCCGCAATCGACGATCGTCTTCAGAGCTTCGGCCGCTTCAACGCCTGCCGCGTTGTTGATGATCGGCTCCCAGGCATCGTCAAACACGCGACCGCCGAGCGGCGCGAGGTGCAGAAGGAATGCGTGGGAAGCCTGGTGACCAGAAGCGGCACGGGAGGCCATCCCGCCCATGCCAGGCTCAAGCTCCGGGATCGCGCAGGCCGCGTCGAGGAGCTGGTCATAGGTCTCGGGCTCGGCAATGCCGTGCTTTTCGAAGATGTCCTTGCGATAGGCGAGGACTGACGTCTCCGATCCAAAGGGGATGCCGAAGAGAGAACCCGTCGCGCCGGGCAAGTAGCCTTTCGTGCCGCCCGCAACACCGATGTTCTGGACATAGCCATCAATCAGGTCGGCCGCGTCATAACTCGGATCCGCCAGCTTCGGATCCATGAAGTACTTGGCCAGGTTCTCGAGCTGATCGGCAAAGACGTAGTCGGCCTTCGAGAACACCACGTAGGCGATTAGGTCGTACTCGCCCTCGTCCTGCGCGAGTTCAAGCGTTTGGCGCTCCCGCATCTTGAGGTAAGGAAGCTGATCAACCTCCACCTCGATGCCCGTTTCTTTGGTAAATTCAGGCAGGACTTTCATGGCCGCGTTGTAATGCGGGTGTGCGGGGAAGTTCACGACGAGCGTCGTTCCCGCATATTCCGCGTAAGGGCCGCCGTGGCCATCTGCGATCGCCGATGTGGCAAGTAGCGCCGCCACGGCCCCGTAGGTGATTGATTTCAGCATCTTGATTTCCTCCCAGTTGCTGACTTGTCCGGCACTAGAGTGCCTTTTCCGTTGTTTGATCAAAGAGGTGTATTGTCCCCTCGCGCACTGCAAAGCGGAGCGTTTCGCCAAGGGCGATTGGGGTTTCCGACTTGAGCTCCACCGTCACCTGAGCGCCACCACAGGCACACAGCAGCACCGACTGGGCGCCGATGTACTCTGATACTGTGACACGCAGGTCGAGAGCCGATCCATCGGGCGCGTCGGGCGCGTAGTCGAGGTCTGATGGCCGAACGCCGAGGGTCACTTTGCCGGCCCCGGACTTGAGGAGGGACGACCTCTCCGGCGGAAGCGCCAGCTTGAACCCATCCCCATGCGCAAACACCGTGCCAGCTTCTTCGGTGAGCGTCGCATCAAGGAAATTCATCGGCGGAGATCCGAGGAACCCGGCCACGAACTTGTTTGCTGGGGCTTTGAACAGCTCAGACGGGGAGCCCTGTTGCTGGATGTAGCCGCCGTGCATGACCACGATTCTGTCGGCGAGCGTCATCGCCTCGATCTGATCGTGGGTCACGTAAATCATGTTCTTTTGAACGCGCTGGCGCATCACGGCCAGCTCGGCCCGCATCTGGCCGCGGAGCTTCGCGTCGAGGTTCGAAAGCGGCTCATCAAACAGAAAGATCCCGCTGTCTTTGGCGAGGGCGCGCGCCATGGCGACGCGCTGACGCTGACCGCCTGACAATGCGCCGGGCTTTCGACTGAGGAAGGGTGTGAGGCCGACAATATCGGCTACCTCACGAACCTTAGCATCGATTTCTGATTTCGGACGCTTCTGGAGGCGCAGAGCGAAAGAGATGTTTCGCGCCACATCCATGTGCGGGTAGAGCGCGTAGTCCTGAAAGACCATGGCGAGCCCGCGGTCCTTCGGATCAAGCTGGCTCACTGGGTCGCCATCGACGTAGATCTCACCGGCGGAGACATCCTCGAGCCCAGCTATCATGCGAAGCGTCGTTGACTTCCCACAGCCTGACGGCCCCACGAGGACAGTGAACTCGTTTTCCGCCATGTCGAGGTCAATGCCATGGAGAACCTCCACAGACCCGTAGCGCTTAACCAAATTTTCGAGCCGTATTTCCGGCATCGATTCCCTCTCCGCTGTTCCGGCAAGTATTTTGTACACAAAACTGTTTGTAAACATGCAAATTTGCACTGAACTGCAAAATGACGTACTAAGGAGAGAATATTGAGGGATGGACATGGCGAAAGACAGCGCCAAAGAGGGCCTGGCAACCAAACAATCGAGCGCGCAGCGCATCGAACAGGCCTTGCTCGAGGATATCAGCATCGGCGCGCTTGCCCCGGGGCAGCGCCTTGACGAAGTTGGCCTCGCCGACAGGTTCAGCGTCTCACGCACCCCGGTACGAGAAGCGCTGTCGCGCCTGACGGCTCAAGGCGTCCTCGTTCAGGGGGAAAAGCGCGGCGTGTTTGTAGCGGAATACACCCGTGAAGAGCTTAGCCAAATCTTCGAAGCCATGCATGAAATCGAAGCAGCTTGCGCGCGGATCGTCTCCCAGCGCCTGAATTTACTGAGCCGAGCCGACATTTTAACTGCACAGGCAGAGTGTATTTCCGCCGCCGAAACGGGCGATCGGGCGGCTTACCTCCACGCCAACGAGGCCTTTCACCAGGCAATCTATACAGCCACCGGCAATCCCTACATCGCAGAGATAGCGTCGGAATTCCGCCGGCGGACCGGCCCCTTTCGCGCCCGCAAGTTTGCGTCCCGCGACGATCTGATCGCCTCCGCAAAGAGCCACCAGGTCCTGATTGACGATATCTTCTCAGAAGACTCGATGACCGCGGCCCAGGGGATGAGAAATCACATGACGGCCTCATTCATGCAGGCGCTAAAGGCCAACTGATGCAAAAAGCCCTTGCGAAGGATGCGCAAAGTGATTTTTGTATACAAAATAGATTCGACACGACGGGAAAGCAGCCATGGGCGTAGCGGAAACCAAGATCTATCCGATCAACACCGGCTGGCTGGAAGCCGACCTGGGCACCTACATTTTCTGGAAAGGGCCGGCCGGAAAGAAGTACTGGAACCCGGTCTACTGTCATTACATCGATACGGGAGAGCACAAGATCCTTGTCGATACCGGCCTGCCGGACGAGGAGCGCGCCACCAAGTATCACCACAAATGCGAAAAGCGTGGCTGCTTGCAGGTCCATGAGCATCTCGAACAAAAACTGGGCGTCCACCCTGACGAGATCGATGCCATCGTGTTCACCCATCTGCACTGGGACCACGTGCAGAATATGAAAAAATTCAAGAACGCCCGCTATATAGCGCCGAAGGCCGAGATCGAGATGGCCTATAACCCGCTCCCCCTCTACTACCGGACATACGAGGCGAACATCGGGGTGGAACAGGCCTACGCAGGGTGCGTTTTCGAGGCCGTCGCAGACGAGTGCGAGGTTCTCCCCGGCATCACCATGTTCCACTCCCCCGGACACTCCGTAGGCCACATGTGCGTCACCGTTGCGACCAGTGCAGGCGACATCGTCATCGCGGGAGACGCCATATTTGTTGAGCGCAACCTGGAACCCAACCCAGCTGAAAAGTGGCGCCACTGGGTGCCCGCGCGCTTTGTGAACTCCTATGACGGCTGGAAATCAGTGGAAGAAATCGACAAACGCGCCGATTACGTGCTGCCGTGCCACGACGCCGTAGCCAATCAACGGTCGGACGTGTTCCCCTACGAGGGCATGCCCATCCGAAACCGCCGCCAGCCCATCCCCGGCTTTCAGTTTTACTTTGGCGATATGCCCCACAGCATGGCCGCGAAGGCCGCTCCTGCGATGTCGCCCAAAGAGGCCGAAGCCCATCTCGCCAGCCTCACCGACCCCAAGGACATGGCCGAATCCTAGCCAACGACCCCTCAACGTGACCCGACGCATCGACACCCTGGCGGACATCGCCGACGCCTATGATGCGGTTGTCTTTGATCAGTGGGGCGTGCTGCACAATGGCACGGAGCCTTACAAGGGCGCCCTCCACTGCGTCGAAACACTAGCGGGCGACGTTGCAGTCTTGTCCAATTCCGGCAAGCGCGCCGCACCGAATGCAGTGCGTATAAGGGAGATGGGCTTTACCCGCCCCTTTCATACCGTGATGACCAGCGGCGAGGCCTTGTGGCGCGACATCCGGTTGGGAAAGATCAAAGAGCGCATCTTTCACGCGGTAGAACGCGCGCCGAACGATGCACAAACATGGGCAGACGGCCTCGACATCGCATTTTCCAGCCTGGCCGAGGCGGAGGCCCTTCTGCTGATGGGCCTCCCGGATGAAAGCGCACTCAGTGAATGGAATCCCCTTCTGCAGTCGGCTTTGGGGCGGGATCTCCCCGTCTATTGCTCAAATCCTGACCGCCATTCGCCGCGCGCCGGCGGGACGGTGACTTCGGTAGGCGCCCTCGCCTTTGCATACAAAGATCTCGGCGGTGAAGTTCACTTCTACGGAAAGCCACATCGACCGATTTTTGACAGCCTTGTGGATGCCCTCGGGTCCTCCAATCTCCTAATGGTAGGCGACAGTCTCGAACACGACATCGCAGGCGCCGCCGGGGCAAGCTGGGACAGCGTGTTCGTGGGCGGCGGTCTTTACCGTGACCACTTCAGCGGTGGAGACTGGCGGGACGCCCTCGATGCTCTACCCGCCTCTGCCGCACCAACCTACTTTATCGGAGAGCTGAGATGACAACGCGCCCCAACCTCCTCACCGATGCCTTCCGCAGCCTGTCCGCGCGCCTTGGCCAAGACCCTTTGCAGGTGCAAGGCCCCGGGGGGAACACGTCGATTAAAGGCGGGGATGTGATGTGGATCAAGGCCTCGGGGACAGAACTCGCACAGGCCACGGCACAGGATATTTTCGTGGCTGTCGACCTCTTTGCAGCGCGGGGCGAGGCACAGGGACACGGTGACGGAAGCTGCAAGACGACGGGCCTCGACCCTGCGGTGACGCTGCGGCCATCGATTGAGACAACGTTTCATGCCGCATTGGAACAGCCCGTTGTGGCCCACACCCACTCGGTCGCGACGCTCGTTCATGCCATCAGCCCCGAGGGGCGGGAGGCCGCCAAGGACAAGCTCTCTGGCCTGCCCTTTGTGATGGTGCCTTACGCGAAGCCTGGCTTGCCGCTCACGCGGGAGATCATGGCACGTGTGACGCCCGATACCCGGATCATCGTCCTTCAAAACCACGGCTTGATCTGCTTGGCGCCCACCGTGGAGGAGGTTGCCGCCATCCTCGCGGACGTGGAAGATCGCCTTGCCATGGATCCCCGGAACGTGGACGCAACGCCTGCGCGTCCCGTGCGGCCGCCAGACGGTTTCCGCCTTTCTCAGGAAAGCTGGATTGCAAACGATGAGCGGGCTTCCTCCCTTGCGGAGGCGGGCTCCTACTACCCCGATCACGTCGTCTTTCTCGGGCCGCGACTGCCCCGGATCGACCACGAGGGAAAGCCGCCAGCTATCCTGACGGCCAGCGGTGTGCTGCTCCGCGACGCGGCCACGGATGCACAGAAGGCCATGCTGACCTGTCTGAGCGACGTTCTGCGCAGGCTGCCAGCCGATTGGACAGCTGAGCCCATCGGCGCCGAAGCGGAGGCCGAGCTTTTGGACTGGGACGCGGAAAAGTACCGACAGGCGCTGGCAGCCCGGACATGACCCTCTCGCTTGGGATCGACATCGGCACAAGCGGTGTGCGGACCGCGGTGCTCGACCAAGACGGAAGTGTCATTTCGACCGCCCGCGCACCCCACATCGCTGCAACCCGGGATAGACCAGACGCGCGCGATTGGTGGACATCTGTCGCGGGATGCATTCGCGCGCAGGTGACGTCCCTCGCTGAGGGTGGACGGTCTGGCACAGACATCAGCCGGATCGCCGTTGACGGCACATCTGGCAGCATGGTGCTGACCGATGCAGCGCTATCACCTGTGGGCCCGGCCCTGATGTACAACTCGAAAGGGTTCGTGGAGGAGGCCCGCCGGGTCACGGCCGCTTGTCCAGAAGCAGAGCACATCGCGCTGGGATCCAATTCCGCCTTGTCGCGTGCGCTGCGCCTGCTCAATGAGGCCGAGGAGACGCCCGCCCACCTTTTGCACCAGGCAGACTACATTGCGGCGCGGCTCATTGGGCATGGCGGGCGGACTGACGTGAACAACGCGCTCAAGACCGGGTTCGACCCAGAGGCATCAGAGTGGCCAGCCTGGATCGTGGAACTTGTCGGCGCGGATATTCTGCCAGAGGCAGATCCGGTGGGTGCCCCGTGGGAGATCCTAGACCCGGCAACTGCGTCAGATCTTGGCCTGACTCCTTCGGCGGTCGTCCATGCCGGGACCACCGATAGCATCGCCGCATTTCTCGCGGCTGCTCCGCTCGAGGAAGGTGTCGCTGTCACCTCCATAGGGTCAACGCTTGCCATCAAGGTGCTGAGCCGGGATCGGGTAGATCTGCCTGCCATGGGGCTCTATTCCCACCGTGTCGGGCCTTACTGGCTCGTTGGTGGTGCGTCGAATACCGGGGGTGCGGTGCTCGCGCATTTCTTTACACCCGACCAGCTCGCCAGCCTGAGCACGCAAATTGATCCGAACAGGCCTTCCGGGCTGGACTACTATCCGCTGCTTGAACCCGGAGAGCGGTTCCCGATCAACGATCCTGATCTCGCACCGCGACTGTCGCCGCGCCCGGCCTCGGATGCCACATTTCTGAGCGGCCTTTTTGAAGGGATCGCGCGGGTCGAGGCGACGAGCTACAGACTGATCGCCGCGGAAGGAGGCCGCATGCCCGCCAAAATCTATTCGGCCGGTGGCGCGAGCAAGAACGACGTCTTCGGGGCCATCCGGGCGCGGATCCTTGGGCTGCCCCTCGCCACGGCCCACGAGACCGAGGCGAGCATTGGCACAGCACGTTTACCGACGCTTTTCCCGTGACGGACCGGTCTAGCTGCCGGAGCGGGACCGCGGCACCAAGGCTTTGACGAGGGTGGCCATCTCAAGCTCCCCCAGTGTGGTGCCGTCGCGGACGACGCGAAACACTTGATCCACGCTTCCGCCGGATTTCTTGATGACGCTCTCAAGCGTCTGGTCAGGCGACAGCTCTCCGTCGAAATGGTCATGATGCACGCCAGCCATGATGGAGCCCACCCGAAGGACACGAGCGCGGTTAATGTCGCTGACGAAATCCTCGATATAGGGATCGCTCGGCTCCAGAAGGATCTGCTGCGGATCGCCTTGCTGCACCACCGCCCCGTCCTTGAGGATTACCAGATGATCAGCCAGTTTCAGAGCCTCGTCGAGATCGTGGGTGATGAAAATGATCGTCTTTGACAGTTCCCGCTGAAGTTCCAGCAACAAGTCCTGCATATCGGTGCGGATCAGCGGATCGAGTGCCGAGAAAGCCTCGTCCAGCAGCATGATATCCGTGTCCGCCGCAAGCGCCCGCGCGATGCCCACGCGCTGCTGCATCCCACCAGAGAGCTGCGACGGGTAACGATCCTCGTAGCCAGCAAGGCCCACCCTGGCGAGCCACGTCTTTGCCGCCTCCCGCGGTGCCTCCCCCGTCGCGCCCTGAACAGAAAGCGGCATCTCGGTGTTTTGCAGAACCGTTTGATGCGGCAGAAGCGCGAACTTCTGAAAGACCATAGACATCCGCTTTTGCCGCATCACCCGAAGCTGGCCTGCGTCAAGCGCCGTGATGTCATCGCCATCGATTAGGATCTGGCCGGAGCTTGGCTCAATCAGACGGTTTAGGTGACGGATCAGCGTCGATTTACCGGAGCCCGAAAGCCCCATGACCACGGTGATCGCGCCCGCAGCCATGTCGATGTTGATGTCCCGCAAGCCAAGCACGTGGCCATGATCTTCCAGAAGGGTGGACTTGGTCATGCCTGCCTCGACACGGGCGACAAAATCCGCCTCCCGCGGACCAAAGATCTTGTAGAGATTGCGGACTGAAAGCTTGGGGTCGCTCATGAAGCGCTGCGTTCCTTGTCCACCCGCGCCAAGGCGGCTTTGGAAACCCGATCAAGAATGACCGCCAAAAGCACGATCCCAAGCCCAGCCACGATCCCGACGCCGAGTTCGAGATTTCGGATACCCCGCAGGACGAGCACGCCAAGGCCCGGAGCGGATACAAGTGAGGCGATGACGACCATGGCGAGGCTCATCATGATGGTCTGGTTCACGCCGGCCATGACGTTGGGCAGGGCAAGAGGTAACTGAACCCGGGTCAGCTTTTGCCATGAGGTCATTCCAAAGGCGTCAGCAGCCTCAATGACGTCCTTGTCCACGAGACGGATGCCAAGGTCGGTCAGCCGGATCACGGGGACGATGGCGTAAAGGATGATCGCGATCCCGTAGAGCTTTGATTCCGTCACAGAGAACAGGAAGATCAGCGGTATGAGATAAACGAAGGTCGGAAGCGTCTGCAGAAGATCCAGGATCGGCACAATCATCCGTTGCGCCGTGTTTGATCGTGCCATGCCAATGCCGATGGGCACCCCGATCACCACGGAAAGCGTGGTGCAGACGAATATGATCGCCAGCGTCTGCATGGCCACGTCGTAGTGATCGATGATCCCGAAGAAGACGAGAACCCCCGCTACAAATCCGGTGACCGCGCCGGAGCGGCTGACATACCAGCTAAGCGCCGCGAGGAGAGGAATCATGATCCACCACGGCGTGGTCTCAAACGCGAAGAGAGTGCCGTCGAGGAGCCAGCTCAATGGCTGCGTAAAGGGGTCGAGGACGGCCTTCAGCTCCGGGCGAACGGCAAGAAAGCCCTGTTCGATTGATGCGGTGAGGTCCCGTGTCTGTCCGATACGCGCGCAGCTTTCGTGGAGGACATCTAGCGATGGAAACGGGAAGGCAGGGCCGTCTGAGGCTGCGTCGCCGCCTTGCGTCTGGGCCAGTAGCTGGGCCATGGACATAGGCGCGTCTTCCTTGCCCACATCACACCAGTCGCGCATGCCAAGCGTGTCAAAGACACCGTCATATGTGGCCATGGTCCAGTCCCGTTCCGCGACAGAAAATGCGCCGCACCGAAGCGCGGCGCATTCACCTTACTGAAGAAGCGCCGACAGTTTCCCGCGGGCTTCATCGTTGAGCCAAGCGCCCCAGACGTCCTTGTAGTTCGACAGGAAATACACGGCCGCCTCTTCGTTGGAGGCCTCGTTGGCCTCCTGCCAGGCCAGCACTTCGCCCATCTGAGCGTTGGTGAAGGTCACGTTGCGCATCAGCTCTGCCGCGTCGGGCTCGCGATCCACGAACGCTTGGGTGGCGGCTGTCACAACGTTAGAGGTCGGATAGGCCGACAATCCGGGCGTCGCGCAATCTTCAAGGCCGTTGCAGGTGTGGGTGTCTGCATCGTAGGCGGGCATAGTCACCTGCACCATTGGGTACTTACCCAGAACGGATGTGGGCGCCCAATAGTAACCGAACCACGGCTCTTTCGCCTCATAGGCCGCCGCAATGGAGGTGGCCAACGTCTCGCCAGAGCCATGCTGGAACCGCTCCACACCCGCACCTTCAAGCTCTGCGGCCTTGAAGTTGTTGAAGTTCGTCACGTCACAACCCCAGCCTGACGGGCAATCGTGAAAGCGCCCGCCCACGAGTTCAGGATTTGCGGCGATGCCTTCGAGCGTGGTGAGTTCGGGGTGTTCCTCGGCCAGGTAGGCCGGGATCCACCAGGCCTCGACACCGCCGTCGGACAGGACTTTGCTGAGCTCTGTCAGTTTCCCTTCAGCGCGGAGATCCTCATACACCTCCGTGTAGCTAGTCCAGAGCTCGGTCAGGATATCGGGCTCGCCCGTTTCTGCGACCGACGCCATTGCAGGCACGGTTGTCGTGGGAACCTTGGTGACGCTGCAGCCATAGCCCTGTTCGAGAATGAAGCTAGACACGGCCGTCACAACCGCTGCCGAAGCCCAGTCCATCTCCGTGATAGAAACCTGGCCGCAATCAGCCGCGGCGGTTGAGGCTGTGGTGGCGCCGGCCGCGAACGCGGCGGCGAGTGCAAATTTCTTCATGTCTCGCTCCCTGAGAAGTGTTCGCTCGCCCATGAGCAAGCCGGTTGCAGCGTGCGCTTGGGCCGCCAGAAGTGTCAATTGGGTGAAATGCCCGTTTCAACTATTCGTTCTACCCGGTCATGGCCTTCGGCTGTATGATCATGGAATGTACACAAAGCCGATGAACTACCAGCCACCGCCCAAGACCCTTTGATCCGCAAAAACGGCATCAAAGGAGGTCCCATGCCCCGCCCAAACATCGTTCTCATCATGGCTGACCAGCTTGCCCCACACTGGACAGGCACCTACGGCCATCCCCTCGTTCAAACACCGCACATGGACACGTTAGCTGCCCGCGGCACGCGGCTTGATGCGGCGTACTGCAATTCGCCCCTCTGCGCGCCATCGCGTGCAAGCTTCATGGCAGGCCAGCAGGTCTCTGCCATAGGCGCCTATGACAACGCTGCAGAGTTTCCGGCATCCGTGCCGACATTTGCGCATTACCTGCGGTCTGCGGGTTACCGCACTTGCCTGTCCGGGAAGATGCACTTTGTGGGACCCGATCAACTGCATGGGTTCGAAGAAAGGCTGACAACAGACATCTACCCCGCCGACACGGCGTGGACGCCGGATTGGCGCAACCCCGATGCGCGTATTCCGCACTGGTATCACAATATGGACGCAGTGCGGCAGGCCTCGGCAGCCATGACGACCTTTCAGTATGACTACGACGACGAAGCGGTCTTCCTCGCGCGACGACGCATTTTTGACTACCGGATGACTGGGACAGAGCCGTTCGCAATGGTCGTCTCCCTGATCCACCCCCACGACCCCTACGTCGCAAGGCCGGAATTCTGGGACCTTTATGATCCAGACGAAATAGACTTGCCCGCCAGTCCCCGGGCAACCGATGCCCACTCAGCGCGCCTCACACTCGGGATCGAGGCGCAGCAGGGCGCCGTGACAGAAAACGAAGTCCGAAACGCCCGGCACGGCTATTTCGCCAATGTGAGCTACTTCGACAGCAACGTCGGCAAGATTGTTAGCGCGTTGGAGGAGGCCGATCTTCTCGACGACACGATTGTCCTCGTGACATCCGATCACGGCGACCTGCTGGGCGAACGCGGGCTTTGGTACAAGATGTCTTGGCTCGACCATTCGGCCCGTGTCCCCTTGATCGTCGCAGGGCCGGGCGTCCGTCAACAGACATGGGGGGACCCCTGCTCACTCGTGGATCTGCTGCCGACCTTCCGGGAAATCGCGGATGATCACAGCGCGCCCGGCGCACCGATTGCGGGCCGCTCCCTCTGGCCAAGCTTGTCAGAGGGAGCGCCAGGCCAGACGGAGGCCATCGGAGAATACTGCGCCGAAATGGCCCCGGCAGCGCCCGTCTGCATGATCCGCCGAGACCGCTGGAAGTACATTCACTGCACCAGTGACGCCCCTCAGCATTTTGACCTTGAGGCTGACCCAATGGAACTCAAAAACCTTGCCGCGGATCCGGCCTATGGGGACGTGGCCGCGGCCTTTGCAAAGGAGGCCGAAACGCGGTGGGACAGCGCGGCCATCACGGCTGATGTTTTGGCAAGTCAGGCCGCACGGCGGGTCGTGCAACCGGCTCTGGAGACTGGACGGATAAGCCCGTGGGATTATCAGCCGCCGCGGGATGCCTCGCAAGAGTTCGTGCGCAATACGGTCAGCTGGGACGATGTGCTGTTTCGGATGCAGTACCCCGCGCCGCAAACGTCTGATTAGTCAACAGCGGGACAGGGCGTCAGGGAGACAGCACGCTGGCGCCCCGTGCCTTGCAATGAATGGTGGGCAGCCGTTGCGATTTGCGACCTTCTGCCGAACGGCGAGCAAAAAAATCAAAAAAGTTTCTGATGATGTCGATTGGGCGTCGCCCGATGCGTCGTGTGGGTGAAGCGGCAAAGGATCGCTTCGCCAGACAAGGGACTACGACCATGAAGATCAAGACTTTCGCCACCTGCGCCATAGGCACGCTCGCCGTTCTTGCGGCAGCAAGCTTCGCCCTGCCGCGCCACGTCAGCATCGAACGCTCTGCCGTGATCGACGCCGCACCCGAAGCCGTGCTGGCGCTCGCGGCCTCAAACTCGGGCTACCAGACGTTCAATCCGTACCGCGACCTCGATCCGGACCTGACGGTTGAGATGTTCGGTCCTGCCTCGGGCGTTGGCTCCGGCTTCCATTTTGAAAGCAAAGACGGCACGGGCCAACAAACCGTTGCGGCCGTGGCAGTTGATAAGGTGACGTTCGACCTGGACCTTGGGCCGCTGGGTCAGCCGACGCAGGCAATCGCCGCCGTTGCGACCGACGGCGCGACAGAGGTGACGTGGACCATGGACATGGATCTCGGAATGAACCCCATCTTCCGCGTCATGGGTCTTTTCATGGACGGCATGATCGGCCCGAACTTCGAGCTTGGTCTTGCCAAGATCGCCGACGCCACCGCTTAATCCACGCAGCCAACGAGGGACAATCCAATGCGTTACACTTTTCTTCTCTATTCCGATCCAACCATGGCCGCCAACATGACCGAAGAGGATTGGGCCCAGTCCAAGCAGATCTACGGCCAGTACATCGGCGCCCTGCAAGAGGCCGGGGTGTTCATCGAAACTGACTGGCTGCACCCCGCCGACACCGCCACCACCGTCACGTTGGCAGGCGGGGAAAAGCGGGTACAGGACGGACCATTCGCCGAAACGAAGGAGACGCTGGGCGGATACTTCGCCATCGATGTCAAAGACCTCGACGAGGCGATGATGTGGGCCGAAAAATGCCCCCATGTGCATTACGGCAAGCTCGAGATCCGCGCTTCTGCCATGGGCAGCGTGTGAGCGGACCCGACGCCAAGGCGCGGGCGGAAGATGTCGCCCGCGCCGCCTATGGCAAGCTTGTTGCAATGCTCGCCAGCCGCTCCGGCGACATCATTGCCGCCGAAGACGCGCTCTCAGACGCATTCGTTGCCGCGCTGCGCACGTGGCCGGAGCGCGGCATCCCCGACAGACCCGAGGCCTGGCTGCTCACCGTGGCCAAGAACAGACGCACCGATCAGGCGCGCCGCGATGCTCGTCTGATCATCACCGATGAGGCAAACGACATGGCCGACGCACACGCCACCGCGCCCGATAACGACACGCTCGATGAGAGGCTCAAGCTGCTCTTCGTGTGCGCCCATCCCGCCATTGACGAAGGCATTCGCACGCCGCTGATGCTACAGACAGTGCTAGGCCTCGAAGCCGAGCAGATCGCAAAGGCCTTTCTCGTCTCGCCCTCCGCCATGGCCCAGCGCCTCGTCCGCGCGAAGAAGAAAATCAAGTCGGCCCGCATTCCCTTCGTCGTGCCGGAGCCGGACGCCTATGCGGACCGCATGGGGGCCGTGCTGGAGGCTGTCTACGGGGCCTATGCGGTGGACTGGCTGGAAGGCGACGGGGATTTGAGCCATGAGGCGTTCTTTCTGTCGACCATCCTTGCGCAACTCGCACCGGAGAACCCCGAGGCACTCGGCCTGACGGCACTCATCGGGCTCATCGAGGCGCGCAGGGAAGCCCGCATCCGCGATGGGATGTTGGTGCCGGTCCCCGAACAGGACACCGAGCTTTGGGATACACCGCTCATTGACCATTCAGTCAACCTGTTGACCCAAGCCTCTCGTCAAGGGATGCCGGGGCGTTTCCAGCTTGAGGCGGCAATCCAGTCGGTCCACGCGGCCCGTTCGGTTACGGGCAAGACCGACTGGCGCGCGCTCTCGCAGCTCTATGCCGGGCTCATGGCCGCCTACCCGTCCATCGGGGCCGCCGTGAGCCGCGCCGCCGTGGTCGCCGAAGATGCCGGACCGGCAGAAGGTCTCAGAATGCTCGCCCTCATCGACTACCCAGAGCTCGACGCCTACCAGCCCGCCCACGCCGTCCGCGCAGATTGCCTCGGCAAGCTCGGCCGCCTCGCGGAAGCTGCTGAAGCCTATTCAAAAGCCGTCGAACTCTGCAGGGACACGCCGTCCCGACGCTGGCTCGAGAAAAAAATCTCCGCGTTGAAAGAAAAAATGTCCTGACTTGTCGATTGGCGGAACGGCCGTTCGTCGTGTGGGCAGAAGGGGCAGAGACCTGTCTCGATGCAACATAGGAGATACCGCAATGACCATCGTTTTCACCATCCTCGCCGCCGTCGCCGTTCTGGCACTTGCCGCCCTGCTCTTGCCCCGCAAGGTCGTCGTTACCCGCAACATCGACGTCTCACTCTCGCCGGAAGCCGTGATCGAACGTGTGGCGAGCACGGAAGGCTTCCAGACCTTCAACCCCTACTGCACCACGGATCCGGATCTGAAGATCACGCCCTTCGGTCCTGCCTCCGGTGTCGGCTCTGCTTTCCGCTTTGAGGGCAAGGAAGGCAAAGGCACGCAGACGGTGACGGCCGTCACGGCAACCTCTGTGACCCACCTCATCGACCTCGGTGCCATGGGTAAGCCGGTCCAGACCATCAAGGCCGAGCCCAATGGCAGCGGCGCGTGCGTGACATGGACGGTGACGTCCGACATGGGCTTCAACCCCGTCTTCCGCATCTTTGGCCTCTTCATGGATCGGATGCTGGGCAAGACCTACGAGCTGGGGCTCAAGAACATCTCTGCCCTCGCGTAAGCGAGTACCATAAAGGAAAAGGCGGGCTTTGAGGCCCGCCTTTTGCGTTTGCGCTTGCCCCGAGTGCGTCGCGGAGAACTCAGAGCCCCTCGCGTGCGATCTCCCGGGCGAGATCTGCAATTATCTGTGCCCGGCCTTGCGCGGCGGCGGCGGGCGAGAACTCTGGCAACGGGGTGGAGATGTCAAAGAGGTGCGCGTGATCACGTCCCCGATCATCAAGATCAACGACGAAGTACTGACCCGACATGCGCAGCACGCCCCCCGTCACCAGAAATTCCTCAACGCGAACATCAACACGACCGTCCGCAAAGCCGTCAAAGGGCCATGGCTCGGGCGCGACACGTGCCCCCGTGATCTCCTTGAGGTTTCGCGACAGCGCGAGCGTCACCGCGCGTGTCGGGTCATCGGCCCAGAGAAGGTCAGACACCACGAGCAGGCCATCGTTCGAAACCGGAATACTCTCACCCGCGGCATATGTCGGCAAAGACACATCGATGACTTCTAGGCTCGAAAAAGACGACCGGATCCGTTCCGTCACCGTCACCGTGGGCTGCGTCACAAGCTGATCGGGACCAGAACAGGCACCGAGCAGGAGGATAAGAAACAAAGGCAGTCGCATGGGTCAGCGTCCTAGCAGCAGAGAATTCGGATTGCGTTCGATGGCGCGCGCGAGGTCGGTGAGCGCCTCGGCTGCGCGTTCGATCTCGCGGAGTGTCGTGGAGGTCTGGCGCACGATTGTGCTGTCGCCGCCATAGGTGCCCAGTGTGGCCTGAGCTTCTGCCAGTGTCGCATTGAGGCGTTACGTGAGCGCTGGCAGATCGTCGGCGGCGCTCTCGATTGCCGACGCAGCATCGCGGGCAGAGGCCATGGTCGCGTTGGCACTGTCAATGAGGCCCCCTGCCCGCAGATCCGCCAGTGCGGCCTCTGCTTCGCTCAATGCGCCGGCCAATGCGTCCGGCAGGTCTGCGCCACTGGTGTCGTTCAGCAGGCTCGACGCGTTGGCAAGAACGCTCTCGAGCTCTGCCGCAAGGCTGTCGAGGTCGACCTCTGCGGCGGACGTCGCGATAGCGTCAAGCTGCGTGACGAGGTCAGGCACCCCGGCGACCGAGACTTCCACTGCGGTGGCGGCGGCACTCGCATCTGCAAGGGCAGCCGTGATGGCCGCGGCAGTCTCGGCCTCTGTGAGCGACGCGAGCAGTTCTGTAAGTTCATTTACCGCGCTTTGGGCATTGGCCGGCAACGCGCTCAATGCTTCTGACGCCGCGAACTCTGACAACTCGGCTGCCAGGGTTGTTGCCTCTGCAATCAAGGTCTCGAGCGGCAATGCGTTCGCCTTCTCGGCAAGGGCAGTTACCTCTGAGATCAACTCCGGCACGCCCTGCAAAGCGGCATTGGCGGCCTCCGCTGCCGCGCCGGCCTGATCGACCGCAACCAAGAGCCGCTCCACAGCGCCAGCGTCCTGAAGTTCTGCGAAGATGTCGCGCAGATCTGCCGTGGCGAGTTGAAGATCCGACACGAGCGTCCCGATGCCTTCCGGCAACCCTTGCACCTCTTCGGAGCCGATCACCTCCCGCGCATCGGTCAACAGCCCGAGAATCTCTGCCGGCGCCTCACGCAGGCCGTCGCTTGCCACGAGGGCCGTTGCGTTGTCGAGGAACGCAATTGCGCTGTCGAGCAAGTCCTCGACGGGCAGGGAGTTCACACGCTCAAAGACGCCTTCTGCCGTGGCGGACACGTCCGCAATGTCGCTTTCCGTGACCGGAAACCGCGGAAACGGCTCGGCCGCGCGATCCAGCGTGGCAGGTTCGGCCTCGGGCACTGTGATCAGTTCGATCTTAAGACCGCCGGTGAGAATAGACGCCGACGCAAGGCGCGCGCGTAGACCGTTCTCAACCCGCTCAGCAAGGTAGTCGAGGACATCTTCATCGGTGACGCTGCCGCTGAGGCCAAATCGCGACGGCTGGATCTCAACGCTTGCAAGAAGGCGGACGCGCGCGTCGCCGAAGGCGGCTTCATCCACGATGCCTGTCACGTTGACGACCTGCCCGATCCGCACCCCGCGCCATTCAACGTCTGCTTCGGCAGCGAGGCCGCTGACATTCTCGTTGAAGATGATCGTGAGCGTGACGGTTGAGCCGTCGCTTTCCTCGAAGATTGAGTTGCGCGCGGCGTTCTCGCCCGGAAAAACGTCGAAGACGAGGCCAGACTGTAAAGGCTGACCGCCGGACACCAACGTGTCAAAGGTGATCCCACCTGAAATCAGCGAGGCCAGCGAAGAGAAATCCACCTCTGCGCCGTTAGGGCCAATCGACACCGAAAAGCCGGACGCATCCCAAAACCGTGTCGCCGTCGAGATCAGCCGATCATGGGGCTCATAGATGATGGCGTTGGCAAAGACGGACCGGCCATCGCGCGAAATCCGGGCAGGGCCGAGCCGACCGACCTCAATCCCTTTGAAAAGGATGGGCGTATTCTCGGACAGGCCCGACGGCCGGTTTGAGCGCAATTCAATCACTGTCCCCGGTCGATACGCAGTGAGGAGAGGCGCTTGATCGAGCCCCTCGATTTCATAGATCGTCCCGCTTGGTTCGCTGTCCCACGTCCCTTCGATATATACCCCCGACAAAACGGTATCGAGGCCGGTAACCCCGCTTGTCGTTACCTCCGGGCTGACGACCCAAAAGCTCGCCCCGTCGTCGATGAAGGGGGCGACCTCGGTGTCGAAACGGACGTCTACGAGGACCCGTGACAGATCGTCGTTGAAGGAAATCCCTTCAACCGCGCCCACTGCGACGTTGCGAAACCGCACTTCAGTTTCGCCTGCAATGATGCCCGAGGCATCGTCGAAGCTGATCTGCACGAGAGGTCCGCGATCCGAATAGGTGGTGTAGGCCACAAAAAGCGCGACCAGCAGCGCCGCAACCGGCACGAGCCAGACCAGCGACACGCCTGATACACCACGGCGGGCGGGCGCTTTAGGAATTTCAGGGATGTCGTCATTCATCTGCGTGCGTTCTCTTGGGGTGTATCTATACGATCCCAGATGAGGCGCGAGTCGAAACTCTGCGCGCTCAGCATCGTGAAGATCACCGAAAGAGCAAAGGCGATTGCCGCAACCCCCGGATTAATCGCCGCCGCCACCGAAAGTTGAACGATGGCGGACAGGATCGCGACAACGAAGACGTCGATCATCGACCAGCGACCGATGTATTCCACAACCTCATAGAGCAGAAACCGGCGCCCGGCTGGCATTGTTGCCCCCCGAGACACCGACAACGCCAAGTAGGCGATCGCAAAGAACTTACCCAGAGGGATGAGAACGGATGCGATGAGAATAATGGCTGCGATCCCGTAGGAGCCATACTTCGCCAATTCAAAAGCACCGGCGATGATTGTGTCCTCTTGGGTAGAGAACAGCGTCCGCGTCTTCAGCATCGGATAGGTGTTCGCCGGGATGTAGGCCATGAAACCCGCAATCCACCACGCCCAGACCTTTTGCAGGCTCGCCCGGTCTCGGGATACGAGGCGCGCGCCACAACGGCCGCAATGGGTATGGTCCGCGGGCCATACGCGCGCACAGGTCCGGCAGCCGACCAGACCTTTGTCACGCGCAGTCGGCGCGGGGCCGTGCGTGGGGTCAGGATTCATGCTTCTCAAGCGCCTTCCAGACCGACCAGCGATCCATGAACGTGTCCTGAATGATCAAAAGCAGGACGAGCACGACAAACATGAAGAAGGCTGGGCCCAGCTCTACCCGGGCAAGATCGCCCAGCTTCACGAGCGACACGGCGCATCCGATCACGAAGATCTCTGCCATGGACCACGGCCGCAGGCTTTCCGACACTCGGAACGCACGTGCGGCACCGGGCCAGGGCGACCTGTCGCCCACGAGGGGAATGAGGGTGTAGAGGGTCAGGAGCAGCCGAAGAAGCGGCAGCCCGACGATCAGAGCAAGCGTCGCAAGAGACAGGATCAGCATCGGACCGCCCGCAAAGGCCCACGCAATCTCAATGATGGTGGCCTGGTTGGAGAACCCCAGCCGGGAAATCCCGATAAAGGGCAGGAAAAGCGCTGAAATCACGAGGATCACGGACGCAAGTGCAAGGGCAATAATGTGGAGGCCTGCCGCCTTGCGCGGCGATATCAGCTTTGCGTGGCAACGGTGACACACGGCGCGCTCGCCTTTTTCGACGGTTCCGACGTGGTAAAGAGCATCGCAATGCGGGCAAGCGATAAGCTCATCGAGCGGGGGGCGATCTGAAGCCATGCTCGCAAGATAGAGATTTGATGCGGCGCTACAATGGCGTGGGGCGCCATTCAGGAAGGGGTTTCGTGGTCCGAAGGGCCGCAATGGGAGGAGGAGCCAACCCCCCGGACCACGATGCGCTTGTCGGGGACACGAGGGCGCCCGCGCGACTTACGTTGGAATACAGTGGAAGAGCACTGTTGACCCTCATTTAGCCCATGGGACCGCCCGTGGGGCCGAAACCACGCAAGCCGCGCCATCGCTGCGAGAATTTTCGTGATATCTGCCGCAATCCTGTGCAGTAGAAGCCCCAGCGCTCAATTTCCGGGCAGCGTAGACAGGTGTTGTCGAAGGGTCTGGCCAAATCCCCAAACTCAGTTACGCTCTCCACCAACGACCCGGGAACGGGCAATCTTCTGGGAGGATACCATGACAAAACTGCTGAACCGTGCCTGCGTGGCCGCCATCATCACGGCTTTCGGGGCCGAGGCCATGGCCACTGAATGGAACGTCTCGCTGTGGGGGTCGCGCCGCGCCTTTACCGAACACGTCGAAAAGCTCGCCGAACTGGTGAGCGAGAAAACTGGCGGCGAATTCACGATGAACATCTCCTACGGGGGGCTGTCCAAGAACCGTGAGAACCTCGACGGGATCTCAATCGGGGCCTTCGAGATGGCGCAGTTCTGTGCCGGCTATCACCGCGACAAGAACCGCGTCATCACGGTGCTGGAGCTTCCGTTCCTCGGGGTTTCCACGCTGGACGAGGAAGTGGCCGTGGCTACAGCGGTCTACAACCACCCCGCCGCCGTCGAGGAGATGGAGCAGTGGAATGCGCGTCTTTTGATGACGTCGCCCATGCCGCAGTACAACATTGTCGGGACCGGGGACGCTCCGGCCACCCTCGCTGACATGGACGGCCTGCGCGTCCGCGCCACCGGCGGCATCGGCAACGCCTTTAAGGCGGTGGGCGCTGTTCCGACCTCGGTAACGGCGACCGAAGCGTTCCAAGCGATGGAATCGGGCGTCGTTGACGCAGTGGCCTTCGCCCAACACGCGCACCTGTCTTTTGGCACGATCAACCAGGCGGATTGGTGGACGGCAAACCTCAATCCCGGCACGGTGAACTGCCCAGTCGTGGTCAACATCGACGCCTATGACAGCCTCTCGGACGCGCACCGCGAGGCGCTTGATGAAAGCGTGTCGGAAGCGATTGATCACTACCTTGCAAACTACGCCGAGCTGCTGGAGCGCTGGGACAGCGTGCTGGCGGAGAAGGCCGTCGAAAAGGTCGAAATCGACAGCGCAGTGATCGATGAGTTCCGGACGACTGCCGCCGATCCCGTGCGCGACGCCTGGATCGCGGATATGGAGGCGCAGGGACTGCCTGGGCAGGAGCTCTACGATCTTGTGGTGACGACCCTCGCGGACTTCCGCGCCACAAACTAAGAGCGACGGTGCGCACCCTACGGCGCTTCGTAGGGTGTGCACCGCGCACCGTTTCCTTAGAAGACCCCCCGGACAGCTCCCGGAACCCCCTGGACCGCCATGGCCTCCGCCTCCCCCGTACTTGCTGACGACACACTCCTCAGTCGTCTGGATCGCGCGCTTCTGCCCGTTGAGCGCGCGCTCGCGTTCATCTCTGGCCTTGCGGCGTTCTCGCTCATGTTTCTGGCGGTTTACTCTGTCGGCGGGCGCGAGTTCTTTGAGGCCCCGCTGCTTGGCTATGTGGATCTGATCGAGAGCCTTATGCCTTTCATCGCGATCCTTGGCGTGTCCTACGTCCAACGTGACGGCATCCACATCCGCATGGATATCCTCATCGGACAGCTTTCGGGGCGGGTGCTCTGGTTCCTTGAATTCCTCATGGTCGTCTTCATTTTGGTGCTCATCCTTGCCCTCCTTTGGGGCAGCTGGGCGCATTTCGACCGGTCCTTCGATTGCGCGCGCCCGCTGTGTTCGCGTGATTCGACGATCGATATCGGCTTGCCCGTCTGGCCATCAAAAATCGTCGTACCGATCGCGTTCACTGTCCTTTCCTTGCGCCTCGTTCTGCAAGCGTGGGGCTACGGGCGCGCGTTCGTTCTGGGGCTAGAGCGTCCGCCTGGAGTGCCCCTGCCCCAATCTGCCGCACAGCAGGCACAGGCAGAGGCTGAGCAGCTCGAAGGGGCAGACCGATGACGAATATCGAAATCGGCCTGTGGACGACCGGAGGGATGCTTGTACTGGTTGTGCTGGGCATGCGCGTTGCCTTTGCAGCGGGCATTGCAGGCTTTCTGGGGCTCGTGTGGGTCCGCTGGAATGGCTTTGACTACGATCCTGAGCGCTTCTGGCGGGCTGTAGATATCTCGGTCAAGGTCGCTGGGCAGGTGCCGCACTCCAAGGTATCCGCCCACGCGCTAAGCCTGATCCCTACGTTCATCCTGATTGGCTACCTCGCCTATTACGCCAAGCTGACCCAGGCGCTCTTTGAAGCGGCCAAACGCTGGATCGCTTGGGTCCCGGGCGGTCTTGCCGTGTCCACCGTCTTCGCAACAGCAGGCTTTGCGGCAGTCTCCGGCGCTTCGGTCGCCACCGCTGCGGTCTTCGCCCGCATCGCCATCCCAGAGATGCTCAAGATCGGCTACAACAAGCAGTTTGCGGCAGGTGTCGTCGCGGCTGGCGGCACCTTGGCCAGCCTCATTCCGCCGTCAGCGATCCTCGTGATCTACGCCATCATCGTGGAGCAGGATGTGGGAAGCCTCCTCCTGGCTGGCTTCATTCCGGGCGTGTTTTCCGCCTTTGTCTACGCCGCGCTTATCATCGGCATAGCGCTGGTCTTCAAATCCGTGGGCCCGCCAGTGAGTGGCTTCACATGGCGCGAGCGTTTTGCATCCTTGCCGCCTGCCTTGCCCATCGTCCTTGTTGTCGTGATGATCATCATGTTCGTCTACAATCCTTTCGGAGACGCCTGGGGCACGCCGACGGAAGGCGGAGCGGTCGGGGCTTTTATCGTCTTTTGCTGGGCTGTGGCGCGCGGCATGAACCTGAGCCAGCTGAAAGAAGCGCTCATCGAGACGGCGAAACTCACCATCATGATCTTCACGATCATCTGGGGCGTGCTGATTTATGTCCGCTTTCTGGGCTTTGCAGACCTTCCCGGCGCGTTCTCGGACTGGATCACCTCGCTCCAGATGTCGCCCTGGTCGATCCTCGTCATGATCCTCTTGGCCTACGCGGTGCTCGGGATGTTCATGGACGCCATCGGAATGCTGCTTCTCACCCTGCCGGTCGTGTTTCCGGCCATTATGGCGCTGAATGGTGGTGAGTTCGTCGCCGCCGAGGACAGCGCTTTCGGCATGTCTGGGCCGATGTGCGCGATCTGGTTCGGGATACTCGTGGTCAAGATGGCGGAGTTCTGTCTGATTACCCCGCCCATCGGGTTGAACTGCTTCGTGGTGGCCGGTGTGCGCGACGACCTGTCGGTTCAGGACGTCTTCAAAGGCGTCACGCCATTCTTCCTCGCGGACGCCGCGACGATAGCAATGCTCGTGGCGTTCCCGGCGATCGTGCTCTGGCTGCCGTCACTTGCCTAGCAAGTCGAGGTCCTTGGGATCAAAGACATAGGGCCCCGGCCTCTTGCGTCGCGCAGACCAAAGCGCGCGCAGCTCCTTCTGCGTGCCACCGGGAACAGCCGCAAAGTAGGCCCGGGTATAGGCATTGTACTGATTGTGCGGCTGGTCGGGTTGCTTCACGCCCCGACGCTTTTCTTCGTTGAGGCGGCGCGCTTCGACCACTGCATCGGCAAGGGTCTTGCCCGCATTTGCCTTCATCCACTGCATGAGCGGGATCGAAAAACTGAAACCGTCGATGTTGCGCTTGAAGTAGCGGCGGACATTCTGCGTGTTTCGGTAGCTGTCGGTGATGATCGTCTCATCGCCTAGCTCCGCACTGTGCCAGTCAAAGCCGGAAGTCCGACGCAGAACCCTTTGCCGCGCGGGCGGCGATCCGTGGTCCAGGAAATAGGAAATACGGTCAGCAATCTCGAATTTACCGCCGCTGGTCTGGATGCCCTTCGTGCGGGCAAACGCCACAAGCTCGGCCTTCAGATAGTACCAGCGCCGGAACTCCGCGCTCGTTTCGCATTCGGAAATGTCGGGCCTTTCATCCATGACGGGAGTTTAGGTGAGCAGACCTGATCTGGAAAGAACGGCGAAACCTTTCGACAGATTGCTTGCGTGTCAGGTCGACGCGTTAAGGCCCCGTTCAGAGGCCCTCTCCTAGGGTCCGGCCGGTGTGGAGTGGAGGGTACAATGCCCAACAGACCTGAGGGGCAAAACAGCTCATACCTCGCGCCGTGGGTGCGGGAGATGGTGCACAATCAGGGGGCCAAGCCTCCTGTGACGCCGGGTTCGCAGCGCATGTCGGCGACGGTCGACGCGCCCGAGGTTGATCCAGACGCCGATATCCCCGCCTAGCGATTTCCAAGATAGGGCTTGAGCTCTGCCCTGGCCACCTGACGCCGGTGGACGGCGTCCGGCCCGTCGGCGAGGCGCAGTGTCCGCACATGTGTCCAGGCTTGCGCGAGAGGCGTATCCTGGCTGATCCCCTGTCCCCCATGCATCTGCACCGCTTCATCGATGATCTCGAGAGCGATCTTAGGGGCCACGACCTTGATCTGGCTGATCCAAGGGGCCGCAGCCCGGGCGTCGCCCTGATCCATCATCCACGCCGCCTTGAGGCAAAGAAGCCGCGCCTGTTCAATCTTCATCCGCGCCTCGGCGATGATGTCGAAGTTCGCTCCAAGCTCTGCTAGCGGCTTCCCAAACGCTTCTCGTGCAAGGCCCCGGCGGCACATTAGGTCAAGCGCGCGTTCGGCCTGCCCGATGGCCCGCATGCAGTGATGGATGCGGCCCGGACCCAAGCGCCCTTGCGCAATCTCGAACCCCCGCCCCTCTCCGAGAAGCAAGTTCTCCGCCGGGACCCGCACATCGGCAAACCGAATTTGCATGTGACCGTGAGGGGCGTCATCGTGACCGTAAACCGTCATCGGGCGCAGGATCTCGATACCAGGTGCGTCCGCCGGGACAACGATCATCGAATGCCGCTGATGCTTCGGCGCGTCCTGTCCCCCGGTACGCACCATGACGATGTAGACCTTGCAGCGCGGATCACCGGCCCCGCTGATCCACCATTTCTCTCCGTTCAGGACGTACGCGTCACCGTCACGTACGCAAGACAGCGCGATGTTGGTGGCGTCCGAAGAGGCCACATCAGGCTCCGTCATCGCATAGGCAGAGCGGATGCCGCCTTCTAGAAGCGGGGCAAGCCATCGCGCCTTCATCGCGTCTGAGCCGTAGCGCGCGAAGACTTCCATGTTGCCGGTATCTGGCGCGTTGCAGTTGAACACCTCGGCGCCGAGTGGGGTCTTTCCCATCTCTTCGGCAAAATAGGCGTACTCCACAGTCGTCAATCCGTGTCCGGACCCTGACCACCAGAAGTTCCAAAGCCCCGCAGCCTTTGCATCCGCTTTCAGACCCTCAAGGATCTCCGCCTGCCGCGCCGTGTAGTGCCAGCGATCCTCCTTGGCGATTTCCGCCGCATAGGCGTCCTCTAGGGGGATCACCCGATCTGCGAGGAACGTCTTCACGTCGTCGAGCAGCTTTTGTCGGGAAACGGGCAGGCCAAGGTCCATGGGCACCTCTTGTGGTCACGGGGCGTAGCGGGAAGACTAGGCCGAGGGGGACGTCATGCACAACTTCGATCACTCGGAACTCGCCCGCTATCTCGCCAGCCATGTCGACGGGTTCGGAGACATGGACAGTATCGAGAAGTTCACCGGCGGCCAGTCAAACCCGACCTACAAAGTCACGTCCGGCAGCAAGGCTTTCGTCCTACGCACAAAACCCACCGGCAAGCTCTTGCCCTCCGCCCATGCGGTACATCGGGAGTTTCGTGTCATGGCAGCCCTCAACGGGCACCTCCCTGTCCCTCGCATGCTTCATCTGAGTGCCGAGGCCAGCCCCCTCGGGCCACAGTTTTTCGTCATGGAGTTGGTGGACGGACAGATCCATTGGGATCCCGGCATGCCATCCGCGACCCGGCAGGACCGCATCGCCGTCTATGACGCGATGAACGCCATGCTCGCCAAGCTTCATAGCCTTGATCCCGTTGCCGTGGGCCTCGCCGACTTCGGCAAGCCCGGCAACTACTTTAATCGTCAGCTATCTCGCTGGGTAGGCCAATACCGGGCCGCCCAGACAAAGCCTGACGTCGATGTGGACTGGATTATCGACTGGCTGGGCTCAAACATGCCTGCCGATGACGAGGCGGTCGCCATCGTCCACGGTGACTACCGGATCGATAACATCATCTTCGGACCAGACAACGACCCGCGCGCGCTCCTTGACTGGGAGCTATCCACTCTCGGCCATCCACTCGCCGATCTTGCCTATCAGGTCATGGTCTGGCGGTTGCCAAATGCGGGCCAATTCAAGGGTCTCGGCGGGCTCGACCGTGGCGCCCGCGGCCTTCCCGGTGATGCTGACTATATCGCGGCCTATGCCGAAAGGCGGGGCATGAAGGTGCCGGAGAACTGGAACTTCTACCTCGCGTTCACCTGCTTCCGGTTCTTGGCGATCCTCCAGGGTGTCCTGAAACGGGGTCTTGATGGGACAGCGTCAAATCCGGCGGGGCTGAGCGTTATGGAGAAGATGGTGGATCTGCTGGCCAAAGAGGCCCGCGCCATCGCAGGCAACTAGGACTCGCTCGAAGAGGACAGGTCGATCGCGAACCGCGCGCCGCCACTGCCGGGCAAAAGCGTGATCGAGGCGCCCCGCGCCGCCAGCATACGCCGGATGATCGCGAGACCCATACCGGTCCCGCCTTCGGCCCGACGGGTCGTGAAAAACGGATCAAAGATCCGGTCGCGGTTGCCGTCAGACACACCCTGGCCGTTGTCGGAAACCGTGATGCGCGCGCCCTCTTTCGTCGCCGCGATATGCGTCGCCCCATGCCGCTGTGCATTGCCCGCAAGATGATCAAACACGGCACGCGCAGCGCTGTCCGAAAGCGGAAACTCGAAATCCTGCGCCTCGGCGGTCAGGCCAGCATCCTTCGCAGCGGAAAGGAAAATCGGGGCCCCTTTGCAGCTCCCCTCGGCCCCTTCCGCCGCCCGAGACAGCGCATGCAGCGCATCGAGTAGCGCTTGCATCCGACCGGCTGCCTCAGTGATGCGTGCCGGCAATGGTCCCGGCGCATCCTCTGACAGCATCTCTGCCGATGCACGAATGGTCGTCAGGGGCGACTTGAGCTCATGGGTGACGTGATCGGCATAGGCGCGGAGGTCTTCAGCCCGGATGTGAAGGCGGGCGGCCATTTCCCGAACGGCCTCCCCCATGGCCTCGATCTCCGGGGTGCCGTAATGCGGCAAGGGACGACGGGCATCTTCACCTCCGGCACGCGCGCGCGCGGCGAGGTCCGTAACCGGCCCGAGGATCAGCCGCGTGAGCAGCCAAGCCACGACCAGCGTGACCAGAGCCAGCCCGGCGCCGATCACAGCAAGCGACAGAGGCCAGCCCCAATCAGCGAGCACAAACCTCAGCACAAAGACCGAAAGCGCCGAGAAGCCGACCATGGAGGCCAGCGCCCCGAAGAGCACCAACGCCAGAGGCGGACGCCACTTCCGTGTGGCGGGTTGCTGCGTCATCCGAGGCAGGCGCCCATGCGAATGCCAACCCCGTGAAGGGTTTCTATGGCGTCAGGACACCCCGCATCGCGCAGCTTGGCGCGCAGGTTCCGAAGATGGCTGTCCACCGTACGGTCGCTGACACCGACGCCGGTGCCATAGATCGCATCTGTAAGCTGGTAGCGGCTCAACACCTGATCGGGGCGCGCCACAAGCCGCTCCAGCAGGTTCATTTCACGCCCGGTGACAGAGACCCGTGTGCCCGAGACTTCGACCACGTGCTGGGCGACATCGATGCGCAGGACGCCCCGTCTGAATTCTGCATCGGGACCACGCTTGGTCCGCTTTAGGATCGCCGCTATCCGCGCGGAGAGCTCCCGAGGGGAAAAGGGCTTCGTCACGTAGTCATCCGCACCGATCTCTAGCCCTACGATGCGGTCAATCTCGTCCGAACGCGCGGTAAGGAAGAGAATGGGCACATCGCTTTCCCGCCGCACTTCGCGGCAGACCTCAAGGCCATCATGCTCTGGCAGGCCTACGTCGAGAACGATCAGGTCGAACCGCCCGGACCGCGCCTTTGCCAAGCCCTCGGCCCCGTCGCCCGCCATCTCTGTCTCGTGACCGGACCGCTGCAAGGCAATCGACAGCACGTCGCGGATCGCGGGGTCATCATCTACACAAAGCACTCTGGCCATAGGGTGTCCTCCTTGGCAGGCACTCTAGCGCGATTTCGTGCAGGGAGCGTGCAAATCAGCCGCACGCGGCGCGGATGGCCCGGATGTTGTTGCCATAGGGCGCCGGATCAGTGACCGAGCCACCCTTGAACACCGCAGAGCCCGCCACCAACACGTCCGCCCCGGCAGCCGCGACGAGAGGCGCGGTTGTCGGTGTGACCCCTCCATCAACCTCGATATCAACCTCGCGGTCGCCGATCATGTCCCGCAAGGTCCGGATCTTGGCGGTCATGTCTATGAAGCTTTGCCCCCCGAAGCCGGGATTGACGGTCATGACACAGACAAGGTCGACGTCATCCAACAGCTCCCTCACAGCCGAAGCAGGGGTCCCGGGATTTAGCGCTACGCCCGCTTTCACACCTGCACCGCGGATGGCCTGAAGCGTCCGGTGGATATGCGGCCCCGCCTCAACATGGGCCGTGATGATATCGGCGCCGGCATCGACAAAAGCGCTGATGAAGGGATCAACGGGTGCAATCATGAGGTGGACGTCCATCACCGTCTTGATATGCGGACGGATCGCTGCACAGGTGGTCGCCCCGAAGGAGATGTTGGGGACAAAATGGCCGTCCATGACGTCCACGTGGATCCAGTCCGCACCTTCCGCCTCAACGGCCGCGATCTCAGCCCCGAATGCCGCAAAGTCAGCTGCCAGAATGGACGGGGCGATCTTGAGAGCGCGGTCGAAGGCCATGGTATTCTCCTTTGGAGGCCTGTTATGCTGAGCCTTACCCGCTCGCAAGGCCGCCTTCATGACTGACTCCCTCACGACCCTCCCCACGGCGCTGGAGCCGCGCAATCCAGGCATGGATCTCGACCTTGATTGGGCATTGGGCATTCAGGCCAACACCTCCGCAATTGAGCGCCGCGCCGCAACTCTCCCCGGACGTCGGAGCGTCAAGAAGGACCACCAGGCCGCCTGGCTCGCGAAGGCGGTCACGATGATCGACCTGACGACGCTTTCGGGCGACGACACGGAAGGCCGCGTCCGGCGCCTGTGCGCCAAGGCCCGCCAGCCCGTGCGGGCAGAGCTTCTGGACGCGATCGGCCTTCCTGACATCACGACGGCGGCTATCTGCGTCTATCACGACATGATACCAGCGGCCGTGAGGGCTTTGGAGGGTTCGGGCATCCCCGTCGCCGCCGTTTCCACCGGGTTTCCAGCTGGCCTCTCTCCCCTCCATCTGCGTCTGCAGGAAATCGCGGAAAGCGTCAAAGCCGGCGCCAAGGAAATCGACATCGTCATTTCCCGCCGCCACGTGCTGCAACGCGACTGGCAGGCGCTCTACGATGAAACCCGCGCCATGCGCGAGGCCTGCGGCGAGGCCCACATGAAAGCGATACTCGCCACCGGCGAGCTGATGACACTGCGCAACGTTGCCCACGCATCGATGGTCTGCATGATGGCGGGGGCGGATTTCATCAAGACCTCGACCGGAAAGGAGGCGGTGAACGCTACACTCCCTGTGAGCATCGTCATGATCCGCGCGATCCGCGACTACTTTGACAGGACGGGATACCGTGTGGGCTACAAACCCGCGGGCGGCATCTCCAAGGCCAAGGACGCGGTGACCTATCTTTCGCTCCTCAAAGAGGAGCTCGGAAATCGCTGGCTCGAGCCCGACCTCTTCCGCTTCGGCGCGTCGTCCCTCCTGGGCGATATCGAGCGCCAACTCGAGCACCATGTGACCGGCGCCTACTCCGCAGGCTACCGGCATCCGATGGGTTGAAGTCATGCCCGTTGTCCCCAGCAACGAACGGAGCCTGTTCGCATCAAAAGGTCGCGCCCGACCCTCCACTTGGGGGGACGCACTGTATCCGCCGCAAGGTCAATTTAGCGGTTTGCTTTCGGCACGCTCGGTGCCTTCCTCCACGACTGCATTTGCCCTCCCATGCTCGGGCGCGTCCCTCGAAGCCCAATTCGGAGATCTCATATGACCATCAAAGAAATCTTTGAAACCATGGATTACGGCCCCGCCCCGGAAAGCCGGGCAGAGGCGCTGGAGTGGCTCGTGGATCAGGGCTCCCGCTTTGGACATTTCATCGACGGGGCGTTCTCTGAGCCCACCGACGACTTTGAGTCTCGGAACCCCGCCAACGGCACCGTCTTGGCGTCGCTGTCCCAGGCGACGCAGAAAGACATCGACAGGGCCGTCAAAGCCGCTCGCAAAGCTCAACCTGCTTGGGGCAAGGACGGCCACAAGAGGGCGCGCGTCCTATATGCGCTGGCCCGGCTGCTTCAAAAGCACGCCCGTCTCTTTGCGGTGCTCGAGTCCCTCGACAATGGCAAACCCATCCGGGAGAGCCGGGACATCGACATCCCCCTCGCCCAGCGCCACTTCTACTATCACGCGGGGCTGGCGCAGCTCATGGCCTCGGAACGCGCAGACCGCGAGGCCCTTGGCGTGTGCGGCCAGATCATCCCGTGGAATTTCCCGCTTCTCATGCTCGCTTGGAAGATCGCGCCTGCCCTTGCTGCTGGCAACACCGTGGTTCTCAAACCCGCCGAATACACATCTCTGACCGCCCTCCTCTTCGCCGACATCTGTCGGCAGGCAGGGGTGCCCAAGGGAGTGGTGAACATCGTCACCGGGGACGGTCGCGTGGGCGAGATGATCACCGCTGCAGACGTCGACAAGATTGCCTTCACTGGCTCCACATCGGTGGGCCGAGCGATCCGCGAGGCCACGGCCGGGCGTGGGATCCCCCTGACTTTGGAACTCGGCGGTAAATCCCCATACATCGTCTTCGATGATGCCGACATCGACAGCGCCATCGAAGGCCTCGTCGACGCGATCTGGTTCAATCAGGGACAAGTCTGTTGCGCGGGCTCGCGTCTATTGGTGCAAGAGGGCGTGGCGGAGGCGTTCTACTCCAAGCTTCGGACCAGAATGGGGAGCCTGCGCATCGGCGACCCGCTCGACAAATCCATCGACATCGGCGCCATCGTCGACCCGGCGCAGCTTGCGACAATCAAGAGCTTGGTAGAGGCCAATACGGCTGGGGAGACCTATCAGGCTGGTACGCTTCCCGCAGAAGGGTGCTTTTATCCCCCCACACTTATCACCGGCCTCTCCACCGCGTCGCCGCTCATGCAGGAAGAGATCTTTGGGCCGGTTCTCGTCAGCACCACATTCCGTACGCCCGGCGAGGCCGTCGAGCTCGCCAACAACACGCGCTACGGCCTTGCGGCGACACTCTGGACCGAAAACGTGAACCTTGCCCTCGATGTTGCGCCCAAACTGGCGGCTGGTGTCGTCTGGGTGAACGCCACGAACCTCTTTGATGCCGCCGCAGGCTTTGGCGGAGTGCGCGAAAGTGGCTATGGCCGGGAAGGAGGATGGGAGGGCCTGAACGCCTACACCAAGCCCAAACGCGACGCCAAACCTGCGCAGCGTATCCCACCCCAAACACGCGACGGCCCACCCCCGGGCGGGATCGACACCACTGCCAAGCTTTATATCGGGGGCAAGCAAGCGCGCCCGGACAGTGGATACTCCCGCAATGTCTACGGGCCGAAAGGCGATCTGCTCGGGCAAGCGCCCATCGCCAGCCGAAAGGACGTTCGCAACGCGGTTGAAGCCGCCGCAGGCACGAAGTGGTCGCGCATGACGGGCCATGCGCGGGCTCAGATCCTCTACTTCCTCGCCGAAAACCTCTCGGCACGCGCACGTGATATCGCCAGGGGTATCGACGCGCAAACCGGCAAACGCTCCGGCACAGCAGAGGTCGAGGCCAGCGTGAACGCGCTCTTCACCGCGGCGGCATGGGCAGACAAGCTCGACGGCGCGACCAAATCCGTCCCGATGCGGGCCACCGCGCTGGCCATGCGCGAGGCTGTGGGGACGATCGGGATCATAGCTGCCGACGAACACCCGCTGCTTGGACTTCTTGCTCCCGCCGCAGCGGCGCTCTCTATGGGCAACAGCGTCGTGGCCGTGGCCTCGCACCCCTACCCATTGAGTGCTCTGGCGCTCGTGCAGGTCCTCGAGACGTCTGACGTGCCAGCGGGGGTCCTGAACATCCTGTGCGGCGAACCGGATGAGCTGTCGAACACACTGGCCGCGCACCTCAACCTAGACGCGCTGTGGTGCTTTGCACCGCACGGGCTGGCGTCATCCATCGAAACTGCATCTGCGGGCAATCTCAAGCGCACATGGGTCGACGAAACCCATCGTGCGTGGCCGGCACGGGATGTGCGCGAAGCTCTGGACCACGCCACAGACATCAAGACAATCTGGGTGCCCTACGGCGAGGGCTGATACGAGGGAAGCTGCCCCTCGCGCTCCCCGAAGTACAAAGCACACAGAAAACAAGGGAAAGATTCCCGCGACTTCTTTGTGCACCGTACTTCCGCCGGAGGCATCCCTGCCCAAAGTGCAATCTTCGCGTGAGGGTGCCCCGAGCGTAGCGAGGCTACCGAAGGTTCAAGCCTGAAAGGCGCAGAAGGGAGGCGGGCGGGCGCTCTGCCAGGAGCAAGCGCCCTACTCGTCACCGAAGATCGGGGTTACGCGGCGATCCCAGAACCGTTTGAGACGCACCGCAACAGCCCAGTAAATCGCAATCAGCACGAGGATGACCGCGATATTGAACCACGGGATCAGACGCACCTCCGGCCCTGCGACCGGTCGGAGGGAGATCGCATTTGGGTAGATCGTAAGAAATTCGCTTCGCCAACCGTAGTGTCGGATCACATACCAGCCGTCATCGCGCCGGGCAGCTGCCTGCGCATCAGCCTGCAAGTTGGCACTGTCCAGTTTAAAGTAAGGTGGCCAGCCAAAGCCCGTATCCTCGTTGCGGTACACATACGACCTGCCACTCGGCAGCTGCGTCGAAATCAAACGCAAATCTCGGTTCACCACAGTATTGTCGTTGCCGCTATCGGCCTGTGCAAAAAACGGACGGTTCCAGCCTGAAAAGTCCATCCGCAAGATCTCGGTGCCGGTGACTTGTACGATGTCCCGTTGCGGCAACGTGTAGTGCAGAAAGAGCGCGACGATCGCGAAAACGATCAGTCGGATTATCCATTTTACGTAGTACATGGGACCTCACATAAAGTTCTGCACGTAAAGCATGATGCCGATGAACGCGAGGAAGCCAAGCGGCAAGATGAAGACAAGCAAGATTAGCCGTCGTTTCAGGGACCGGTCATATTTGTCGAGTTCGATGCGCAGCCATTGGTCGTAGTCGCCAACCATCAGGTCCGCACGCCACTTGTCGCGCAGGCGCACCCTCTCGTTTCGTCGCCCCGCAAAGTAGAGTGCGGTGTAAAGAGCCGTCGAGATTACCATCATGATGATAAAGAGCCGAAAAATTACCATTACGTCCTCCGTCTCAGGGCACCCCAAGGGCCTACTCGGTCAATGAGGCCCTGCTCTGTCTCCAGCATCTGGGATGTTGGTGGATCTTCCATCGCCGGTTCGTGCCCGAACAGCGCCTCCCGGGTCCCCATTTTGTCCAACTGATACTCACGGGCCAGGAATTCCGCCACAAAGGCGCGTTTCGTCTCGGGCCAGTCCGCATAGCGCGCGTAGAAGTGCTCCTTGTGGCATATGAAAAGCTGTCGCACATCGAGCGGCGCCAGCTCCGCCAGGAGACGGTTCACCAGATCCCGTTGTGGGACATCGGCACCGCGCAATGCGTAGAAGTAAGCCGGGTGGTCCCCTGCAATCTCGGGCCACTTTCCACCTTCAGTCACATAGCGGTAGAGGGCGGCCAGTCCGTGATAGGCCTCCGGCAGATCCGACCCATGGCGCCGAGCCATTGCCCGCAGCGCGCGGCGGTCCACGTCCGCCACATCTTCGCCCGCCTCGGCCGCATGCCCGACGAGGAGGAAATCCATCTTCTGGCGCAAGATTCCCGCCGCATCGATGCCGCGCGAGGTGACGATGGGCTCCACCAGCCCGTTTTCCTGCATCCACGCCGCGACTCGCGCAGCATCCTTCAGCGAAATCACCCGTTCGCCATCCAGCTTGACGTCGCCGAGGATCGCAGGGACCTCAACATCGCGAAAGACGTAGAGCCCGCCGAAATGGGCCGTCCAGAAATCGGTCTCGTCGAACTCCATCTGCTCAAGGCGCACCGGATTGCGGACCACATCGCCGGTCTCCTTGGCGAGGCCCACCATCTCGGCAATCAGGACGTCGTCGTACCACGCGTCAGGCTCCCCTTTGAACCGGTCGATCATCGCCCCGAGACGCGCGGCCTTGGCGACCGTCTCACCCGTTGTGTCAGCCTCCACGCGGATGCGGCGCAGGTCCAGCAAACGCTCTGGCCGGCTCACGTCATGGACGGTATTCACGAGCTCTCCCGCCACCGCGTCTTGTGCCGTCAGAGCGAAAAGCTCGGCCGAATTTGCCTCAAAGAACCGCCTGAGAATGTCACGCGATGTCGAAAACTGCGCCTCGAGCAGCGGCGCCCGCGCCTGGTCCAAAGTGAGAAGGATGAACTGTCGGTTCACCCCTGCGTGGTTCAGGTAGAGCAGATCGTCGAACTCTGCCCCGATCTCCGGGGAATACCCCGAGATGTCGATGTGGAAGTCAGTGAGAGCCGTCTCCCTCCCCGTCAGATGCTTCAGCGCCCGATTGTATCGCGCCACCAAAGCCGGCGAGCGCACCGGCACGAGGTTTCCGAACATAAGACCTTTTTCAATGAGGCGCTTCATAGCTCTGGCCTCCAGTTCTGCGGCTGCATGACGATGGCGAGGACAAGTATTGGCCCCCAGAACAGCACCGACGCCCGCCCGAGCCCCGCAAAATGCTGCGTGCCCTCCACGAGGGTGGCCAATGGGATACCCTGCAGCGCGTAGGAGACTGCAAAAGCGAGCGCCGCGAAGACCCACACAATGAAGGCCGAGACCGCGAGGTTTGCGCCCAGCGCAAGCATCGTCTCAGGAAGACGCTTGCCCAACCATGTGGGAACTATCCACGCCACCGCGACAAGGATGAGCGCGGGCAAGATCAACTCTACTGAATAGACCGCCGCATCACCCATCCGCCCGAAGCCCCCTTTGCGCGTTGAAGACGTAGGAAATCATCAGGCAAGGAAACCAGATCACGAAGGACACGGCGAGATTAAACACCGCGCCCCCCACAAGTCCCTCGCCCACGCCTGCGGACATGGAGACCGCGGCGAGCCAGACCACGTGCCATGCGAAGACGAACAGGGATCCAAAGAGCATCGCCCAAAGGGCCCCCAGGCCAAACTCGCCGCCGGTACGTGGTTTGTCCCGGTACCCCCGCAACCCAGTGAGGATCGCAATAACCGCGGGGATGATGAAAGTCGCAACAAGGATCATCGAACCGCCTCCTCGGCCCACCAGGTTTGCGCCTCACCATCTGCGACGAGGATGATCCCGATCCGCCCCGTCTCAAGGTCCACCCGTGCATCGCTGGCAAATCCGACATCGCCGCCGGAATGGCCCACGATGGGGCCGTCGATCTCGACCCCCAGCCCATAATCGTCGGCGTCGAGCATCATGCGCAAGGAGCCCTCACTCAAAAGCGACTGCTCCACAAAGAGCGCGCTGAGAAACCGGCCTAAATCCTGCGCGCTGGAGATGACACCGCCATCGCCGAAGCCGCGGTTCCGCGCGTAGACGGCACGAACGTGTTCCCCGCCTTCGTGGCCGTTTGGAAACGCGGCCGGCAGCTCGCGCGCCCCGAAGACGAAGGCCTGCGCCATCCCGGCGGGCGTGAAGACCTCCCGGACCATCACCTCTTCATATGGGACCTGCGTCGCCTCCTCGAGGATTAAGCCAAGGAGAACGTAATTGGTGTTTGAATAGTCGAAGTCTTCCCCAGGCCCGAAAAGCAGCGGCTCACCATAGACATGCGCAAGTGCTTCTCGGGCGGACGGGGCGTCCAGATCGTAAAAGGCGTCGTCGAGGTAATCCGGGAGCCCGCTGCGCATGGAAAGAAGCTGTCGGATCGTCAGCGTCTCAGGGATGGCGAGGCCATCAATGATGCCCTCCGGCACCCAATCCACAACCGCATCCTCGAGCCCGAGGTCTCCCCGCTCCGCAACGCGAAGCACCGCAACCGCAGTCATCATCTTGCCGATCGAGGCAATCGCGAACGGGGTCTTCGCATCTGCGAACGCAGCTTCCGCCTGCACTTCTGTGCCCTGTTGGAGCCAGCGGATCGACGCCACGGGATCAGCGCCCGCTTTGCTGACGTATAAGCAGAACACGGCCGCAAGGAGAGCAGATACAGGACGTATCATACCTCCCCCTCCAAGTACCGCTTCTTGGCCTCAGCGGTCCGGCCCATATCGCGAACCATCTCCGTGATCGCGACCTCGTCGGACTTGTCGGCGTAGCGGAATTCGCTGTCGGCGTAGCGATTTATCTCCTGGATCACCATTTCCGTCGTGATCGGCACACGCAGGTTGGCGATCATGGCTTTCTTGTCGTCATAGCCCTTGCGCAGGAACAGCTCTGGCTCCTCCATCCATTCATCGGGCAGCTCAAAGTCCATCGCGCGCACCTTCACTGCATCCGTGATGTTCTTGATCGCGCGGCCGGTAAAGCGGCTATCAGCCTCTTGAATGCCCTTCAGGTACGTGCCGAGCTTGGCCAAGGTATCCAGCTCGCCCACCTGTCGATGGACCCGGTCGAACACCTCGAGAAGCCCCGCTTCATGGGGTTTGGCATGGCTCTCGAAGGACGCAGCCACGGCTTGTTTGATCTCCTGCGCAGCCATCATCTCGTGCTGGCCCACCGGGATGTCGTGGTTTTTGCCCATGAGCAGCGCAAGGATATCGATGTAATCCTCCCGCGTCTGTGGCCCATCCACAAGGAACCGCGCCCCCGCCCGCTGGCGGAGCGCATCGTCCACATTCTCGGGGTAGTTCGAAAACATCCCGAAGGTGCAATTCCCGCGCACGACCGTGTTGGCACCGGCAAAGCTCTCCATCAGGACGGCTGTAATCTCCAGCTGACCTGCGCTCGATTGCCGGTCTCCGCGCTTACCCGCCAACTGGTCGATGTCGTCGATGGTGCCGAAACCGATCGAGCCCGGATCAATGACGTTGTTGATGAAGGCCTTCGCGTTTTGGCCCGACTTACCCTGATAGCTGTCGATGTTATCCGTCGACAGGTTTTGGTAGCGGAAGGGGTAGCCCGCCACTTCGCAATAGCCGTGGATCAACCCCGCCATCATTTGGATGAGCGTCGTTTTCCCCGTCCCGGGCGCACCGTCGCCCATGAAGGTGAAGATGAACCCGCCGAGCTCTGCGAAAGGGTTCAGCTTGCGCTCGAAATCATAGGCCATCAGCATCTTGGCGAGCTTCATGGCCTGATACTTGGCGATGTGGTTGCCCACGACCTCGTGAGGCTTCTTGAAGGTCATGGCGAGGGTGGTGCCCTTGGCCTTCGTGGCGGGCTCAAATCCCCGGATGGCAAAATCATCGGCCTCGACATGCCAGGCAACCGCGCGGAAAGGCTCAAGTCGCGGTGCGCTTTGCGCCCGGGCAGACACCTTGGCCATGAGGGCCTCAGAATAGGCGAGGACCGTTGCCACCAGCTTGTCGGTTCCCGAAAGCGCCTGATCGAGCTCCCAAAGCGCGCCGTGAATTGCAAGCGGCGCGTTATCCGTCAGGACCTCCTCCACGTCACCGATCTCCGCACTGTCCTCGCTCGCATGGGGAGCGAGAAGGAACGCTGCCGCAGAGCCGAACACAAAAAGGACGATGAGCGCCTCGGCCGCCATCAGTTCCCGAAACGCGTCCGCTCGGGCGCCGGTAATGCCCCCCGAGAGGTTCTCTCTCTTCAGCGCAGCGAGGTCGGTCCGCTCCGCATAGGCCTCCCCTACGGCCAGAGCGATGGCGAGAGCGCGCCTAAGCCCCGTCAGAACCGACGCCTCCAGTGGTGAAACAAGGTCCTCGCTCTCGATGCGCTCTCTCAGGTTGACACCCGATGCGCGCACGCTCCGCGACCCGGACAATCCAGGCGTCGTTGACCTGAAGCGCCGTGCACCAGTCGTCACGCCCGCTGACCGCTCCACGGCATCGGTCTTCGCCTTACCCACCCGCGGGGCATGATCGAACCCCTCGACCAGAGTCAAAGCCGCAGCGTAATGCGCGCGGATTTCTTCCTCACGCAACTCCATCTGATCTGACATCTGGCTCATGTAAGCTGCCCCTTTCTTTCGTTCACAAATACTCCCCCCCGGGAGGGCCGCCGGAGGCTTCCGCCGCAACGGCCCTCTTCAATCTCTCAGTAAACGAGCACTCGCCCGCCCGGGCTGACCACGAACTTCCGGACATCCCGGAGGCCCGGTGGGCCCAGCTCCGCCAACGCCTGATAGGGACGCGCGGGCAAAAGGACCGCACGACGCGTCTGGGTGGCGCCGGTCTCCGCGCCCAGCCCAGCCGTCGGATCCAGGGCAAAGATCTGGCGCTCGACCCGCCCGAACCAGCCGGACTTTTCCATCTCGACACGGTCGGCAACGAGATCTTCCTCGGTCCAGACAAGCGCCCAATCATCCCCCTCGGGTGCATCGGCCTGCGCAAGGACCTGTCTGAGAGGGCCGTTCTGTTGCGTGAAAGCATGGCTGTACATCGGACCCAAATGAAACCGGCGCAGGCGCTTTGGATGCAGATCGGCGAAATCCGTATCAAAGCCCCGCGCGATCGTCAGCAGCTTCAGATCACCCTGTGACTGGGCCATCAGATGTGCCTGCACTTGCGGCCAGCGCCGCGCGTCCTTCGGCAGGGCCTCCCGGCCGCTATCCTCAACCTCCATGAGGTAGATTGTCGGCAGGTTGATCTGGCTATCATAAACCGCCCAATGCAGCAGAAAGCCCCGCCGGTCCCCGTTGCTCCCCATCCAGATTGAGACGGGATCGTTGCGCAGATAGAACAGCTCTCCCCGGGCAAGTTCCTCAAAGTAAAGGCGCTGGCTCATGGCGAATTGAAGCTGCGTCGGGATCTCGCAATCCCCGACGATCTTGCGCACCATCTTGTCCTTGAGCGTCTCCGCCGTCTCAGAGCCCGCGATATGCCGATCCACCTGCGACGCATCGACAGACATCTCCATGAGTTCCGCAGCCGCTGGAAACCCGCTCTCGCGGAAGTCGAACATGAGCTTCCCGGCGCCCGAGATACGGCCAGCAAAGAGGTACTTCATGGAGAGCGCCCGGAACGTGTAGGTGAGCCCCGCGATGTACCTCGCAAGAACGTCCACCTCCACCTTGGACAGCGTGCCTTCCGTTTCCATGACCGCCGCCACCCGCGCCATATGCTGCGTGATCCGCTCGAACTTGCGGAAGTAGCGCCGCGTGACGCGGGTGTCTTCAATCGGGGTCGTGTCGTTCATGCCGTGCAGTGGGGTGCGCAGTGCGCACCGTTTGTCCTAGTCATCTTTGCCCACGAGACCCAGCGCGGCTGCCAGGCCGCCCAGGGGCAGGCCTATGCCCATGCCGATCATCAAAGTGCGCGACATTCCAGGCTGCCAGCCAGACAGGTCGGCAACGTACGTCGCGCCCATGTAGAGAATGACGCCCACGACGATGACGATGCTCCACCGTGCAACCGGGCCAAGGTTAGCCCCCATAGGCATTGCTATCATGCTTCTCCACGATCTTAGCGAAACGACGGGCAAATCGTTCGTCGGCCTTCGCCTTCTGCTCGAGGACGTCTCGGGCAAAGACCATGTGGTCCTCGTGGGCTTCGAGCATCTCTGCCATGCGGGAATTCGTGGCCGAGCCAATGGACGCCATCGCTGTCTGCGCTTCCTGATCCGTCTTCACACCAATCTCATTGATGCGGTGGGCCACGTCCTGTTGCTGCGCTGTCTTCAACGATTTCGTCAGTGCATCATAAAGGACAACGCGCTGCTTTGTATCTGTCTGAAGCTTGTTGATCAGCACCATCTGTGTGGCTGCCTGATTGGTCAGCGAGTCGACCCAGGTCTTGCCCTTCTCGATATAGCGTTCCAGCGTCTGCGACCGCGCGAGCTTCACTTGCTCTTCGCGGACCTTCTCGTTGTAGGAGCCGTTGAGTTCTGCAAGCTCTGTCTCGAGCGCGGTACGCGCGGCAGCATCGGTCTCTACGCCGATCTTGCCTTCAAGCGCGATGATCTTGGGATCCATGGCGAGGATATCGGCCTTCACAGCCTCCAGCTCCGCAACCACCGTCTCTCGATCGTTGAGGGTGCCGGACAGATTCTCCTCTACCTTCGTGCGCTGATCCTCGAGGACTGCAAGCTGACCCTGCAAGAGATCTACGATGGTATCGGACTTTGCGATCAGGTCCTGAAGCTTGTCGTCGATGGATGCCGTCCGCAAACGCTCCTGTCGCAGCGACTCAGATCGATCCTTGCTGAAGATCCCGACGAAATTCTCCCACCCTGTTTTTGAGCGCAGGTTATCAAAGTCGCTCTGAAAGCCCGCCGTCACATCATCGAGACCCATGATGAGCTCTGCGATGTTGGCATTCATCAGGTCGGTATGGGCATGGACGTCGTCCAAGGTCGCGTTCTCGATGTCGACGGCGATGTTCTCTCCCGACGCCATCTTTTGCCGCGCAGTCTCGATGCGGGACGTCAGCTCCGCCACCTTGCTCTGCGCTTCTTCAACCTGGGCTTGGCTCGCTTTGATCTGCGTCTCAAAATCACTCATTGATGTCCTTTCCTTCACGCATTTGTGAAGCACATATGGGGGCAGTTAAGGCCTTTTACATCCCCACTCATGGGTAGTTTTGCCCGAAAACAAACCTAGGCAAACCGCTTTTCTTATGCGCCCGGGACTGGCAGGCTCAGGCCATGCGACTTTCCGGGAAAACAGCCATTGTTACCGGCGGCGCGTCAGGATTTGGCGCGGGTATCGCGCGCACATTCGCGGCAGAAGGCGCGCGCGTGCTCGTGGCAGACATCAATCTTGAAGGCGCCCGCGTCATCGCGACAGAAATCGGCGGTGAAGCAGCTGCGGTGGATGTCTCCGACGGCGTCTCCGTCACGGCCCTGTGCGAAACGGCGCGCAGCCTTTGGGGCGACACCGACATTCTCGTCAACAATGCGGGCATTACGCACATGCCCGGCCCCCTGGAAGACATCACGGAGGCGGATTTCGACCGCGTCTTCGCCGTCAACGCGAAATCTGTCTTCCTCTTTTCCAAGGCCCTGATCCCGGCGATGAAGGCGCGCGGATCCGGGGCGATCCTCAACGTGGCCTCGACGGCGGGCGTGTCGCCGCGCCCCCGCCTCAACTGGTACAATGCCTCGAAGGGCTGGATGATCACCGCGACCAAGGCCATGGCCGTCGAGCTCGCCCCCCACGGAGTGCGTGTGAATGCCTTGAACCCCGTCGCGGGCGAGACGCCACTCCTCGCCAGCTTCATGGGCGGCGACACACCGGAAACGAGGGAGAGGTTCCTCTCCACCATACCCCTCGGCCGTTTTTCCCAGCCCGAGGACATGGGCGCAGCTGCGGCCTTCCTGTGCTCGGACGAGGCCTCCATGATCACGGGCGTTGCCCTCGAAGTTGACGGCGGCCGCTGCATATGAGGCAACCCGTCGAGGTTACGCTTTTTGCCGGCACGTTCGAAAGCCAACCCCTGACATTCGCGCATCTCTACGATCTCGGCGCGCTGGACCTGGGAGAGGTCGAAGTGATCTGCAAATGCGACCCGGCCCCCCGCCTCGCGCACTTCTTTGATCCGGATCAGGTGAACACGATCGTTGACGCCATGGGCCTCCACACGACGCTGGTCCTCGCCTTTCCGGAGGCAGGCCGCCTGTCAGCCTCTGAAAAGCTCTTTCCGCTGGGAAAGTTCAGCGGATCGCGGGTGCGGGTGTGAAAAACCTGATCACAGACGTGTCTGGCCTCCGCGTGGGCAATGCAACGGATGCGCGACTTTGCTCTGGCGTCACTGTGCTGAGCGCGGAAGGGCCCTTCACGGCAGGAGTTCACGTCATGGGCGGTGCACCCGGCACAAGGGAGACCGACCTATTACAGCCCGACCGACTGGTGCAGGAGGTAGACGCGCTGGTTCTCGCGGGCGGCAGCGCCTTCGGCCTAGCGGCCGCCGACGGCGTCGCCATGGCGCTGCGTGCTGAAGGACGTGGATTTCCTGCAGGCGCGGCGCGGGTACCCATCGTTCCTGCGGCGATCCTCTTCGATCTCGCCAATGGCGACCAGAGCTGGAGCGACAATCCGTATGCGCGTCTTGGACGAGACGCCTATGCCAACCTCGAAATCAGCTTTGCGCTCGGGTCAGTGGGGGCCGGCACGGGCGCCACTGTGGCGGGCCTTGCAGGTGGCCTCGGTTCTGCGTCAGCGATCACGGCATCAGGTCACAGTGTGGGCGCGTTGGTCGCTGTGAATGCTCTCGGCACTGCGTGTGACGAAGACGGCCGCTTCTGGGCCGCGCCGTTTGAGGTCGGCAACGAATTCGGCGCACGTGGTGTGCCAACAAGGGCATCCGTGTCACCGCCAACCAAGCTCTCTGCGCACAACACGACGATCGCTATCGTCGCGACCGATGCTGTGCTCTCGCAAGCCCAGTGCACGCGCATCGCCACAGCGGCCCATGACGGGCTGGCACGCGCCCTCCTTCCAAGTCACACTCTTTTCGACGGGGATGCGATCTTTTGCGCCGCCACGGGCAGGAAGCCGGTTAAGAATGCCATTCCCGATATGATTGCCCTCGGCCATGCGGCCGCAACGACTCTCGCCCGCGCCATCGCGCGCGGCGTATACACCGCCTCTGGACCCGATGCCTGGAACGCTAGATACGGCTGAGACATTAACTCGCCGATACGAACGGAGGCCGCCATGCTCGACCAACCCACGAACCTTGCTGCGCAACTCTCCGATCCGGGCCTCTTGGCCACAAAGGCCTTCATCGATGGGACCTGGAGCGACGCGGCCTCCGGAAATACGTTCCCCGTGCGTAACCCTGCACGCGGTGACGTGATCGCCACCGTCGCAGACCTTGATCGGACTGATGTCGCCCTTGCCATTGCGGGTGCCGCAAGGGCACAGAAGGACTGGGCCGCGCGTCCCGCCAAAGAGCGCGCCGCCACCTTGCGCAGCTGGTTTGAGGCCATCATGGCCGCGCAAGACGACCTCGCCATGATCCTCACCGCCGAGATGGGCAAGCCGCTCGCGGAAGCAAAGGGAGAGATCGCCTATGGCGCCTCTTTCATCGAGTTCTTTGCGGAAGAAACCAAACGCATCTACGGCGAGACCATCCCGGGCCACGCGGCCGACAAACGGATTACCGTCATCAAGCAACCGGTAGGCGTTGCCGCCTCGATTACGCCCTGGAACTTTCCCAACGCGATGATCACTCGCAAGGCCGCCCCTGCCCTTGCGGCAGGATGCGCCTTTGTGTGCCGCCCCTCGGAGCTGACGCCCCTTTCTGCGCTTGCCTTGGGGGTCCTGGCAGAACGCGCCGGGCTCCCGGCCGGCATTCTCCAGATCGTACCCTCAAACGACGCGTCCGCCATCGGGAAGGAATTCTGTGAGAACGAAACGGTCCGCAAGATCACCTTCACCGGGTCCACCCGTGTGGGCCGGATACTGCTTGAGCAGGCCGCGCCGCAGGTCAAGAAGGTCTCCATGGAACTCGGCGGCAACGCCCCCTTCATAGTGTTCGACGACGCTGACCTCGACGAAGCCGTCACAGGCGCCATCGCCTGCAAGTTCCGCAACAACGGACAAACCTGCGTCTGTGCGAACCGCATCTACGTCCAGGCCGGCGTCTACGATGCCTTCGCAGAGAAGTTCAAAGCAGCCGTCGAAAAGATGTCCGTAGGGGACGGCTTCTCCGGAGTGGATTTCGGGCCGCTCATCTCAGAACCGGCCGTTGCGAAGGTGCGGGAGCACATCGCTGACGCGCTGGGGAAAGGCGCCGAAATCCTCCTCGGCGGTGAAGCCCACAAGCTGGGCGGACAGTTCTTTGAACCAACGATCCTGACAGGTGTAACGAAGGACATGCGCGTCACCCATGAAGAAACCTTCGGCCCCATGGCGCCCCTTTACAAGTTCGATACCGAGGATGAAGTGATCGAACAGGCAAACGACACGATCTACGGTCTCGCAGCCTACTTTTACGCCAAGGATCTCAGCCGCGTGTACAAAGTCGCCGAAGCGCTGGAATACGGCATCGTAGGCATAAACACCGGCATAATCTCTACCGAGGTTGCGCCCTTCGGCGGCGTCAAACAATCCGGCCTCGGCCGCGAAGGTTCCCACCACGGCATCGAGGAATTCCTTGAGATGAAGTACCTGTGCATGAGCGTCTGAGGCCGCACCAGCCTCCGGCGGAAGTACAGGGCACAAAGAAAACAAGGACAGCGCTAATGTGTTTTCTTTGTGCTTCGTACTTCGGGGAGCGCGAGGGGCAGCGCCCCTCGTTCCCGACCCCAAAAACTAAGAAAAGGGGCCGCCCAAAAGGACGGCCCCGAAACCAGGCGCTTGGACGCTTAGGCCTCGACGACCTCCGCCTAGATCGCTTTCGAAGCGCCGATCTCGATCTTGCGCGGTTTCAGCGCCTCGGGCACCTCACGCACGAGGTCGATGTGGAGCATCCCGTTCTCATGGGCCGCGCCCGTAACCTTCACATGGTCAGCGAGGTGGAAGCGGCGCGAGAACGCGCGGGTGGCGATACCGCGATGAAGAAACTTGCGGTCGCCCGCGTCATCGGCCTTCTTGGCGGCAACGTGGAGCGCATTTTCCTTCACTTCGACGTCAAGTTCGTCTGACGTAAATCCTGCCACTGCGACAGAGATCCGGTACGCGTCGTCGGCGGTCTTCTCGATGTTGTAGGGTGGGTAGCTTTGCGCGCCGGCGTCATTGGTGAGGACCCGGTCCATCAGGTCGGCCATCTGATCAAATCCAACGGTGGCGCGGTACAGCGGTGCGAAATCAAGACTACGCATGTCTCATCCTTTCCTAAAGCGATGTAAGTGCGATGCCCCGCCCCATGATGGGCCCGAGGCGATTGTCGCCGGAGCCTCATCGGCCTCCGACATCGCTGATGTGGGAAGGGGTCTTACCTCTTTCAAGGCCCGGCAATCAGCCAGAGCGCGCATTTTGCTGGAGCCGGCCACAGTCGCCATGCGGGCAATTTCTCTCGCAAGCGAAGGCCTAGGGACGCACGAATTTGGCAGAGCTCTGCGCGCCGCCGCTCACCTGTCCGATCCGGCGCACCTGCGGAGCGGCCGACTGGAATACACCCTTGCCGGCTGCCAGTTCATCCAGCAAGACGGCCACCTGTGCCTCCACTCCGGTGCCAAGCGATACGCGTTCCCCTTGTACCTCCGCCTTCGCGGAGATGACGGAGGCAATGCGCGGTGCGCCGCTTTCGAAGGTGAATACCGGCGCACCGGAGGAGCCAAAATCCACGTCACAGCTCAGCACCAGCATGCCGAACTGGCGCGCCATGACACGGCAGGCCTCCTGCAGAGACGGTGCCTCTGACCTGTCCGCCGCATAGCTCACGACGCCAACGCGCTCGCCCTTGCGTGGACGCTCTGCCAGTTGAAAGGGCGTGATGCGGCCGTTGCGGATCGGCTGCGCGAGCTCGAGGATCGCCACATCGTTCTTCACGCGCGTCGTCGACGTTGTCTCGGCGAAATCGTAGGAGGGGTGCTCCACAGCCCGACGCACCATGCGATAGGCTTCTGCACGACCATTGCGCCATCCGGCGCGGAACTCGATCAATGCGGGGTCGATGCGTGCGCCAGTGCTCTTGTCATAGAGGCAGTGGGCAGCTGTCAGCACGTGGGTCTGCGAGATTAGCGCGCCGGTGCAAAAGCCGGTACCGCCGATGTCGAGCCGACCAACGGCCTCCCAGGGACGCACAGCATCGCTTGTGGTCAGTGCCTCAAGGGGAGTATCCTTCGCATGGGCATAGCCCGCCCAAAGGGCCAGCAACAGAATAAGGGTCGCGCGCAAAACCGCCTCCGCGTCGTTTGCGTCGGGCGTAGCGCGGCGGTGTGGCGAAAATGGGGCGACGCTCGCGGTATGGTGAAGGCCAGGCGGATTTGGGCATGTTAAACACCCTCATGCGCTATCTTTTGCTTTGCCTTGCCCCGCTGTCTGCCGCTGCAGATCCCGCCACCATCACTGCCATAGAGGCGTCGCCATCGGGCGAGGCCTGGCGCTTTTCCGTGACCGTGGCGCATGGCGATACAGGATGGGAGGACTATGCCGATGGCTGGGAAGTCCGGCTGCCAGACGGCACAATCCTCGGGACGAGGGTCCTCGCCCACCCCCATGTAAACGAGCAACCCTTCACCCGGTCAGCTACGATAGAGGTTCCGGACGGCGTCACGGAAGTGGAGCTTTTCGTGAGTGAAAATGTCGGCGGATACGGGACGCAGGCGTACCCGTTCACGCTTCCGGACTGAGCAACCCCGACGGGACAAGCCAGACCTTTACCGTCGCCCTTCGCGGAGCCACGCACCCACGATCAGAGCCGCCGCGAGCAGCAGGAACGCCCAGGCCGGTATCAACGCGTCAATCCGCACGTCAGTCGTGACGTAAGCCGCACGTGGGGTCAGTCCGATCCAGCCGCGCCCGGCTGCTGTGCGCCCTTCTCGCACGTTGCGCAGATCCGGCACGCCCTCCTCAAGCACAACAAGCCCGCCTTGCAGAGGCTCAATCACCGGCGCAAGCACGTCGCCGGTGGCGAGGGTATCGATAAACTCTCGCGGCGCGGCCGGGCCCAGCGCAACCACGGCCTCTTCATCGCCCTCGCTAAGGCGATAGAGGCCGAGGTCAGGGCCCTCGAACGTCGTTTCCCACCGCCCGGGCGACACTTCTTCAAGCTCCACGACGACCTCACTCCCATCGGGAAGCGTGATCGTTACAGGACCCACGCCGTCCTCGAGGGTGCGCCGCAGGATCGTCATCACCTGCCCCTCGGCAGCAGCGGTGAGCTGCTCTTCCTCGAGCTCCGGCTCCTTCATCATCCAGTGCGCGAGGCGACGCAGCAATTCCAGCTGTGGTCCGCCCCCCTCATAGCCCCGGTCCCAGAGCCACGCCTGATCGGAAGCCAGAAGGGCCACGCGTCCCTCACCCACACGGTCGAGCACGAGAAGCGGTCGGTCCTCATACCCGCTCATCACGATTTGGCCCTGCTTGGGGACGAGGTCGACGAGGCGGAACCAACGGCCCCATCCCCCGTCCGGCGCCAAAAGCTCCAGGCCTTCGGTCACGGGATGACGCTGGCCAAGGTCGGTCACAGCCGGCTGAAACCCATCTTCGATCACTCGCGCCGACGGCGTCGCAGGGATGGCTTGCCCGAGAGGCGAACGATAAAGCGAGTCCGCCGACGCAAAATCGGGCCCGGCAGCAAATAGAACCGCACCGCCGTCCTCGATATATTGGCGAATGTTGTCGAGGTAGATGGTCGGCAGAATGCCCCGACGCTTGTAGCGGTCGAAGATGATCAGGTCGAACTCGTCAATCTTGTCCTGAAAGAGCTCACGCGTGGGAAACGCGATGAGGGAGAGCTCCGTCACTGGCACGCCATCCTGCTTTTCGGGCGGGCGCAGGATCGTGAAGTGCACGAGATCGACCGAGCTGTCCGATTTCAGAAGGTTGCGCCACGTGCGCTGCCCGGGATGAGGTTCGCCCGAGACGAGAAGCACGCGCAGTCGGTCCCGCACTCCGTTGATTTGCACGATGGCGGAGTTGTTACGATCAGTGAGTTCGCCATCGACCTCTGGCGTTGTGAACTGGATCACGTTCATACCGCCGTGGGGAAGCGTCAGGGGGACTTCTATGTCCTCGCCCGTGACGAAATCGAATTCCTGCGGTGCACCGCCATCGACACTGACAATCAGCGGCGCGCTTGGGGCGCCAGGGCCCGCACCCATGTCATCGATCCGCAAGGTAAGCGTGACGGGCTCCCCTAGAATGGCGAAAGCCGGGGCATTCTTGACCGTCAGCTTCCGGTCCCAGTCATCTGCACGACCAGTTTGCAGTAGGTGGAGCGGGGCGGGGAGATCCGGCGCCGCCTCGATGTCGTGGGCCCGCCCGTCCGAGATCACGACAACCCCGCTGATGCGGGCTGAGGGTGCCTCAGCCAGCGCTTCTGCCACCGCTGCCATGATCGCAGACCCGGTATCGCCCTCCCCGTCCGGCAGACGGGTCACGCGGAGCTCCGTGCTCGGGCGCGCGGCGATCTGACGTTCGAGATCAGCGAGGGCATCTGCCGTCTGCTCCGCCCGGTCGCTCAGACCCTGGGAGGCGGTTTCATCCACAATGGCCAGCACGATGTCGCTGAGCGCGTCACGCTCTTCCCGCTGGAGGGCCGGGTTCGCCACCGCTGCCACGAGCGCGAGTACTGCGAGCCCGCGCAGCCACCAGCCTGCAAGTCCCCGGTAAGCCCCAAACGCGATCAGCAGGGCAGCCACTCCCATCGCGACCCAAAGGGCCGGCCACGGCAGCAGCGGATCAAAGATGATCTCCCCGTTCATGCTGAAAGCCCCAAGATCATTGACCCAACCTGTCGAGCAAGGCCGGCACATGGACCTGATCGGACTTATAGTTGCCGCTCAGCACATGCATGACGAGGTTCACGCCGAAGCGCAGCGAGATCTCACGCTGACGCTCTCCGTTAAAGCCGGATCCCACACGGAACTTCCAGTTGCCGCGCCCGTCGATGGCCCAGGCGGACGCCCAGTCATTGCCGCCAACAACCACTGGCGTCACACCATCATTGAGGTTGCGGAAGGGCATGCCTTCCACCTGTTCCGCATTTGCAGGAGATGCCTCCACCCAGACCGGCGCGCCCATGGAGCGCCCTGGAAAATCCTGCAGCAGATAGAACGCACGGGTGAGCACATGATCATCCGGGATCGGCTCGAGCGGCGGGATATCGAGTGGGGCGGCGACTTGCTGGAGCCTCCGGGCTGCGGGCGACGTCGTCCCAAACCGCGCCGTATCCCCGTCGCGCGTATCAAACAGGATCATGCCACCCCCGCGCAGATAGCGGTTCAGGCGGGTATAGGCCTCCGCCGAGGGCACTTGCTGGTCGGCACTGATGGGCCAGTAGAGGAACGGAAAGAACGCCAGCTCATCGGTCTCGATGTTCACGCCCAGCGGCTCTGCGGGTTCCACCGACGTCCGCTGAAAGAGCGTTCTTGAAATCCCGCGCAAGCCGTCAAAGCTCGTCTGATCAAGCTGCCTGTCGCCCGTTATGACATAGCCCAACACGACCTCGCTCGTGGCATCGAGCGCGAAACTGTCCTGCGCGTCAGCAGGCTGAGCCACAAAGACGGCAAGGGCGAGCCCTGCAGCTTGCGCCGCGCGCGGTCCGGTCAAGCGTCCCGACAGCCAAAGCGATGCCAGAAGGTCGATCAAGAGCAGCGCGAGCCCAGCCATCAGCACAAAGCCCTTGAGGGGCGTCTCCCGGACCACATCAAGCCCCTCCACAGCGATGCGCGCGGGCCAGACCTGAGGTTCGAAGGAGGCCTCCCGCGGCACGGCATTGATCGCGATCGTGCGATCCTCCCCGCTGTAGAGGCCCGGCGGCAGATCAGGCCCAACTTGCCCTTGCGCAATCATCTCTCCGTCTATGCCTGCACTAACGCCTGCGGGTTCGATCTCTCCAAAGCCGGTGACACGGCTTTCGGGGTTCCAGACCGTGCCCGCCAGATCCTCCGCGCTCGGCACTGCGGGGCGCGACGAAATCGCCATCCGCTCCAGCATTTCAACGAAAAGACCGGATAGCGGCAGTGTCGACCACTCGGCATTCGCAGTGACATGGAACAGGATCACCTGCCCCTGCCCGACACGTTTGCGCGTGACCAGCGGGGTGCCGTCGGCGAGGGTGGCAATGGTGCGTTCTGAAAGCTCCGGGTCCGGCTGCGCGAGGACCTGAGCGCTCACAACGAGGTCTTCGGGGATCGCCAGCCCAAAGAACGGCGATGCGGCAGAGAAAGCGCGGAGCGTCTTGGGTTCCCCCCAGCTCATCGCACCACCGATTGAGCGTCCACCTGCGCGAAGGCGCACGGGCAAAAGCGGGTCTTCGGCATCACGACCTAGATCCGCCGAAGCGAGAAGCGGTCCGGCAAACCGCAAGAGCACCCCGCCCTCATTCACCCAATCAAGGACGTCGGCTGCCTCGCTGACCTGCGCGACATCGGCCATGATAATGACGTCCGGATTGGCAAGAAGGACATCCGCCATCGCGCCATCGATAATGTCTGCCGTGGGGATGAGCGCCTGCTCAAGGTAATGCAGCGGGGAGAGCAGCTCGAGTCCCTCGCGATCCCCGCGCCCGGACATCAAGGCTACCTCGCGTCGCCTCAGCCCGTCATCGGTAAGCGCCACGGCCCCGGCGGACCGCTGACCGGTCACGGCCAGGCGCGTAATGCGATTGCGCAGCTCTGGTGGCAGGACAAGGGCCGTCCCGACCTGTTGCGCACCATCCTCGAAATCCAGTGCCGCCGTCGCGAGGATGCGCTCGATGCCAGCCGGATCTCGTCCAAACGCGGCGATCTGCGCGCTTTGCGCTCCGCCGCCACGTAGACGGTGACCTGTCACGCGCACCTCGCCATCCTCGAACCGCACGGGCTCGAGCGCGAAAACGGCACGGGGGTTTTCGAAAGCTCTCACATCTCCCTTGGCCTCGAGGGCGGCCAAAAGCGCATCGCGCCCCGGCCTCGAGATCCCATCTGACATCCAGAAGGTTTCGAAAGCTCCGGCAGATGCAACGCGCTCTGCAAAGGCGGCGTGGGCCGCTTCGCCCGGCAGCCAGGGCTGCGGCGTGAAGCCAGCGAGGCGTGCGCCCCAGCTCTCTGCGGCCTGAAAGGTGATCTCGCCTGCGCCGGGCTGTGTGAGTTGCGCAATGGCCACCGGACGCCCGTCGCGTGACGCGTCCGCCAAGAGCGCCTCGATCCGTTCGATGCGCGCGGGCCAGCTCGTCGCTTCTGCCCAGCCGCCGTCCATCAGGACAAGGATCGGGCCACGCCCTGCGTCTTCTGTCTCAGGGTTCAGCACAGGACCGGAGAACCCGATGATCGCGGCCGCAACAGCGAGCATCCGCAAGAGCAAGAGCCACCAAGGCGTCTTGTCGGTCGTCGTCTCGTCGTCGTTCAGCCCGAGGAGAAGGGCAACACCCGGAAACCGCCGCCGGATCGGCGCAGGCGGAACCGCCCGCAAGAGCAGCCAAAGGATCGGCAAGGCGATGAGGCCGAGAAGAAGCCAGGGGGCCGCGAAACCGAGGGGACCGAGCGTCAACATCAGTGCCGCTCCATCGCGCCATAGAGCCACAGGAGCGCGTTCTGCGCTGACCCGTCCGTGTGGTGGACGTGAAACTGCCAGCCCGCCGCCCGCGCCCAACCGCGCAGCAGATCTTTGCGGGCAGCGAGGCGGTCAAGGTAGCGGGACTTGAGCTCCCCGGCCTTCAGGGTCTCGTGCAGGACGCCGCCCCCCATGCTTTCGAAAATCGTACGTCCGTCGTACGGAAATGCCTCTTCTTCGGGGTCGAGCACCATGAGAAGCGCGCCACCAACGCCGCGATCCGCCGCCTTCTGGAGCGCCGCCTCCACTGGAGCGGGGTCGCCCATGAAGTCCGAGATGAACAGCGCGCGCGAATGCGGCAGCATCCCCCGCGCTTCTGGCTCACCGAAATCGGGACCATCACCCGGTAAAGACAAGGCCGCCGCCAGACGCTCTATCTGATGCTCCCCAGCGCGCGGGGGCAGGCTGAAGCCCGTAAGGCCCACCCTCTCCCCACCGCGAAGCAGCAGGATGGAAATCGCGAGAGCCAGCATGCGCGCGCGTTCCGCCTTGCTTGTGCCGATGGACGAAAAGCCCATGGATGCGGCGTGATCGACCCAAAGGATCACAGATTGCGCGATCTGCCACTCGCGTTCGCGCACGAACTCCGTGTCGGCCATCGCGGATCGGCGCCAGTCGATCATGCGCGCGGAATCGCCCACCTGCGTCGGGCGATACTGCCAAAAGTCATCGCCCGTCCCGGCGCGGCGCCGCCCGTGATCCCCAAGAAGGACCGTTGCCGCCAGATGCTCTGCCGCCGCCAGAAGGCGCGGAAAGGGGGCTGCAAGCTCTTCCGAGGTGGCGCGAAGGAGGGCCGCGTCGGTCACGCAGCAGCCTCAACACGGGTGATCTGATCGACCACCATGTCGATGATCGCGCCAAGGTCTTCGCCTCGCGCCCGGGCTGAAAAGCTCAGAGCCATCCGGTGGCTCAGGACCGGTTTCGCCATGGACACGACATCTTCCATGGAAGGCGCAAGACGCCCATTGAGAAGTGCCTCTGCCCGGACGGTGAGCATCAGAGCCTGCGCCGCGCGCGGCCCTGGCCCCCAGCTCACGTTGTCACGCACCACTTGCGGCGCGTCAGGCTCCGCGGGGCGGAACGCGCGCACCAGATCGAGGATCGCCTCCACAACCGCGTCACCCACCGGCATGCGCCGCACTAGCGTTTGCGCGGCCAAAAGCTCTTCGGTGGTGAAGACGTTGACCGATTGCGCGTCGCTGACGCCAGTCGTGGCAATCAGGATGTCCTTTTCCGTCTGCCGATCGGGATAGGGCACGTTGATCTCGACGAGAAAGCGGTCGAGCTGGGCTTCCGGCAAGGGATACGTCCCCTCCTGTTCAATGGGGTTCTGCGTTGCCAGAACGTGGAACGGTCGCCCGAGGGGGCGGTTCGCGCCGCCCACCGTCACCGATTTTTCCTGCATTGCCTGCAGAAGCGCCGATTGCGTCCGGGGCGAGGCACGGTTGATCTCGTCGGCCATGAGAAGCTGGCAGAACACAGGCCCTTCAATGAAACGGAAGCTGCGGGTGCCATCTGCGGCGGTCTCCAGCACCTCGGAGCCGAGGATATCCGCAGGCATCAGATCGGGTGTGAACTGGACGCGATTGTCCTCAAGGCCCATGACGGTGCCCAACGTGTCCACAAGGCGTGTCTTGCCGAGGCCCGGCAAACCGATAAGAAGCGCGTGGCCGCCGGAAATCAGCGACGCGAGAACCAGATCGACCACCCGCTCCTGGCCTATGAACCGCGCACCGATGGACGCCCTTGCCGTGGCGAGTTTCTCGCCCAGCGCTTCGATGTCGGCAACAAGATCGGTTGCGTCTTCCATGGTCTCTCTCCTGTCGCCGCTATATGAGCCAAAGTAAGGTTCCAAGCAGGAATGGCAAAAAGCATGAGCGGACAAAACATCGTGAAACCCTCTGCCGAAAGCATCGCTGCCTCCGCGACGGCGGCGCGCACGAAAAAAGGGCACCCGCCGGTTCACCTTTGGAACCCGCCCTTTTGCGGCGATCTGGACATGGAAATCAGGCGGGATGGGACGTGGTTCTATCTCGGCACGCCCATCGGTCGCCCCGGCCTTGTAAAGCTCTTTTCGTCCATTATCCGCAAGGACGGCGACGCGTATTTCTTGGTCACACCAGTGGAGAAAGTGGGCATCCGGGTCGAGGACGCGCCCTTCGTGGCGCAGGACTTCACCGCAAGCGGCACAGGCAAAGATCAGGTGCTGACATTTGTGACCCATGTGGACGATGAGGCGACGGCCGGTCCCGAAAACCCAATCCGCGTTGTGCGCGATCCCGAAACGGGCGAGCCCTCCCCCTATATCCTGATGCGCGCAAATCTCGAGGCACTCATCGACCGGAAGAGCTTTTACCGCCTCGTCGATCTGGGGGAGGAGCACAATGGCTGGTTCGGTGTCTGGTCGTCGGGGACCTTCTTTCCGATCATTCCCGCCGAAGAGCTCCGGGATGCGGCGCAGTGAGTGCGCGACGCCATATCCCCGCTGAATGGACGATCTGACATGCCCAAATTCTGCGCCAATCTCACCTGGCTTTTCAAGGAAGTGCCCCTGATTGACCGCGTGCGTGCGGCTGCAGATGCGGGCTTCGACGCGGTCGAGATCCTCTTTCCCTATGACGTGAACGCGCAAGAGCTGCGCGATGCCTGCGTCATTCATGGCGTGAAAATGGCCCTCATAAACTCCCCCCCGCCGAATTACACAGGGGGGCCGCAGGGTTGGGCCGCCGTGCCCGACGTGCAGGAGCGCTTTCGCAAGGACTGGGCGCGGGTGTTGCGCTACGCCGGTGTGCTCAAACCGCAGATGCTCCACATCATGTCGGGGGTCGCCGAAGGACCAGCGGCCGATGCCTGCTTTGTCGAGAACCTCCGTTGGGCCTGCGCAGAGGCCAAAGGCATGCCCATCACGATCGAAGTCATCAATCGCACCACGATGCCGGGCTATTACCTCTGCGATTACGATCAGGCCGCGCGGATCATCGGCGAGGTCGGGGCCGACAACCTGTCGCTACAGTTCGACACCTTCCACGCGCATCAGATCACCGGGGACGCCATGGCCACTTGGGAGGCGCACAAGGACCTCATTGGCCACGTGCAGGTCGGCAATGGCGATGATCGCCACGAACCGTCCTCGACCCCCTTCGATCATCCCGCATTATTCGCGGCGCTTGATGCGGCAGGATACGCTGGCTGGGTGAGCGGAGAGTACGAACCAAAGGGCGTAACTGAGGCCGGCCTTTCCTGGATGTCGTGACGTACCGCGCATCCTCTGACGCCCACTACGCGTCCTGCGCCCTCCAGATGAAAGAGCGCTGGTCCGAGATTGACCAGGACCACTGGCTCGCGCCCATCGCCCGCAACCTTCGCAACCTACCCCACTCCGCCCGTATCCTCGATGTCGGCGCGGGCACGGGTCGCCTAGCTGCGCATCTCGCGGCGAGGGGCCATCGCGTCACAGCCGTGGAACCGGTGGATTGGCTTTGGCAGGAACCGTGCGTTCCCCGGATCCCGGATGATCTGCCCGGACTGGCGCGCGTGAAAGGGCCCTTCGACGCGATCCTCGCGCTAGGCGTCCTCCACCATTTGCCGCCTGCCCACCAACATCGTGGACTGGCCCGCATGGCCGAGTTGATTGCTCCCGGCGGGGCTTTGATCATCGCCGCGCGCCATGGCCCCGGACCACGACCCCGATGGCCGATACGCGTCAGGGATCTCAACACGCCCGCACTGCGAAGCGAGGTCGTCCAGCGCCGCAGCTCGATCCAGGCCGGCAACCGCAGCGCAAATGTGAAATGGACGTGGATCGTCTTTCAGAAACGCCGCAAGGGCATCAGGCTTTGAAGCGCGCGGGCGAGATGTCCGGCACCTCCTCGCCGAGCATCGCCATCGCCCCGAGACGCCCCAACTCGTCAGAGCATTTTGCCCCCGCCCCGCATCCCGCTGTTGCGACGAACACGCCGTCAGAGATTTGTCCGATCACCGGCATCAGATCGTCGGTGTAGGTGGTCACGCAAGCGCTCCGACGCTCGGAGAGGACGTGCACGTTTGGCGCAAGCCGATGAAAGATCGACGACAGCGCCTTGGCCGCCTCGGCATCACCTTCGGACTTGAACCATGCGCGCATGTCCTCCTCGCGGAGAAGCGGGCGATCATGGGGTCCGCCTCCGATCTTGAGATACGTGCGCCCGTCCGGGTAGCGGATCGGCGGCAAAAGGTAGATGTCGATCCTTTCCCCATCCGCTAGGATAAGCGTCGGCATCTCCGCTCCGGTCCCCTCTGCGACCTCAAAGTAGACGATGGTGCGGCCCTGCACGTCGAGAGGTAGCTTGAGATGCGGCGCACCAAAGCCGCCAGCAGACCAGAGGACCTTGTCGAAGGAATGCCTGCCCTGATCAGTGACAACCTCTCTACCAGAGACACTCTTCACCACAGCGCAAAGCCGCGTCGCACCCTGATCCAGAGCGATCCTCTGCTGCGCAGCAACCAGCTTTCGGGGGCTGATATGCCCAGCACCGTCTGCCTCGTGCGTCACCCGCACATGGGAAGGCAAGACGTAGCCAAACCGCGTCGCTTCAGCCGGTTCAAGGGCGTCAAAGGCCGTTCCAAGCTCGCCCGCCGTCCGCAGCACCTCGCCCATGTCGTGGGTCGCATAAAGCCCGCCAACAGGTGCATGAAATGCGATGCCGGACGCGGCCTCGATCTCTGCATAGCGGTCTAGCGAAGCAGCTGCCACACGGGACCAGAACGGCGACCGGTCCATGCGACGCGTGATGCGCCCCTCGTCGTAATGGCTGGCAAATACGCCGTCATGAGCTGCCCATGTGTCGGGCTCGCTTGGCCCGATCAGGGTCACGTCATGGCCGAGGCGGCTCAGATGGCGCGCGGCCGCGGACCCAATCAAGCCCGCACCGAGGACAGCATATCTCATGATCTCACGTCACCACGGGCGGCGGTCGGTTTAGAGCGGGCGGGCGGCGTTACTTGTCGTCGTCCTCGTCGTCGTCATCCCCGCCGGACGGCAGGTTGAAGAAACTGTCCGCATCCGGCACGTCCTTATCGCGCGGATCGTCATCATCGTCATCCGTATCGGTGAGCGTGAAGGTCTCGAGGCCGCTGATCGCCGCCGGGATCTTGGGCTCGGCGTCCATGTCGAGGCTCTGCTCGGTCGAAACCAGTTTGCGCCGCTCATCATCCGACATTGCAGTACCCTCAGCCGCACGCTTGGCATTCGCCTTCTGAACGGCGGCATCGAGCTCCGTCTGCTTGCACAGGCCCAGCGCCACCGGGTCAATCGGCTGGATGTTGGAGATATTCCAGTGCGTCCGGTCCCGGATCGCCTGAATGGTAGGCTTGGTCGTGCCCACCAGCTTGCCGATCTGGCCGTCCGTCAGCTCCGGATGGAACTTCACGAGCCAAAGGATCGAGGCCGGCCGGTCCTGACGCTTCGAGAGTGGTGTGTAGCGGGGCCCGCGGCGCTTTTCTTCGCCCTGCGCGGCCGCATAATACTTGAGCTTGAGCCGATGCGCGGGGTCTTTTTCCGCGGCGTCGATCTCTTCCTGCGTGAGCTGGTTGTTTGCCACGGGATCAAACCCTTTCACGCCCGCTGCAACGTCCCCATCAGCGATACCTTGCACTTCAAGCTCGTGGAGCCCGACGAAATCCGCGATTTGCTTGAAGCTCATCACCGTATTGTCCACCAGCCAGACTGCGGTGGCTTTCGCCATGATCGGTTTACCTTCAGCCATCACTGCCTCCGTCGTGCATATCTATCCTGTCGCCTGAAATGGCGGTTCCGGGGTCGGAACGGGTTACCTTGTGGGGAAACTTGGCGTGGATATAGTCGCCGCATCAGCAAAGAGAAAGCCCTGATATGCGTGTACTGGTTCTGGCCCTCATTCTTCTTGGATCCTCAGCCTGGGCACGAGGGGAGAGGGCTGGCGATTTCGACTACTATGTGCTTGCGCTTTCGTGGTCGCCGAACTGGTGCACCCTGGAAGGAGACGCCCGCGGTGCAGAGCAATGCGACCGTGACCTTGGCTGGTCTCTCCACGGCCTCTGGCCTCAGTTCGAAGAGGGGTGGCCATCGTACTGCCCCAGTGTCGAAAGGAACCCGTCCCGCGCGATGACAGCCGGGATGAAAGACATCATGGGCTCAAGCGGTCTGGCCTGGCACCAATGGAACAAGCACGGCGTGTGCGCGGGCGTGTCAGCACGCGACTACTACTCCCAATCCCGCTTCGCTTACGAGCAGGTCGTCCGACCCGAAGTTCTCCGCCGCCTCGACCGAACCTTCCAGGTCAGCGCCAAGGTCATCGAGGACGCCTTCCTCCAATCCAACCCCGACCTTGCGCCTGACATGATCACCATCACCTGCAAGAGCGGCCACATCCAGGAGGCACGCATCTGCCTCACCAAGGGCCTCGTGCCGAGGGCCTGCGGACGCGATGTGATCCGCGACTGCACCGCCACCGACGCGCTCTTGGAACCAGTGCGATGAACCCGCCTCCAGCACAGTGAGTTGCTTGCCACGGCAGCGCCTCTCTTTTCGCTATCAATTCCGTCGCCCTTGCTGGCGCGACAATGCAATTACAGCGCTGTCGGCCGAACCTCATGTTCGCGAGTTGGCCAGTCTCGCTGTCGTGGGCGGTGTGGCTCGTCACCATATTCCAAGCGTCGCCGAGGCTTGTCGCATACGTCAAAGCCGCGAGTGCCGACCGGTCATCGCAACGTGATCGGATCAGGCTTCGTTGGACTCTCCTCGGTCGCACCTTTTGGACTATGCTGCCTCACATGCGCAGTTGGCCCGTGAACATCTTTGTCACCGCGACCGTCTTGATCGTGCTGCCCGCCCTCACATGGGCTGAGGACCACCGCCTCCCCGACTACGTCGTTGCGGAGTACGGCGCTCCGCTCGCTATCCTCGATGGCGCCCTAGATCCGACCACCCGGCGCGCCCTCGATACCCTCCTCATCCGCGCAAAGGATCAGGCGGACTGGAACCCATCTGACCAGGCTGCCGCTGACGCACTCATCGCCGCGAATGACCCGCGCACGATCTGGACCATTGCAGACCTGCAGCGCTTTGCCTGGCGGCCGGAGTTCAGCGCGATGCTCACCCGGGTCTCCAAGGCCATTTTAGAAACGGACTTCGCAGGCCACCTGCCCCGGGAACGCACCCTCAACACACTCATCGCCTGGGACATGCCCGCCTATCCCGGCTACCTCGCGCACAAGAAAGCCATCTACACCCATTACCTGCCCGGTCTCGACCACCTGTTCACCGAGGGCGACATCGACTGGCAGCTCGTGGATTGGGGTGGGGTCAAGATCGACGCAAGGGCCTTCGGCGACACCGACGCCGTTTGCCACTGCATCCCCGCGGTCGACAATCCAGCTACTCAACCCGCAAAAGATGCAACATGGCTCAGGGACGACGACATCGTCTTCGGCGTAGAGATCAACGGCGAGGCCCGGGCCTACCCCCGGCGCATTATGGAAATCCGCGAGATGGTGAACGACACCCTGGGCGGACGCGACATCGCGATGCCCTACTGCACGCTCTGCGGCGCCGCGCAGGCTTACTTCACCGACGCCCTTCCACCCGGAACAAAACGCCCGGTCCTGCGCACCTCCGGGCTGCTCATCCGCTCCAACAAGGTCATGTACGATATCGAAACCGGGTCCGTTTTCGACACGTTTAAGGGCAGCGCCGTCACCGGCCCCCTGGCTGATATCGGGCTCACGCTCGAAAAAGTCACCGTCATCACCTCCGATTGGGGCAGCTGGCGCCGCGCGTTTCCGGACACCACAGTCCTTGTCGAAGACCTCGCCTTGGGCCGCGACTTCAACCTGCGCGAAACCCGTGACGCCGGCGGCCCGATCTTTCCCGTTGGAGACGTCGACCCGCGGCTGCCCGTCCACGAAGACATCATCGGCGTCCTCACGCACAGCGGCCAGCCCGTGGCTTTTCCCCGCGCCAAGGCACTCGCCGCACTCCTCTCAGGGTCCAAGGTCACGCTCGCGGGCATAAGCCTCAATCGCACTGCTGGCGGCCTAAGCGCCACTGCCCGGGACGTGCCGGTGCCAAGCCACGAAGCCTTCTGGTTCGCCTGGGCCCAATTTCACCCGGGCACTCTCCTTTGGGAAGGCTAGGCGCGCGCGGGGCCCTCGTCGGCTTGTCATCAGTGCCGGGGATCGTCGCGCTCTTCCGATAGAAGGATCCATATCCAACCCCCTTGCGCCGCAGCCCGTCCCTGCCTATACGCGCGGTTCGTCAGCACGGGTGGCCCGATGGCATTGCCTTCCCGTGTGGTTCTCGAACGATAGGAGATGAAAATGCCTAAGATGAAGACGAAGTCTTCTGCCAAGAAGCGTTTCAAGGTGTCCGCGACCGGCAAGGTCATCGGCGGACAGGCTGGTAAGCGCCACGGCATGATCAAGCGCACCAAGAAGTTCATCCGGGACGCCCGCGGCACCACTGTGCTCAGTGGCCCCGATGCCAAGATCGTCAAGGGCTACATGCCCTATGACCGCTAAGGAGGCCTGAGCCATGTCCCGTGTCAAAGGTGGAACGACCACTCACGCCCGCCACAAGAAGGTCATCAAGGCCGCCAAAGGCTATTACTCGCGCCGCAAGAACGTCTTCAAGACGGCCAAGCAGGCAGTCGACAAGGCCAACCAGTACGCAACCCGCGACCGCAAGAACCGCAAGCGCCAGTTCCGCGCGCTCTGGATCCAGCGGATCAACGCCGCAGTTCGCAGCCATGACGAAAGCCTGACCTACTCGCGCTTTATCAACGGCCTGTCGAAAGCCGGGATCGAGGTCGACCGCAAGGTCCTCGCCGATCTCGCTGTGCACGAGCCCGAAGCATTCGGTGCCATCGTTGATCAGGCAAAGACTGCGCTCGCCGCATAGCGCGCGTCCAAAACGGATTGAAAGGCCGCGCCGTCTGGTGCGGCCTTTTTCGTTTCTAGTCGAGGCTCTCGATCACCCGGGCGATGTATGTCCCGATCCGCTCGGAGGCCTGCGGCGAAGGGTGGACCCGGTCGGGATCGTAATCGTCCACGTCAGCCGCGCTGACGAGCGTGCCCATGTCAACAAGCGTCACAGCCGCCATCCGCCGGGCAACGCGAGCAAGCCGCGCATCCAGTTCGGCAAACTCGTCAAGGCACGCATCAAAAGGCGCTCCCCCATCCGGCGGGTCGTAGTAAAGCGCCCAGATCACGCTGGTACCCCGCAACGTGACCTCCTCGAGGTAGTCCGGGATTTCCCCCAACACACCCTCTGGCCCCACCAGTTCATCGAGGACGTCGCCGCACTCACCGCAATTGCATTCGGCGGCAAAGTCATTTGCTCCGCCCGTGACAACCAGCCAATCAAACGGAAGCCTCGGAAGCTGAGCGCGAATATCCATCGGTCCCACGAGCAATGAGAAGGGATGCGAAAAGCGAGCGCCGCTGACGCTTTCGTCGCGCACCGGTTCTCCCAGTGCGGCCGCCATCGCCGCCGCGAGTTCGCCGTCATTCCAGGCCATGGTGCTGTCGCCCGTCACGATGATGCGCTCCTGAGCGGCCAGAGGCCCGGCCAGAAGCGTCGTGAAGGCGAGGAATGCGCTGTGTATCCACATGCAGTCACTGCTGCACAAAGCCGGGTCGCCCGACAAGGCCTTGTCGTCGGTAAGCAAGAGGGGTGGTTGGAAAGGTGCCCGCGCTGACACTCAACCTTGGTTGGGTCTGGCGCGGGCGGAGGCAAACGCGCGCTACAGGCAGCTTGGGTCAGAGGCAGATGACCCAGCACGCTCGTCCTCAAGTGATTGGCGCCCACGATGAGGGACAGTGTCTCCGCGACGCCCAGGTGACATCCAGATGATCCCACCTCGCACTCTCTCCAGTGTGCACCCCCAGCATATCCTCGGGCTAATCCCCACTACCGGGGAAAAATGACGAAGTTTGGTCATATTTCTGCCACGATTCCCGCGCTGGCGGCGTCGTGTTGCACATCTGGAAAGGTCGTGTCCGTGGTCCGCGGGGTCTCGCGCCCCCGCTTCAATGACCGACTTGATCGTTTACGCGCGCGGGGTTGCAGCCCCTTGGTCTCCGCGCTAGGCCGCATGCCAGACCGAGGACGCTTTGCCATGACCGATGATCTCCGCGAAAAGTACCTGTCTCTCATCAAGGACGTAGCTGACGAGGCCGCGCTCGAGACGCTGCGTGTGCAAGCCGTTGGCAAAAAGGGTGAAATCAGCCTGAAAATGCGCGAGCTCGGGAAGATGTCGCCGGAGGAGCGCCAGGTCGCCGGTCCCGCGCTCAATGCGCTCAAGGACGAGGTCAATTCAGCCCTGAACGCCCGTAAAACGGCGCTGGCCGATGCAGCACTGGAAGAGCGCCTGGCAGGCGAGTGGCTCGATATCACACTCCCGGGCCGTCAGCGCCCGGCTGGAACCATCCACCCCATTTCCCAGGTCTGGGAAGAGCTTACCGCGATCTTTGCCTCCCTCGGCTTCTCGGTTGCCGAGGGGCCCCAGATCGAGAGTGACTGGTACAATTTCGACGCCCTCAACATCCCGGGACATCACCCGGCACGGGCAGAAATGGACACCTTTTACATGCACCGCGAGCCGGGTGATAATCGTCCGCCACACGTGTTGCGCACGCATACAAGCCCTGTCCAGATCCGCTCTCTCGAGGCGCAGGGGGCGCCGATCCGGATCATCGCGCCGGGCCGCGTCTACCGCTCGGACTATGACCAGACGCATACGCCCATGTTCCATCAGGTCGAAGGCCTCGCCATCGACAAGGACATCTCCATGGCGCATCTGAAATGGACGCTGGAGGAATTCTGCCGCACCTTCTTTGAAGTCGACGATGTCGAGCTGCGCTTCCGGGCGTCGCACTTCCCGTTCACCGAACCCTCCGCAGAGGTCGACATCCGCTGTTCCTGGGACAAGGGCACGCTGAAGATCGGCGAGGGCGATGACTGGCTGGAAATCCTTGGCTCGGGCATGGTCCACCCCAAGGTTCTCAAGAACGGCGGCATCGACCCCGCCGAATGGCAGGGCTTTGCCTTCGGTATGGGGATCGACCGGATTGCGATGCTGAAATACGGCATCCCGGACCTCCGCGCATTCTTCGACAGCGATCTGCGGTGGCTCAGGCATTACGGCTTCGCCGCTCTCGACCAGCCCGATCTTGCCGGCGGGCTGAGCCGCTGAGGCGCCCCTGGTGGCGACGCCTCCTGCCCTGGACGATCGCGATTATCGTGGTCTTCGTGGTGGGCGGGCATGTCCTGCTTTGGGTGTCCGATGCACCTCTTGAGTACAAGCGGCGCCTGACGCTCCTGAATGCGGCGAGCTGGGCCGTCATCATCCTGCCCGCCATCGCTGTATCACTCTGGCTCAAAGCCAAAACGCGCGACCGCGATTAACGCAGCTTTAAAGGCCCGCGCGGTAGTGAGGTGTGAAACAGCAGGGACGGCCGAGCGGTGCACACCGAAGAAGAGCTTGAGACAGCGATTAAATCACTGCGACGCGGGCGTGGCCTCGCTGTGAACGCGGGTGCGATTGGCATCACACTAGCCACGGCCACAGATCCAAAAGAACGCGCCGAAATGGCTGGCTATCTGAAAGGTTTCATTGTCCGGTTCTGCGAAGTGGTCAAGGTTCTCATGTCGCTGCCCGTCATGCGGGAGGCCAGACGCCGCGAAAGCGATGCCTTCAATGAAATCACAGGTTTTGCCGATGAAATGGCGAAGCTTGATCCGGCGGACAATTATGTTGCCCTGACCCGCGACCGGGCCATAGCCCACACATCACGGGCGCGCGAGAAAACCCTCCCGGCATTCTATACGTTCATCCGCGCATTGGAGGTCGAGCGCGCTGGTTTCGAAACGCGCAGGGCAAGCCAGATGAAAGATCGGGGCGTCCAGCTCGAAAAGATGTTCGAGGAAGTCGAAGACATTGGCCGGATGATCCACCTGATATCCCTCAATGCCAGCGTTGAGGCCGCCCGGGCAGGGGGCGAAAGTGGTCGCAGCTTCAAAGTGATCGCGGACGAAATCCGCGGCCTCGCTGCGAAGTCTGCGCAATTGATCGACAGCACGCGGGAGACGCTGCGGACAGGCTCAAGAGGCACCCATGGCTGACGGCTCTCTCCTTACTGCGACCGAAAAGAAGGCGCTGACCGATACACTCAGAGATCTTCGAAACGCACAGGGCTTCGCCTTGAACGCGGCCGCGATCTTCATCGAAGTCGTGACCGCCAGCGATGCAGACTTGCGCGCCGACGTCGCCCAGCAGTTCCGTACGTTCCGGGAGCTTTACAAAAAGACCATCGCGGGCGCGACGTCCGGTAGCAATCTAGACAAGCGCGACGAAAAGATCGCAGCGCTCGTAGCCAAGGCGCTGGACATCGACGCGCGATTTGCCGCCTTTGACGAGGCCGATGACTTTGGCCGCGTACCCCCGGAAGAGGCAGGGCTCCTTGTCCATTTCGTGCGGCTCGAGGGTGTGCCAGCGATCATGCAGCTCTGCGCGATCCTCGGCGGCACCAAGAAAGCGCATGACAAGGCGGTGCAGGCCGTCATGAAAGATCGCATCGCCAAGCTCGACAAGATGTTCACGGAGGTTGAGGACATCGGCCGGATGATCCACCTCATTTCACTCAATGCCAGCGTGGAAGCCGCCCGCGCCGGCGGCGAAAGCGGGCGGAGCTTTAAGGTCATCGCGGATGAGATCAGGGGCCTTGCACAGCAGGCGGCTGTCCTCATCGACACCACGCGCTCGGGCGTCTTGCCGGGAACGGAGGCCGACCTTTTGGGACTGGGGTCCGGCTGACCTTGCGACGGGCCCACGTCAATACATGCGCGCAAACGCTCTGGTAGGCGTCCTACCTAGCACCGGACCATGCCCGCCCTGCCCGCTTGGGCGCGGGCAATGCGCACCTCTTGGCCGACATTAAGGGTCAGCATTGCGTCGCGCACTTGCTCTCCGCTCCGCGCCAACAGGACCCACACGCTGCAGAAAGCCACATCATCCGTGGCAGTGTGCGAAGGCCCACCACGTTCGGCGACCCTCGACTGGTCTCCCGCCGGAGAGGGAAAAGCCACCAAGCTCGCCCATCTCCGGCACGTGTTCGGTTCCCTGAAAGTGCGAGGGCAAGGACAGGTTTTCATCCCCGTCCCTTGTTGCGGCCGAGGCGACCGTGGCACCTCTTTTACCTGCCCTGCAAATGCGCTAGCTCAGCCCCGACCTGAACGAAGGGCCGCAGGCATGAAATTCACGCTCTCCTGGCTGAAACGCCATTTGGACACAACCGCGTCGGTGGACGACATCACGGACGCCCTGACGGATCTCGGGCTCGAGGTGGAAGGCGTCGAGAACCCGACGGACCGGCTGGCGGCGTTTACCATCGGCAAAGTCCTCGAAGCGGAACAGCACCCCGACGCCGACCGGCTGCGGGTCTGCCAGGTCGCGACTGACGAAGGCACCCTTCAGATCATCTGCGGTGCCCCAAACGCACGTGCCGGAATCACCGTCGTCGTCGCAAAACCCGGAACCTACGTTCCAGGCATCGACACGACCATAGGCGTGGGCAAGATCCGCGGTGTCGAAAGCTTCGGGATGATGTGTTCCGAACGCGAGATGGAACTCTCTGAGGAACATGACGGCATCATCGAGCTTCCATCCGGCGAGGTCGGGACCTCTTTCGTCGCATGGCTGGCTGAAAATGACCCCGCCAAGGTGGACCCGGTCATCGAGATCGCGATCACGCCCAATCGCCCCGATGCCCTCGGTGTGCGGGGCGTCGCCAGAGACCTCGCCGCTCGGGGCTTGGGCACGTTGATGCCCCTGCCGGATGTGACAGTTCAGGGCGCGTTTCCCTGCCCGGTCTCAGTCCAGATTGACGCCGATGCGGCAGATCAGGCGCCCGTGTTTTTCGGCCGCCTCATCAAGGGCGTCACGAATGGCCCCTCGCCCGCATGGCTCCAGCAACAGCTCAAGGCCATCGGGTTGCGCCCGATTTCCTTCCTCGTGGATGTCACGAACTTCTTCACCTACGATCTCAATCGCCCGCTTCACGTCTTTGACGCCGACAAGATCGCCGGAAATACGCTGCGGCTCTACAAGGCCGAGGGTGACGAGGCGATCACGGGCCTCGACGAAAAAGACTATACGTTCCCCGAGGGCGCGACGGTCATCGCAGATGCCAACGGGCCCGAAAGCATCGCGGGTATCATGGGCGGCTTGGCCTCCGGCGTGACCGAAGAGACGGTCAACGTCTTCATCGAAGCGGCCTATTTCGACCCGGTGCGCACGGCCTATACAGGCCGCGCGATGAAGATTACTTCGGACGCGCGCTACCGGTTCGAGCGGGGCATCGACCCCGCATTCACGGCTGAAGGGCTCGACCGGGCCACGCAGATGATCCTTGAGATCGCGGGGGGCGAGGCCTCAGACGTCGTCGTGGCAGGTGAGGTGCCGGATGTGCGGCGCGCCTACCCGCTCGACACTGCCCGCGTGCAAAGCCTCGTGGGCATGGACATTGCGCCCGAGACACAGCGTGCCTCCCTCGAGGCGCTCGGTTTTGTGCTGGAGGGCGACTTGGCTCATGTCCCGTCGTGGCGTCCCGATGTGCTGGGCGAGGCGGACCTGGTCGAGGAAGTCGCGCGGATAGCGTCGCTTACGAAACTCAAGGGCAAGCCGCTCCCCCCCGTGTCAGGGCATGACTTCGGAGCCGGCCGGCCGATCCTGACGCCGACCCAGCGGCGTCAGCAAATCGCGCGCCGCGCCATTGCCGGGCTGGGCTACAATGAATGCGTCACCTACTCATTCATCGACCAGACGGCATCCGAACTGTTCGGCGGCGGGACCGATGCGACGGCCCTCGAAAACCCGATTTCGAGCGATATGAGCCATATGCGTCCGTCGCTCCTTCCCGGTTTGCTGCAAGCCGCAGCGCGCAACCAGGCGCGCGGCATGGCAGACGTCCTGCTCTTTGAGGTGGGTGCCACATGGGCAGGCGGAGAACCCGACGACCAAGGGGCATCCGTGTCTGCGATCCTGGTCGGACATTCGGGCCCAAAGGATGTGCACGGCCAGCGCCGCGCCTGGGACGTTTTTGATGCGAAGGCAGATGTCGAAGCCGCCCTTGCAGCCCTCGGCGCCCCGGCCCGCGCGCAGATCCGGCGTGATGCGTCGGGCTGGTGGCACCCGGGCCGATCCGGTGTGATCGCGCTTGGAAAGACGGTTCTCGCAGAGTTCGGGGAGCTTCATCCAAAGGTTCTCTCGGCGCTCGACGTGAAGGGGCCAGCCGTGGGCTTTACCCTCTGGCCGGATGCCGTTCCAGCCAAACGGGCGAAAGGGGCCGCACGATCCGCCTTGGGGGTGAGTGACCTGCAAGCCGTCGAGAGAGACTTTGCGTTCATCGTCGCGGCAGATGTCGAAGCCCTGACCCTCGTCAATGCGGCCATGGGGGCGGATAAGGCCCTCATCGAAGAGGTGCGCGTCTTTGATGAGTTCATCGGCGGCGCGCTCGGTGACGGCAAGAAATCCATCGCCGTGACAGTGCGCCTTCAGCCCCGCGACGCCACGCTCAAAGACGCAGAGATCGAAGCCGTCGGGGCGAAAATCATCGAAAGAGTGACGAAAGCGACCGGTGGTGCCCTACGCGCCTAGCGGGGCCCATCAGTCATCCGGGCAATCGGGGGGAAGACAATGAAGCTGAATGTGTATCTGAGCGGAGAGATCCACACCGCATGGCGCGAAGAGATCATCGCCGCGAGCGCTGGCCTTGACGTGGTTTTTTCGGCCCCCGTCACCGACCATGCCGCCAGCGACGATTGCGGCGTGGCAATCATGGGTTCCGAAGCTGACAAGTTCTGGCACGATCACAAGGGCGCCAAGCTGAACGCCATGCGCACCCGCAAAGGCATCGCTGACGCGGACATCGTCGTGGTGCGCTTCGGTGAGAAATACAAGCAGTGGAACGCAGCTTTCGACGCGGGCTTCGCGGCGGCCCTAGGTAAGAGCCTCATCATTGTACATGGCCCAGACCATCAGCACGCCCTGAAAGAGGTCGACGCAGCGGCCCTCGCGGTCACGGATGATCCCGTGAAGGTGGCTGACATGCTGCGCTACATCCTGAGCGGAGCGCTTCCTGCATAGGGTGTGATGCCTCCGGCGGAGGTATTTGAGGAAAGATGAAGGGCGGGGCGCGCGCAATGGCACCCCGCCAGCGGGTTTGTCACGGTACTAGTCACGAGGCGGGATAGTCAGACCTTTCTGAACGGCGGGCCGGTCTAGAAAACGGTCGAGATAGCCAACGACATTCGCGAAACCATCCCAGCCTACAGCGTCCTGCGCCCCGTAGAAGTCCAACGCCCGCAACCACGGTGCGATGGCAATGTCCGCGATGGAATAGTCGCCCGCGATCCACTCCTTCCCGCCGAGTTGCCCATCCAAAACGGACAAAAGGCGTTTGGCTTCAGAGACATAGCGCTCCCTGGGACGTGGGTCGTCGATCTCTGCCCCGGCGAACTTCACGAAAAAGCCGAGCTGACCAAACATCGGACCAAGGCCGCCCATCTGCCACATCAGCCATTGCGTCACCACCGCCCGCTCAGCGGCGCCCTTGCCACCCAGTTGGCCCGTCTTGTCTGCGAGATAAAGGAGGATGGCGCCGCTTTCCCATAGACCAAGCGGCGTCCCGCCGGGTCCGTTCGGGTCGATCAGTGCGGGGATTTTATTGTTGGGATTGAGAGACAGGAACTCCCGAGACTTCACATCGGCATCCGAGAGCGTGACCTTGTGGGCCTCATAGGCCAGCCCGAGCTCCTCCAGGGCGATTGACGCTTTCACGCCGTTGGGTGTCGGGAATGAGAAAAGCTGGATGACCGACTGGTCCTTCGGTGTCCATTTTTTCGTTATTTCAAAAGCAGATAGATCGGCCATGGGGAGCATCCTTTCAGTTCTCCCCTCAACCTAGGGAGCCCATGCTGACAAAAAAGGGCTGGTTTTGTGCGGTGGGCAACGTATGCCTGCGCGTAAGGGGTCAAATCAGAACCCCCTGCTTACAGCCAAGGGACGAAAGTGGAGATCATAGAGTGATCAAGGAATTCAAGGACTTCATCGCCAAGGGCAATGTCATGGACATGGCCGTCGGTATCATCATTGGGGCGGCCTTCACGGCCATCGTGTCGAGCCTCGTTGCCGACCTCATCAACCCGATCATCAGCCTGTTCATGGGCGGCATCGACTTTTCCGGGCTCTACGTCCTTCTGGGCGAAGGCGACTTCCCGTCGATGGCAGCTGCCGAAGAGGCTGGAGCCGCAGTGTTTGCGTATGGCCGCTTCATCATGGCCATCATCAACTTCCTGATCATCGCCTTCGTGGTGTTCCTCCTGGTGAAGGGTGTGAACAACATGAAGAAGGAAGAAGAAGAGGCCGAGGAAGAGCCCGCGGGCCCGACGCAGGAAGAGCTTCTTACGGAAATCCGCGACGCGCTGAAGCGCTAAACGCCGGATATTCAGAAGGGGCCCGGGGGCAACCTCGGGCCCTTTTGCTTTGAGCAAAGCCTATGACGGACACAAAAAACCCCGCTGCGATGACGCAACGGGGCATCGAATTTAAGATGGCATATCAAGCGCTTAGAGCATGCCTTCGCGTTGGGCTTTCTTGCGCGCCAACTTGCGGGCGCGTCGGATAGCCTCGGCCTTTTCACGGGCTTTCTTTTCGCTCGGCTTCTCGAAATGCTGCTTGAGCTTCATCTCGCGGAAGACGCCCTCGCGCTGCAGTTTCTTCTTCAGGGCGCGGAGCGCCTGATCGACATTGTTGTCGCGAACACTGACCTGCATGTGGTTTTCACCACCTTTCTAATCTGGTTGCGGTTAAGCAGGAGGTGGCGAGATAGCAGCGAATGACTAGGTTGTCCAGCGACACCAGAAACGGAGGCGGGAATGAGCGATCCAAAGACAGAACTGCTGGAGGCGGCCCTTGGACATGTGGTCTTTGACGGCTGGTCGGAGACGACGTTCAAGGCAGCCATCGAGGACAGCGGCATTGACCCCGCCGTGGCGCGGGGCGTGTGCCCGAGGGGGTCTGTGGACCTCGCTGTCGCGTTCCACAAAGCGGGTGATACCGCTATGGTGGAGGCAGCGCAAGTCATTGATATGACTGAATTAAGATACTCGGAGAAGGTCGCACGGCTTGTCCAGCTGCGCTTCGAGGTGATCCCGGACAAGGAGGCCGTGCGGCGGGGCGCGACGCTCTTTTCATTGCCACACCACGCCTCGGAGGGCACGCAGCTTATCTGGGGGACAGCGGACGCGATCTGGACGACGCTGGGCGACACTTCCGATGACCTGAACTGGTACACGAAAAGGACCCTTCTTTCAGGGGTTTACTATTCAACACTGCTCTATTGGCTGGGCGATGATAGCCTTGACGGGCAAGCGACATGGGCCTTCCTGGCGCGCCGCATCGACGATGTGATGTCGATCGAAAAGGTGAAATCGAAGGTGAATGGCAACCCCCTCCTCAAGCCGCTTCTCGTGGGGCCGAACTGGCTCGCCTCGATGATCAAGGCGCCGAAATCGGCGGACCTGCCCGGGGGCTAACGGGAGGTTAAGCGGCGGATGAACGGGCCGTGATTCCGGCTTTTGCCCCATTTTGTACAATCCTCAGGGGCCCTCTCGACAAAATGTACATTTTTCGGAAGCCGCTTGCGACGCCGGTTGCGGGCTTGATACCCCTCGCTCGACACGAAGGAGGCGACACCCATGGCGGACACGATGCGCGCGATCGAAATCTCGGAACCGGGCGGGCCGGAGGTGCTGCGCGCGGTTGACCGTCCGCGTCCCGTCGCTGGTCACGGGCAGGTCGTCTTGAAGGTTGCCTATGCCGGCGTGAACCGGCCCGACGCCTTGCAGCGCACCGGCTCCTATGCGCCACCGCCCACCGCCTCGGATCTGCCGGGGCTCGAAGCCGCGGGCGAGGTCGTCGAGGTCGGACCGGGCGCGGAGGGCGTGGCCATCGGCGACATGGTCTGCGCGCTCCTCCCCGGTGGAGGCTATGCGGAGTACGCAGCCACCCCCGCAGCCCACTGCCTGCCTGTCCCGGACGGGATGGGCCTGCGCGAAGCGGCCTGTCTGCCGGAGACCTTCTTCACCGTCTGGTCCAACGTCTTCATGCGCGGCGGCCTGAGCGCGGGGGAGAGGTTTCTCGTGCATGGCGGCTCCTCCGGGATCGGAACGACGGCGATCCAGCTGGCACGCCATTTCGGGGCGCGTGTCTTCACGACGGCAGGCTCGGCCGAGAAATGCGCGGCCTGTCTGGCGCTCGGTGCGGAGCGGGCGCTGAATTACCGCGAGGAGGATTTCGTGGAGGTCGCCAAGGCCGAGGGCGGCATGAACCTGATCCTCGACATGGTGGGCGGGCCTTACATCAAGCGGAACCTGCAGGCGCTGGCCGTCGAAGGCCGCCTTGTCCAGATCGCGTTCCTGCAGGGCCCGAAGGCCGAGATCAATTTCGCCCCGCTGATGATGAAGCGGCAGACGATCACCGGCTCAACCCTGCGCCCGCAATCGGACCTCGCGAAAGCGCGGATTGCTGCAGAGCTGGCCGAGCATGTCTGGCCCCTCCTCAGCGCGGGCAAGATCGCACCGGTGATGGACAGTGAATACGCACTCGAAGACGCCGCAAAGGCCCATGCCCATATGGAGGCATCACGCCATATGGGAAAGATAGTGCTCAGGGTCGGGTAGGCGGACAACACGAACCCCGTTCGCACGTGTTCCGCTGTCCGCACTTTACGAATATTGAAAGGCACGAAATCACGTCTGGGAAGAGTAACACGATGACACACCTGAACGAGGTAGACTGGTCGCAGTTGCCTGTCCCAGATGACGATGGCGCAGCAGCCCATCTGACTGGCTCGAAGTTAAAATCCGTTAACCTCCCGGCAACAAATGGACCAAAGATTGATTTAGCCAGCCTTGACGGGATGGTCGTCATTTACATCTATCCGCTAACCGGAAGGCCCGACACGCCGTTACCCGATGGCTGGGATGGCATTCCAGGCGCACGCGGCTGTACGCCTCAATCCTGTGCTTTCCGCGATCACCATGCTGATTTGAAGGCGCTCGGCATCACCCACCTTTTTGGTCTATCCACCCAATCCACAGAGTATCAGTTCGAAGCTGCAGAGCGTATGCACTTGCCATTCCCGTTGTTGTCCGACAAAGAGCTGAACTTCACGAAGACCCACCAGCTTCCAACTTTTGATGTTGAGGGTATGACGCTTCTGAAGCGGATGGCGCTGATAGTGATTGACCGGAAGATAGTGAAAACATTCTATCCAGTGTTCCCACCAGACAGGAACGCCGATGACGTTATGGATTGGGTGAAGTCGCAAAGCTGACACCGGTCACTCTGCGATATTTGAGTAAATGGGCTCAGAGCGGCCGTTTGGCAGTTGGCTGAGTTTACAGGACGTAGCGGCCCAGGACCTCGGAGAAGACGGTGGGGATCTCGTTGAACTCGAGCCCGATGGCTTGGTCAGGACGGCATAGGCGATCATGCCGCCGGCGATCAGCACCGTGATCGCGGAGGCGCGGGGCGGACGGCCGTCCGTCCATGCGGAGAAGAGGGAGGGGATGCAGAGGATCGCGAGCACGACACCGATGACGAACCAGAGGTCTGGGTCAGTGGGGATGGCGGACATGGGGCCTCCTTACATCGTCACTCCGGATCGGCGCTGAAGATCAGCCGTTCCTCACACGGGGCGACGCGCAGGATGTTGGTCGTCCCCGACTGGTTGAACGGGATGCCCGCGGTGACGACGATCTGATCCGCCTCGGTGGCGAACCCGCCGTCGCGCGCGGCCCGAGCCGCCGCAACCACCGCCATCTTAAACCGCTCCACCTCGTCGGTCAAAACGCAGGTTGTGCCCCAGGTTAACGTGAGCATCCGCGCCGTCGCCTGGAGAGAGGTCAGGGCGATGATCGGGACCATGGGCCGTTCGCGGGCCGCGAGCGACGCCGTTGTCCCGGACTGGGTGAAGCAGCAGATCGCCTTGATCTCGGTGGCTTCGGCGATTTCGCGCGCGGCGACGGTGATCCCGTCGGCGATGGAATCCCGCTGGACGGTGCGCGAGGCGGCCATGATCTCTGCGTAGGTGGGATCGGCTTCGACCTCTTCGGCGACATTGTTCATGGTGGTGACGGCTTCCACCGGGAAGTCGCCTGCCGCCGATTCAGCCGACAGCATCACGGCATCGGCCCCCTCGTAGATCGCGGCCGCCACGTCGGACACTTCCGCCCGCGTGGGCATCGGGCTTTCAATCATGCTCTCGAGCATCTGGGTCGCGACGATCACGGGCTTGGCGGCGGCGCGGCACTTCCGCGTCAGCCGCTTCTGGATCGGCGTGACGTTCTGGACCTGCAGCTCCACCCCGAGTTCCCCGCGGGCGACCATGATCCCGTCGGACACTTTCAGGATCTCGTCGAAG
>JBCDGS010000004.1:0-100358 GCA_038751055.1 Pseudomonadota bacterium | reverse complement strand
GGTGAGAGCGGGGTGATTTGTCACTGTAAACCTGGGGAAACACATGCAAACCACCACCCTCTCTTTCGCCAATATACACAACCATGGCGAGCTTTTTGCAAACGTGCTTCGCGCACGTCGGCAATCCTTCATCGTTCAAAACCAATGGGACCTGCCAGAGGCCATGGGAATGGAGTACGACCAGTACGACACCCCCGCTAGTCGCTGGGTTGCGGTCCACGAATTTGGCGAGGTCTATGCCGGTATCCGGCTCACACCCACCACGGCGCGTTGCGGAATCTACAGCTACATGATCCGCGATGCGCAGAAGGGTCTCCTTGATACTATCCCGACGGATCTGCTCTATGATGCAGCTCCTGTTCAGGAGAACATCTGGGAATCGAGCCGGGTCTTCGTAAGCCACACGACGCCGGAGCGGATCCGGCGCCGGGTGCATGCGATGCTCATCACCGAGATGACGCGCGCTGCGCGGGAGCTGGGGGCCGTTCAGGTTCTCGGCCTGATTCCCGCAAACTGGCCCCGCTGGACGCGCCGCTGCGGTCTCGAAGGGACCGCCGCGGGTCCGGTGATGGCGCTTGATGGCGTCGACAACCAGTGTGTCATGCTCAATCTGGCTGAAAAGCTGCACTGAGTTGGTTGTCCGGTAGAGGCAGTCGTATCGGGAAATACGATTGTTTGTTTGGGGGTGAGAGTTTGGGGGTTCGTCTGCGTTATGCGGACGGCCCCTTTTTATCTCGGACGTGTTCGACCATGTACGCTCTATGGCCGACCTGTTTGATCAGCATGCGCTTGAAAAAGCCGACCGTCACGCGGGGCCGCGCCCGCTAGCGGATCGCCTCAGGCCTGCGAAACTCGCTGATGTTGTGGGCCAAAGGCAGGTTTTGGGCGCACAAGCGCCGCTTGGCCTCATGCTCGCCGCTGGGTCGCTTGGATCTGTGATCTTCTGGGGGCCACCCGGCGTCGGGAAAACCACCATCGCGCGCCTGCTTGCGGACGAAACAGAACGGCACTTCGTCCAGATTTCTGCGATCTTCACCGGAATTGCCGAGCTTCGCAGGGTCTTCGAAGAGGCCAAGCGACGTCACGGGCAGGGGCACGGGACCCTGCTCTTTGTGGATGAGATCCACCGCTTTAACAAAGCCCAGCAGGACGGATTCCTGCCCTACATGGAAGACGGCACGATCGTGCTGGTTGGTGCGACCACCGAGAATCCGTCTTTTGAGCTCAATGCAGCTCTGCTGAGCAGGGCGCAGGTGATCGTTCTCGAACGGCTTTCCGAGGGGGATCTGGAAGAAATACTGGTACGTGCGGAACATGCGCTGGGTCACAGGCTGCCCCTCACGGACGCCGCTCGTGCATCCCTGCGGGAGATGGCCGATGGTGATGGGCGTGCGCTGCTCAATCTCGTTGAGCATGTGGCCGCTTGGGACGTTTCCGAGGACTTGGATACGGAGGGGCTCAGCGCGCGGTTGATGCGACGCGCGGCGCTCTACGACAAGTCGGGGGATGGGCACTACAACCTCATCTCAGCGCTGCACAAGTCGGTGCGCGGCAGCGATCCGGATGCGGCGCTCTATTGGTTTGCACGCATGCTCGAAGGGGGGGAGGACCCGCGCTACCTCGCGCGGCGCATGGTTCGCATGGCGATCGAAGATATAGGCCTAGCAGATCCGCAGGCCCAAACCATGTGCCTTGCAGCCTGGGACACCTATGAGCGGCTGGGCTCGCCCGAGGGCGAACTGGCCTTGTCACAAGCCGTGGTCTACCTCGCGCTCGCACCCAAATCCAATGCGAGCTACGTGGCCTACAAGGCCGCGCGCCGTCTCGCAAAGGATAGCGGCAGCGCGCCTCCGCCCAAACATATCCTCAACGCAGCGACCGGGCTCATGAAAGAGCAGGGCTTCGGCAAGGGATATGCCTACGATCACGATGCGCCGGACGGATTTTCCGGACAGACGTACTTTCCCGACGGGATGGAGCGGCAAAAGCTCTACGATCCGGTGGAGCGCGGATTTGAACGGGATCTTGCAAAGCGGATCGCCTATTTCGACAAGCTCAGAACGCGTCGCTAGGTGCCAACCTCTTGCCGAACGGTCTGGCGCACTCCTCCAGAAAGGGGGAGCACTTGTTGACAGTGAGGGCATTGTCTGGCGAAAGACGCGCTGTGCTGCCAAATCTGACATACATCGCCCTCGGGGGGGCCTTGGGCTCTGTGATGCGCGCCCTCATCGGAATGGCTGTCGCGTTTCCGGGTGGGACGCTGGCCGTCAATGTCTTGGGCTCTTTTCTGATCGGTGTCGCATTTGCGTCGGGGCTGGCTGAGCGCGGTCCGCTCAATGCCTTTATCCTTTTGGGTTTCCTCGGTGGGTTCACCACCTTTTCCACCTTCTCGCTCGACGTCCTCAAGCTCATGCAAGCCGGGCAGGGACAAGCGGCGTTTGGATACGCGCTCGTCTCTGTTGTCTTCTCCATCGGTGCGTGTGCGCTGGGGTTCTTCCTCGCAGGTCGTTTCACGTGAGCCGCGTCCAGACCATCGAGATCGCTCCGGGGGACGGTGGGCAACGGCTCGACCGGTTCCTCAAGCGGCTGTTTCCGTGTCTCGGCCAGGGGCGAATCGAAAAGATGTGCCGCAAGGGTGAGCTGCGGCTTGACGGTGGACGCGTGAAGGCGTCCACGCGCGTGGAAGTGGGTCAGCTACTTCGGGTGCCACCTTTGCCCGACCCGGACACACCCAAGCCCTCGGGCTGGGTCGATGAGCGTGATGCGGAGATGATACGCCGCGCCATCATCTTTCAAGACGACCACATTATCGCGCTGAATAAGCCTGCAGGGTTGCCGGTGCAGGGAGGCTCAAAGCAGACGCGCCACGTGGATGGCATGGGCGCGGCGCTCCGCTTTGGCCTCGATGAGAACCCGCGCCTTGTCCACCGTCTCGACAAGGACACCTCGGGCGTCCTGCTTCTCGCCCGCAGTCGCGGGGTCGCCGCAGGATTGACGGAGGCGTTCCGCCACCGGGCCACGCGCAAGATTTACTGGGCTGCCGTGGCCGGTGTCCCGCATCCAAAGGCCGGCACAATCAAGTACGGTCTGGTGAAGGCGCCCGGTCACGGTGCGGGCGGCGAGGGTGAAAAGATGCATGTCGTGCATCCCGATGACATCACCGAAACCGAAGGCGCCAAGCGGGCCACCACGGAGTTTGCAACACTAGAGGCGCTCGGTCGCCGGGCGTCGTGGGTCGCCCTCGTTCCGGTCACGGGCCGCACGCACCAGCTTCGCGCGCATATGGGCGCGTTGGGTCATCCTATCGTTGGCGATGGGAAATACGGCGGTTCAGGGCAGGAAAACCTTGGCGACGGCTGGGGGGCAGGTCTGGGGGGCGGCTTCTCCAAAAAGCTCCACCTCCATGCGCGCTCCCTGACCTTTGAGCATCCCGTCACCCGGGCCCGCGTCCATCTGACCGCCGCGCTTCCAGATCATATGGCGCGGACCTGGGCAGAGTTCGGCTGGGACGCCGACGCCGCTGCCGAAGATCCGTTTGAGGCCCTGTGATGCGCCTTGTTCTGTTCGACGTGGATGGGACGCTGGTGGACAGCCAAGCGCACATCGTGGCCGCCATGGACGCGGCCTTTGCGGCGATAGGGCGAACATCGCCGCGGCGGTCGCAGACGCTGTCGATCGTCGGGCTGTCATTGCCTCGGGCCATGGAGGTCCTGGCCCCGGATGCAGACAATGCGGCGCTCGTGGACGCCTACAAGACGGCCTACCAAGACCTGCGGACCACGCATGGGGAAAGCACTGCTTCACCACTTTTCCCGGGGATCCAAGCAGTGCTCGAGACGCTTCATGCTCAGCCCGAGACGTTCCTGGGGGTCGCAACGGGCAAATCGCGTCGGGGCCTCGATCACGTGATGGAGGTCCATGATCTGGGCCACTTTTTCCATACGCGCCAAGACGCTGACGGGCACCCATCAAAGCCGCATCCGTCCATGGCGCGGGCCGCTTTGTATGAGACCGGGTGCTCGCGTGGCGTGATGATAGGCGATACCACCTTCGATATGGACATGGGTCGCGCCGCGGGGCTCGCGGCACTGGGCGTGACCTGGGGGTATCACAGCGCGGAACAACTTCTGCCGCGTGCGGACGCGCTGGTCGAGAAGGCCGGAGACATCCTGGCAGCTTTGGATAGCCTTTGCCCCGAACACGAGACGGAGGCCAATACGTGAGCGAGTGGAAAAGCAAGCGCTTCTGGACCTCCGCGGAGGCCATCGAGGTTGAGGACGGATTTGCCGTAGCCCTAGACGGCCGAAGGGTGAGAACGCCGGGCCGGGCTCTGCTTTCCGTGCCGACCCGTGCGCTCGCAGAGGCCATCGCGGTCGAGTGGTCTGCCCAAGGTGAGATCATTGATCCTTTGTCCATGCCCACGACGCGGGCCGCGAACTCAGCCATCGAGAAGATCACACCGCAGCGGGAGGCCGTGATCTCGGCCCTCGCTGAGTACGGCGAGAGCGATCTTTTGTGCTATCGCGCTGACGGACCTCAGGAGCTTGTCGCGCGGCAGGTCGCAGCGTGGGACCCGCTGCTGGACTGGGCGCATACGCAGTTGGGGGCAGAGCTGAAAACAACGACCGGTGTGATGTTTGTCGCCCAGGACACGTCTGCCCTGGAAGCCCTGCGCGCGCCGCTGGAGAGTGCCACTGAGTTTCAGCTTGCCGGTTTGCATGACCTCATCATGCTGTCAGGTTCGCTCGTGATCGGCCTCAAGGCCCGGGAGGAAGAGGACGTGGCAGCGCTCTGGGACGCGAGCCGTGTGGACGAGACATTCCAGGCAGATGAATGGGGATATGACGAGGAAGCGGTTGAGGTCGCGATGGCCAAAAGACAGGCCTTCGAGGCCGCGCACCGATTCTATTTGATGTCATCACTGCCCACCTGAGGCCCCCCGTTTTCGCGCTTTGCGTGTATCATTCAGCACGTGCGCAGGCGGTGCGCGCTTCGGGAGATTTCGGCTCTGTTCTATGCTGCATAGTCTGTCAGCACAGTGTGGAAATCTCTGCATAGGAAAGATGCACTGAGCGCCTCGCATCGTGCAGACGCTGAATTTTTGAGTTTTTCCTAACGTTATCCCCACAAGCAGTTGACGATGGACGGTGAATTTGCCCAAAGTTTGGGCCATCGTCAGGAGGGAGACTAGCTGGCGAGCGGTGGCGTGCTACGTCACCTTTCATGGAACCGATCGAAATCGGTCGGACATCAGGAAGAGGTAAACATGAAAAAATCTGTCATTCTGGGCGCACTGACCGTCGCCGGTATGGCCGCTGGCACTGCTGGTGCGGCCACGCTCGACGACGTGAAGGCACGCGGCGTGCTGAACTGCGGCGTGACCACAGGTGTCCCGGGCTTTGCTGAGCCCGACTCCGACGGCGTATGGCAGGGCTTTGACGTGGCTGTGTGCCGCGCCGTCGCTGCTGCTGTTCTCGAAGATCCCACCGCGGTTGAATTCGTACCCACAACGGGTAAGACGCGCTTCACCGCGCTGGCTGCCGGCGAGATCGACATGCTCGCGCGCAACACCACGTGGACTTTCTCGCGGGACGTCGACCTCAAATTCGAATTCACTGGCGTGAACTATTATGACGGTCAGGGCTTCATGGTCCCCGCCGATCTTGGCGTTGCTTCCGCAGCTGACCTCGACGGCGCTACGGTCTGCATCCAGACCGGCACCACGACCGAACTGAACCTCGCGGACTTCTTCCGCTCCAACGGCATCTCGTATGAGCCTGTGCCGATCGAGACGGGTTCTGAGGCGGTTCAGCTGTTCCTCGCCGGTTCTTGCGATGTCTACACCACCGACCGTTCGGCGCTTGCCGCCCAGCGTGCCAACTTCCCGGCGCCCGACGACTATGTCGTTCTGCCCGAAGTGGTCTCCAAGGAGCCGCTCGGCCCGCTCGTGCGCCATGGCGACAACGAATGGGGCGACATCGTTCGCTGGACGCTCAATGCGCTCATCACGGCTGAAGAGCTGGGCGTGACCTCCGAGAACATCGGGGAGCTTTCTGGCGGCACCAACAACCCGGAAGTGAACCGTCTTCTCGGCTCCGAGGGTACGCTGGGCGAAATGCTCGGCCTTGACGCCGAGTGGGCCAAGCGCGCCATCATGGCCGGTGGCAACTACGGTGAGATCTTTGACGGCAACATCGGTGAGGCTACGAATATCGGCCTCGCACGCGGGCTCAACGCCCAGTGGACCGATGGCGGCCTGCTCTACTCCCCGCCGTTCCGCTAAAACCTAGCACTCAAAAGGGCGCGGTTCATCCCGCGCCCTTTTCACATCCATCAAACATGCCGGGACGTTGAGAGCGCGCAAAGCGCCGTCAGAGGCCCGGTGGCCAACAGGGGACGTCGATGTCGACCACCACTGATCCAGGCACCGAAGGCGGATTTCGCCTAAGTCAGCTCATCTACGATACGCGCTACCGCTCCATCACCTTCCAGGTGATCGCCGTGGCGGTGCTGGGCTGGTGCCTCATCCAGCTTTACGGAAACGCCCGCGAAAACTTCGCGCAGGCGGACCTGAACATTTCCTGGCTCTTCCTGTGGGAGCCGGCCGGGTACGACATCAACCAGCGGCCCATCGAATACGACTCGCAGAGCACGCATTTGCGCGCCTCCATCGTGGGCGCGATCAACACGCTGATCGTGGCGGTTCTTGCCTGTGTGTCGGCGACGATCCTTGGGGTTGTGGCCGGTGTTCTGCGCCTCTCAAACAACTGGATCGTCTCCAAGCTGATGAGCGCCTACGTCGAGGCGTTCCGCAACGTGCCGGTCCTGATCTGGATTCTCATCATCTTCCTGGCAATGTCGAACGCCTTCCCGCAGCCGAGCGCCTTCAGGGGCGATGAGCCGGACGCGGAGATGTGGCTCGGCATGTTCGCCTTCACGAACCGGGGCGTCTACATCCCGTCGTTCACCAACGAGGGCGGTGCGGGCCTCTTCTGGCTCGTCTGCCTTCTGAGCATCGTCGGCGTTTTCGTCTACCGCTGGTACGCCAAGAAGCTGCTCTTCGATACGGGTAAGCTCTTGCCGATGGCGTGGCCGTCGTTGGCGATCCTGATCGTGCCTGGTCTCCTGGCGTATTTCGTGCTGGGCCGCCCAGTTGGGCTGGAGAGCCCAGAGCTGCGCGGGTTCAACTTCCAAGGGGGCGTTCACCTGCGCCTGTCGCTGATCGGCCTCTGGTTCGCGCTCGCAATCTATACCGGCGCCTTCATCGCGGAAAACGTGCGCGCCGGTATCCAGGCCGTGAGCAAGGGCCAGACGGAGGCGGCGGCCTCGCTCGGCTTGCGCCCGGGCCGGATCATGAACCTCGTGATCCTGCCGCAGGCGCTCCGGGTCATCATCCCGCCGCTCATCTCGCAGTATCTCAACATCACGAAGAACTCCTCACTCGCCATCGCGGTGGGCTACATGGACATCACCGGCACGCTGGGGGGCATCACGCTCAACCAGACGGGCCGCGCGATCGAGTGCATCCTTCTCCTGATGCTCTTCTACCTCTCGGTGTCGCTGCTGATCTCGTTTTTCATGAACATCTACAACAACGCCATGAAGCTGAAGGAGCGCTGAGATGCCGAGCGATACTCACGCACAATCCGTTGGCTACGTCCGCGATACCTTTCTCGAGCCGGCGCCGCCGCCCGAAAAGCTGGGCGGGCCGGTCAAATGGATGCGCGACAACCTGTTTTCGAGCTGGTTCAACGGCATCCTGACGATCCTAGCGCTCTACTTCATCATTCGGCTCGCCGTGGGGGTATTCCCGTGGTTTGCCAACGGGGTCTGGGGCACGGACGGCCTGGCCGCCTGCCGCGAGATCCTCGATGGCGCGACGGGGGCCTGCTTCTCGATTCTGCAGGAACGCTGGAACCAGATGCTCTTCGGCATCTCCTACCCGGCGACCGAATACTGGCGCCCGGTTCTGGCCTTCGTCCTGCTTTTCGTTGCAGCTGCGCCAGTGCTTTTCTGGAAGCTGCCGCGGCAGATGCTGATCTTCACCGGGCTCTTTCCGTTCCTCGCCTATTGGCTGATCTATGGCGGGACGATCCTTGTGCCGATCATCGCACTCCTCGGCACGGTCGCGGGCTACATGGCTTTCACCCGGCTCGAGCGGGCCACGGGTTTCGTCCTTGCGCTGCTGGGTGGCGTGGTCGCTGCGGTCATCGTGTGGTGGATCGGGGGTATGATCTCCGCCGCCATGCCGGGCTTTATCGCGCTCGAGGCCGTCACGACGCGGGATGTGGGGGGCTTCATGCTCAACATGATCCTCGGCACGGTCTGTGTGTCGCTCTCGATCCCGCTCGGGATCGCACTGGCGCTGGGCCGGCAGTCGCGACTGCCGATCATCAAGGGCTTCTGCGTGATCTTCATCGAGTTCATCCGGGGGGTGCCGCTTATCACACTGCTCTTCGTGGCGAATGTGATGCTGGCTTACTTCTTCCCTCCGGAATCGAACCCGGACCTAATCCTGCGCGTCATCATCATGATCACGCTCTTCTCCGGCGCCTATATCGCCGAGGTGATACGGGGCGGGCTCGCAGCGCTGCCGCGCGGGCAGTACGAGGCGGCGGATTCGCTCGGGCTCGACTACCCGCAGGCGATGCGTCTGATCATCCTGCCGCAAGCGCTCAAGATCTCCATCCCGGGGATCGTGAACGTGGCCGTGGGCCTCTTCAAGGACACGACCCTCGTCTCGATCATCTCGATGTTCGATCTCGTCGGCGCGATCCGGGGCCCGATCCTCGGTTCCACGCAATGGACCGGCATCTACTGGGAGGTCTTCGGCTTTGCCGCGCTCCTCTTCTTTGTCGTGTGCTACGGCATCTCTCAATATTCCCAGTGGCTCGAACGCCAGCTGGCTACAGATCATAGGTGACACCCATGGCTGAAATGGCAACCAACGTAGACACGTCGAAAATGGAAGTCTCCGACGAGATCGCCATCACCATCGACGGCATGAACAAGTGGTACGGCGCGTTTCACGTGCTGCGCGACATCAACCTGACGGTGAACCGGGGCGAGCGGATCGTGATCTGCGGGCCCTCGGGCTCCGGCAAGTCGACGCTGATCCGCTGCATCAACGCGCTCGAGGAGCACCAGCAGGGCACCATCGAGGTCGACGGGACGATCCTGTCCTCCGACCTCAAGAACATCGACAAGATCCGGTCAGAGGTTGGAATGTGCTTCCAGCACTTCAACCTCTTCCCTCATCTGACGATCCTCGAGAATTGCACCCTCGCACCTATCTGGGTGCGCAAGACGCCGAAGAAGGAAGCCGAAGAAACGGCGATGCACTTCCTCGAGAAGGTGAAGATCCCCGACCAAGCGAACAAGTATCCGGGCCAGCTGTCCGGTGGTCAGCAGCAGCGCGTGGCAATTGCCCGGTCGCTGTGCATGAGGCCCAGGATCATGCTGTTTGATGAGCCGACCTCAGCGCTGGACCCTGAGATGATCAAAGAGGTGCTCGACACGATGATCGAGCTCGCTGAAGAGGGCATGACCATGCTCTGCGTAACCCATGAGATGGGCTTTGCCCGACAGGTCGCCAACCGGGTGATCTTTATGGATGCCGGGCAAATCGTTGAACAGAACGAGCCTGAAGAGTTCTTCAACAACCCGAAGAGCGAGCGCACGCAACTGTTCCTGAGCCAGATCCTCGGGCACTGACAGGCAGCGTCCTTGCGGCGCGTTTACTCCATGACATCGCGCGGGACCGTAAAGGCCCGCGCGATTGCTTTTCCGGCTCCAAGATCAGGCCAGTCGCCCTCGAACTGCGCCACAAGCGTTGCCCCCGTCGGGTAATCCGAAAAGCGCGCATGGCTTGGCGGCGTCCGCAGGATGAGAGACGCAAATTCCGCGATCCCAGGATTGTGGCCAAGGATGAGAACACATTCCCCCTGTGCGCCTCGTGCCTCGGCAAGGATCGTCTCGGCAGGCGCATGATAAAGCGGGGCCCGAAAGCGCAGCTCCGCAGTCAGACCCAGGCTGCGCCAGGTCTGCGCGGTGCGTCGTGCATTGGAACAGAGAACGAGGTCAGGGGTGAAGCCGCCAAACCTCAGCCATTCACCGATGGCTTTCGCGGCCCGGACGCCCCGTTCGTTCAGGGGCCGATCAATGTCCTGCGCACCGGGATCCGACCAGCTCGATTTCGCATGGCGCATGACAAGGAGCGTCTTCATGCGAGAAATACTTCCATGTGAAACCGGGCGTGTGCCGCAAGCTGCGGGGTCGAGGCGGGGCACGCGCGGCGGACGGCGCATCCCTTGGTTCTGCACGCGCTTGCGGGGTAGGTCGCGAGGTAAGCCTTGCATGCAGGCACGTCATAGCCAGCCCGGTTCAGGGCCCCTGCGGGGCAGGCGGTTAGGCACGGCGCGTCGCAGGATGTGCATACCGTGTGGGCCGCGTCGAACTCCAACAGGTAATCAAATCCGAGAGCACCACGGTATGAGAGATTGAGCCCCATCGCAGCCCCCACCAGTAAGTTGACGGGAGAGGTCCAAGCCTGCCCGCTTCGCTGGGCCCATGAGAAAAAGGGCGCTTGATCGGATCCAAAGGGAAAGTAGGGGCGGGCGTCGAGGTCGCGAGCGAGGTCGCCCAGGACGCGCGCGCTCCACCTGTCCATTGGATCCGGCGCGCCATCTGCGTACTCGTCGCTCTGGCTGAAGATGGGCCAAAAGTCGTCGCCCGGGCTGATGAGAACTATGGACTTGGACGCCTCATTGAACCCGCCATTCACCCGAAGGCCGTGTGGTTCCAGGATTGGGACAAGGTCGCTTGCGCGCTCGAGAGCCATGCATCACCTGCGATTGCGGTTCTGGGCACTGAGCGTAGGGCGGATTGGCTCTCTGACGCAAGGCGGCAGGTTAATCCGTTCGGATCAACGTCCCCGCGCCGTGTTCCGTAAAAAGCTCCAGCAGGCAGGCTTGGGGTGCGCGCCCGTCAAGGATGACGACGGCCCTCACGCCGCCTTCGAGGGCAGCAATGCAGGTTTCCGTCTTCGGGATCATGCCGCCAGCGATTGTTCCATCGGCGACAAGATCGCGGATAGCGTCAATGGTAAGATCTGTGATGACCTCTCCTGCTTTGTTCTGCACGCCGTCGACGTCCGTCAACAGGAGGAGCCTGTCTGCATTCAGGGCAGCCGCAATCGCGCCCGCGGCGGTATCCCCGTTGATGTTCATGGTCTCGCCTGAGCGGCTGACGCCGAGGGGGGCGATAACGGGGACAAGATCGTCCGCGAAAAGGGTGGTCAGCAGGCTGGGGTCAATCTCGCTCGGCTCACCGACGAGACCAAGCTCGGGCGCGGCAGGATCGCACGTAATGAGGCCTGCATCTTTGCCCGAGATGCCCACCGCGCGCCCGCCCTGGCTGTTTATCGCCTGCACTATGCGCTTGTTGACGGCACCTGACAGCACCATCTCGACCACATCTATCGTGGCTGTATCGGTGACCCGTTTGCCGTCTACAAAGCTGCTTTCTACACCGAGGCGCTGGAGCATGTCGTTGATCATGGGGCCGCCGCCGTGGACGACGACAGGGTTCACGCCCACCTGCTGCATGAGGACGACATCGCGGGCGAAGCTTTCCATCGACGCTTGCGAGCCCATGGCATGTCCACCGAGTTTGATCACAACGATCGCGCCATCGTAGCGCTGCATGTAGGGCAGCGCCTGGGACAGCGTGCTTGCGGTCGCTTTCCAGTCGTTCTGGGTCATGGGGCCTCGGGCTTGCATGTCTGGCGGTCCTAGCCCGCTACCGTAGAGATGCCAAGCATGCTAACCTGCAAGGAGAAAGGGTAGGTGCATGTCAGAGCGACAAAGAACGCTGCTCCTGACCGGTGCGAGCCGTGGCATCGGGCATGCGACCGTGAAACGGTTCTCGGCCGAGGGCTGGCGCGTGTTGACGTGTTCCCGAATGGCCTTTGACGACCGTTGCCCGTGGCCGGGCGGGGCCGAGAATCACATTCAGGTGGATCTTGCCGATCCCAACATGACCATCCGCGCCATCAGCGAAGTGCGCGAGAAGGTTGATGGACAGCTCGACGCGCTCGTCAATAATGCAGGTATATCGCCCAAAGGCGAAGATGGGGCACGGCTCAACACTCTCAATACTGACCTGAAAACTTGGGGTCAGGTGTTCCACGTGAACTTCTTTGCGTCCGTGATCCTTGCCCGTGGGCTCCAAAGGGAGCTCGCTGCAACGAAAGGTGCGATAGTCAACGTAACGTCCATCGCCGGCGCGCGCGTGCATCCTTTTGCGGGGGCAGCCTATGCGACCTCGAAGGCTGCACTGGCTGCGCTGACCCGGGAAATGGCTCACGACTTTGGTCCGCTCGGAGTGCGGGTGAACGCGATTGCCCCAGGGGAAGTGGAGACCTCGATCCTGTCGCCGGGGACGGAGAAAATCGTTGATGGTCTGCCGCTGCGCCGCCTCGGACAGCCGGGAGAGGTCGCTGACGTGATCTGGTTTCTATGCACGGAACAGTCGTCCTACGTCACGGGGACCGAGATTGAAGTGAATGCGGGCCAGCACGTCTAGGCACCGAATTCCGTGACGGAATTCGTCAGCTCAGTTTGGCTATGATGGCGCGCAAAGTCTCGATGCCCGTGCCCTTTTCCGAGGACGTCAACACGAGTTCTGGAAACGCAGCTGGGTGTTTGCCCAACGCGGTGCGCACTTGGGCCAGTACCGCTTCGGTTTGGCTCACCTTGTTCTTGTCCGCCTTCGTGAGCACGACTTGAAAGGTGACCGCCGCAGAGTTCAAAAGTCCCATGATCTCTTCATCGACGGGCTTCACACCGTGCCGTGAATCGATGAGGACGAATGCCCGGCGCAAGTTCACGCGCCCCGCCAGGTAGGCCTTAAGCAGTTTCTGCCATTTCTCCACCACCGGCACCGGCGCATTGGCAAAACCGTAGCCCGGCAGGTCCACAAGGTACCTATCCGCGAGGGAGAAGAAGTTGATCTCCTGCGTCCGACCGGGCGTGTTAGAGGCCCGCGCAAGGCCCTTCTGGTTTGTCAGCGCATTAATCAGACTCGATTTTCCCACGTTGGAGCGCCCGGCAAAGCAGACCTCGATGCAGTCGCCCGGCGGGAGGCCATCCATGGCAACCACGCCCTTGATGAACTGCGTTTGCTGCGCAAAAAGCATTCGTCCGGCCTCCCGCTCCGCCGGATCGTCGACCTCGGACAGGGGAAACGGAAGCATCATGCGATCACGTCGACCGGGTCGCTTGCTGCGATCCGGCCCGCCCGCGTGACGGTTGCGTAGACGCCGAAGTCTTTATGGCCATAGCCTTCGATCAGCGCGCGTGGTGTATCCACGTCCCGCTGGCCGCTCACTGGATTGGCCTCCGTCGCGCGGCAGCGTTCTATCCGCTCGGTTACCAAAAGCTCTGCCTCGCCGATGCGGATCGTTTTGCCGAGGAGGTCGAATTCACCCCAAGGCCCGAGACCCTCGAGCCAAAGATTGGCCCGAAACCTGCGTGGATCGAGCGGCTGCCCCGCCCGTTCCGACAGCGCCCGAAGGCTCGAGAGGCCACCGATCGAAAGCTGCGGCAGGCCGTTATCCGCCATCCCCTGAGCTGGTGCGCGGACGAGCCGGCGCGGCGACGGATGCGTCTCGGGCCAGAGCGGGTTTACCCAGGCCAGAAGCGCCTCCATCTCTTGCTCGGGGTCGAACGTGAGCGGCGCGCAGTCGGGATGCGTCAGCGTGATGCGGGCATCACCGCCGGTCGACGCGGTGATCTGTGCGAGCTTCGGACCGTAGGCGACGACGAGAAAGTTGCGCCGCGGCTGCCAGGCATCAGTGTCTTCGGCGGTCTCTTGAAGCACGGCCCAGGCTCGATCGCCGGGCAGGGGCGCCCCCACCGCGAGGCTGGCTTCTGTCAACATCTCGCTCCCGATCCCCTTGATCGGATGGCGGTAGATATGGGCGAGCGTGCCCACGCTACTTTTCGTCGGCTTTCGCCGTCTTCTTGAAGCTCGCCTTGATGTTGCCGAAGATATCCGGCTTCACGCCTTGACTGCGCATGATGATGTATTGTTGCGCGAAGGTAATGAGGTTGTTTGCAATCCAGTAGACGATCAGCCCCGATGCAAACGTCCCCAGCATGAACATGAAGACCCAGGGCATCCACGCAAAGATCATGGCTTGCGTCGGGTCTGTGGGGGCGGGGTTGAGCTTTTGCTGGAGCCACATGGAGATGCCAAGGATCAGCGGCAGGATGCCGAGGAAGATGAGTGCCGTGATCGTACCGGGCTCCGGTCCTGCGAAAGGAAGGAGGCCATAAAGGTTCATTATTGATGTCGGGTCAGGCGCGCTTAGGTCCTGAAAGACCCCAAACCATTCCGCGTGGCGCAGTTCGAGCGTGACGAAGATCACCTTGTAGAGGCTGAAGAATATCGGAATCTGAAGCAAGATCGGCAAACATCCAGCCGCCGGGTTCACCTTGTTCTTCTTGTAGAGCTCCATCATGCCTTGTTGAAGCTTCTGACGATCATCTCCCGCCGCTTCTTTGAGCTTTTCCATCTCTGGCTGCAGCTCTTTCATTTTAGCCATGGAGGAATAGGACCTGTAGGCGAGCGGGAAAAGTACGGCCTTGATGACAAGGGTCAGCGCGATGATCGCCCAGCCCATGTTTCCAATGGCTGCGTTCAGCCAGTGGAGTACCGCAAAGATCGGTTTGGTCAGGAAAAAGAACCAGCCCCAGTCGATGGAGTCCAGAAAGCGATCAATTCCCGCGTCGTTCTGGTAGGAGCGGATCGCTTCCCACTCCTTGGCGCCCGCGAAGAATTGCGCGTTTGCCGTGACGCTCGCGCCGTTCGCGAGGTCGAGCGTCGGGTAGAGGGTCAGTGCCTGCATGATGCCGGTGTTGGGGCTATGCTGTGCGGTGGAGGTGAAACTTGTGCCCGGGGCCGGCACAAGAGTTGTCATCCAGTAGTGATCTGTGAACCCGATCCAGCCATTCTCGGCCACACGCATGGTGCGCGAGGAGGTGCTGTTCTCTCCCGTCGCTTCGAGGTCTGCAATGTCATCATAGTTAACTTCGTTCAGCTCGCCGTCGGTCATGCGGATCAGCCCTTCATGCAGGATGAAGAAGCCTTTTAGGTCATCGGGGATCCCATGGCGTCTGATGAGTCCATAGGGGGCGAGGCGGACGTCTTCGCCGCTTGCGTTGTTGACGGTTTGGGTGATCGAGAACAAGTAGTCGTCATCGATCGAGATCGTCTTCTCAAAAGTCAGGCCCGCGGGGCTTTGCCAGCTCATGGTGATTGGCGTGTCGACCGTTAGGGTCTCACCATTTGTAAGGACCCAGTTTGTATCGGGGCCGGGAACGTCTTCGGCTTCCAGTCCGGCGCCTTGGGCCCACCCATGGGCGGCGTAGTAGGCGCCGGGGGCCCCTTCGGGTGAAAGGAGCGTCACAATGGGCGCCTCGTCCTCGATGGTTTCGCGGTAGTCGCGCAGCTTCAAGTCATCAATCCGACCCCCGAAAAGCGAGATTGAGCCTTCCAGACGCGGCGTGTCGATGGCAATGCGCGCCGCCTCGTCCAAAGCCGCCTCGCGCACCTCGGTGGGTGTCGCGATAGATCCGGGTGCCGTGGGCGCGTCGTCAATTTGCGCCGTTGGCAGGGTGGGATCGACGTCGGATGTGACCGTCGTGTCTGCTTCCGGAGCCTCTGCCGGAGGCTCTGGCGCAAAGAAGGCCATCCAGACAAGCAACACGAGGAAGCTGAGGCCGGTGGCCAGGAGTAGGTTCTTGTTCTGCTCGTCCATACCGCCCGCTCCACCTTCGGCTTCGTCACTCTTCAGGGACAGATAAGGAGCAATTCAAACGCGCCCAACCCCTTTAAATAGTGCGAAGGTTCAACCCTGCGACGCGAGAGAGGTCAAGCAGAAAGCCCGGGCCTCCGACGGGACTGATACTCTGGTTCTCGGACGCCCGCGGAAGGTTTGCGCCGGTGGTCCCTGACCGGGTTCAAGCACGACCGTGGCGGGTTTGCAGCGGGGGTGCGAGGTCGGCGTGGCACCTAGCTGGCCGCGCTTCGAGCAGCGGTGTTTGCACCCGCCAGCTTTTGCTCGTGCCGGTCGATCCAGCCAATAGTGTCCTCGAATGGCATGGGCCGGGCGAGGCCATAGCCTTGCACATGGCCACAGCCCAGCTGCGACAGGACGGCATGCTCACCGAGGCTCTCGACGCCTTCGGCAAGTGTCTCGAGGCCCAGCCGCTCTGCCATCATCAGGATCGCGGCAATCATGCGCTGCTGCTCGGGGTCTTCGTCCACTTTCATCACAAAGGAACGGTCAATCTTGATGCGGCTGACCGAGAACCGACGGATCGAGGAGATTGATGCGTGCCCAGTGCCGAAATCATCAAGATCGATCAGACAGCCAAGTTCCGCGAGGCCTGCAATGTTGCGCGTTACGACGTCGTCGTCGGACTTTGCGACCACCGACTCAAGCACTTCCACTGAAAGCCGCTTTGGCTTCACCTCGAAGCGATCGAGCTCCCACTTAACTTTCTCAACAAGTTTCGGATTCCGCAGTTCGTCGGGCGAGAAATTGACGCCTACGGTGGGCACGCGCACTCCCGCATCGTCCCAGGCTTTCAGAGCGGTCAGCGCATGGTAGAGCATAGCCTCGCCCAACCGCTCCATCATTCCCGCTTGCTCTATCGCCGGAAGGAACTCAGCAGGGGACACCAGCCCGCGTTGGGCATGCTTCCAGCGTGCCAGGGCTTCAAATCCGGTCACCCGGCCGGTTTCCGTAGACACCTGTGGTTGGAACCATGGGTGGATGTCACCGGAATCGAGCGCCGACGCAACTTCTTCGATGAGCGAATGCCGCGCCTCGATGCGAGCGCGCATTTCAGGGGTGAACGCACGGATTGCAGAGGGGCCATTCCGGCGCGCCTCGACCATCGCGACAAGCGCGGCGTCGAGCATGGCCTCGCCCCGGTCGGAGGGCGAACGGGAGGACAGGCAAAACCCGATGGAGGACGAGATGTATACCGTCGCGCCATCAATGGAAATCGGCGTCTCGATTGCGGCCTGCAAGCGGCCCGCCATCTGGATCGCGACTTCAAGGTCGCAGTGCCGCATCGGGGCCATGGCGACAGCAAAGGTCGCAGGATCGACCCGCGCAATGACATCATATTCCCGTAGACTGTCTGCGATGCGTTCCGCGGTCTTCGCCAAGAGCTCATCCCCGGCCTTGCGACCATAGCGTTCTTCGATGGACCGAAACTCATCCAGTTCCACTGCAAAACAAACAGAGGTTCGCGTTTTCGACGTGCCTGATGCCAACGCATCATCAAGGGCCTGAATAAGCCTGTCGCGCATGTTGACGTCGGTAAGAACCTGACTGCCATCCACGGGGCGCGCGCCATCCGTGTCAAAGACCCCAAGGAGGCCGATGACGAGCGGGACCGCCAAAGCAGCAGAAATCAGCGCGATTTCACCGCCGAACCAGAAACTCGCCAACGATATAGCGGGCAGGAATGCCAGCGCCTGAGGACCAGTGAGAAACTTAGGAAGCGTTGCCAGCTTTCTGCGAAAACCTGCGAAACCGCCTGAGGCGCGCGCAATCATGACCCGAAAACTCCTTCAATACGTGGTGGGCGCGTGCAGCCAGATCCTGCGAGTCGCGAATGCCCACTTGCGTCCACCATCGCGGAGCCGAGTTAACAAATGGTGGTTCCTGCTGTGTTCCCCTGAATTTTCAGTATTTCGGCTTCTCAGCCAAATGTTCTTGGTTAATTCTCGTTTGAAGGCCTGATTTCCAGTCCATCAAAGTCAAAAAGCGCCGTGTCCAGAAGGTGCGAGGGTCGGGCATTCGTTAACGCGCGGAACATCTTCTGCCGCCGACCAGGATGGTTTTCTTCCCACTGATCGAGGAGGCCTTTGACCTGTTGGCGTTGCAGCCCGTCCTGAGATCCACACAAGTCGCAGGGGATGATCGGATAGCCCATCGCGTTCGCAAATGCATCGCAATCCGCCTCTGCCACATGAGCGAGGGGACGATAGACGAAGAGGTCGCCCGCCTCATTGACGAGCTTCGGCGGCATCGTCGCGAGGCGCGAGCCGTGAAAGAGGTTCATGAAGAAGGTCTCCAGAATGTCATCCCGGTGATGGCCGAGAACAACGGCCGAGCAGCCCTCTTCTCGCGCAATTCTGTAGAGGTTTCCGCGCCGGAGACGCGAGCACAGCGCGCAGTAGGTGCGACCCGCAGGCACTTTGTCCATCACGATGGAGTAGGTATCCTGGTACTCGATGCGGTGCGGAACACCCATCCTTTGCAGAAACTCAGGGAGAACGGTCGCAGGAAAGCCGGGCTGACCCTGATCAAGGTTGCAAGCAAGGATATCCACCGGCAAGAGCCCGCGCCACTGAAGCTCTGTCAGCACCGCGAGGAGGGTATAGCTGTCCTTGCCCCCAGACAGACACACGAGCCACTTCTTCCTTTGGCCTCCCTCAGCGGGGCCGGTCATTCCGTAGGTCTCGATAGCCTCGCGCGTATGCCTCACAATGCGTTTGCGCAGCTTCCGGAATTCTGTGCTCTTGGGTGCGCCGTGAAACAGCGGATGAATGTCGTCTGAATCTGTGTCGAGCATGACAATGCAATCCAAAGGTGCGGGTGACGCGTAGGGTAAACATGCGTCTCTTTATCTTTGCAACCGTCCTTCTCCTCTCTGCATGCACGGGCAAGCCGTCCCTCAATGACCCGAAGCTTTCGTCTCTTGAGTTCAATCTCGAAGAGTTCTTTGAAGGTCGGACGGTGGCCTATGGCCAGTTCCAAGACGTCTTTGGCACCGTTCGCCGACGGTTCGAGGTGCAGATCGAGGGGACATGGGACGGCTCTACGCTACGGCTTGTCGAGGACTTCGTTTATGAAGACGGCGCGACGGAGCAGCGTGTCTGGACCCTTCGAAAGACGGGCGCGGAGACATGGGAAGGAACCGCACCGGGGGTCGACGGCGTCGCGCTGGGTGAAGAGCGTGGCGACGCCTTCAATTGGCGCTACACGATAGACCTACCGATCGTGTCTGCGGGGGACGCGACCGAAACCCTACGTGTGAGCTTTGACGACTGGATGTGGCTGCTGAGCGAAGACCGGCTCCTTAACATCGCCTATATGAAGCGTTTTGGCGTGGATATCGGGCAAGTCATCATCACCTTCGAGCGCCCCTAGAAGGCCAAAGCGCCCTCCGCGGAGTTGGCGGCACTTACGTCTTCGGTTGCTTCTCTGGCACATTATCAATGCCGGAGCCGCCCCAGGGGTGGCATCGCAAGATCCGCCTTACGGCTAGATAGGCGCCCTTGAATGCGCCATGGGTGGCAAGGGCCTCCAGAGTATAGGCGGAGCAAGTCGGGTGAAAGCGACAATTATGCCCGACCCAAGGTGAAAAAATCAGCCGATAGGCACGTACGGGCAGGGCAAAGACATGGGCGAGCGGCGACATGCCGGTAACATAGGCCGCGAGGCGCTGCGCCGAAACTCATTCTCTAGAAAAGGTTGCTAGTGCACGGATTGGAGGGCGCTTCGCAGATCATCCAAGAGTTCGTCCCATGAGCGTTGCGCTGTCGTGTCTTTACGTCCGATCAAGACGTAGTCCCATCCGTCCTGCCCGAGCTCTTTCAGAATGCAGCGCCCTGCTTCGCGAAGGCGTCTCTTCGCGCGGTTACGGGCGACCGCGTTTCCGACCTTCCGCGAACATGTGATGCCGAGCCGCACCGCATGCTCAGCCCGCTCGTGATCTGCACGGCGTCGCGCTTGGAGATGAAAGCTCTTGGTCCCTTGCCCGCGTGCTTTGGCAGCACGCAGAAAGTCGGCACGTTTACGCAAAGGGCCGATGCGCGGCGTGCTCACGACAAAAGGCCCCGCGACTGCAGGGCCTCCCAAGGGGCCGTCCGGCCCGCTGGCCATGGCGTTTAGGCGCTCAGGCTCTTGCGGCCGCGAGCACGACGGGCATTCAGCACTTTGCGGCCTGCCTTCGTCGCCATGCGGGCGCGGAAGCCGTGGCGGCGCTTGCGCACCAGGTTCGAGGGTTGAAACGTCCGCTTCATCTCATCGTGTCTCCGTTCGGGGGGCGTGCGGTGTGGCACACCCAACGTATGAAGCCCGGGCATTACCGATGCCTCGCGGTGCTGTCAAATGCGTTACAGCGCTTCTGCAACAAAACGCACGGCATACCACCGCACACAGCGTGATTTCTGTAACATTCCAAGGGGAAGGGTCAATGGGACGTGAGCAGGCTAGGTTTCGCGGCCCGATCGGCGCACTTCATAGTCAACCGCACCAACCAAGGGCACCGACCAGCGCCCGTTGACCACAAAGCAGACCGACCATGACCGAGACAACCATGCCCACTCCGCAACCCTCCCCCATTAAACGCTTTGCCCCGCTGGCCGTCATCGCCATCGTGGCCGTGAGCGGTATCTACTTCCTGGGAGACTACCTGAACTTCGAGACCCTCAGGGACAATCGCGAAGCGCTCTTGGCGTTTCGGGATGAAAATTTCCTGCTGATGTCGCTGATCTTCATCCTGGCCTACACAGCGATCATCGCCTTCGCCCTGCCGGGCGCGGCCATTGCATCGATCACTGGCGGCTTCCTCTTCGCGATGTTCCCCGGAACGCTCTTTAACATGATTGCTGCCACGCTCGGAGCGACTGCCACCTTCATGGCCGCGCGCTATGGGTTTGGAGAAGCCGCTGAGGCGAAGCTCGCCGAGTCAAAGGGCGTCATGGGTCGCATCAAAAAAGGCATCGACGAAAACCAGTGGGAGACGCTGTTCCTCGTAAGGCTGCTTCCTATCTTCCCGTTCTTCGTGTCCAATCTCGCGCTGTCCGTTGTGGGTGTTCCGCTTTGGAAGTACGTCGTCGGCACGTTCTTTGGTATCCTGCCGGGTGCCCTTGTCTACACCTCGATAGGAGCGGGCCTCTCGGACGTGTTCGCCCGGGGTGAGACGCCAGACCTCGGCATCATCTTCACATGGCCCATCCTTGGCCCGCTCCTCGGCCTTGCAGCGCTCGCGCTTCTCCCGATCCTGGTAAAGGCGGTCCGCGGAAAGAAAGGCCTCTGAGTGACTAACGCCCGGCTTGGCCGGGCGCCCATCCCCCCTTCCCAAGGCTTGCCAGACAAACGGTTTCGGCGTGAAGCGAAGGGACAGCTTGATCCGCGCACCACGCGTAAAGGCTGGGGAAACCAGACAGACACAACCCTCAGTCAGCTTTCATGGCCCGCACTTCACAATGGCCAAGGGGCTGCCCATGCACAGGATTTACGACATGACCGACCAATCGAAAATCGACACCGCCGCCGCCCTTCCCGCAGAGATCAAGACCGACCTTCTCATTATCGGGGGCGGCTCCGGTGGCCTCTCAGTGGCAGCCGGCGCGGCCCAGATGGGTGCCAAGGTTGTCCTCCTCGAAGCGCACCTGATGGGAGGCGATTGCCTTAACTTCGGCTGCATCCCCTCAAAGGCGCTCCTTGCGGCGGGCAAGCAAGCCCACGCCATGGAAACGGGCAAGCCTTTTGGCGTCACACCCGTCATGCCCGAAGTTTCCTACGCCGCGTCCAAGGACCATGTGCGCCATGTCATCGACGAGATCGCGCCCATGGACAGTCAGGAGCGGTTTGAAGGCTTCGGCGTCACCGTGATCCGCGAGTTTGGCCGCTTCACCGGCAAGCAGACAGTGGAGGCTGGACCGCACACGATCACAGCGCGCCGCATCATCGTGGCGACAGGCTCTGGCCCGTTCGTACCGCCGATCCCGGGCCTCGACGCGGTGCCCTATTACACCAACGAGAACATCTTCGATCTGCGCGAGAAGCCCGAGCATCTGATCATCATCGGGGCTGGACCCATCGGGCTGGAGATGGCGCAGGCCCATCGCCGTCTTGGCTCCCGGGTCACGGTCATTGAGGCGGGCAAGGCGCTGGGCAAGGATGATCCCGAGATCGCTGCAATCGCGCTGGAAAAAATGACATCAGAGGGCGTGGTCATCATGGAAGGTGCCGCAGCCGAAAGCGTCAGCGGCTCCGACGGCGATGTCACCGTGAAGACGTCAGAGGGAGAGGTCAGCGGCACGCATCTTCTGGTGGCCGTGGGGCGCAAGGTGAATGTGGACAAGCTCAACCTCGAAGCGGCTGGCGTACAATACGACCGATCTGGGGTGAAGGTGGACGCGACACTTCGATCTGTGACCAACAAGAAAGTCTACGCAATTGGCGACGCCGCAGGCGGGATGCAGTTCACGCACCTCGCAGGCTATCATGCGGGGATCGTCGTGCGCTCTGCCGTGCTGGGGCTTCCCGCCAAGGCAAGCTACGACCACATACCGTGGGCCACTTACACCGATCCCGAAATTGCCCAGGTTGGCCTGACGGAAGCGCAGGCGATCAAGAAGTACGGGAAGACGGCGGTCTTCGTGGCGCGTTATGAAACGGACGAGAATGATCGCCTCGTGGCCGAAGGGGGCGGCCGGGGCCTCATCAAGGTCATGGTGGTCAAAGGCCGCCCGGTAGGTGCATCCATCGTCGGAAAGCAAGCGGGCGAGCTCATCTCGATGTGGGCCATGGCCATCGCCAACAACCTCAAGATGACGGCGATTTCGAACACGGTGCTGCCATATCCGACGCTTTCAGAGATTAACAAACGCGCGGCAAGCGCCTATTTCTCCCCCAAGCTCTTTGAGAGCGCGACCGTCAAGAAAGTCGTCGGCTTCGTCCAAAGCTGGCTTCCGTAAGAGGAGAGCGGCCCGGTGAACACCCTTTCAGGACGCTTCTTGATCCTGACCGTCATCTTCGTGATGCTGGCGGAGGTGTTCATCTTCGTGCCGTCCATAGCGCGGTTTCGCGAAGACTTCCTCCTCCAGCGTATCGAGAGATCGCAGATTGCGTCGCTCGTGCTGCTGGCGGAGGATACAATTACGCCCAACCTCGAAGATGAACTCCTAGAGAATGCGGGCGTTTACAACGTTGTGCTGCGCCGCGACGAGGCGCGGCAACTTGTGCTGTCCTCGCCGGTCATTCAGCCGATCTACGCCACCTATGACCTGCGCGACCCCACCGCCTACGAGCTGATCCGGGATGCGTTTGTGTGCCTGTTCGACACCCAGGATCGCGTTATCCGCGTCATTGGCAACCCGACACGGGAGGCGGGACTTTTGATCGAGATCACCTTGGGCACCATGGAACTGCGGCGGGCTATGATCGACTACGGGCTCACGATCCTTGCGCTGTCGGCGGCGATCTCGATCTTTACAGCCGTGCTTTTGTTCTTTGCCGTGCAGCGCCTTCTCGTGAAGCCGATCCAGGGCGTTGTGCAGGCGATGAAGCGATACGCGCGTGCCCCCGAAGATGCCCGCAACATCATTGAGCCGGCGGCCGGCGTGCGCGAGCTGCGTCAGGCCGAAAATGCTCTGCTTTCGCTACAAACCGACCTGACCAGCTCATTGAAGCAAAAGGACCGGCTGGCGCAGCTTGGGGCGGCTGTAGCGAAGGTGAACCACGATCTGCGCAACATCCTGACATCTGCGCAGCTCTTTACGGATCGGATAGAAACGTCAGAGGATCCCCTCGTCAAACGCCTCGCGCCGAAGCTCGTGAACTCAATCTCGCGCGCCGTTAATCTCTGTGAGGCGACGTTGACCTTCGGAAAGGCCGATGAGGCGCCCCCAAAACTCGCCCGGATTGAGCTTGGCCCTCTGGTCAAGGACCTCGTCGAGAGCGAGCAACTCGCCGCGCAGAGCGATGTCACCCTGACCTGCAATGTACCTCCAGGGCTGGTGATACGGGTAGACCCCGAACAGCTCTACCGCGTTCTGGGCAATCTCACGCGTAACGCGCGCCAGGCGCTCGAAGTCGCGCGACGCCCTGGGACGATCATTGTATGCGCGAAAGAAGACGATGACAGCTGGCAGATCACCGTCGCAGATGATGGCCCGGGTCTTCCGCCGAAAGCACAAGAGAAGCTTTTCACGGCGTTTGAAGGCGGAGCGCGAAAAGGGGGATCGGGGCTTGGCCTCGCCATCGCAGCGGAGCTTGTTCGGGGCCATGGAGGGCAGCTTTTACTCGAGGAAACGGGCGCAGAAGGGACGCGGTTTTCGATCCTCCTTCCGAAATCCGAGATCGCCACAACTCTCGCCCCCGCGATCCGCGAGAACGGTGATATTGGGGTTGCAAAGCCGCAGGCCTGAGCGTATCCCCCGCCTCCACGGACCGATAGCTCAGCTGGATAGAGTACTTGACTACGAATCAAGGGGTCGGGGGTTCGAATCCTCCTCGGTCCGCCACTTGACACTGAAGCCGCTCAGGTGCCCGGTTGGGCGGCGCGGCAAGGGTTGACTCAGGTGCAGTGTTTGTCTTGGGTGGAGCGCATTGCTTCAGAGGGATTGTGTCTAGGTATTAATCGCGTATGGCGTGCAGGGGCCGTTTGGCGAACAATCAGTGAGCGTAAAACCTCCCTATTCCCGCTAGGAAACCCCCACATTAACTAATTTGAGCGGCCTCTTGTTGACCTGAGATAGGTGTCGGGTCACGGTATTATAGGGTGACGAGGCGTGGGGCCGCAGACGAAAAGAGAAGACAAGGCCGCTACAAATGACGGATGAGCGCAACGTTCGTGGCGTCGTAAAATGGTTCGATCTTTCCAAAGGTTTTGGTTTTGTAATTGCCGAAGGCGTATCACAAGACATTCTGCTGCACGTTAACGTCGTGCGACGGTTCGGTCGAACAGATGTCACTGCCGGTGACACGGTTACGATTACCTATGACGAGACCCCTCGAGGCCTGCAGGCCACCGAGCTCACTGAAGTCGTGGAAAGCGCGGGAGAGCGCGAGGGCGCCATCCATGTGTCGATTGACCCCTCCGAGGATCTCAAAGCTGCCCGCCTGAAATGGTTCGACAAATCGAAAGGCTATGGCTTCGTGAACGTCTTCGGCGATCCTGAAGACGTGTTTGTGCATGTCGATGTTTTGCGTGCCGGCGGTCTTATCGATGCGCAGGTGGGCGAGGCCGTGTGCGTTGTCGTGACCCATGGTGCGAAGGGTGCTTCTGCGACGGCAATCTACCCCTGGGATAACGGCTCGGTCTGGGCCTCAGCGCGGCAAAGTGAAGACTAGAAGTCGACGCTGACCCCGGGCAGATTCAACGCTTTCACCAGCTCACGTAGCTCCTGACGCGCTGCAACGTTCGAGATGTTCATCCGCGTGACCCCGACATCTCGTAGGTCCAGAAGCGTCAAACCGCGCGGAAACAGCTCCCGAAAGATCACGCGCTCTGAAAATCCGGGGACGTGACGAAAGCCAATCCGACGAGCGAGCTTGTCGAGGGCCTGACCCATCTTCTTTTTGTTCAGCATCTGTTGCGCGCCGAGGCGGTTGCGAACGACGATCCAGTCAATGGGATCAAGCCCTGCTTGCGCCCTGAGTTGGCGCGCATGCCAGACCATCTCTGAATACACGGACGGCCCCAGGATGTTCTGCCCGTCGCTGTCCACTTTCGCGAGGAGGTCGAAGTCGACAAAGCTGTCGTTCAAGGGCGTGACCAGCGTATCTGCCAGCGAATGTGCCACTTGGCTCAGACGGGTATGAGACCCCGGGCAGTCAATGAGGATGAAGTCGCTATCGGGCTCCAACTGCGCGATGGCTGCAGACAAGCGGTGGTCAAAGATGTTCTCACCGTCCTTCAATTGCGCAGGGTCGATTTCCGGCAGGTCGATGTAGTTCGGTGTCGGCAGGTTGAGGCCTTCTCGCTCGGAATAGGCCCGTCGATTTTCCGTGTAGCGGCCCAACGTCTTTTGCCGCAGGTCCAGGTCGAGGGCCCCCACCTTGTGCCCGAGCCGCACCAGGGCCGTCGCGAGGTGCATGGACGTCGTCGACTTTCCCGAACCGCCCTTTTCGTTTCCGACAACGATTATATGGGCCATGGTCGGCACCCTCACTGCACTCGTTTTGCGCACAATATGTTGGGGGCGGAGCTTTGAGAAGGCCCCGCAGCATGTGTCTGTGCCCCCGCGAGGTGGAGTGTTGCCCGGACGCGCCTCTTTCCTTTGACATCCGTCAATCCACTTTGGCGTGACAGGGCGCGAATTCGGACCATTTCCTACGCAAAGGAGATCTCCATGCCCCTCGACCAATCCTTCACGCCAGTGTCATTCGAGCTTTTGGAGAAGCTTGCCTCGAACAACAAAAAGGAGTGGTACGACGCGCATAAATCTGAGTTCGACGCGCAGCTCCGCGCGCCCTTTGCGGACGTTCTGGAGGCCGTGACAGCGCGCCTTGAGGGGTCAATAGCCCCGCTCATCGGGTCGAAGAAAACGATGTTTCGCCAAAACCGCGATATCCGGTTCTCCAAGGACAAAAGCCCCTACAAGACATCAGTGTCCGGGCTGCTCACGCCGTCTGGAACGAAGAAGGAAATGAACGGCGTCCTTTACATCCATCTTGATGCCACGGGTGGCTTCATGGCCACCGGCTTTTACCAACTGGCCACGTCAAAACTCGCACTCATCCGTGAGCGCATCGTTGAGCGCCCGCAGCGCTTCACACAGATGCTGGAAAGCCTCGCTGAGCATGACCTCGATCTCGACAAATCCTCGTCCTTGACGCGGATGCCCAAAGGGTTTGAAGCGCATGACGGGCACGACCATGCGCCTTACATCAAACTCAAGAACTTTCTCGTCCTGGAGAGGCTGCCCAAAAGCGCATGGACGAAAGGCGACATCGTTGATCGCGCGGCGCAACTTGCTCTGGCATCCGCGGATTTCCTCGGCTTTTGTCAAACGGCGCTGCTGAAAGAGGGGTCGCATTGATCATGGGTCGCCCTTAGCGCTCTGACATGCCCTACGACACGCGTATTCTTGGGCGGCGGCGCGGCCTATTCGATGGCGCAATCGAAAGCGGTCCGCGTGTCGCCAGGGCGATCACTGCGAAAGGTCGGGAAGGCTGATCGGGGTCGGGTCGACGTTCGCGATAGCTTTGCGCAGGTCGGTGAGGGTCTTGAGAAGCGCCCGGGCTTCCACATCGCTCAGACCCATCGAGGCATAGATTTCCCCGGCAGGAATGCGTGCTGCAGAAAGGACTTTTGCCCCAAGTTCGGTCATGGTGATGCGGACCTGTCGTTCATCTTCGGTCGATCGCTCGCGTGTCACTATGCCCGCGGCTTCCATCTTCTTGAGCAAAGGAGAGAGCGTGTTTTGTTCGACCCCGAGATGTCCGGATAGCGCTCCGATGGTGAGAGCGCCGTGATCGTCTAGGGCAAGGAGCACGATGAACTTGGAATACGTAAACCCTGTGCCGGCAAAGGCGGCCTGATAGGCCCGTCCGAGCGCACGGTCGAACGCATAGGCCTGATGACACACATGGTCTGCAAGGGCGTGTTTCGTGGGCGTGTCCATGGCGGCTTTGTCTCGTCTGTGTTGGCCCAACTTAGGGGTATTGACGCGGTAAGCGCGACTGTATTATATATCTAGTACGATATAGTTTATATAGATATAAAGAGGGGCCGAAATGACATTCACTCGACGCAAGTTTGCAACTCTCGCAGCGACGACTCCGCTTGCAGGTTTTGCCCATGTCGTCTCCGCACGGGCCGACGGTCACAGCGTGACGGCCCCGGCGATGGTTGATATGCCCCTCGGTGCCTACCGCATCACGGCCATTCTCGACGGGATCGCACCATTGGCGCGCGGGTTCTTTTTCGGCGATGAGGGTGCCATTGACACGGCCGCCGAAGCCGCAGGCCTTGGCGACGTCCTGCCTGCTCCGGTGTCCGCGTTTCTACTGCAGTCGGCGGATCGTACAATGCTGATCGATGCCGGGATGGGAGGGCTGGAACTTCTCGGGCCAGGCTTCGGACGCCTACCTGCAGCATTGGCTGCGGCAGGTGTCGGCGCGGCGCAAATCGACGCTGTGATCGTGACCCATCTGCATCCCGACCATGTCGGCGGGCTTCTCGCTGCATCCGGTGCGGCGTTCCCGAATGCCGAGCTCATCGTCGCGGAGGCGGAACATGGGTTCTGGACGGACGCGTCGATGCGCGCGCAAGCCCCCGCCGAAGCGCAGGGCCTCTTTGATCTAGCTGGCGGCGTTCTGAGCGCCTATGCGGGGCGGGTCACACTTGCCTCGGATGCAGAGGAAGTTGCGCCGGGGGTGACGCTTATGATCTCACCCGGGCACACGATGGGTCACAGCCTGCTGCGCATCGATGGCGGTGATCAGGCACTGCTGATGGTCGCGGATACGCTGCATTCTGCAGATGTGCACACAGCCCTGCCGGATACGGGTTTCGGATTTGACACGGACCCTGCACTCGCCGCTGAAAGCAGGCGGCGCGTGTTCGACATGGCCGCAGCGGAAAAGATGCTTATCGCGGGCAGCCATGTTCACTTCCCGGGCTTTGGGCGCATCCGGGCTGAGGGCGCCGCTTACCGCTACGCCCCAGCTACATGGATGTGATCAGCGATAGGCGCCGTGTGCATATACCAGACGAACAGGCTGTTCCCGATCGAAGGTCGCGATTGTCCCGCGCGTGACGATATCGAGCTGAGGCTCGAAAAGGACGTGTGTGGCCTCGGCTGCGGAGAGCTCAGCGGCCAACGCGGGTGCGGTCGGGTAGATGCCCATATCGCTGATGATCATGATGCTGCCATCGGCGAGGTAAACCAGTTCGCCGAAGGCTTTCCCGTCAGCGCTTTGGGCTTGGGCGCCAGGTGCTGCCGCGAAAAGGGCAGCCGCGAGGGCGGCAAAAGTGACATTCTTAAAGGCCATGATTTCGCTCCATTAGACTGTTCAGGGCACGATTGTTGTCTGCTCTGGAAACAGTCTATGCATGAAATGAGGCCACTCTAAGGCAACGCCTCGCGTGAATTGCGGCGTGAACTTAAAATTGGATGGAGACGTCTCGGACTGAAATCAGGCCATCTTCAGCGCTGGTCGTGGCGGTGACGTCCATCCACATTACGGACGGAGGCACTTGGATCCCTGGCGGCAAAAGTTCTGTTGAAAATGGTGGTATCGCGCGAGCGCAGTTCGGATCGTGTTCGCCCACAAAAAACGCCTCCGCACAGGAATGCGGAGGCGCCTGGAATGTGCGGAAGGGGCGGGCTCTAGAACCCGAGGCCTTCGTACTTCTTCTTGAACTTCGAGACGCGACCACCGGTGTCCATCAGGCGCGTGTTGCCGCCTGTCCATGCCGGGTGCACGGAGGGATCGATATCAAGGGACAACGTGTCGCCCTCCGCGCCCCATGTCGAGCGCATCTTGACCACGTCGCCGTTCGTCATTTTCACGTCGATGAAGTGGTATTCGGGATGGGTGTCTTTTTTCATCTGAGCTACCCTTTCTTCGGCTTGTAGGTGGAGTCTTCGGCGATCCGGGCGGACTTGCCCCGGCGTGACCGCAGGTAATAGAGCTTGGCGCGGCGCACGCGACCCCGGCGAACGACGGTAATGCTCTCGATATTGGTGGAGTACAGGGGGAAGACGCGCTCCACGCCCTCTCCAAAGCTGATCTTCCGCACGGTGAACGAGCCGGCAATACCCTCGCCGTTCTTTCGTGCGATGCAGACGCCTTCGTAGTTCTGCACGCGAGAGCGGGTGCCCTCGGTCACCTTGTAGCCGACACGCAGGGTGTCTCCGGCTTTGAAATCCGGAATGTCTTTTGCGAGCTGTGCGACCTGTTCGGCCTCAAGCTGTGCGATGAGGTCCATGGTGGCCTCTCCTTCTCTTGTGACGACGCGGTTTGCCCGCGGATGAGTTTCTTGTTTGCTGCGCGGCACGTCCCCGCAAACGACCTCAGCCCCGATGAGCTCAGGGCTGAGATGGCGCTGCTATAGGGGCCCTCTGCGCTGCTGGCAAGAGTGTATGCCTCCGGCGGAAGTACAGGGCACAAAGAAGACGGGCGTCAGCTCGCAAGGGCCTGTGCCAGCGCGATCCAGAGCGGGATCGTGAGGATTGCCATTGGCGTGCCGAGGCCGGTGGAAGAGCCCACATAGGACGACGGATTGGCTTCGGGCAGGGCGCCGCGCATGGTCGGGGGGCCGGAGATGTCAGAGCTGGAGGCTGCCATCACCGCCAGCAGCGCCATGCCTCCCGCCGAAAATCCCATCGTCTCGTGTAGGATGAGCCCCACGCCGAGCCCCAGCGCGCCATGGACCAGAGGGGCCGAAAGGCCATAGGCAATATAAGCCCAAGCCACACCCTTGAGCTCGCTCAGCCGCGACCAAGCCTCAAGCCCCATGGCCAGCATCATGAGTGAGAGGAGGCCCCGGAAGAGCGGCTCGTAAAAGCCTTCGTAGACGCGCTGCGGTTCCGCGAAAAGACCGATTGCGAGACCCAGAAGAAGCGCGGAGATCGCCGTGGAGCGCAGGGTGTCGACAAGGATGCCCTTGATGTCAACGCCAGCCATGGCGCGACCACTGCCGCCGAATGTCATGGTGCCGCCACCCGTGGGGGCCGCGGATTTGGCCAAGGCCAGGCGCGCCATGATGATCGCGGTCAAAAGCGCGGCGAGGTCCATAAAGGGATAAAGCGCCCCGATATAGCTTTCATAGCCGATACCTGCGTCATCCATCATCGCCATGCCTGCGGCCAAAGTGGACGCGGAGACAGCTCCAAAAAGGCCCACGGTCGCGTAGGCGTCCGCTTTCCCGAGGCCGCGGAGCCTCGCCAGCGTCAAAGCGCCAAGCATAACGATACCCACGCCGAGGACGGCGGCGCCGATGGCCGGTACGATGAGGGAGCCAATGCCTGCGTCACGTATGCCGATGCCTGCGCTCATCCCGACCTTGAGGAGCAGGATCAGGACAATGATCTGATAGGCTCCGTCTGGGATCCGCAACTTGCTGTTCATGGCGCCCAGCAAAAGCCCCCCAATCAGGAACGCGAGGGTTGGGCTCTGCATTTGCTGAAGAATTGTGGCGAGTATAGTTGCGATCTGATCCATGGCGGCCTCCTTGGTGCTTTGAAGGAGCTAGCTTCGTAGATGGTAAATAAAAAATATAAGAATAAGCGTATTTCGTTCTATAATTTCGAACTATGGATTTGAACTACCATCACTTGCGGTACTTTCACGAGGTCGCGCGAGACGGACAGCTCACACGGACAGCAGCGCGCCTGAACGTGTCCCAATCTGCCCTGTCTGCGCAGATCAAGACGCTGGAGGTCCGTTTGGGTCACGCCCTGTTCCGGCGCGAGGGCCGCGCGCTGATCTTGACTGAAGAGGGGCGCATCGCACTTGCCCACGCCGACAGCATTTTCGCGGAAGGCCAAGAGCTTCTCGCCACTCTCAAGGATGTCGCTGATCCGGCGAGGCCCCTGCGGGTAGGGGCGCTGTCCACTCTGTCACGAAACTTTCAGCTCAGATTTCTGCGGCCCGTTCTCGATGCGCAGACTCCGCTCGACCTCCGCTCTGGCGACCTGCCATCTTTGGTGGCGGACCTGCGCGATCTGTCGCTTGACGTCGTCTTGACCACGGCGCTCCCGCAGGAGGCGGGCATTCGCGGCCAGCGCATTGCTGAACAGTCCGTCGAGCTTCACGCTGTGCCGCGGCGCTTGCAGTATGAAACACTGTCGGCCCTTCTCGCGGCGGAGCCCTTGATCCTTCCATCCGACCCCACGCTGCGCGCGCCGCTCGACGCGCTTTTCGCGCGGCTTGAGGTGCGTCCCACCATTATCGCTGATGTCGACGATATGGCGCTTATCCGTCTCCTCGCGCGGGAAGGGACGGGCGTGGCGGCGGCACCGGCCGTTGTCGTCGCCGATGAGGTTGCGGGAGGGGCGCTAGCGACGGCGCGCTTTGATCTCGGTATTCGGGAGCCCTTCTTTGCCGTGACGCTAGACCGGCGTTTTCCGCATCCGGCCCTTTCAAAGCTTCTTTAAGGCGCGCCATCCTTGTTTTTCCAGAGGTCAGGGCGGCGCGCCTGCGTCAGAGCTTCGGACCGGGCGCGCCGCCACTTCGCAATCTCTCCGTGGTGGCCACTGGTGAGCACATCCGGGATCGTGCGCCCCTGCCACTCAGCCGGGCGGGTGTAATGCGGATGCTCCAGGAGGCCAGAGCTGTGACTTTCTTCCTCTGTCGAGGCCTCGTTGCCCAGCACGCCGGGCAAAAGCCGCACAGTGGCGTCAAGCACCACCTGCGCGGCCAGTTCGCCGCCGGTCAGGACGTAGTCGCCAATGGACACCTCTGTCATCCGGTAGTGCTCAATGACGCGCTCATCGACGCCCTCGAACCGGCCGCATAGAATTGTGCAACCCGGCTCCTTGGCGAGGCGCTGGGCCATGGACTGAGTGAAGGGCACCCCGCGAGGAGACATATAGAGGATGGGCCCCGCTTGATGTGTCGCATCGACCGCGCGCCCAACGACATCCGCGCGGAGCACCATCCCTGCACCGCCGCCCGCAGGCGTATCATCCACATTCCGGTGCTTCCCCTCGCCATATAGGCGCAGATCCGTGGTCTGGAGCTGCCATCGCCCCTCCTTCAGCGCCTTACCTGTGAGCGATGCACCTAGGACGCCCGGAAACGTATCTGGAAAAAGTGTGATAATCCTGGCGGTCCAGGCATTGGCAAGCTCTTCCCGTTCCATGAGGGCGCGCGGCGCCATCGTGGCACGGATGGATTTGCGACCGTGTGAGCGTCCTTGGGAGCCTTCCTTCATGAGAAGATGCCCTCGGGCGGGTCGGCGACAATGCGGCGGGCGGCGAGGTCCACGGTGGGCACCGCTTCTTGCGTGAACGGCAAAAGAGCAGTTTCAGGTTTGCCGGGCACTTTTATTTCCAGGAGATCCGTTGCTCCGTGATTGAGAACGGTCTTGACGGTGCCAAGCTGTCCGCCACCGGGGTCGAAGACTGGCAGGCCGATCAGATCGGTATAGTAATACTCGTCATCAGGAAGGTCCGGCAGGCGGGTGCGCGGAGCATAAAGCCGTGTACCTTTGAGCGCATCGGCCTCTTCCTTGGACCGCACCCCTGAAAGGCGACCGATAAGGCCCTTATCTACGGCGCGGTCTATCTGGATTGTAAATGTCCGCTCACCCGTCTCGTCGGAAAGCTCACCGTACTCGCCGAGAGAAAACGGATCAGCGCAGAAGCTTTTGAGGCGCACTTCGCCGGCCACGCCAAAGGCCCCTGCGATCGCCCCGACGCAGATGCGGTCGCCGCTCACCCGATGACCTCCGCCAGAATCGTGCGCCCGACACATTCGAGGTATGGGCCCCAGTCGGCTTCTTCAGCACAAGACGTCGCCGCATCGGCGCGCTCGAACTGCACCCCCGCTGCAAAAGCGAGGGCGACAAGAACGACAAGGCGGATAAGCCGGAACAAGTGGACTTACTCCTCGGCGGCAGCGGCCTCTTCGGCGGGTGCCTCTTCCGCTGGTGCAGCTGCAGCTTCCTTGGCTGCTTCTGCTGCGGCCTCGGCTTTGGCGGCTTTCTCTTCGGCACGCTCCTGCGCTTTCTTGCCGGGTTTGGCTTTCTGCGGGTTTGCGCGCTCTGTCTTCGGGCGGGCACCGGCGGCTTCGAGCATGCGCGCGATGCGATCCGTGGGCTGGGCCCCCTTGCCGAGCCAGTATTCAACGCGCTCCATGTTCATCTTGACGCGCTCCTCGCTGTCCTTGGGCAGCAGCGGGTTATAGGTGCCCAGCTTCTCGATAAAGCGCCCGTCACGGGGCATGCGGCTGTCAGCTGCAACGATGCGATAGAACGGGCGTTTCTTGGTGCCGCCGCGGGCGAGGCGAATTTTCATGGCCATGGTGTGTGTCTCCTTGGACGGGGCGCGCTGCGCCCCTACGATTGGTGGCTTTTGTGATGCTGAATGACTTCAGCGATGATGAAGTTGAGAAACTTCTTGGCGAACTCGGGATCTAGATCCGCGCGTTTCGCCAAATCTTCGAGCCGGGCGATCTGCGCCTCTTCGCGCGAGGGATCGGACGGGGGAAGGTCGTGTTGGGCCTTGAGAACGCCCACGGACTGGGTGTGCTTGAAGCGCTCGCCCAGCGTGTAGACAAGGATCGCATCGAGCCGGTCGATGCTCTCGCGGTGGCCCTTGAGGATTTCCGCGGCCTTCGTTGCATCGCTCATGACCGAGCCTCCTTGCTGAGGTAGCGGTAGGTGACTGTGTCGTCATGCTTTTCCGCATCCGTGTCGCGAATTCCGCCGAGGCGTTTGGCCAGCGCGATGGAGCGTGCGTTCTCGTGATCGATGTAAGAGACTAGCGTTGTGAGCCCGAGTGCGCTTAGGGCGTAGTCTCGTGCGGCGGTCGCGGCTTCGAAAGCGATCCCCTTCCCCTCGGCCTCCGGCAGGAACATGAAGCCAAGCTCCGGCTCATCATCGCCCGGCTCAAACCCGATGAGGACAAAGCCCTGAACCTCGCCCTCGGCTTCCACGGTCCACATCCCATGGCCGCGCAAGAGCCAAGTTGCGATAAGCTGGCCGAAATCGAACCATGCACGCGTGCGGCTGGGGATCTCGCCGAAGATGAAGCGGGCCGAGGGCTGTTCCGCCATCCGTGCATAGGCTGCGAAATCCTCGATCCGGGGCGCGCGGAGGGTCAGGCGCTCCGTCGTCAGCACGGGTATGAGCGCCTGAATGGCCTGCGCCAGCGCAACAGAGGGCCCCGTGGCTGGGAACTCGTGAGGCAGCATCATGCGTGCCTCCGGTGGCGCCAGACTTGCACATCGACATCTTCCAGATGCGCGTAGAAGCCGCCGGGCGCGTTGATCTCGCGCGTTGTTTCCGCGTCGAGCGTCGCGCCGAGGCGTTGCGCCACCGCAGCGGAGGCTGCGTTCGGCGCGTCTATGTAGGAGACGAGTGTGTCGTACGGCACTTGCGCCCAGGCCCAGGGCAGGATCGTTTCCATCGCCTCGGTGATGAAACCCTGTCCCTCGTGGTCCCCAGACCACAGCGTCCAGCCAAATTCGCACTCCGGCCAATGGACAGGATGCCAGAGGCCGCAGGAGCCGATCACGGCGCCGTCGTCCTTACGGGTCAGTACGAAAGAGCCATAGCCGCGCAGCATCCATTGCCCGGCCATGTCGCCGAAGGTTCGGCCTGAGGCGCGCCGCGGCAACGGCCCTCCGATATACCTCGACCGCTCCTCTTCGTACATCGCAGCAAAGCCCGCAAAGTCATCGACGCGTGGCTGTCGCAGGGCAAGCCGCGTTGTCTCAAGCGTCACCGTCATGCCAACGCCCCCGGGTTTGGGTGGCGCCAAACGTCCATGTCGCCGAAGATCTCGTGAGAGAAGCAACCGTCATGGGTGCATCCGAGGCGCTGGGCGAGCTTGGCCGATGCCGTGTTGCCGTCCGCTGTCAGGCTGATCGCGGTCGTCCAGCCTTTTTCCCTGTAGACCCAGTCTCGCGCGGCGCGGGCTGCCTCGGCGGCAAACCCCTGACCTTCAAAGCCGTTCATTAGATCCCAGCCCAGTTCTGGCTCTGGCCACCCGGCAGGGTACCAAGGCCCGATCAATCCGACCATCTCATCCGTCTTTGTGAGCTCGACTGCAAAGCGCCCGTACCCCCTTAGCGTCCAGTGTCCGATCTCCGTCGCGAGCGCGCGCCACGTCCTCTCTGCTGTCAAGGGGCCGCCGACAAAGGACGACCGCTCATCCGCATAGAATGCGGCGAGCGGCTCGAAGTGGCGCTCGCCAAGCGCGGTCAGTCTGAGCCGCTCGGTATGCAGGGTGGGTGGGATCACTTTTTCTTGCCAAAGCCGCTGAGGCCGGGCGGAAGTTGCGTGCCGCCGCCCAGACCGGGAAGGCCGCCGGCACCCGCGCCGCGGGGCATCGCACCCATCTTGCCCATCTGTGCTTGGGCCGCGGCGATCTCGGCCTGAGAGGGGCCGCCGCCCATGCCGAACATGCCGCCGAGCTGTTTCATTAGGCCCTTGCCGCCTTTCTTGCCCAGCTTCTTCATCATGTCAGACATCTGGCGGTGCTGCTTTAAAAGCCGGTTAAGCTCCTGCACCTCAAGGCCCGCGCCCTTGGCGATCCGTTTCTTGCGCGACGCTTGCAGGAGTTGCGGGTTCGCCCGCTCCCGCTTTGTCATCGACTGGATCAGAGCGACTTGGCGCTTGAGCATCCTGTCGTCGATGCCAGCCTCGGCCATCTGGCCCTTCATTTTGCCCACGCCGGGCATCATCGACATCATGCCCTCCATGCCGCCCATCTTCATCATCTGCTCGAGCTGCATCTTTAGGTCGTTCATGTTGAACTGACCCTTCTGGAAGCGCTTCATCATGCGCTCGGCCTGTTCCTGCTCGACGACCTCTTGAGCCTTCTCCACGAGAGAGACGATGTCACCCATACCGAGGATGCGGCCCGCGATGCGATCTGGCTCGAAAGTCTCGAGGGCGTCCATCTTCTCGCCGAGGCCGACGAACTTGATCGGCTTGCCGGTGACCGCGCGCATCGAAAGCGCAGCGCCGCCGCGCCCGTCTCCGTCCATCCGGGTCAGCACGACGCCGCTGATGCCAATGCGGTCGTCGAAGTTCTGCGCTGTGTTGACCGCGTCCTGCCCGGTGAGGCCATCGACGACGAGCAATGTCTCCCGAGGGGTGGCGACATCACGGACCTGCTCGACCTGTGTCATCAGTTCTTCATCGATCGACAGCCGTCCCGCAGTGTCGAGCATGTAGACGTCATAGCCGCCCATGGACGCCTGCTGCTTGGCGCGCTTGGCAATGGCGACGGGATCCTGCCCGTTCACGATAGGGAGCGTATCCACCCCGATCTGGGTGCCGAGAATGGCAAGCTGTTCCATTGCTGCCGGACGGTTCACGTCGAGGGAGGCCATGAGGACACGCTTGCCCTCGCGTTCCTTGAGACGCTTGGCGAGCTTGGCCGTGGTGGTCGTCTTGCCGCCACCCTGCAGGCCCACCATCAGGAGGGGCGCAGGTGGATTATCCACCTTCAAGGCGCCGGGCTCGCCTTCTCCGGCCAGCACATGCACAAGTTCGTCATGCACGATCTTGACGACTTGCTGGCCCGGTGTGACGGACCTCGTCACTGCCTGACCTGTCGCCTTCTCCTGCACGGCCTTGACGAAGTCGCGGGCCACCGGAAGGGAAACGTCGGCCTCAAGGAGTGCGACACGCACCTCCCGCAAGGCGGTCTTCACATCGTCCTCAGACAGCGCACCCTGCTTGGTCAGCCGGTCGAAGACGCCACTCAGGCGATCAGACAGTGTCTCAAACATGGGCGCAGCCCTCCATATCCATACCGATGGCCTCAATGTGAGGTCTCGCCGGCAAAATCCAAAGACCCAATGCAGTTCAGCCCCCACGGGCGAAACTCGCTGGTGGGGGGCGATCCTGGCTCGCGCCTGAGGACCGGAAAGCACGTCACTTTCCGGAAGTCGGGGGCGTATGTCTGACTCTGGCCTTCTGGTCAAGGGTCAAGCCTGATGTGTCGGCGCAGTATGAGTATCTATGAACGAAAGAAAGGCAGGCGCGCTCTTTCTTTCGTTTGGAAATACTCCCGGGGGTTTGGGGGCTGGCCCCCAAGAATGACGACAGCCCGCGCTGTAGGGGAGGATACGATGCGGGCTGCCTGGTTTGCGTCCTGCGATGGGAGGGTCGGTCCCGCGGACTGCATGTCTTCCGTCACGTAGATGGGGATGCAGCGCGAAGGTGCTAGCTTTGTTGCAACGCGATCACAGGGCCCTTACCGCTGTTACGCTACTCGTGGTCGGCTGGCGGAAAGCAGCACCTCCGCGGGCACTCAAGCAACAAACCTGTTGATCGCGCCATTGGCGGCCGCGAGGCTGGCGTCGGCATCGAACGCCATCTGGTCTGCGACGATAATGTCGACGTCTTCGATCCCTATGAATCCAAGCGCAAATTTCAGGTATCCCGTCGCAAAGTCGTTCGCGGAGCCGACCTTGGTTCCTCCGGACGCAGTGACGATGATCGCGCGTTTGCCGTCTAGCAAACCCTTCGGTCCTGTGTCGGTATATCTGAAGGTCAGACCCGCCCGCGCCACTTGGTCAATCCATGCCTTCACAGCGGCGGGGAGGCTGAAATTATAGATCGGCGCCCCAATCACCACGGTGTCGGCTGCCTTTATCTCTTCGATCAGGGCATCAGACAGGGCGAGGGTAGCCGTCTGCGCAGCGGTGCGGTCTTCGACAGAGGTCCAGTTCGCGGCGAGCCATGCGTCATCGAGGAGAGGGACACCGTCCGCGAGGTCTCGGGTTATGACGCGATCTGCGCCGAGTTTGGCGATCACCTTGTCGGTCAAGCCACGGGTGGTCGAGCCCGCTTTGCGCGCGGAGCCATCGATGCGGAGAATGATACGTGCCATGCCTATAATCCTTTGGTCGAGGGCAGGATGACCTGCCTTACACACGTGACCTATGCCCTCTTGTTGCGCACGCAATCCGCAATTAGATACCTCTGATGTGAAGATTTGCACATGAGGGCTCAATGGACAGTTGGGATGAGGTTCGTACGGCGTTTCAGGTGGCGCGCCTTGGAACCGTGAGCGGGGCAGCGGACGTCCTCGGGGTGCACCACGCAACAGTCATCCGGCATATCGACGCCCTTGAAGGAAAGCTCGGCGTCAAGCTTTTCCAGCGCCACGCAAGGGGTTACACGGCGACTGAGGCGGGAAATGACCTTCTCCTCGTGGCGCAGACGACGGACGACCAGTTTGCACAACTCGCCGGGCGGCTCAGAGGGCGGGGGGCCTCCGTTACCGGGGAGCTGGTCATAACATCGCTCGCGACGCTGTCGCCCATGCTTGCCCCCGTCCTCGCGGCCTTTCGTGCCGAGCACCCAGAACTCACGGTGCGCTATCTCACGGGAGATCGCCTCTTTCGTCTCGAATACGGAGAGGCCCATGTCGCCATCCGCGCGGGCACGGCGCCAGAGCAACCCGACAATGTCGTGCAGCCCTTCATCAGGCAGGCGCTCGCGCTTTATGCGGCGGATTTCTACAAGGAGCGGTACGGCCTGCCCAAGGACGAGAGCGAATTCAAGGACCACTACTTCATTGGCCACGACACGGAAACCCGCGCACCCTTCAATATCTGGCTGCGTGAGACGGTGCCGATCGAGAACATCGTCTACCGCACGGCAGACAATCGCTCCAACGAGGATGGCGTGGTGGCCGGTGCGGGTATCGGCTTCTTGCCGGTAAAGATCGCAGAGCGGTACTCAAACCTCACCCAGGTTGCCCCTCCGCGCCCGGAATGGAGCGCGCCACTCTGGCTCGTCACCCATGTCGATTTGCACAGGACCGCAAAGGTCCAGAGTTTCTTGACGTTCCTCAAGGCCGCTGCGCGGGACTGGGAGGTCTGAACGGGGAACCAGCGCGACTCCTTCCCAGTGAATCGCTGTCTGCTTTTGTTTACACGCGTTTACCAGTGTAAGCAGGAGGGGGCGTGTGATGGCCTTCGCGAAAACCGCTGTGATCGGCGCAATACTTGGTTTGTTTCTTGCCGTGGCCACCGGGCCCGATGACCAGCAGACCCCGTCAGAAACGGTCGAACAGCAATAGAGGTCAGTCCTCGCCCGGTGAGTGAATGGGGAATTCCTTCGCAAGGAATGCCTCGAACGCATCGAGGTTCACAGCCTCAAATTGACCAAAGCTCTGCATCCAGATTGATGCGTCACGCAAAGCGTCCGGCTCCAGCTTGCACCATTTTACCCGGCCGCGCTTTTCCTGACTGATGAGTCCCGCGAGGGTCAAAACTGTGAGGTGCTTAGAGACAGCCGCGAGGGACATCTCGAAGGGCTCCGCGACGTCCGTCACAGCCATGTCGTCTTCCAGGAGCATCTGAAGGATCGCGCGCCGCGTCGGGTCTGAGAGCGCGGCAAAGACTGTGTCGAGGCTGGCCATGACCTTGGCGTAGCCTGCGGGCGGTCGCCTATTCAAGGCCGCGCTGGCGGCGGTCGACGCGATGATAGAGCAATGTCATCAGCGGCGGACGCGCCCAGCTGCGGTTGACGAGTGTCGTCGCCATCCGGGGCGTGACGTTCCAGGTGCGGGTGTCGAGGTCCCCAAAAAGGGGGAGTCGGCTCGGCACGCGCGCCGTCAGTGCCGTCCTTTGGAGCAGAACATCGCTGGAATAGCGGTGCGTCAGGCGCAGTTGCTCACCGCCATGCAGGCCGCGTGCCTCCGGGTCGGCGCCCGGCAGCTCTCTCACGGCAAGCACATGGGTCACATCCCAGAGCGTTGCGGGGACCATACGCACACAAAGCGGGCGCACTCCGTGTGGTGCCAGTTCCCTGTCACAGCGCTGACCGTAAGGTGTGGCGCGGAAGATCACGCCGCGCACATCACTCCCATCCGGAGATATGTACCTTGGCAGAAAGATTGCCTTGATCGCACCAGAGCGAAGAATTTCGACGCAGGTTGCGGTGCAATGGGATTTGGAGGGGTGTCGGGGCCCGGTGAGGTCGAGAACGGCCAACACGTCGCTGTCGTAGAAGTCCGGCAGGCTGCCGCCATCCGCCTGTGCCACCGCAAGGATCCGGGATTGCTGCAGCGGGGCATAGACGAGACTCCATCCTAGGAAGGGAAGGCAGGCAAGGGGCACCGCAAAACGCCAAGACAGGATGCGTGAAAGGAGCCAGGCAACCGAACCAAGGGCCAGGGCTGATGGCAACACGAGGAGGAGCCCGAGCAACGGTAGTCCGACGATGGAGTAGTAGAGCGCAGATAAAAGGCCGGGGGCATAGCCGGACAAGGTAAAAGCAGCGGTGCAAAGCGCGCCCCCGAGACCGACCTTGACCCAATCAACCTTCCACCCGGCAGCGGGGCGAAGAATGGCGTGTGTCATGGCTGCTTTGTGCCGGGGCAGCGTGTCAGGGTGAGGGCCGGGCAGGGGCTATTGCGAGGTCATTCGCGCTGGACGCGCCAAACTTTCAACCAACAGGTTAAATTTCAAATTGAGCTAGAAAGCTCGCATTCGCAAGCCGAAGTGAAAGCTTCCCTCCAGAAGTTTGTTTAATAGCAATGCTTTATGGGGTTTTCTATCCGCCAGGCGCTTCAATTGACTCCGCTCGCCTTGGTGAATATCACCTCGCCAGATCCGCAGGAGATTGAGGTGAGCGATCCTGAGCGTTTGAAAGCGCTGAACGACCGCTTGGCGGCAGCACAAGAGCGTGCCGCCCCTCGGGAGCCGAAGCCGGATGCAAGCCAGGATATGTCCGACAATGCATGGCGGATGGTCTTGGAGCTGGTCGTAGGCATTGCCTTCGGCTTTGGGATTGGGTTGGGGCTCGACACCCTGTTCGGCACGATGCCGATCTTCCTGGTCACGTTTACGTTGTTCGGCTTCGGAGGCGGCGTCAGCATGATGCTGCGCACTGCCAAGGAAGTCCAAAGGATGCACGCGGAGCCGGAAAGCTCCGTCGAGGAGAACAAAGATGGCTGATGCACCCGAAGGCGGCGGGCTCGTTTTCAAGCCCATGGACCAGTTCAAACTGGCAGACCTTTTCGGCAGCTCTGACATCGGCATGCTGACGCTCACAAACTCCACCCTATGGATGGCCTTCAGCGTTCTTGCAATTGCGCTCTTCATGGTGGCCGGCACGCGCGGGCGCGCAATGGTGCCCAGCCGGGTCCAGTCCATGGCGGAGATGACTTACGGGTTTGTCTACAACATGGTCATCGACGTGTCGGGTAAAGATGCGGCGCGATACTTTCCCTACATCATGACGCTGTTCATGTTCATCCTGTTTGCGAACTTTCTGGCGCTTATCCCGATGTCGTTCTCGCCGACGTCCCAATTTGCGGTGACTGGCGTTCTCGCGATCTCAGTGTTTGTCACGGTGCTTGTGATTGGGTTTGCGAAGAACGGTCTTGGCTTCCTCAGCCTCTTCTGGATTACGTCGGCGCCTGCGGTCGTGCGTCCCATCCTCGCGGTGATCGAGTTCATCCTGTTCTGGATGCGGCCCGTGTCCCACGCGGTGCGCCTTGGGGGGGCCATTCTCGCCGGGCACGCGCTCTTGAAGGTGTTCGCAGGGTTTGCCCAAATCACGTTGGCTGCGCCTTTGGCCCTCTTGGGGGTGATTGCGATCTACGCGCTCGAAGTGCTGGTCGCAGGCATCCAGGCCTATGTCTTCACCATCCTCACTTGCGTGTATCTGAAGGACGCACTGCACCCGCATCACTGACAGATGGGTGCCGAGCACCCATCCTACGCATACCCGGCGGCTCGCCGCCACGAACTTCCAAGCTCAAGGAGATACGACAATGGAAGGCGATATCGCACAAATGGGTCAATTCATCGGCGCAGGCCTAGCGGCCATCGGTTCCGGCGCGGCCGCAATCGGTGTGGGCCATGTGGCTGGCAACTTCCTCGCCGGTGCCCTGCGCAACCCATCCGCCGCTGGTGGCCAGACGGCAACCCTTTTCATCGGCATCGCATTCGCCGAAGCCCTCGGCATCTTCGCGTTCCTCGTGGCGCTGCTGCTGATGTTCGCCGTCTAAGAACCTTCTCTTGAGCGACCCTGGCTTGATCACCGGGCCAGGGTGTCCTCAGGGATAAGGAGGCCATCATGGCAGACGCACCAGCGGCAGCGGAGGCAGCGTCCTCCGGCGGAATGCCGCAACTAGATTTCTCGAACTACCCGAACCAGATCTTCTGGTTGCTGGTAACCCTCGCCGTTATCTACTTCATCCTGAGCCGGGTGGCCCTGCCACGCATCGGCGGGGTTTTGGCAGAGAGGGCAGGGACAATTACCAACGACCTCGCCGCCGCGGAGGAGCTCAAGCTGCGCGCGGAAGAGGCCGAGGCCGCCTATGAAAAAGCGCTCAATGACGCGCGGTCCAAGGCGCAAAAGATCGCGGCAAAGACCAAGGCTGATATCCAGGCCCAGCTCGATAAGGAACTGGCCAAGGCAGATGCTGCGATCGCAGCCAAGGCCGCAGAGTCCGAGGCTGCAATTGCCGCGATCCGGGACACCGCTGTCACCAGCGTCAAAGAGGTTGCCAGTGACGCGGCCGCCGAGATCGTGAACACGCTGGGCGGCGCGACCGATGCGAAGGCTGTTGCGGCCGCTGTCGACGCGCGGATGAAAGGATAGCAAAGATGTCACGAATTCTGACAGGAATGCTCATCCTCGCCGCCGGTCCAGCCGCCGCTGCGTCCAAGAACCCGTTCTCTGCGGACTTCTATTCGCTTTCGAACACGGACTTTATCGTCACAATCGGCTTCCTCATCTTCGTCGGGATCCTCGTTTACTTTGGCGTTCCGGGGATGATTGGCAAAATGCTCGATGATCGGGCTGCGGCGATCAAGGCGGAACTCGATGAGGCGCGTGCCCTGCGCGAAGAGGCGCAGGCGCTCCTTGCCACTTACGAGCGAAAGCAGAAGGACGTCCAAGGTCAGGCCGATGCGATTGTCGAGACCGCAAAGGCCGATGCAGAGGCCGCCGCGGAACAGGCTAAGGCTGACATTGCCAAATCCGTAGAGCGCCGGCTGACAGCGGCGACGGAACAGATCGCCTCAGCGGAAGCCGCGGCTGTGAAAGAAGTGCGGGACCAGGCCATCACCGTTGCTGTCGGCGCGGCCTCAGACATCCTTGCAAGGGGCATGTCTGCCGCAGATGCCAATAAGCTGATCGATGCGGGCATCGCGCAGGTGGAAGCCAAGCTCCACTAGACTTTGGCGGTTTGAGATACAGGCCCTCCGTGAGAAACGGGGGGCTTTTTTTGCTGTTCGGGGATGCCTCCGGCGGAGGTTTCTTGGAAAGATGAAGACTTTGGAGCGCGGGCCCGCGGTCTTAGCGCTCCGCCTCCTGGGCGAGTCGTTGTTGCGCGATGGCCTGGTTTCGGAGGGCGAGCCTGTGGTCACGCAAGCAGCTTTCAACATAGGTGAGATGCGCCTCGACGGCCTGTTGCGCGGCGACGGGGTCGCGAGCCTGGAGCGCTGTGTTGATAGCGCGATGTTGGGCAAGGAGATTGGTGCGGGTCGTCCGTTGGCTGAACATGACCTTGCGGTTGTAGAAGACGCCCCGGCGCAGGAGCTCGAACATGGATCGCATCATGTGAAGCATGACCGTGTTGTGCGATGCTTCGATAATGGCGAGGTGAAATTCCGCATCTAGCGCAGCCTCGTCATCTCCGGTCCTTTTGGTATGGGCCGCCTCCATCTTGTTCATGACTGCCGCTATGACGGCGAGATCGGTATCTGAAGCCACGCGCGCGGCGCGCTCTGCTGCGAGGCCTTCGAGGTCACGCCGGAAGGCCAGATAGTCGAAGACGGCTTCGTCATGGCGCTCAAAAAGGCGAATGAGCGCGGGCGAAAACGCTTCGGCCAGGAAATCTGTGACGAAGACGCCGGCGCCGGCCCGGGTTTCAATCAGGCCATTCGCCTGCAATTGACCGAGCGCATCTCTCAGGGATGGCCGCGACACGCCGAGCCGGTCCGCAAGATCGCGCTCAGCAGGGAGCTTTTCGCCCGGGCGCAGAATCCCTCGAAGGATCAACAGCTCCACTTGCGCGACGACCGCAGTGGCGAGCTTTTCGCTTTGGATCTTCTGAAAAGGCATGGGTCCTCCGCCGGTCGCCCAAGAATAGGCAGAGCTCCGGCGAAGGGGAAGCGGGTCGCTCTGTCCTAACCCGTGGGGCTGATGACGATGTCGACCCGGCGGTTCAGCGCGCGGCCCTCGGCGGTGAGGTTGGTTGCGATGGGCTCGTTCTCGCCACGCCCGAAGGCGCGGATGCGGAAGGAGGCGACGCCCTCGCTCCGCAGGATGGAGGCCACGCTTTCCGCCCGCTGCTGCGAGAGGTTCTGGTTGAAGCCCGCGCTGCCGGTATTGTCGGTGTGTCCGACGACTGTGACCGTGCTGTCCGGGAAGCGCTGGAGGTTCGAGGCAAGGGACCGGATGTCTCCCTGCAGGTCCGGTCGCAGCGTTGCGCTGTTCGTGTCAAACAGGATGTCCTGCGGCATACGCACGATCAGCTCATTACCCTGCCGGACGATCTGCACGTCCGAGGACAGCTGTGCGCGCAGGGCCTCTTCCTGCCGGTCGATCTGTTGGCCGATCAGCGCACCTGCCGCGCCTCCCACGGCGGCGCCGATGACGGCACCGCGAAGCTCTTCATCAGTATCTGATGCGCCGATGATGGCGCCGGTTATCGCCCCGGCGATAGCGCCCTGCCGTGTCCGGTTTTGGTCCGGGGCGTTCGGGTCGAACGACGCAGGATCGGTACAGGCACTGAGGGTGACAAGGGAAACTGCTGCCAGAAGGAGTGGAGTTTTGGTCATGGGGGTCTCGTTGTTCTTTGCTCGTTACCACGCCGGGATTGTTGCCCGGGCTCCGCTCATATGTCGGTGCGCGGGCGTGATATGCAATAACACGCCTTTGAGTATGGCTCGGTTCCGCCTAGGCGGCGGGCTCCCTTGCGTCGAGCTGGGCGCTTTCCCAGGCGAGGATCGTGCGCTTGACTGGCAAGCCCCAGTGATAGCCACCCAACCCGCCGGACTTCCGGAGCGCCCGGTGGCAGGGGATGATAAAGCTGATGGGATTACGTCCGACGGCGGACCCCACGGCACGCACGGCTTTCGGGGCGCCCACGCGCTGGGCGATTTCGCTGTAGGTCGTGACGTGACCGGACGGAATCTGCATCAGCGCCTCCCACACCTTGATTTGAAGCGGACGGCCAATGAGCAGCAGGTTCGCCTGACCCTGGCTCGAGAAGGCAGCTTCCATGTCTGTGCGGATTGCGGTCGGATCTTCGCGGTAGGTGGCCGTCGGCCAGCGTGAGGTCATATCCGCCATGGCGATGTCGCGTCCAAACTCCTCCGTGAAGGCCAGTCCGCACAGCCCGCGCTCCGTCCCCATGGCGAGCGCGTCCCCGAAAGGCGTGTCAAACCACCCCCAAGAGATCCCACAACCCGCGCCGCCTTGCGCAAACTCTCCCGGGCTCATGGCCTCCCACCGGATAAAAAGGTCATGGAGGCGCGATGTGCCCGAAAGACCCACGGCATGCGCCGTCTCCAGGGTCGTGAAGCGACCCTTGAGGAGCGATTTTGCATGGCCCAGTGTTAGGTACTGCTGAAACCTCTTTGGTGATACGCCCGCCCAGGCCGTGAATGTCCGTTGAAAATGCGCTGGGCTCAGCCCGGCCTCTGCCGCGAGCGCCTCGAGGGAGACAGGCTCACGCGCCGCATCGAGGGCGGCGATGGCTCTGCCGATGATCTGGTAGTGGTAGCCGTTGGGGTCAGGCATGGTGGCCTCCTTTGATGTCACCCTAGCGGGCGCCCAGAGGCGCGGCGACCCGGAAGCTGATGAAAGGGTGAGTTGTTGCGGCGTCAGTCCCTTGGGGCGCCCTTGGCTTGTGTCGCCTCTCGGCTGCCAGCCAGAGCATCACTGAACTGAAGAGGGATCCAGTCGTGGGGAATGAAGTGCCCGCCGGGATGTACATCCATGACCACCCGTCCCCCCTCACACTCCCAAACCGTGCGCGTGAAGGTCAGGAACGGCCGCGCGTTCCAGCTGCCAAGCTGGGTGCCGTCACCGCATCCCATCTTGGCCCGCCAAAGAGCGACCGGGTAGGTCGTATCGCCACCCGGGCCCATGGGAAAGGCGAGGACACCGTCATCGAGGCCGAAGACCTGCCGAAACTCTTCGGGTGCTTCAGCGCACTCGCTGGTCTGAGGGAGAGTGCCAGAGACCGCATAGACGCCCGCGAGCCCCCGGCCTGCATCGCAGGCGAACCGCCACGCCATGTTGGCACCCCAGGAATAGCCGGAAACGAAGATTTGGGAGCGATCAACGGGAAAACGGCGTGCCGCATCCTCGATCACGGCGGCGGCGAATGCGCTGTCTGGAGAATCTGCGCGGCGAAAGGACCAGGTCTTGTTCAGACCATTGGGCGCGAGGAGGAGTGCCTTTTCGGCGACATCGAGCGTGGCGATACGGCCATGGCGCACTACAAGATCCCCTTGTCGCCCCCATCCGTGGAAGTGCAGCAGGACCGGCAGCCTGCTTACGCCGTCCCATCCGTCCGGCACGCGCAGATGGTAGGATCGGTCGCCAATCAAGCACGGTTCGCGGCCTTCACACGCCACGGCTGGAGAGGCGAGAAGAAGCAGGAAAGTAAATAGACGCATACCGGTAGAGTAGACACCGAAACGCCACGGAGGAATTCACAAGCCCGGCACACGACGCGGCGCGACCGCAAAGAACCCGCAAAAGAGAGCTGGGTTTGAACAGTGAAAGGAATAGCTTGGTTTTGCGAAAACCACTCCAAAGGACGACGACAGGGCTGTGAAGACCAAAAAGCAACTGGCTTATCCCGTTATGCGCCAGATATTCGAACGGTTCGAGGTGGCCGAACCGGAGCCTCGCGGCGAGCTCAATCACGTGAACGCCTATACGCTCGTGGTGGCGGTGGCATTGTCGGCACAGGCAACGGACAAGGGCGTGAACCGGGCGACCGACACGCTTTTCAAGATTGCGGATACGCCGGAAAAGATGCTGGCCTTGGGCGAAGCGGGTGTGGTCGAACACATCAAGTCCATCGGGCTCTACCGCAACAAGGCCAAGAACGTGATCAAGCTGAGTCGCATTCTTGTAGAGGAGTATGGCGGTGTCGTCCCGAACTCGCGCGCCGCGCTCGAGGGGCTGCCGGGTGTGGGGCGAAAGACGGCCAACGTGGTGCTCAACATGTGGTGGGGACACCCGGCGCAGGCTGTGGACACGCACATCTTTCGGGTGGGGAACCGAACGGGGATTGCGCCGGGCAAAGATGTCGTCGCGGTTGAACGCGCCATCGAGGATCATGTGCCTGTGGACTTTCAGCGTCATGCGCATCACTGGCTCATCCTGCATGGCAGGTATATCTGCACGGCGAGGAAGCCCCGCTGTGAGGATTGCCTCATATCGGATCTGGTAGGCTGCAAGGAGAACTGCGCGTGACAAAGACCTATGACGTGGTGGGGATGGGCAATGCCGTCTCTGACGTGATCGCCTCGGCGACGGATAACTTTCTCGACCATATGGGGATCGAAAAAGGGATCATGCAGCTCGTTGAGCAGGAGCGCGCGCAGGTTCTTTATGCAGCCATGGGAGAGCGCACAGAGACTCCGGGCGGGTCCGTGGCCAACACGATCGCAGGACTCGGCGTGCTTGGCCTGAAGACGGCATTCGTTGGCCGCGTGGCTGATGACAGCCTCGGTCGCGCATACGCACAGGCCATGGTCGAGCAGGGGACAGACTTTCCAAACGCGCCGGTGCCGGACGCATCTTTGCCGACATCCCATTCGATGATCTTCGTGTCACCTGACGGGGAGCGTTCGATGAATACGTATCTGGGCATCTCGGCGGAGGTAGGGACGCAGCATCTGCCGCAAGGAACGTTCGAGGAGTGCAGCTACCTCTTTTTTGAAGGCTATCTTTTCGACAAGGATCCGGGAAAGGCTGCCTTCTATGCGGCTGCAGAACGGACGCGCGATGCGGGTGGCAAGGCGGGCATCTCGCTGAGCGATCCGTTCTGCGTGGACCGTCACAGGTCGGACTTCCGCAAGCTGGTGGCTGGCGCCCTCGATTATGTCATCGGGAATGAAGAAGAGCTTCTGTCGCTCTACGAAGTGTCGGATCTGGGGGCTGCGCTTGAGGCGGCGGCTGCGGAATGCGAGCTTGTCGTGTGCACGCGCGGTGGGGCCGGTGTGTCCATCCAATCCGGGAGCGAGGCTGTCTCTGTCCCCGTGGACCGGGTGACCCCGATAGACACAACGGGCGCTGGCGATCAGTTCGCGGCCGGCTTTCTCTACGGGCTTGTGGAGGGGCGCTCGCTGGAGGATTGCGGCCGTCTTGGCTGTGCTGCAGCCGGGGAGGTGATCGGCCATGTGGGCCCGCGGCCCGCGGTCGATATGAAACAGCACTTTGCGTCTTTGGGGCTCTGACGTTTCTGAGGTTATTCGGCGGCTCGGACGCTCCCGGCTAGCGCCGGATCGCACCCGCCCGCCCGAATCCAAAGGGCGTCGATGGCATCAAGCGCGTCGATATCCGGTGCTAGATGGTCATGAAAGCCAGTGGGTGTCCGGTAGTTGAGTTCGTCTTCCATGGCCTTTGCCTCTGCCGCAGCGGAGAGGTCGAGGCGCGGGCGCGCTGTCAGGTTTCCGGGAGTCGCCCGCGGGAATGTGAGACGACTGTCTTCGGTGCTCAGGTTGAGGAAGGTGCAGCCCTGTTCGGCGGCCAGGCATTGGGCGCGCGCTGATTTTGCCTCAAGGTTGCGGAGGGAAAGGTCCGGACGCAAAGGGTCGGGCGTTCCATGCCCGTAGAAATGCGTCGGTCCGGTTCTCGGATAGACCATGTCGCAGCCCAGAAACGCAATGAGGCTCGGCTTGAGGGCATGAAGGGCCCAGTACGCAGCGGTGAAGGCCATGGTTGCCCCGGCATAGAGAAAACCGCCGAATGCATTCTGCGCGGGCACGAAGTGGGTCTCGTCGATAAATCGACCGTGCGGTGCCTGAGGCAGCCGGTCTTCTGGGAAGTCGTGAGGGAAGACCAAGTCATCCCAATCATGGCGCACGCGCCATGCATTGTTGATGGTGACGACGCGGTCCCATGGGGCACGTGGCCACTGGCTGGCGCGGGTCGCGTTGGGGCCGGAGCCGAGGAGCAATACGTTCATGCCCCGGACATGTCCTATGACATCAATCTGTCAAGAGATCAGGACATTATTCGCCGAGCTTGGCGTGCACCTCGTCCAGGTCGATCTCTCCGATGGGCATCTTGTTGCCTGGGTTCTCGAAATCGTATCGAAAGAGCTGGAAGTCCTTTTTGTAGATTTCAAAGATGAGGTGCATGGACAGGTCATCGAAGTAGTCCTCCACCGGGTGCGCGCGTTTGGGGCCGTGTCCCTCGCTCTCGTTAAAGCGGGGTACGTCCTTCAGCTTGATTTTCTTTGGCGTATCGATGGCATCCAGCACGTCCTGCATCCCGTCGTTGAACTGTTCTGTCCAAAAGATCTTGTCGTAGCGACCGCCGTTGACAATGAACGTGCTGATGTGGCCGGACATGGCGGACCAGTGAATGTCAGGCTCCATCGGGCGGCGCCACCGGATGGTGTCGCGCGCAAAGAGCAGGAAGCGGCGGAAGCTCTTGACCTGGTCAAACTCAAAATCGTCTTCAGGAGAGCCGACCTCGATGCCGTACTTCTGAACGAGGAGCGGCACGAGGTTGCCGCGGTAGCGTTTTCCGTTGCGCTGAATGCCGCAGATCTTGTCGAAGAATGAGCTGAGAATGCGGGTGTAGGGATTTCGAACGCAGGTGAACGAGTAGGATTTGTGGTTGGAGACGTTCGCGCTGATCAGAGGCTGGCTCGCCTCCATCGCCCATTTGTGCATGCCACCCGTGGCGTCATGGATGTCCCCGTCGAAGAACTCCCCGTGGTCGGAGTAAAACATGATCTGCCCGATGGTCGAGCAAGCGCATTTCGGCACGACGCGATACACGACGCTCTCGCTCTCGGTCATCCAGGTGCCGGGAAAACCCATATTGCTCAGCCTCTGTTAATGTTGTTGTGGCCTCTATACCCGGTAAATCGCAAACAAACCCTGTTTATTCAACACGGCTTCCCGTAACCTTCCATGAAAACAATCCCTAGGTCAGTACGCGTCTGTTTCCAATATGGCTAAAATTGCCTTCATCCTGCTGTGTCACAAGGATCCAAAGTCGGTGATCGACCAGGCGAACCGCCTGACGGCGGTGGGTGATTACATGGCGATTCACTTCGATGCGTCTGCAAATCCCGACCACTTCGCGATGATCCGCGGGGCGCTCAAGGACAACCCGCGCGTCACCTTCGCCAAAAAACGGGTGAAATGCGGCTGGGGGGAGTGGTCTTTGGTCCGGGCTTCCCTCAACGCCGTTGAGGCCGCCGTCAACGCGTTCCCGGATGCCAGCCACTTCTACATGCTGTCGGGCGACTGCATGGCGATCAAGTCGGCAGAGTACGCCCATGACTTTCTCGACGCGCGGGAAATCGATTATATCGAGGCCTTCGATTTTTTCGAGAGCGACTGGATCAAGACCGGCATGAAGGAGGAGCGGCTCGTTTACCGCCACTATTTCAACGAGCGCAATCGAAAGAAGCTCTTTTACTGGTCGTGGTGGACACAGCGCCGGCTTGGGCTCGAACGGGAGGTTCCGAGCGACATTCAGGTGATGATTGGCTCCCAATGGTGGTGCCTGCGGCGCAAAACGATCGAAGCAATCTTGGATTTCACGAAGTCCCGCCGCGACGTCATGCGTTTCTTTGCGACGACGTGGATCCCGGATGAGACGTTCTTTCAGACACTTGTGCATCACCTTGTGCCCGGCAAAGAGATTGAGACGCGCACGCTCACCTTCCTGATGTTCTCGGATTACGGGATGCCGGTGACGTTTTACAACGATCAGTACGATCTGCTCATGGCTCAGGATTTCCTGTTCGCCCGTAAGATCAGCCCGGAGGCGAAGGAACTGAAAGCGCGCCTGGGAGAGCTTTACGCCGCGACAGGCGTGAGGTTCGATATCTCCAATGAGGGACGCAAGCTTTTCGCGTTTCTGGCGGGACGGGGACGCGAGGGACGGCGCTTTGCGCAACGGTTCTGGGAGACGGAGGCGTCGCTCGGTCGCGATCGGGAGCTTCTCGTGGTCGTGTGCAAAAAGTGGCACGTCGCCAAGCGCCTCATCGCGAAGATCAAACAAGAAACGAACCTGCCTGTGATCGAATACCTCTTTCAGGAGGAAGATACCCGGCTGCCGGATCTCGGCGGTGTTCAGACGACGCTCGAGAAACGGACGCGGCACCGGCGCGCGTTGGTGCGGATGCTGTTTGACTACTACGAAACGGATCGAATGCTCATTTGTCTGGATCCCGAGGCATTCGACCTGATCATGGACTTTGAACGCGACCGGTCTGACATGCGCGTCCTTGAGATCAGTTGCGAGTTTACAGACGACTACCTGCGCGGACACGCAGCACGGGTCGGTCTGGCTGGGGAGGCATCAACACGGGATGCGCTGGACCGGGTGATCCCCACGATCCGTCAGGATGTTCACTTTGAACATGTGCGCCTTCGGGATGCGGGCTTTTCGCACTACCACCGCATTCGCGAGGGGGCGAGTGTTGAGGAAAACGCGCTGCCACTGGGCGAGTTTCTGACCGTGGGGGCGGAGCAAGCGAGGTCGATCGCATCCACGCCGCACCTTTTCGTGGACTGACCCGATCAAGGCCGATGCTTGCCAGCATCCCAAACAGGCAGTGCCTTTTGCGCGATTGAGGCCGGATGGTCCTCCATCTCTGTAGCCATGGTGTCGTTCCACCTGTTCAGATAGCCAAACAAGGCGATGGACGCGACAATTTCTACGATCTCAGCGTCGTCGAAATGTGTCTTCAGGTCATCGAAATGTGCCGCCTCCGCGGTGTTGGGGACGCCAGCGGCGTCCCGTGCCACAACGAGGGCGGCCCGTTCTGCCGCTGTGAACAAAGCCGATTCTTCGCACTCCCAGACCGCTGCGATCTTTTCGTCGGAAACGCCATAGACATGGGAAAGGTTGGCCATGTGCCCCTGACAGTATCGGCAGCCCGTCGCCATGGACGTCATCAGGGCCACCATCATCTTGAGGTCGGTGGGGACCGTGCCTTCGTAGAGCACGGCCTGATTGAGGGCCATGAAGGCCGCAGCGATGTTCGGTCGCCGCCCCATGGTGAGGATAGAGTTGGGCAGGAAACCGCGAATGTCGTCGTAGCGTGCGAAACTCCTTTCGAATTGCGGCAGCTCAGACCGATCTAAGGGCGGGACATGGGGCATGGCGCTCTCCTTCTGGGATGAAACTCGCACGGGATTGCGGTTGTGACCAGCGCGGGGCTGGGGGAAGGTGCCCCCGAAGAAGGAGACGCCCATGGCCTATGCGTATGACGACCAGAACATCTTTGCCAAAATCCTCCGCGGCGAGATTCCGAACTCGACGGTGCTGGAAACCGAGCTTTCGCTGGCGTTCAAAGACATCAATCCGCAGGCCCCTGAGCATGTTCTCGTGATCCCGAAGGGCCCGTATGTGTGCTTTGACCACTTCGCCGAGGATGCCACAGATGCGGAGATCGTGGATTTCACCCGGGCGGTTGGGGAGGTTGCGAAGATGCTTGGCGTTCAACCGGGCGAGGGCGGTGCCGGATACAGGCTCCTGTCGAATGCAGGTGATGACGCCGTGCAGGAGGTGCCGCACCTGCATGTTCACCTTGTCGCAGGGCACGCGCTGGGGCCCATGCTGCAGCGGCAACGCTGATCCCGGGCACCGCGTGCCTCCGGCGGAAGTACGAGGCACAAAGAAGACGGGCCTCAGCCCCGGTCGGAGCTCGTGAGCGAGAGAAAGACGTCTTCAAGATGCGGCTCTACGCTGGTGACATCCGCGATCGCAATCCCGGCATCAGCGAGCATGGCAAAGATTGCGTCGGGCCGAGTTTGTGCGCGGGAGTAAGTGAACAGGAAGCTGCCATCGCTTCGGCGTTCCGCGTTGATGCCGGTCGGTGGGGTCGGCAGCTCAGCAGGATGGGCGGGCGTGATCGCGAGCGACTTTTGGTCGAGGCGCGCGAGCAGCGCGTCGGTGCTGTCCTGAGCGATCACCTCCCCGTGGTTGATGATGGCGATTTCATCGCACATCTCCTCGGCTTCCTCGAGATAGTGGGTTGTGAGGATGATCGTCGTGCCCTCCTCGCGATTGAGAGCGCGGATGTTGGCCCAGAGCATCTGGCGCAGCTCGATGTCGACACCCGCTGTCGGCTCATCGAGGACAAGGACGCGGGGCGAGTGGACAAGCGCCTTTCCGAGAAGCAGCCGCCGTCGCATGCCGCCAGAGAGTGATCGCGCATACGCGTTCGCCTTGTCGCTGAGGCCCACCATGGCGAGGATGTCGTCTGTGCGTCGTCGCGCCTTTGGAACGCCGTAGAGGCCCGCTTGGACATCCAGCGAGCCTCGGGGCGTGAAGAACGCATCAAGGTTCAGTTCCTGGGGCATGACGCCGATGGCAGCGCGGGACTGGCGTGGGTTTTCGTCTTGATCAAAGCCCCAGATGCGCACCGTGCCCGATGTCTTGATGACCAATCCCGCGAGGATATTGATCAGCGTCGACTTCCCGGCGCCGTTGGGGCCCAAAAGCCCGAAGATGCTGCCTGCAGGGATGGACAAATCGACACCCTTGAGCGCCTCCTTAGGGGGCTCGGAGCCCTGGGCGGCGTAGGTCTTGCGCAAGTCACGGATATCGAGTGCATTTTCGGGGAAGGCCTTGGACATACCGGTGCAGATAGCCTCGCGGTTGGTGCCCAGCAAGCCTTCCGCGAAATTGTCAGCCCGTGGCAACCTCTCGCAGTTCGTCCATCGAGCGTCCGGCCTCTTGGGAAGCTGACGCAATCGCCTCTGCCAGTGTCTTGATCTCTCCCGCGATAACCGAAAAACCGCGACCCGTCTCTCCGACGCGCGCCGCCTCCACTGCGGCGTTCAGGGATATGAGGCGCACGGACCGACTGATTGCATCGATGCGGCCCATCGCGGCCTTTGCGCCTTCGGTCGCTTGCGTTGCGGCATCAAGGCGCGACGAGTCTGCATCCAGCAAGTCGTCCTCCAGGCTTTTCAGCAGATGTGCGAATGACCCACCAAAGAGGGCATCGGCCATATCAGTAATGTCGAGGAAGAATGTAATGACACTTTCCGGATCGCTGTCGATACGATCGATCGCTTCCTCCACCGCCTTATGAAAGGAGCGCATGTTGGTGGCGAGGTCGGGAACGGCGTCCGCCTTTGCGCGGGCCCATGCCAAGGCACTGTCTTCAAGCCCTTCCTTGGGCCCACTGCTCAGAAGGGCTTCAAACGCGCCGTCGACCGATGATTTCGCTATCTCCATCAGTTTGCGGTAGTAGGCCCTCTCTTCCTCTGAGCGGCCATGGGCCACAAGGATTGCAAAGAAGAAGACACGCCCGATCTGTGATCTGAACTCCGCCACCGTCGTGCGAACACGCACGCGAGCAAGTTTTTCCGACAAAGAGACATAAGCGGCCATGACGTGGGCTTAGCTGTATAGTCGCTAAGATTCGATGAATTGGGGGGAGAGTGAAGCGTATCATGCGCGTCACATTGGGCCTTGTCGCCGTCGTGTTGCGTGTGCTCGTTGCCGGCACGTTCGTGGCAGGCCCGACGACCCAATTGCCCGGAGCGCCCAAAGACCGCGAGGTCTGGCTGTTGCGGGGGCCGATCCACACGGATTTCGTGCTGCGGCTCGACCCGACAACACGTGCGGCTTTTGCCTTCGCAGATCTCCCGCAAGGGAGCCAGTGGGTCATTGTGGTCTGGGGCTCGCGGGCGTTTTACACAACGACGGGAAGCTACAGGGATCTCTCCATCCCCGTCGTCTGGCGTGCCGCCACGGGCGACAAAGGCGTCCTGCGCGTCTTACCCGTGCCGGAGAGCGCGCAAGATCCCGCATACTGGGCGGATCAGCGTCTTGAGATCGGCGCCAAGGCTTACGGGCGGCTGCTGGAAGCCATGACAAAAAGCGTCATCGCCGGGAAGTTGGAGGGCCTGAGCCTCTCTCCCGGCGATGCGTTTTATGCGACGGAAGGGCGGTTTTCCCTCCTGCGGACTTGCAATCAATGGGCCGGGGAAGTGCTGCGGGCGGCGGGTGTGCGGACCGGAATGTTCACGCCCACCACAGGAGGGCTGCGCGCTTCGCTCTGGTGGTTTGGACACGCAGAACTTTGATCGGAACGACCATCCGCATCTGGCACGAGGCCGCACGCTGTGCGAGACAGCGCAGAGCATGGCGCACGCGGGAAGGGGGACGGTATGGACGGAGCATCTGACACCGAGGGGTTTGGTAAGGGTCATCACCTGCACCTCATTGACGGGTCCGCCTTTATCTTTCGTGCGTTTCACGCCCTCCCGCCTCTCACCCGCAAGTCCGATGGATTGCCCGTGGGCGCTGTGCAGGGGTTTTGTGACATGCTGCGCCGCTACATTGCTGCGAATACGGGGGCGGATGCTCCTACGCATTGCGCAGTGGTCTTCGACAAGGGGTCGCACACCTTTCGCAACGATATGTACGACCTTTACAAGGCAAACCGGGACGAGATGCCCGAGGACCTGCGCCCGCAAATCCCCCTCACGCGCGAGGCTACGCGCGCGTTCAACATCGCCTGTCTGGAGCAGGAGGGGTTCGAGGCCGACGACATCATCGCCACGCTTGCCTGCAAGGCCCGTAACGCGGGCGGACGCGTCACGATTATCTCTTCTGACAAGGACCTTATGCAGCTCGTCGGTGGTGGCGTTGAGATGCTCGATGCCATGAAGAACAAGCGCATCGACGCCGAAGGGGTCGAGGAAAAATTTGGCGTCGGCCCAGAGCGGGTCGTCGACGTGCAGGCCCTCGCCGGTGATAGCGTCGACAACGTTCCGGGTGCGCCGGGGATCGGGATCAAGACGGCGGCCCTCCTCATCAACGAGTTCGGGTCGCTCGAGGAGCTTCTCGACCGTGCCGAAGAAATCAAGCAACCCAAGCGTCGGCAGACGCTCATCGAGCATCGCGCACAGATCGAACTGTCCAAGAAGCTCGTGCAGCTCGACTGCGACATGGAGCTCGACTACGAACTCGCCTCGCTTGACGTGAAAGACCCTGACGCGGACGTCCTGATGCCTTTTCTCGCGTCGATGGAATTCCGTTCGCTCAGCCGCCGCATGGCCGAGACCCTCGGTGTGGAGGCCCCCGTCATTGCAGAGGCGCCGAAGGAAGACGTTCCAGCGCCAGAGCTCGCCCCGATTGACCCGGAAAACTACGAGATCGTAAGGGACGCGACCGCTCTCAGGGCTTGGGTCGACCGGGCCTATGGGCGCGGCTACGTCGCCGTGGATACAGAGACGACGGCGCTCAATGAAATGCGCGCGGATCTTGTGGGCGTTTGCCTGTGCGTGGAGCCGGGCGAGGCCTGCTATGTCCCGCTGACGCACAAGAAGGGCGGGGATGACCTTTTCGGCGGGGATGAGCTGGCCGAAGGGCAGATCCCTTTTGACGACGCGCTGGCGATCCTGAAACCCATGTTGGAAGACCCGGGCATCCTGAAGATCGGGCAGAACATGAAGTACGACGCCAAGATCTTTGCCCGGATCGGCGTCACCGTCACCCCGATCGATGACACCATGCTAATGAGCTACGCCCTGAATGCAGGGTCTCATAACCACGGCATGGACACGCTTTCAGAAAGGTATCTCGGCCACTCCCCCATCCCGATCAAGACGCTGCTGGGCTCGGGCAAGTCCATGAAAACCTTCGATCAGGTGCCCGTTGAGGACGCCGCGAGATACGCCGCTGAAGACGCCGACATCACCTTGCGGTTATGGCAGGAATTCAAGCCGAAGCTGCACCGCTCAAAGGTGACCACTGTCTACGAGACGCTGGAGCGTCCCCTCGTTCCGGTACTGGCGAAGATGGAAATGGACGGGATTAAGGTCGACCGCGACACGCTTTCGCGCATGTCGAACGCTTTCTCGCAGAAGATGGCCGCGTTGGAAGACGACATCCACAAGCTTGCGGGCGAGAAGTTCAACGTTGGCTCCCCGGCGCAGCTCGGTGATATCCTCTTTGACAAAATGTCCTTGCCCGGCGGCAAGAAGGGCAAGACCGGGAAGTATTCGACCGGTGCGGACATCCTCGAAGACCTGGCGACCGAGCATGATCTGCCCGGCCGGGTTTTGGACTGGCGGCAGCTCTCAAAACTGAAATCCACCTATACCGACGCGCTGCAGGAGCACATCAACCCCGATACCGGCCGGGTTCACACGTCGTATTCCATCGCGGGTGCCAATACGGGACGATTGGCCTCCACCGACCCCAACCTACAGAACATACCGATCCGCACCGAGGAAGGCCGCCGCATCCGGGAGGCGTTCGTGGCCGAAGAGGGCAAGACGCTTGTCGCGCTCGATTACTCCCAGATTGAGCTTCGCATCCTCGCCCATATCGCCGATATTCCTGCGCTCAAGAAGGCCTTCGCCGATGGCATCGACATTCACGCGATGACCGCATCCGAGATGTTCAACGTCCCGCTGGACGAAATGACCTCGGATGTCCGCCGCCAGGCGAAGGCGATCAATTTCGGCGTCATCTACGGGATCTCGGGTTTTGGCCTTGCCCGCAACCTTCGGATTCCGCGCGACGAAGCCCAGCGTTTCATCGATACGTACTTTGAGCGGTTCCCCGGCATCAAGCAGTACATGGCCGACACCACCGCCTTCGCAAAAGAACACATGCGGGTCGAAACGCTCTTTGGGCGACGCATTCACACGCCCGAGATCAACGCGAAAGGCCCCACCGCAGGCTTTGCAAAGCGCGCCGCGATCAACGCGCCGATTCAGGGCACGGCCGCCGACATCATTCGCCGCGCGATGGTGCGCATGCCCGACGCGATCCGGGACATCCCTGCGAAGATGCTGTTGCAGGTCCATGATGAGCTGCTCTTTGAAGTGGAAGACAGCGCAGTGGACGATCTTATCGGCACGGCCCGCGAGGTCATGGAAAATGCCGCCATGCCGGTGGTCAAGATCGACGTGCCGCTCGTCGTCGATGCGGGCCAGGGCGCAAACTGGGCCGAAGCGCATTAGGTATTGGGCAGGGCGAAGCGACCATTTGCGCCAGGTCGGAAACACTCTTGCCCGCAGGTTGGGCTAGGCAAGGCGGCGCGAACTTGGCAGGGTACCAGCATGCGAGTGTTATTCATTTTGTTGGCGGGACTCTGGGCCGCCGGAGCCCAGGCGCAGGATGCGCGCATTCAGTTGCTTGGCGACAGCCTCATGGCGTGGAACTCGATCACAGGTAGGTCGATCCCCAGCGTCCTGTCGCGGCAGCTTGGGGAAGACGTGGACAGCCGTGCTGTAACAGGTGCGATGATCCGCGGTATCTCTCGGCAGTACCAGTCTGGCGACTATGAATGGGTCGTCTTGAACGGTGGCGGGAATGATCTTTGGCTCGGCTGCGGATGCTCGCAGTGCGAGGGGCGCATGTCTCAGATCATCTCTCGCGACGGGTCTTCGGGCCGCCTTCCATCGCTCGTGTCACAAATCCGCAGGGACGGCGCCAAGGTGCTTTATGTGGGCTATCTCCGCTCGCCAGGCTTCGGATCCCCGATTGAGCATTGCCGGGACGACGGAGACGAGCTTGAGCGTCGCGTCGCTCTGATGGCGACGTCCATGGAAGGGGTGTGGCTCGTGTCGAACAGGCAGCTCGTGAGCCCCGGTGACAAGAGTTTCCACGCCCTTGATCGAATTCACCCATCGGTGAAGGGATCACAAGTCATCGGCAAGCGGATCGCGTCCGCCATTCGGCAGCTGGACGCGCGGTGAGGACCAGGCAAGGCCGCCCACCGCCGTTTCAGGCGTGATCGTCCTCTTTAACAAACCGATGAACGTCTTAAGCCAGTTCACCGACGAGGGACGCTGGCCGGGCCTCAAGCACTTCATCGACATGCCCGGGATCTATGCTGCCGGTCGTCTCGACAGGGACAGCGAGGGCCTGCTCGTGCTGACGGACGATGGCCGGCTGCAGGCCCGGATTACCTCGCCGAAAGCCAAGCTTGAGAAGCGATACCTCGTGCAGGTGGAAGGTGCGCCGGAGGAAGCCGCAATTCAGAGATTGTCAGCTGGCGTGGATCTCAAGGATGGTCGAACGCGCCCCGCCCGCGTCAACGTCATTGCGCCACCAGAACTCTGGCAGCGCGATCCGCCGGTGCGCATCCGCAAAACCGTTCCAGACACGTGGCTGTCGATGACCCTGCACGAGGGCAAGAACCGGCAAATTCGTCGGATGACGGCGGCCGTTGGCCATCCGACGCTGCGTATCGTGCGGGTGGGTATTGGGCCATGGGACCTTGGGGCGCTAGACCCAGGCCAATGGATCACGACAACAGTGAGGGTCTGAGATGCTCGTCACCACCCAGCTCGAAGGCGGCATTGCGACGGTCTGCCTGAACCGACCCGAGAAGAAGAACGCCATGAGCCTCGATCTCCTGGACGAGCTTCTGGCCGCGGCACTCGCCCTGCGCGACACACCGGGCCTCCGCGCCGTCATATTGACCGGTGCAGGGAACGTGTTCTCAGCTGGCATCGACGTCTCGATGATGATGACGATGGCCGGACGTCTGGACGAGCTGAAGGCGAAGCTTTCCCATGCTGATGCGTCTGGCGCGAACGCGTTTCAAAGCCCGGTGACGTCGTGGGCGGCGTTGCCGGTGCCGGTGATCGCGGCGGTGGAAGGGCTGTGCTTTGGTGCGGGCATGCAGCTGGCGCTCGGCGCTGATTTCAGGATCGTGGCACCTGACACGCGGATGTCGATCATGGAGGCGAAATGGGGCCTTATTCCCGACATGGGGATCACGCAGAGCCTTCCGAAGCTCATGCGCGCTGACCAAGCCAAGATGCTGATGATGACCGGCACGGAGGTCACAGGTGCAGAGGCTGTCGGGATGGGGCTTGCTACCGAAATCTCGGACACTCCGCTCAACCGCGCACGGGATTTGGCGGCGGCGTTCAGCACGAAATCGCCCGAGGCCCTCGCCGGCTCCAAGCGGCTGGTGGAGGAGGCCTGGGGCGGCGGCGAGGAGGCGCTCCGCCTCGAGGCAATCCTGCAAGCGGCGCTGATGGGTTCATCGAACCAGATGGAGGCGGTGATGGCGAACATGCAAAAAAGGCCGCCGAAGTTTGGCTGATCGCATCTGGCTTTCCTTCTGGGAGGTGGCCTGCAAACAGGCGCGACCCGGACGCTCCGGCATAGCACAGGCGTGCCATTGCCCCGTCGGACGGTCCTTCTTTGCCGCAAAGATGTGTCGCGCCCATGGCTGAGTTTGAGGAAATCGAGGTCAGGAGCCGCGCTGAACTGCGCGACTGGCTCTCCCGAAACCACACGCAGTCCGAGAGCGTCTGGCTCGTCTTCTGGAAAAAGCACACCCCCCACTACACGCCCATAGGCGAGCTTATCTCGGAACTCCTGTGCTGGGGCTGGGTCGATGCAGTGACCCGGGGTGTGGACGCGGATCGCAGCTCTGTGCGGGCAGCACCCCGGCGGGCGCAAAGCGCATGGTCCGCCGTCAACAAGGCCAAGGTGGAGGAGGCCCGAGCCGCGAACCTCATGACCGACGCGGGAGAGGCAGCCATTGCGCGCGCGAAGGCGAACGGCATGTGGGAATTCCTCGACGAAGTCGAACGGCTCGAGGTCCCTGACGACCTTGCCGCTGCTCTGGGCGAGGCGAGGGCCCAATGGGACGCCTATCCCCGAAGCGTGAAGCGCGGGATGCTGGAGTTCATCAAGACCGCAAAACGCCCGACCACGCGTGAAAAGCGCATCCGTGAATTGGTGGAAGATGCCTCTCGCGGCCTCAGACCCCGGAACTTTCGCTAGAATTTGGTCCTCGCCTTGAGCGCGGCGGTGATCGTGCCGTCGTCAAGGTAGTCAAGCTCCCCGCCCACGGGCACGCCTTTGGCGAGGCTTGTGACTGTCACGCCCGGCAATTCATCGGCGATGTAGTGGGCCGTGGTCTGCCCGTCGACAGTGGCCGGCAGCGCGAGAATGACCTCGGTTATGGCCTCTTCCCGGATCCGCTCCCGGAGGCGTGGGATCCGCAGCTCGTCGGGCCCGACCGCATCAAGCGCCGACAATGTGCCGCCAAGAACGTGATACCGACCTTTGAACACCGCGGCGCGTTCCATCGCCCACAGGTCGGCGACGTCTTCGACGACGCATAACTCGCCTGTCGCGCGTTTGCCCGATGTGCAGATGCTGCACAGGTCGGTGGTGGTTATGTTGCCGCAATTCACGCATTCGCGGGCGGTCGCGGCCACATCTGCCATGGCTTCAGACAGTGGCGAAAGAAGCGCGCCCCTCTTTTTGACGAGGTGAAGCGCCGCACGGCGGGCCGAGCGCGGCCCAAGCCCGGGCAAGCGCGCCATGAGATCTATCAAGGTCTCGAGGGAAGAGATGTCATCGGCCATGGGGTTGGTCGGGCTTTTGCTGCACTGGGATGTAAGCCTAGCGCGAAACCTCCCCCGTGACCACGATGCGGGTGACCTTGTGTCCGCGTTGGCGCAAGAGGCTCACAAGGCCTGTGTCACCCGGAATATGGAATGCACCGACCGGCATCAGGACGCCGCCAACGTCAAGCTCGTCGCCGACTTGATCGAGCCAAAGCGCGTTGCGCTCCGTCAATAGATAACCATTTGAGGCCCCCAGATATTCATCCGCGCGCTCTTTCCCAAATATGTCAATGACATAGAGCTCTCCCCACGCCATGAGCTCGGCGATGCGGCCCTGAGCATAGAGGGCAAACCCCGCCTGTCTTTGCACACTAGAATGGCTCGGCGCGGCATACGCGCCAAAGACTTGTAAGGTGCCATGAAGTGCTGCACCCCGATGCGCTTCCGACAAGTCGCGGAGGAAGGCCGATTGGGGCTCCAGCGGGCGGATTTCGGCACCGGCGATCCGCGCATTGAGCATGATGAGATCGTCCATGATCGGAAAGATGCCCGCATTGAAATCGTTGCATGGGCTCCAGAGCAGCATCTCGGCCAAGGCGGGATCGGTCAGCACGGTCCAAGGCCGCTCAAACCCGTAAGCCGAAAAGAATATGCGGATCCAGTGTTCGAGTTCCGGTTCAAAAGGGGTGGCCCCGGTGTCGCGCCGCGCACTTGCCCAGCGGAGGCTTTCAAAACGGTCGTTGCGCGCAAACCGCCGCGCGAGCAGCCGATTGTCCGTCTCTGGCGCAATGATGCGCGCTGTCTCGATGATCTCGGTGAGCTCCGGCGGCAGGTCAAGCAGCACAGGCGCGTTGACATGCATTGTGCCGTAGAGGTGAGAGACCGAGCCCGAGGGGGCCTCGATCCGCCACAGGCGCCCGACACCGTTGGATAGTTCAGCGGCGCGGACCTTAACCTCGGACGCCTCTTCGATGCTCAGCCAGTTCGGCGGCAAAGACAGCGCGTTGACGTCGCACACCTCTTTGGTCGCCCAACTTGCTGCCGCGACCGGAGACGCGAAGCAGGCCAAGCAAAAAGCGATCCACCGGATCAAAAGGGCAGTTTCATATCTGCCGGAAGCCCGAGCCCTTCGGTGATCCTGCCCATCTCTTCCTGGTGCTTTTCGGCGGCTTTCGACTGCGCCTCCTTGATCGCGGCGAGGATCAGGTCTTCGACCACTTCCTTCTCGTTCGGATCAAAGATGGTGGGGTCGATGTCGAGGGCCGTAAGCTCCCCCTTTGCGGTTGCAGTTGCCTTCACAAGCCCCGCCCCGCTTTCGCCGACAACGGTCATCGTGGCGAGGTTCTCCTGGAGTTCAGCCATTTTCGACTGCATCTCCTGCGCTTTCTTCATCATTCCGGCCATATCGCCGAGGGACCCGAGGCCTTTGAGCATGTGCATATCTCCTTTTTTACTTGATGGGCGTGCAGTCCAGTGAGTTCAACCCGTCTGTCCGCGCGCCCCGCCCTTTTGTTGCGGCAGGCAGGGTGACCGCATCGATTGCGGTTTGTGGGCTTCTCCCCATATGGTAGTTCTGAGGGAGAAATGAATTTGTTCCAGACCGAATGAGTGAATTGAGCACTCCAAGGGGCGCTGTCATGCCGCGTCGCGCGTTCGTGGCGGCCCTTCTGTCTGCCGCCTGCGCAGCGGGTGCCGTTGCGCTGGCGGTGTTTGGCGCGGTTGATGCGCCTCATACCGAAACCTTCCAATTCTCCCGTGGCACGACCCTCCAGCCGGGAGAGGCAGAGCAGCTTGAAGCCCTCTTGAGCGCTGCAGCGCTCGATGACCGGATCGACGTGACGATTGTAGGCCATTCCGGAACGACGGGCGATGGCGCTGCCAATGACGCGCTGAGCGTTGAGCGCGCCGCGGTGGTCCTTGATGCCGCCGCCGCCCTCGGCATCGCGCGGGGACGCTTGAATGCGATCGGGCTTGGCGGGGCGCAGCCCCTGACCCAGCGAGACGGGGAGGGAGATCGCGCCTATCAGGCCCGCCTTGCGCGCGTCGATGTCTCGCTTCAGGTGCGTCGATGACCCCGGGAAGGAGCATCTTCTTTGCCGGAGCTGTGGCCGCCATACTGAGCGTCGCCTTCGCTCTCCTGGTGCGGCTGCCTCTGCCCTTCGACGGCTTTGCGATCCTTGCGGCTGCGGGCCTCGCAGGTCTGGGCACACTTGCTGCCGCCTCGCTCATGCCGGCGCGCTGGGTTTGGACGGATGCCGAGCGCATTCGCCTTGCCTTTCAGGCCAGGCACGGGCTGTCGGATGTGGCGGCCGGGTCGGCCCTCGTGGCCATCACCAGCGCCCATGACCGCGCCCGTGCGTTGCGCGCGGCGGCCACCGGCATGCGCGAGGACGTCGCGCCCAAGGTCACAGCCGTTGCCGACCGCCTCGACGCCGCCGCGCGCGAGATCTTTTACGAGCCGTCCGGCCAGCGGTCGCTGCGGGGCGTGCTCGTGCGTGCAGAGCTCATCGAAGACGCTGCCACGGCCCACGTCGCGCTCCGCCAAAAGGCCGATGCGGCGGTGGAGGAAGCTTCTCGTCAGAAGCTGCTGAAGGCTGTTACAGCCCTTGATGCGGCATTTGAGGAAACAGATTTGATGGCGGCGAAGGGCCTTCTGCGCGAGGTCGAAGTGGCCTCCGACGTGGCCGAACGTCTGTTGACACCCCGGCAGGCGCTGAGCGGGCAGGGGACATCTTCGTACGGAGAGACAAAGAAATGATGCGATCCTTGGCACTGGCGCTGATCTGCGCGGCCGGAACGGCTTTTGCAAATGCGGGCGACCGGCTGGCGGAAGTCGTCACCGACCCTGTGCGCGACTGCGCGCCGGGCTGGAACGAGAACATGCCGCTTATTGCATGGGGCGCCGATGGTGTCGTCGCCTGGGCCAATGGCGGGTCGCTTGAGAATGATGGTGGTCTCCTCGGGGAGGCGGGGCTGCCGCTCTCGCTCAGCGTCGAAGACAGCTTCGAGGTGCAGCTCCGCAACTATCTCGCCTGCGAGACGCCGTACCTGCGTGGTACGCTCGGCATGCTCGCAGCGGCAGCCCCGGTGACAGAGTTCGACGCCCGGACCGAGCAGATCGTCTTTTTCAAGCATTCATTCTCGGCGGGCGACGGGATCGTTGCCGCTGAAGGGATCGCCCGGATCGGCGATCTCGCAGGCAAGCGCATCGCCATCCAGGCCAACGGGCCCCATGTCGACTTTGTGGGCCGTATACTGTCGGATGGCGGGTTGAGCTTTTCGGACGTGGACATCGTCTGGACGACGGACCTCACTGGCGATGGCGACACCCCCTCAGCGGCCATTGCGGACGGGCGTGCGGATGCGGCCGCTGTGATCCTCCCGGATGCGCGCTTTCTGACGTCGGGCGGCAACGTGGGCACAGGGGCTGAAGGCTCCGTGCGGGGGGCAACCATCCTGATTTCAACCCAGGAAGCGGCGTCCGTGATCGGCGACTACATCGCCGTGCGTGCCGACTACTTCGACGCGAACCGCGACGACATCGAGCGGATGGTCAACCTCCTCTTTCAGGCTGAGGAAGAGATGCGCGTTTTCATGGCCAAGGACGGCGACCCACGCCAAGAGCAGATGGCGTCCCTGATGGCCGGTGACTTCCTCGGGGGTCTGCCGGTCGAAGAGGGGGTGTTTCTGTGGCAGGACGCCATCACTGACGGCTGGGCCGGAAATGCCAAGCACTTTGCCGATCCGTCCGAGGCGCGTCGCTACGAGGTGCTCCTCGAGGAGGTGAACGTTGCCCTGCGTGGCGCGGACCGGCTCGATGCCCCGGCAAATCTTGCCACCGCAGAATGGGATTTTACCGCGCTGACGGGTGGGCTCACAAACCTCGACGAACGTCAGATTGCAGCCTTCGATCCCGAAGCCGCGGCGGCGGCGGTGCAAAAGCTGCGTCGCACGGGACAGCTCGACGCCAACACCAAGATCGATTTCGAAGTCTATTTCGAGCCCGATTCCACAGACTTTCCTGTCGCACTCTATGCACAGGATTTCGAGGAGATCCTGCGCCTCGCCTCGACCTATTCAGGTGCGATCATCACCGTGGAAGGACATTCCGACCCGCTGCACTTCCTGCGCCGCGAGCAGGGCGGCGCAGACAATGCAGAGCTACGGGCCATCCGGACCTCTACGCAGAACCTGTCCCTCGACCGAGCAATTGCGGTGGTGGATGCGCTCACCTCCTATTCCGGCGACATCGGCGTGCGGATGAACCGTGACCAGTTCACGGTGGACGGGGTGGGTATCTCAACGCCGCGCCACAACCCGCCGCAGACCGAAGCGCAGTGGCGCGAGAATATGCGCGTCGTCTTCCGCGTGCTGACGGTGCAGGCCGAGGCCACGAGCTTCGCGCCGCTGCAGTGAGGGCCGCAAGATGATCCTCAACCGTTTGATTCCCATCGTGGTAGTTTCAGTGATTGCCGCGTCGATCATCCAGTCGGTCCTGCAACAGCCAGCCACGGAGTCCTCCCGCTCCGAATTCAGTGAGCCCGTGGTGCCGAACTGGTCTGCCATCGCGGCCTGGCCGTCGCTGGAGGCAACCCAGGTGGAGGCGGCACCGGACCCGAACCGCCTGATCACGGCGATCGTCCTGGATGACAGCGGCTCCATGGGCAGCGATATCGTGCCTGCAAAGGCGGCTATCGTTGCAACTCTCGATGGCATGGCGGACGACGACCGGGTGGCGGTCCTGACGCTTAATCAGGGGACGGTGTGGCAGTTCTCCAGCGTGGCCGATGCAAGGAGCGGGCTGGCCCAGGCGCTCGCGCCCATCGACAGCAACGGAAGCACGCCGCTGACAAACGCGGTCAACCAGGCGCGCGGCCTCTTGGAAGCCGAGGCCAGCATCGTGCGTGGCTTCGGCACCTTCCGCGTGATCGTCACAACGGACGGGATCGCCGATGACGGTGCCGCACTCAACCTCGCAGTGGCAAGCCTGGCGGAAACGACGCCCATCCAGATCACGACGATTGGCATTGGGATCAGTGGCGGGCGCGTCCTGCGCCGCGACGACCTCGGCACGTTTGTGGACGTGGAAAATGTCGACGCCCTGCAAAGTGCCCTGCAGGCCGCCGTGGCCGAGAATACGGATTTCACCGCCATCACGGATTTCGGAGAGGACGGCTGACATGGGACGCCGCGTGGACCTTAACTGGGATGAATGGAACCCCGGGCTCGACACCGATGACATGACGCTGCGCGACGTGCTGGCGACCATGCCCGCAGCCAATGCCGCTGACGTGCCGAAGATCATTCAGAAGTATGAAAATCCGAAGAGCCCGGAAGCATTGCCCGGCTCCATCGAGCTTGATCGCCATGACTGCATTCACGTTCTCCTCGGGCGCGGGCTCCACGTTCAGGACGAGGCCTTCGTGATCGGGGCGACCATGGGCGCGGCGTCCGACATCACGGCAGAGCATATCGACTTTTTCATCAAGGTCTCAACGACCGAGTACCCAAAGCACTGGCGCTTTGAGAAAGAGCACATCGCCTCCTTCCGCCTCGGCGTCGGCTTTGCGGTAGACAACATGAACAACAAGGATCTCCATCTGATCCCCATGGAAGGGGAGCAGTGGCAATCCATGACCGTGCGCGAGTTCCGCAAGGAAATCGGCATCGCCAAGGAAGAGTTACGCGCCTACTACCGCAAGGCAGAGCTTTTGGTGCCGGGGACAAAAGCAACCCGTCGCCTCGATACATCCGCAAAGCGCAGCGCGACGCGTCTCGAACACCGGGATGAGTGACGGCCGCGAGACCCTAGGCCCGTAGCCCCTCGACGACCGGGCGCCTCAGGGCGCGCCAGGCGGGCAGCAGTGACAAAAGGGCAGCGCTGCTCAAAAAGCCTGCGGCAAGGTGGACCTCCTGCCAACCGAGCCGCGCTGTCACGAGGATCTGGGTCCGATCCGTGATAATGTCGGAGATCGCCCCGGTCGCGAGCGCTGCGAGGGCAAGACCGATCAAGACCCCGACAAGGATCAGCATCGTCGCGAAACTCCATGTAACGGCGAAGACGAACCGTTGTGGCGCACCGAGCGCCCGGAGCAGCGCGAGCCGCCGGGACAGAAGCCGCGTAAGCATTGTGAGGCCGGCGAGTACGCTGACCACGATAAGCCCCTGGTAGATCGTCGACAGCGCCGTCATGACGGCGCGAATGTCGCCCATGATTGCGTGAAGCTCGGCCAAAACTGTTCCGGGGAAGAACGCCATGGTCTCTGGCGTCGTGAACTCCCCGCGCAGGGTGTACCCGGCCCAGAGTGAGGTGGGCGCCACGAGGATAGCGGGCGTCCCTGGAAAGCGCGCCGGGTCAAAGGGGGGGCCCACGGTCCCGTCCCAGCCTGCTGCATGGCCGTTGGGCAGGGCGTGGACATCCCAGACCTGCTCTACCGGGACAAGGATAGCCGTATCCCAGGGGGATCCCGTCAGCGGCATCACCCCCACCACGGTCAGCTCTGCGCCGTGCTCATCCAGCGCACCCAGCGCACCGGTTCCATGGACAGGCTCGAAGACTGCGCCCATCTCCAGCCCGACCCGCGCGCCTATGACGGCTTCCTCGATGTTGGCAAAGACCCGACCTTCAGCGAGACCGCCAGAGAGATGCCCGACAAAACCCGGTGTCGTTCCAACCACGGGAGCACCCTCAAAGCTGTCGCCAAAGGCAAGCGGAGCCGCGAAACTGACGAACTCGTGGTTCGCGACAGCGGCATATGTGGCACCGTCAAGAATGGGCAGGGCGGTGGGTTCCAGATAAACTGTCGCGAGCATCGCGGTGATCTCGTTACCGGGCGCAGCGACGATCATGTCGAACTTTTCCGCAGATCGGGCCGTCGCCTCCCGAAGCCCGCGCTCCTGCGCGATGACGCTCGCGCCGAGCGCGACCGAGGCGGCGATCAGTCCCGAAAACACCGCAGCGACGACGGCATGCTTGCGCAAGAGCCCAGCGAGCAGAGGCCAGAGGCTATAGCCACGAAGGACAATCGCTCCCGCGGCCAGCAGAGGCGCGAGAAGCAGGAGGAGGAGGGCAACCTCCTGCCATAGCTCGGGCAGGCTGCGCCAAAACTCAATCATGGATCCGTTCGGGCAGGGCTGGGCGGTCTGGGTACCATGACCTGTGGTTTAGCCTGTCGTGAGGGCCGTTGCCACGGGGTCAAAACATCTCAAGCGCGGCCGCGACCGCACGCCGCCAAAGCGGGCTCTGCGCGAGGGCCGGCGGCACGAGGTCAGGCAGTGCAAAGATGTGCTCCTGCGTCGGCGGGGTAAGCTCTTCTGCCCTAGGATCGCGAAGCTCATGGGGGCCGCGCAGATAGGCAAGCCAAGCCGCCGTGGCGAAGGCAAAGGGCGATATGTCCTGCCCGCGTTCCAATGCGTCGAGGGCGGGGGCAAGAACGCGCTGCGGCATCTTCTGAGAGCCGTCCATGGCGATCTGGTAGGTTTCATGGGCGAGGTGCGGATTTCGAAAGCGCGCCTCGAGCGCCTCTCCGTACGCCGCAAAATCCGCGCACGGCAGCGGATTGAGCGTGGCCGCGGCGGCTGTCATATGCGCGCGGACGCGGTTGGCGATCTCGGCATCCGCCATCGCCTCCCTCACCGTCTGGAACCCCCGCACGACCCCGGCATAGGCGATCATCGAATGCGCGCCGTTCAGCATGCGCAGTTTCATCTTCTCGTAGGGCGTCACGTCGGACACGAACTGCGCCCCGCCGGCCTCCCATGCGGGGCGACCCTGCGGAAAGTCATCCTCGATCACCCACTGGCGAAAGGCCTCGCACTCTTCGGCGGCCGGCCCGCCTTCGGCCAGCGTGGAAGCCGTTCGCGCCGGCGTGATGCGATCCACCATCGTTGAGGGAAAGGCGACGTCCTCTACGTCGCTCCACGCGCCCACGAGGCGCCGAAGTCCCGCGCCGTTCGAAGGCAGGTTATCGCAGGAAAGGCAGGTAAATGGCGCGATGCCCGCCGCCCGCCGCGCGTCCAGAGTGCTGGCCAGAAGGTGCGGGACGCTATCTGCGCCGCCGTGCGCATAGGCTTTCTCGGTCACGGTCAGGCTCACCACCTTGGTCTCCGGCGACACCAGCGCCGCCATCGCGGCCTCCCGATCCGCCCCGAGGTGCAGGACCTCGCGCACCACGTCGATCTGCCGTGGCCGTGTGCCATCAAGGCTCCGCTCGAGGAGAGTATAGGGCCCCTGAAACTCCGCCTTGGCTCTCGCCGACAGGAGGGAGATCGCCACCACATCCCACCGGTCGCCTGCATCTGCTGCGTCCTGCGTGTAGGCGGCCAGATGGGCCTTGAAGAACGCGCCCGGGCCGAGATGGACGATGCGGTTCATGAATGCTCAAGCGCCGCGATTGCGCCGCGCAGTTCTGCGAGACCCTTGAGCCGCCCAATGGACGGATATCCCGGCTGGGTCCGGCGGGCCTGGTCGTCCAGAATGTCCTGGCCGTGATCGGGGCGGAAGGGGATGGATGCATCGGCACGCCCCTGAGCGCGGCGCCGGGCTTCCTCTTTCAGCACGGCTTTCAAAAGGGTGATCATGTCAGTGCCACCGCCCAAATGTTCATCTTCGAAAAACGAGCCTCGCACCCCGCTACCTTCGCGCCGAACATTGCGGAGATGCAGGAAATGGACGGCGTGCCCGAGCCTGTCCATCATGCCGGGCAGATCATTGTCCGGCCGCGCACCCAAAGAGCCCGAACACAGCGTTACACCGTTGGCCGCGCAGGGCACAGCAGTGAGGATCGCCCGGTAATCCGCCTCCGTCGACATCACGCGAGGCAGGCCCATCAGCGGGAAGGGCGGGTCGTCGGGGTGGCAGCAAAGCCTCAGGCCAAGCCGCTCGGCGGTGGGGACGACCTCTCCGAGGAAATCGATCAAATGCGCGCGCAGGGTCTCAGCGGCGATATCGCTGTAGCGGGTAAGGTGGTCGCGGATGTCCTCTACTGAGAAGCCTGCCGCCGCCCCCGGGAGGCCGCATGTCACTGTTCTGGCAAGCTCTGCCCGCCGCCCGTCCCTCATATGCGCAAAGCGCTGCGCCGCGGCCTCGCGGGTGTGGTCATCGTAGTCCTCCGCCGCGCCGGGACGGGCGAGGATATGCAGGTCGAAGGCCGCGAAATCGATCCAGTCGAAGCGCATGCATGTGGCCCCGTTCGGCCGCCGGTACGCGAGGTCGGTCCGCGTCCAGTCGAGCACCGGCATGAAGTTGTAGCAGACGATTTCCACGCCGGCGGCTGCCAGCGCCGTGAGGCTTGCGCGATAGGCATCGAGATGCGCGCGCCAATGACCGTCCTGGCGCTTTATGTCCTCTGACACCGGCAGGCTTTCAACAACGTCCCAGGTGAACCCCGACGGCGTGCCGTCTTCGAACATCGCGACCTCTGCCTGCCGTTTGGCGATCTCCGGTGCGGTCCAGCCCGCCCCCGGCGGCAAATGATGAAGCGCGGTGACGATCCCCTCTGCCCCGGCCTGCGCGATGTCTCGGATAGTCACGAGGTCGGCTGGCCCGAACCAGCGCCAGGTCTGTTTCATCTTTGTCCTCCCATGCGTAGCCTACGGTGCTTACCTCCCGGCGCAAGCACGTGATCGTGACCCGGCCCACTGGCCATGGACGGAGCCTTGCGGATAAAAGCGCCCAAACGAACGGATGGGTCATGGATCAACACCCCCTCACGCGCGATCTCGTGTTCATTGGCGGCGGGCATACGCACGCGCTGGTCCTCCATGACTGGGCGATGAACCCTCTTCCCGGCGCACGTGTCACCGTCATCAATCCGGAACCCGTGGCAGCCTATTCCGGGATGCTCCCGGGCTACATCGCGGGGCATTATGAGCGTGACGAGCTCGACATCGATCTGGTGCGCTTGACGCGGCGCGCGGGCGCGCGACTGGTGATCGGCAAGGCTGACGGCATCGATCGGGAGGCCAAGCTTATCCATGTCCCCGGGCGCGCACCCATCGCCTACGACCTCGCGTCCCTAGATGTCGGGATTACCAGCACCCTCCGCGACCTGCCGGGCTTTGCGGATCACGGTTTGCCAGCCAAGCCGCTCTCCAAGTTTGCCACCGCCTGGTCAGCTTTTCGCGGCAAGGCGGGGCAGGCGGACATCGTGGTGATCGGCGCGGGCGTGGCTGGCGCCGAGGTTGCCATGGCCATGGTCCATGCCCTGCGGGCGGATGGCCGCGCCCATGCCGTGACCCTGGTGGACGCGGGCATAGCCTTTGCTGCTTTGGGCGCACGCGCGCGGGCCACCCTCCGCCGCGCTGTCGAAGATCATGGCGTCCGCATTATCGAACACAGGCGGCCTGTCGAGGTGCGCGCCGATAGCGTTGTGTTGGAAGACGGGGAGGAGATCGCTTCCAACCTCGTCGTCGGGGCGGCCGGCTCCAACCCGTATCCATGGCTCGCAGAGACGGGCCTTACGGATGCGCAGGGATTTTTGCCCGTGGACCGCTACTTGCGGACGAGGGACGAAAGCATCTTTGCCGTTGGCGATTGCGCGACCCTCGAAACACCGCGCCCGAAATCGGGCGTCTATGCGGTGCGGCAAGCGCCGTTCCTCCTCGCCAACCTGAGACAGGCGCTCAGCGGGAGCGGGCCGCGCAAGCCCTACCTGCCCCAAAAGGACTACCTCAAGCTTATCTCGCTGGGTCGAAAGACGGCCTTGGGCGAGAAATGGGGGCTGAGCGCCAGTGCAGACCGTCTGTGGCAGCTCAAAGACGATATAGACGACAAGTTCATGGCCAAGCTCAACCAGCCGGTGCCGGTGATGGGCAAGCCACCCTTCCCGCGCGCGCGGGGGGACGTGCCCTCCATGCTCTGCGGGGGGTGTGGATCCAAGGTCGGGCAGGGCGCGCTTCAGGCGGCCCTGGGTCCGGACGGCGCGCGGGACGACGCGGCGATCCTGCCGGGTGGGCAGGTCATCTCGGTCGATCATCTCCGGGCATTCGTGGACGATCCGGAGCGGATGGCAAAGATAGCAGTCACGCATGCCATGGGCGACGTCTGGGCCATGGGTGCACGACCCGAGGCCGCGCTGGCGTCCATCATACTGCCCCGACAGGCGCCCAACATGGCCGAGCGTGAGCTGACCGCCCTGATGAGCGCGCTTCGCAGCGCGGTGGAAGATGCGGGCGCAAAGCTCGTCGGCGGTCATACGACCCAAGGGGCAGAACTGACGATCGGGCTGACCGTGACGGGGCGCTGCGACCGGGCGCCGACCACACTCGGCGGTGCGCGGCCCGGCGATGCTTTGGTTCTCACGAAGCCCATCGGGTCCGGCGTTCTGATGGCCGCAGCCATGCAAGGACGTGCGCGCGGCTGGGACGTCTATCACGCGTGGGAGGCCATGGCCGCCTCGCAGTCAATGGCGGCAGACCTTCTGAAGGACGCCCATGCCATGACGGACGTCACGGGTTTCGGCCTCCTTGGCCACCTGCGCGGGATCTGCGAGGCGTCTCGCGTGGGGGCAGAGCTCTGGCTTGAGGCGGTGCCGCTCATGCCGGGTGCCCTTGCCGCCTCCGACATGGGGATACGTTCAACGCTCTTCCCCGAAAACGCGGGCGCTGATGGTGCCGCAGATCCGCGGCGGGCCTTGCTCTATGACCCCCAGACCGCCGGCGGACTCCTGGCGGCTGTCCCGGATGAAGACGTGCTCAAGTCCCTCACGGACGCGGGCTATGACGCCGCCGTGGTCGGGCGCATCATAGACGGTGACAGCGTGTCGATCATCTGAGCGATCCGGCGCGCGGCGTCCTGCAGCGTCGCCGGCTCCAGATCCGGCAAAGTGATGTCCTGAACATCGACCTTTGGTCTCGCCGCCTGCGATCTGCGATAGGCTGGATCATAGTGATCTTCCGCCAGGGATCGGCACAGAGCGACCTTGTCACCAGATGCAATGAGCGTGGCCCAGTTCTCCAGAACTGCAGCCCCCCGAACGCGTCTAAGAGGCGCCAGCTTCTCCCGCAGCGCGTCCCCATCGGCGAGGATGTCTGCATACACCCGCGACAGATACTCTGCGCGTGCGTCGAGCGGTACCGATAGCTCAATGATCGGGGCTGTCTTCATGGCTGCCCACAGCGATGGCGGCAGCGTCAGCGTGCCGATCTTGGAGCTCTCCGCCTCCACCAGCACCGGCCGCGCAGGATCAAGCGACGTAAGTGCCACCGCGAGCGTCGTCTCAAACGCCTTCTGTGACGGCTGCGGCTCGGCCCATGCCCCGAGAAGGGACCCCCGGTGCCGTGCGAGTCCCTCAAGGTCGATCACCTGAGCGCCTGCGGCCTCGATCAGGGGCAAAAGCTCCGTTTTGGCGGTCCCGGTGAGGCCGCCCAGCCGAATGAGGGGCATCGGCAATGGCTCCTCATAAAGTGCCTTCACCACCAGCCGCCGGAACGTCCGGTAGCCCCCGGCGATCACGTCACTGCGCCAGCCGATCTCCTTCAGCATCCACGCGAAGGAGCCCGACCGCTGCCCGCCCCGCCAGCAATAAACCAGTGGCTGCCAGCCCCCTTCCATGTCCGCCAGCGCCGTCTCGATGTGGCGCGACGCATTTCGAAAGACCTTCGCAGCCCCGATCTTGCGCGCCTTGAACGGGGAGACCTGCTTGTAAATTGTGCCTACCTCGGCCCGCTCCTCATTGCTCAGAACGGGAAGGTTGATCGCACCCGGCACGTGATCCTCAGCGAACTCCGCCGGGCTTCGCACGTCGATGATCGCGTCGGCGTCATGGGCCAGAAGCTGCGCGAGCGATGAAAATTCCGTCATCCGCCTACCATAGCGCCCCCATCACGCCTTGACACCCGGACCTATCGCGCAACCCTTTTAATCAAACAGGGAGACGACCATGCGCAACCTTTTCCTCGCGGCCCTCGTGGCCTCCCCCGCAGCTGCGTTCGCAGACGTCACGATCAGCCACGGTTATTCAGCCTTCGGTGACCTGAAATACGGCCCGGACTTTGCCCATTTCGACTATGCCAACCCCGACGCGCCACAGGGCGGCACGATCTCGCAGCGGCAGCTCTTTGGCACGCCCACCTTCGACAGCCTCAACACCTGGATCATCAAGGGCGACAGCGCCCCGGAAGTGTCGATCCACATGTTCGATACGCTCATGGTGGATGCCCATGACGAGCCAGACGCGATGTATGGCCTCATTGCCGAGACCATCGAGTATCCCGAGGACCTGAGCTACATCGCCTTCAACCTGCGCCCCGAGGCGCGCTTTCACGATGGCGAGGCGGTCGAAGCGTCCGACGTGGTCTTCACGATCAATGCGCTCAAAGAGGACGGCCACCCCTATTATCGGAACCTCCTGGGGAGCGTCGAGGGCGTGAGCGCGGACGGGCCGCACCGCGTCGTCTTTGACCTCGCAGACGGTGTCGGAACATCCTACCCCGCAGACCTTGCGGGCCTGCCGGTCCTCGCAGAGCATTTCTACGACGACGAGACACCCTTTGATGAAACCTGGCTCGTCGCGCCTGTTGGGTCCGGTCCCTACCTCCTCGATCGCTTCAATGCGGGCCGCAGCCTGCGTTTCTGCAAGGACCCCGATTATTGGGCTGCCGATCTCGCAGTGAATGTCGGCAAGAACAATTTCGAGTGCTTCGCTTATGAGTACTTCGTCGATGATACCGTGGGGCTCGAGGCGTTCTCGGCGGGCGAGTACATGATGCGGACCGAATACCGCTCTGCCAATTGGGCAAATGGCTATGACTTCCCGGCGGCCGAACGGGGCTGGGTCAAGCAGATGCTCATCCCCGATGGTCGCCCATCGAATGCCCAAGGCATGTGGTTCAATCTGCGGCGTGAAAAATTCCAGGACATTCGCGTCCGGCAGGCCGTGGACCTCGCCTTCAACTTCGACTGGACGAACGAGGCAATCTTCTACAACGCCTATGCCCGCACCGAGAGCTTTTTCGAAAACTCACCCATGAAAGCGCAGGGGCTGCCGGAAGGCGCCGAGCTTGCCCTCCTTGAGGAGTTCCGCGATGCGCTGCCCGACAGCGTCTTCACGGAGGTCGCCTTCACGCCCTACAATGGCGGCCCCCGGCTGCGAGACCGTCAGGCGATCCGTCAGGCATCGGACCTTCTGGACGCAGCCGGCTGGACCGTGGGTGACGATGGGATGCGGCGAAATGCAACTGGCGACGTCCTGCGCATCGAGTTTGTCGACGACAACCGGAGCCTCGAGCCCATCATCGCCCCATTCATTGAAAACCTGACTGCGCTTGGGATCGACGCTGAATTCGTCATTCTAGACCCCGCGCAATGGTCTGAGCGCCGTGAGGCCTTCGATTTCGACATGTCCTTTACCGCCTGGCAGGTTTCCGTGAACCCCGGCGCGAACCTCCGGGCATTCTACGGCTCGGCGGCCGCCGATGCGCAAGGTGCCAACAACCTCACAGGCATCGCCGACCCCGTGGTTGATGCGCTCATCGAGCGGGCCGTGGGCGCCTCGAGCCGCGAAGAGCTGAACACCGTCATCGCCGCTTTAGATCGCGTCCTCCGTGACCGCCACATCTGGGTCGGCGCCTGGTACCTGGGGTCCCACCGTGTGGCCGTCTGGGATATCTTCGGCATGCCCGAAGATCCCGCGCTTTATGATTTCAACCGCGGGGTGGAATTCTGGTGGCTCGACGAGGAAAAGCGCGCGCGTTTGGAAAGCGAAGGCGCGTTCTAGCGCGACCACCCTCGGCGCGAGCGCGTCGCGGGGTTGTTGCCGCCGCGGGGCGTCAGAACGTGAGGCCACGCGTGTTGCGGATGTAGTCCTCAAAGAACCCGGAAAACGTCGCCACGACCGGCGGGAGCGCGTCATAGGGCGGGTAATAGAGCGTGAGCCAGAGAGAGGGCAGCGTCCAGCCCGGCAGGACGCGAACCACTTCCCCCGCATTCAGGCCAGGGTCGACCAGAAAGTCGGGCAGGACGGTGATCCCCGCCCCATCCCGCGCCAGCGCATAGAGCAGGTCGCCGTTGTTGCTCACGATCCCGCCGCCAGCCTTCACAGCGCGCCTCAACGTGCCTTTGGAAAAGTGCCAGACTTCTGATTGCCCAGTCTCTGAATAGGACAGCATCCGCGCAGGATCGAGGTCGTCAGGATGCGTTAGGCTACCCGACGCCGCGATCATGGACGGGGCGGCGACCGCGTGGCGCGGGACCTCGCAGAGCTTGCGCCAGATGGTGGACACGTCCGTAGGGGCCTGCGAGATGCGGATGGCCAGATCGCAGTCGGTATCCATGACGTCAACGAAAGCGTCGGTCAGGTGAATATCGAGGTCGATATGCGGATAGGCCTCCCGAAATGCGCCGACGACCCCGGGTAGCAGCCGCACACCAAGCGACAGCGGCGCATTCACGCGCAACCGCCCGCTATCGGGCTTCCGCGCCTCGCGCATCTCGCGATCGGCTTCATCCAGGGCCTCCACAAGCGGCCGGTACCGGGCCGCAATCGCCGCACCGTCTGCCGTGAGTGAAACAGCCCGTGTCGTCCGCAAAAGGAGCTGGGTGCCGATATCCTCTTCCAGGGCGGCGACCGCCCGCGTCACCGTTGCGGGTGTCAGCCCGAGGGATCGCGCCGCGCCGGAAAAGCTCAGCTGCTCTGCGACGGCCAAGAAGATCCGCATTGATTTCAGATTGTTCATTTTTGCTATTTTGGCAATATTAAGTGAATATTCTTTTCAATTAACGAAACGGCTAAAGCGACTTACCTCTGGGGCAGCTTCAAAAAAAAAGGACCTGACCCATGATCACCGACATCAAAGGCCTGCATCACGTCACCTCCATGGCGGGAGATGCATCCCAGAACAACAGCTTTTTCACGAACACCCTGGGCCTGCGCCGCGTGAAAAAGACCGTAAATTTCGACGCCCCGGACGTCTACCATCTCTATTACGGGGACGAGGTCGGAACACCTGGTTCCGTGATGACCTACTTTCCCTTCCCCGGAATGCCCCGTGGTGCGCGGGGCGCCGGAGAGGTCGGAGTGACCGAGTTTGCGGTCCCGACGGGGTCTCTGCCCTACTGGAAAGACCGCCTGAACGCCCAAGGGGTCACCGGACTGCAGCAGGCTTCCCTATTCGGAGAAACCCGCCTGCACTTTGACGGGCCGGACGCGGACGCCTTCGCGTTGGTCGAGGCACAAGATCGCGGCCGCACAGCGTGGACGGGAAACGGTGTCGGTACGGCCGAAGGGATCCTCGGCTTTCACGGCGCGCGCTTCGCGCTGCACGACGCTGCTGCCACCGGCGAGCTGCTTGAGTACATGGGCTACCAAAAGGCAGACCGCGCCGGGGACGTCACCCGCTACGTCATCGAAGGCGGCAACGCCGCAGACACGATCGACCTCGAAGAACTCCCCGGGGCGCCGCGCGCCCGACAGGGTGGCGGCTCAGTCCATCATATCGCCTTTGCGGTCGAAGATCGTGCCGCTCAGCTGCGGGTGCGAGAGCAACTCATGGCCACCGGCTACAACGTCACCCCGGTCATTGATCGTGACTACTTCTGGGCAATCTACTTTCGGACACCGGGTGGCGTGCTCTTTGAAATCGCCACAAACGAGCCTGGCTTTGACCGTGACGAGGACACGGCCAACCTCGGTGAGGCGCTCAAACTGCCAACACAGCACGAGCATCTGCGCGCCAAGATCGAGGCAACCCTGCCCGAGATAGCAGCATGACCTACGCGGCAAAGATCCACGACGGGGAGGAGGGGGGCCCCCTCCTTCTCGCGCTCCACGCCACCGGCGGGGATGAGTCCCAGTTCTTTGACCTCGCGCGGGGCTTCCTCCCGCAGGCCAAGGTGGTCTCACCCCGCGGGGACGTCAGTGAACAGGGCGCTGCGCGCTTTTTCCGCCGCACGGGTGAGGGTGTGTATGACATGGCTGACCTCAGCCGCGCGATTGAGAAAATGGCGACGTTCGTCCGGTCCTTCCGGCACGATGGACCCGTCTTCGGTTTCGGGTACTCAAACGGAGCAAACATTCTCGCGGCCACGCAGATGGCGCATCCGGACCTCTTTGACCGTGTGGGCCTGCTTCATCCGCTGATCCCATGGGCGCCCGAGCCGGTTGATCTCAGCGGCAAGCATGTCCTCCTCACAGCGGGCAAACGCGATCCGATCACGCCCTGGCGGGACAGCGAACGGCTCCGTGTCTGGTACGCATCGCAAGGGGCCAACGTGCGCCACGTCGCCCATGACGGCGGCCACGAGCTGCGGGAGCAGGAGATCGCGGGCCTTGCGGCCTTGCTGTCTGATCCCGTGCCTGCCTGACGCCGCCCCGGATGCAGGCCCCGTGCCATGAAGGTGCAACGGGGAGCCAAGAATACAGCGCAGGCCCGACCAGGGCCTGCCCCTTTGGATTAGTATACGTCCCGGACGTAGCGTTTTTCGCGCTTGAGGGCGTTGACGTATTCCGTCGCGGCGTCGTCGCCCAGTCCACCATGTTCGGCGACCACACGGTGCAGCGCTGCATCCACGTCCTTGGCCATGCGCGTGGCATCACCGCAGACGTAGAAATGCCCGCCTTCTTCGAGCATCGCAAAGAGGTCCTTGCCGTTCTCTTCCATGCGGTGCTGCACGTAGATCTTCTCTTTCTGGTCCCGCGAGAAAGCGAGGTCGAGGCGCGTCAAAAGCCCGTCGGAAGACATCTTTGAAAGCTCGTCTTCGTAGATAAAGTCGGTCGCTCGGTGCTGATCGCCGAAGAAAAGCCAGTTGGTGCCAGAGGCGCCCCGCTCGCGGCGTGCCTGAAGGAAGGCGCGGAACGGCGCAATGCCTGTGCCGGGGCCCACCATGACCATCGGAACGCTGTCATCCGTGGGAATGCGGAAGCTCTTGTTCGGGCTCATGAAGATGCCGACATTGCTCCCCTCTGGTGCCATATCCGCGAGGAAGGTGGAGGCCACACCCTTATGCGGACGCCCCTCGTTCATCCAGCGCACTGCGGCGACCGTCGTATGCACTTCGCCGGGGTTTGCGACCGGGCAAGAGCTGATGGAATAGGCGCGGTGCTGGAGCGGCTTCAGCCAGCTCACCACCTCATCCGCGCTGAGCGTCAACTCAGGGTTCAAGTTCATCAAATCGAGTGCGTCCTTGCCCCACAGGAACGCCTCGTGGGCTTCCTTGTCACCGTTCGACTGGACATGGCTCAGCTCATCATGGCGCGCGCGTTTCTCGATTTCGCGGATGAATTCACGGCCGGGGGTCATGATCTCAAAGCGGTGGGTGAGGAGGTCGCCCAAAGGTGCGTCATGCCCTGCAACGGCGTCGTCGGCCTTGGCGCCGAGCCGCTGAAGCCAGGCCTCAACGAGGTCCGGCGCGTTGATCGGCATCACACCAAGCGCATCGCCCGCTTCATAGGTCAGCCCGCTCTCCCCGAGATCGAACGAGAAATGGCGGATCTCCTTGCCGGAATTCTGCTTCGACAGAAGCGTGTTTTCGAGCACCTTGGATGCATAGGGGTTTTTCCGGTTGTAGCCGTCCTTCTTCGGGGCGACGACCGGCTCCTCGGCGATGTTGGCGACCGTGGCATCGGCGGTCGGGACCGTCTCCATGAGCCACGCAGAAGCGGCATCCTCGAAATCCACGTCGCAGTCGATCCGTGCGCCCAAGCGCTTGGCCCCCAGCTGCTCCAGGCGCGTGTCGATGACCTTCCCCGCCTGGCAGAACTCGTCATAGCTCGTGTCGCCCAGCGCGAGGACGGCGTAGTTCAGGCTTTCCATGCGCGGCGCGGTGGACGCGCTCAGGGCTTCCCAGAATATGTGTGCGTTATCGGGCATCTCGCCCTCACCGTAGGTGGACACGACGATGATGACGTTTTCCATCGCCGCCAGCTGATCCACCTCAACGGCGTCGAGCTCATTCAGTCGCGGCTGGAAGCCCCGCGTCTTGGCGAGCGCGGCCGCCTCTTCCGCCAGGCTCTCGGCATTGCCTGTCTGGGTGCCGAAAAGGATATCGAGCGGCTTGGCTGCCACCTGCTGCGCACCCGGGGCCACCGCTTGCGCGCCGCCCATGACGGCGCGTGAATGGAGCCCCGCCAGGAAACCGCCGAGCCACGCCCGTTGATCGCCCGAGAACGGGGCATCTGCGGGGATGTAAGGGACCTGCTGAGAGGAATTCTGAGACATGCCGGTTACTCCGCAGCCGTGCGAGCCAGAAGATCCGGCAGCGCCTGTTGAGAAAAGAGTTCGTCAAAGCTCGGGATCTCACCCAGCGCGGCGCGGTTCTTCGCCGATTGGTGCATGATCCACGAATATGTGCCGGGGCTATCCATGCTCAGGATGTTGCGCATCGACAGCGCCTGCTTGAAGTCGCTGAGCCGCTTATGCGCGACAAGTGCGGCAAGCTCGTGATCCGCGTAATCGGCAACAGCCTGTCGCGCATGCTTTGCGAGTGCCGCCATGAGCGAGAAGTCCTCGGTGAGGATCAGGTTCTTGACGGCCTTGTCTTGCGCAAGCTGATGCGCGTTGGCCCCAAGGCGCTTGGCGGCCACAACCTGGGCCATCTCGAGGACGGTATAGGCATTCACGAGACGGAACATGTCGTCGGTGTCCATCTCGCCATAGGCCGGCATGGCCCCCTGAAGTATGGGTCGGCCGTTCTTGTAGGCCCGCTTGAGCTCCATGATCTGATGCATGGACAGCGCGGTCGCCAGCTCCTCGACGAGGTCTTTGCGCGAACGTGCGGCCAGGATGGCATCCTGATCCTGATATTGAAGCAATGCCTTGGGCATCACCCAGGCCATGTGGTGCTGCGTGGTTGCCCAGTCGCTGAGCAATTGTTCAGCTTTCTTGGAACCCGTGGCTTCCAGGTGCCAGCTCAGCATCTGGAAGACGGCGTCCTTGTGGATCTCGCCCTCGGCTGAACCGTCCGTCAGCGTTCCCATGAACACGCTGTCATGGCTGATCGCGTCCTTCAGTTCGCCCAACGGGTCGTACTGGTAGGCGAAGCCGCCGGACATGCCGTTTCCGTAGCCCTTCGAGAATCCCCCGAGGTTCAGGATCGCGCCATTCGTCATGTACTCGGCGCAGAAATCGCCCACGCCTTCCACGACGGCAGTCGCGCCAGAGTTGCGCACAGCGAAACGGTCGCCCGCCTGACCTTCGATGAAGGTGCGGCCGCCCGTTGCGCCGAAAAGCGCGAAATTCCCGATGAGGACGTTTTCACCGCCACCGGACCCGTGCGGCTTGAGACCGGGCGATTTCACGATGATCTCGCCGCCAGAAGCCCCTTTGCCGACACCGTCATTGCAGGTGCCCGTGTGCTCCATGACCATGCCGTCGTTGCAGAAGGCCGCAAAGCTTTGGCCGGCGGAGCCATTCGTCACCACGCGCAGGGAGCGCGGGTCAAGGTAGCGGCGCCCACGGCTATCCTGATGTGCGGCCGCAGGAAGACGCAGGAGGTCATGGTTCAGCATACGCTCGATATCGATGCCGAGCTGGCCGCCGACGGTCTTGTTGCGGTTGTTGAGAGGTTGGTTCGGGCGCAACTCGATGGCGGTCTCTCCGCCTTCGATGATCCGGCTCTTCACCTGCTCGAGAAGGGCATCGTCCACCTCGAAGTCACGCTCGAGGTAGGTCGGGTTCTCGACTTTGATCTCGGGCACGTTGGTGAGCATCGCGCGCAGGTTCAGCTTACCCACCGCCGCATCGTGATCGAGGAGGTGGAGAAGGTCCGCACGCCCCCGTGCTTCGTCCAGCGACTTAAAGCCGAGCTGTGCGAGGATCTCGCGCACCTCATGGGCAATGTTCAAGAGGTACTGCGCCAGCGCGCGGGGATCGCCGTCGAACACCTCAGGGTTCGTCGTGAGGCCCGCCGGGCACTTGATGTTGCAGTTCTTGGCCATGACGCATTTCAGCATCATGAGGGCGGTGGTGCCGAACTCGAACGAGTCGCCGCCAAGGAGCGAGGCTTTCACCACGTCCGATCCCGTCTGCATCGCGCCAGAGCAGCGCAGCACCACTTTCTGACGGATGCCGTTGGCGCAAAGCGCCTGATGTACCTCGGCAATGCCGATCTCAGCGGCACGGCCCGTGTATTTCAGCGACGTCACCGAAGCCGCCCCTGTACCGCCGGTATTGCCAGCGACGTTGATCACATCCGCCCCGGCCTTGGCCACGCCCACCGCGATCGTGCCGATCCCTTCGGAGCTGACGAGCTTGACGATCACGCGCACGCGCGCGGCTTTGGCGTCATGGATGAGCTGCCCGAGATCCTCGATGGAATAGGTGTCGTGATGCGGCGGGGGAGAGATCAGCTCAACCCCCGGCGTGCCCCCACGGGCCGCCGCGATTTCGACCGTGACCTTGGGCGCGGGCAGCTGGCCACCCTCGCCGGGCTTGGCGCCCTGACCGATCTTGATCTCCACCTCTTCGAGGTTCGGATCCGCGAGGTAGCCCGCCCAGACACCGAAGCGGCCGGAGGCGAACTGCTTGATGCGGGACGCACGGATCGTGCCGTAGCGGCTCAGATGCTCGCCGCCCTCACCGGAGTTCGACATTCCGCCCGCCATGTTCGTGCCATGGGCCACGGCCTCGTGCGCAGACGCCACGAGCGCGCCGTGCGACATCGCCCCGGATGCCAGACGCTGCGTGATCTGATGGGCTGGCTGAACGTCCGCCAGCTCTATTCGCTCAGGGGCGGGGCGGATGCGCGACAGGTAATCCAGCGCCCAGCCTTTCACCGCGATGCGCAGCGCACCCTTGGTGATGTGATGCCCCTCGACATCCTCGCCAAAGCGCTGGACGAGGCTTTCCCCAAGCGCATCGAGGCGGCCCAGATCGGCGGCCTTCGGCCCCGTCAGACGCAGCAGGAACTCCCCCTCGCCGAGGTCTTCACACTGCAGGCCGCGAATGACGAAGTCATTGTTGCCCGCGCGGTTGAAGAGCATCATCTCTTTCTTGATGTCTTCGACCTTGTCCATGAACGTGATGTCTGCCGGAAAGCCCAGCACATCGCGCAAGGCCGCGGGGCGCCGGTGGCGTTCTTCGGCCATGATGTCAGAGAACCGGCGATATCCCGGTGTGATCTCGAACCGGTCAATCTGATCCGTGGAGAGCCTTTCAAAGCTCGTATTCACGTAACCCTTGTCATCGATCCCGAAAGCGTCGTCCATCTGGCGCAACGTGAGCAGGCGCAGTGGGTCGGTCTCGCCATCGAGGGCATTGTTCGTGACCGGCTTGTCAAAGGCGATGGCCTCTTCGGTGAGGTCCACGAAACCCCGAACGGCCGTCGTGCCATAGCTGTGGCCTGCGCCTTCCGCGCGCTCCTTGAAGAGACCGAGGATCGGAATGTCGGCGTCCGACTCCACACTCAGCGCGCGCTGATGCCAGTCCGCAACGGATTGTGCGACGCGATCGAACCGCACCCCGCCCACAACGGCTTTCATGTTGGGGAAGTAGCGTTTGAAGACCGGGTCATTGGTGTCGAGGAAGTTCGGCTCAAAGAACTCGCCGCCCGAATACGACTCAACGGTGCACAGGCCGACCTTGCCCATGGTTTTCATAAGCGCCTTCTCGCAGGCCTTCTGGAACTTGGCGTAATGCGCATAGGCGTTCTCGTGGCCGAAAAGCTCCTCCGCACGCAGGCGCACCGCGAGCGGGTAGACCGCCGATGCCCCAAATCCCAGCGCGCAACACACATGGTGGGACGAGGAAAGCTGCCCGGATTCCACCACGAGCGACACCTTGAAGCGCAGGCCTTCCTCGATGAGGCGCTGATTGATCGCCGATACGGCCAGCGTCATCGGCAACGGCGCGAGCGTTGTCGATACGTGGCGATCCGTGAGGATGGCGATCCCGCCCTTTTCGCGCGCGAAGCGCACCACGTCGTTGGCGACCTCGTCGACCGCCTCCGTCAGGGCGGCTTCGTTCGCCGCTGGATCGCCCATGACGGGCGCAAAGAGCATGTCGAAGCGGTCCCAGGGCGTAATGTCCTGCTTCTTGATCTTGAGCATGGTCGACATGCTCAGGATGGGCGTGTTCACCACGATCTGACGCGACCGGGATTTGCCCATGTGGGGCTTTTCACCGAGCGCGACGCGCAAGGTCATTCCGTCCGCCTCGCGGATCGAATCGAGCGGCGGGTTCGTCACCTGCGCGAAGCGCTGCGAGAAATACTTGGCCACGCCACCTTCCTGATCGGACAGCGCATTGATCGCGTTGCCGTAGCCCATGGCGGACACCTTCTCGACGCCGTTCTGCAGCATCGGGTCCATCAGGAACTTAAAGCTCTCCTGGTTGTGGGTGTAGGCCACGTACCGCGCGGGCGTCTCCAGATCGCCTAAGTAGCGCGTGGCCGCCAGTGCGGGATCGTCATCTGCGCTCGGCAGGTCGTCGATGTTCACGGCCGCAGCGTCGAGAAGGGCGGGATAGTCCTCCGCCCGTGCGAGCATTTCCAGGGCCTCATCGGTCTCGTAGGTCTTCTGCTCCGCGTGGTTGTAATAGATCATCCCGCCCGCGGCGACACGGCCCCGGCGGATAACGCTTTCCGGTTCAAAGCTGATCTGGCCTGCCTCGGACATCACGGCGAGGTAGTCGTCCGTCTCCACCGTGCGGAGCGGGCGCAGACCAAGCCGGTCGAGGCGCGCGCCAATGATGTTCCCGTCGCCAAAGATCAGCGCCGCCGGCCCATCGTTCTTCTCTTCAAAAAGCGAAAAGTACTCCAGCATCGCGCGCACGTCGCCGGCAATCCGGTCATCGTTCTCCCAGGCGGGCGGCATCATCGCGACGACAGCGGTCACAAGGTCCACGCCTTCCTCGAACACGCGGCTGTTCAGCGTCTGGTCCAGACGGCAGCTATCCGACTGGCCCTTGGGTCGTACGATTGCCTTGTTGCGGGCAAGCGCGACGGCTGCCTCGCTCAGGCGGTTCTTCTTGTCCGTGTTCAGCTCCCCGTTATGGGCCATGAGCCGGAACGGCTGGGCCATCGTGGGGTGCGGATCGGTATTCGTGGAGAACCGCGTGTGAAAGTACATCGTGTGCACTTCGTGATCGGTATCCCAGAGGTCCTTGAAGTAGGGCAGCACCTCCCAGGAGTTCAACCGCCCCTTGAACGTCTGAATCCGTGCAGAAAGCGACAGGGGGTAAAGCCCGTCGAGTTCCGGCACGGTGTAGGCGACGGCCTCGATCTCAAGAAGGGCCGTATGGATCCGGCTATCGAGGGCCGCCCCGCGCAGGCCCTCGGGGGCCGCGAAAATCCACTGCTGGATCGGAAGCTGCCACTTCACGGCGCGCGGGCCGATCTTGTCCTGGTTCACCTCGACCCCGCGTGAGACGAGGATCTCAAAACCCCATTCCTTCAGCGTGCTTTCGATAAGCTCTACCGCACGCGAATGCTGGCTTTCATCAGCGGGCATGAAGAAGTTGCCGACGCCAAACGCACCCAGCTCCAGATCCCGCCCCGCATGCTTGGAAAAGAACTTGCGCGACAGATCCACCGTGATCCCCGCGCCATCGCCCACGCCCTCGGACGACATGCCGCCCCTGTGCGGCACCGCGCACAGCGCTTCATGCCCCTTCACGAGCAGATCATGCGTCTGTTTTCCGTCCTTGCGCGTGAGGAAACCCACCCCGCAGGAGCTCTTTTCAAGGGAAGCGTCATAAAGACCGGTAGAAGGCGTCATGTCAGTCACGGGCGGTGTCCTTTGGCGGCGGTTAAGCCTGTCAAAGCCATGCGGGTGGTGGCACTGGCGGTTTCGAGATCGGGTGGGGCAAGCGGGAATCTCCGCGGCCCCTGCAGCTGTGGCGGACCAGATACTCGCTCATTGGGTGCTCTGGCAAGGGTCTTGGGGCAAAAAAGGTAAGAATGGGTGACATTTTCTGGCACAAGTTTTGGTTGCGCCTGCGTCGCCCCGTGCGGGATGTTCTTTAAAAACTCTGATGTCAGCGGCGTTCCAGCTGGCGTTCTCCCGAAGCTGCCAGCAGCACGACCTGTGCCCAACTGATCGCTGAAACCGCGGCACCAATTCCCCTCAAGGCCTTTGTATCCGTATCTGGCTGCGCGCAGACAATCGCCGCGCGCCCGCCGTTCCGGGGCGCGCCCTGTTCTACTTCCAGACCGCCTGCGACGCTCACGTTTTCTGGGCTAACCGAAAAGGTGCAAGCGCCCGTGGTCGCCAAAAACCGGTGCCTCGATCCCCCAGAGCCCGCGGAGCAACCCGTCATACAGCGCCCGGTAATCAGTGGTGTGCACAAGGTCATCGTCTTCAAGGCGCGTGAGGTCGACCCGCGCGCCGCCAAACCCGCCCGCGACCGCGCCGCCTGCAACAAAGACCGGCGCCGCAGTGCCATGGTCGGTCCCGGCGGATCCGTTCTCGCGGGCGGTGCGCCCGAACTCGGAATAGGTCACGATCGCAACGTCGTCCCACCGCCCCATCGCTTTCAGAGCCTTGCAGAACGCCGCGACGGCCTCTGACAGGTCCTGCAGCAGGCCGCTATGGGCGTCAGGCTGGGCATCGTGGGTGTCGTAACCCTCCTGCACGACCTTGAAGACGGGCACTTCGGCACCCGCATCCAACAGTCGGGCGGCCGCATGAAGCTGTTCACCAAGTGCTGTTTCGGGAAATCGAAACCGGCGCATCGCACCGCGTTCAAGGCGGCGTGCGATGGCGCTGCCCGTCAGTTCGGCCTGCTCATAGGTCTTGAGCACGTGGTCGAGTGCAGTGCTCGTTGCAGGACGCACGGCATGGGGCGCCTGCTCCAGCGCGCGCAGGGTCTCGAGAAAGATCTCTTCATCCTCGATGACGCTGAAACGCCCCGGGCCGCGAAGCGGGCCAACCGATCCTCCGAGGACAAGGCCGTCCGCGTCGGTTCCTACCGGCGCCCCGCTGGCAAACGCCGTCGAAAGCCAACCACTCACACCCCGTGCGCGAGAGCCCTGACCAGCATTCCAGATCTCGATGGATCTGAAGTGGGATCGATTGGGGTTCGGGTAGCCGACCCCCTCCACGATCCGAAGGGCCCCTTCGTCCCAAAGCTCGGCCATACCGCGCATGGCTGGATGCAGGATCGTGTCTCGATCCAGCGCAAGGCCCTCCTCGATGCCGATTGTGGGCCGTAAACCATGGTAGGCAGGATCTGTGTGCGGGATCACGGTATTGAGGCCGTCATTGCCACCGGAGAGCTCGATCAGGATCAACGTCTTGCCCGTAGCGGGCTCCATACCTGCGGCGGTGACAAACCCCGGAAGCGAAATCGCGGGAAGAGCAGCGCCCATGACAGACAAAAAGCGGCGGCGGTTGAGGTGTGTGGTCATCGATCTCTTTCCCTTACTTGAGCTGGTAGGCCGGGTGGAGGAGGAGCGCCCTGAGCTGCTCTTCGGCGGACGCGTCCGGAACGGGGATGGTGACGGGCAGGAGGCTTTGCATCGCGGCCTCTGACGAGGCGAAGGAGGCAAGCCATGCGTCCGCATCCTCATACACGTACCGGGGCGCGGCATGGTGCTGCCGCGCGTCGGCGGCCTCGGTCAGATAGGCGTCGAGCATGCCGGTCGTCATCATGGACGCACTGCCCGGGACCCCGCCCAAGAGGCCATCTGAGCCCGGGCGACTGAAGCCCATGACGAGGGCGCCCTCGGTTGGGCGAAGGGTGCGCCGCGCGCGCTCACTCAGGTTTGCAACAGTGTCGGCCATGGCCGCAAAGCTGGGCGGGTCGTGATCCTCGCCGCCGTAGTCCATCCACGCCGTGGAGGTCGCTGTCTGGTCAAAAAGCTCAGGTAAATAAGAAAGGACAGCGCCCAGCACGGAGCCTGCGGCGCTCGAGACCGGGGCGCCAAACTCATGGGTGTCGTCGTAGAGGTAGACCCCGAACCAGCCATCGGTTTCATCCGCGTAGGCAACGGTGGCGTCGGTGCAGACAGGGCCGCAATCTATGACGGGGATGTAGATCGCGGCACCCTCGCCCGGCACCGCCTCGATGTAGAGGGTCAGCGCGCGCCATGTTTCCTCTCCGAAGCCCACATCAAAGAGCGTCGTCATGATGGCCATCCCGCCGCCGTCCAGATGTTCGGCCCAGCGCCCGAAGACACGCCCCACACGCAGGTCACCCTCTGCCAGTGCTGGCGGGGGCAGGGCCTCTGTGGCGACCGGCATGGGGGCTGTCCCGTCACCCGCGATGGCGCCCTCCGCGAAATCAGTCAGGAATTGCGCGCGTAGCAGGGCCGTTGACGTGTTGATCCATGCGGCCCCGTCCTGCCAGCCGCCGACATTGGGCGGGAAAAAGAGCTGCTGACCCAGTTCCTCCGTGATCCAGACGGCCTCTGTCATGGGCAGGCCCGCGCGCCCTGTGCTTCGCAGGGTGCCGACGAGAAGCTCGACCGGGGATTTCACAAGCGCCCCGCGCGCGTCCTGCGCCCAGAACGCATCGCTCAGGAAAAGAGCCTCAAGCAATGGCTTGAGCTCGAGGTCCGCGGCCTTCCAAACATCCGTCAGCCGCGTGACCTCTGCGGGCTCAGGTTCGGGGGAGATAAACGCCCGCCAGAGCTTTTCGACGATGTAGGGCCCGAAACTCGGATCCTCGAGCACGACCTCTGCCAACTCGTCCGCGCCCATGGGGCCGGTCTGCCCGAGGATCGTCTTTTGCCCCGGATCGTGATCTTCGCGAAACAAGGCGTAGGCCCCGTCATCGCCTACCGAATGTCCTGTCAGCGCGCGGGCCGCCTCCTTCACGTCCGTCTCGGTGTAGCCGTTGCCTTCGCCCAGCGTGAAGAGTTCGAGGAACTCCCGCCCGAGATTTTCATTGGGCGCCTCCGCGAAGTTCTCGGTGTTCGAAAGGTATGTCAGCATTGCCGGGTCGCGCAGGATGCCCCGGGCGAGGGCCGCGAAGTTTCCAGCCGCATGCGCCCGGAAGAGCGCATTCTGCCGGGCCATCCACTGGCTGTTCTCCTCGCTGTCAAAGGAGGTCGCAAAATGATCGTGCCAGAAAAGCGTCAGCCGCTCGGTGAGGGGGGATGGGGTCGCCACCATTTCCGCCAGCCACCACGCGGCCAGTTCCTCGATCTCGAGGTAGCGGTTGGCGTAAAACAGCTCCTGTTCGGTCTGTGAGAGCGTCCAGATGGGATCGAAAGGGTAGATCCACCCGGTCGTCCAGTCCGGCATGGGCCGCGAGGGCACCGGCGCGATGCCCGCCAGGATGCGGCGCACCGCGACCTCGGCGGGAACACCGATCAGGGTTTCAATCTCCGCCGGTGCCGACCCGAAGCCCGTGCGCTGTAGCAGGTGGCGCGCCTCGTCGCGCGTCAGGGCCTCCGGGGCCGCAAGCGCGGTGGAGCCAAGAAGGATCGTCGTGGCAGTCAAAAGGGCGCGGCGCATGAAAGTCTCCAGTTCGTGTCTGGAACTTGATCTATGCGCCGGGGCCCGTGCGGTGGGTTACAACACCGCTGCGCCATTCATACGGTTTTGTAATGTGGGGCTCTCAGCGCTCGGCTTGGCCGCTGAAATCCAGCGTGAAGACCGCTCCGGGCGAAGACGCATCCAGCGTCACCGTCGCGCCGTGCAGATCCGCGATGGCCTTGACCAGGGACAGCCCCAGGCCGGAGCCAGGATGCGTCCTGCTCGAATCCGCACGATAGAACCGCTCATAGATGCGTGCGCGGTGGGCAGGCGGGATCCCCGGCCCATCATCGCCGATTGTCAGCCGCGCGCTTGCGTCGATGGTCACATGGACCTTGGCGGCATCGCGGGAATGCTCCAGTGCGTTCTCCAGCAGGTTTGACAGCATCTGTTCCAGAAGCTCGCCATCCCCCTCTATGCGAACGCCGGGCGCTACATTGATCGATAGCGACTTTCGCGCGTCCTCGAAGACCGGTGCGTAGGCGTCTGCCATCCCCGACACCAACGCAGAGAGGTCGAGTGGCGCGAAAGCGGCCTTCCGGCGGCCCGACTCCACCTCACCGAGGCGCAGGAGGGCATCAAAGACCCGAAGAAGCTCCGCGAGGTATCCCTGCGCCGCTTCGACATGGCTGGCGACGGCATCGGCATCACCAGCGTCGCGGTCCAGGAGCTCGAGCCGCCCGCCGATATTGGCCAACGGGGTCTTTAGGTCATGGGCCACGCCGACGCTCACGGCCTCGATATTGGCGTTGAGTTGGGTCAGCCGGTCCAGCATGTCGTTGATCCCGCGCGCGAGGCGGTCAAACTCGTCGCCGTCGCCCGTTTCAGGTGCCCTGCTCTGCATGTTGCCGCCCGCAACCGCCGCCGCCGTGGCCGACACCACGTTGATGCGTCGAAAGACATCGCGGCTCAGGAAGTAACCCACGAAGAGGGCAAGTGGCAGACCGATCAGAAAGAGCGAGAAGGTCGCGAACTGGGCAAAGGCCAGCAGGTCCCGGCGGCTCTCTGGTTCAAAGCGCGCGATGACCCCATAGCCGCCCTCGTATCCAAAGGCAGCGCCGCGGACGGGAACGTTGATTTCGGGATGAAAGAGGGCCGCTCCCGCCTCGTCGTCGGGCCAGAGGTCGCCGTACCCCGCTAGGAGAGCGTCTTCGTCCGAGCGAAAGGCGTGGATGAATTGACCCTCTTCAAGCGGTTCATAGAGGTAGTCGTCCTCCCAGACGCGATTCCCCGGCTCGGTGTAGTCGGACAGGAACGCCTTTATGCCGACCTCGGCGATCGTGTCTTCGGCATAGGCGGCCTCCGCATGGATTGCATCCCATTCGAGCCCGTCGATCTGGTCGCGCCACAGGACCGTGACCAGCCAGAGCACCCCGAGGGACACAAGCACGAAGAGCCCGAATGCCCGCAGCACCCGCGCGAAGACGGTGGAGCGCAGAACGCTAAGCGGCGTCGATGACATAGCCGGATCCCCGGACGGTGCGGATCATCTCCGCCTCGAAGGGTTTGTCGATCTTGGCGCGCAGCCGGCTCATGTGCGTCTGCACAAGCGACGTCTTGGGATCAAAACGGTAGCCCCAGACTTTCTCGAGGAGCATCGTCCGCGTGACCACCGTCCCCGGGTTCTGCATCAGAAACTCAAGAAGGCGGAACTCCAGGGGTGACAGATCAAGGCGCTGCCCGGCACGCCGGGCCTCCCGCGTCAGGCGGTCGAGATGCAGATCGCCCAGCGCCAACCCGGCCTCGGGCTCTGTCATCGCCGGGCGGCGTGCGATGGTGCGCAGGCGGGCCACGAGCTCTGTCATCGCGAAGGGTTTGACGAGGTAATCGTCCGCACCGGCCTCAAGCCCCGCCACCCGGTCATCAATGGCAGACCGGGCCGTGAGCATCAGGACAGGCGTCGAAATCCGCGCCCCGCGCACCAGCTTGAGCACATCGATACCGTCCATGCCCGGCATCATGCGATCCAGCACGATCGCGTCGTATTCGTGAGCCCCGAGGTCGAGCATCGCCGCGCGCGGTTCCGCAAAAGGGGTCACCGCAAAGCCCGCCTCCGACAGCCCGCGCATGAGGTACTCCCGCGTTTCCGCGTCATCTTCCACCACCATCAGCTTCATGGCTGCACGCTAGCCGTCAGCGAGAAGTTTCCGAAGAAGATTTTCCCTGCCCGTTTTCCCTGCCCGGGCGGAAGGCCAGATCGGTTGCGCCGACCAGGAATGCGTAGCCGTTGGGCGGTAACTCAAGCGTGCTGCCCGCCAGCCTCGCTGCATGGGGGCCCGTCAGTTCCGCGCCCCGCGCGACCTCGAGCTGCCGCGCCTCTACCCCCAGGTTAAAGACGCAGGTGATGTCTTCCCCGCGATGAAACGCGAGGAGAGGTTCAGGCAGATCAATGAACCGGCTGCGTCCGGTTTTGAGGGCAGGGGTATCGCCCCGAAACGCTAACATCGCGCGGTAGGCGCTCAGGATGCTGTCATCGCGGGCCTCCTGAACACTCACCGCGCGGGCCAGCTGCGGCGCTTTCACGGGCAGCCACGGTCGGGCGCTTGAGAAACCACCTTCCGGCGCGCCGGCATCCCAGACCATCGGCGTGCGGCACCCGTCGCGCCCTTTGACGTCTGGCCAGAACCGCAGGCCCGGCGGGTCGGTGAGCTCTTGATACTCCAGTTCGCTCTCAAGCTGGCCGAGCTCCTCTCCCTGGTAGAGACCGACATTGCCCTCAAGCGCGCAAAGGAGGGCGATGGATTGACGCGCCAGCGCCTCGTCCGTCACGCCGTGATCGGCCCAGCGGCTGACATGGCGAACGCAATCGTGGTTGGAGAACGACCAGCAGGGCCACCCGCCCGGCGCCGCCGCGAAGAAGCGCTCAACGTTGCGGCGGAAATGCGCCGCGCTGAAATGCGGGCCCAGAAGTTCGAACGAATAGGCCATGTGCAGCCGGTCGGAGCCATCCGTATAGCTGCCCATCAGATCAAGGGCCTTGTCACCTGTTTCACTGACTTCGCCCACGATCATGCGATCGGGATAGGCGTCGGTGAGCGCGCGCAGGCGCTTCAGGAAGCCAACGACTTCCGGGCGGTTCTTGTCGAAGACATGCTGCTGATGGCCGTAGGTTTCGGATGCGTGCGCGCGATCTTCGGCCGGGGCAGGCGGGTTGTCTGTGAGCGCCGCGTCGTGAAAGTAGAAGTTCGCCACATCGAGGCGGAACCCGTCGACACCGCGATCAAGCCAGAACTGCACCTCTCCGAGAAGGGCATTCTGCACCTCACGGTTCCAGAGATTGAGGTCAGGCTGCCCGGTCAGGAAGTTGTGAAGGTAATACTGATGGCGCCTCGGCTCCCACTCCCAGGCCGGGCCGCCAAAGACCGACAGCCAGTTATTGGGCGGTGTGCCGTCCTCCGCCGCATTAACCCAAACATACCAGTCTGCTTTCGGGTTCTCCCGGGACGCGCGCGATTCCCTGAACCAGACGTGCATGTCCGAGGAATGGGAAAGGACCTGGTCGATAATGACCCTGAGGCCGAGCGCATGCGCCCGGGCAAGCAGCGCGTCGAAATCCTCAAGCGTGCCGAACAGGGGATCGACGCCCCTGTAATCGGACACGTCATAGCCCATGTCCTTCATCGGGGACGGAAAGAACGGTGAGAGCCAGACCGCATCGACCCCGAGCGACGCCACATGATCAAGGCGCCGCGTGATCCCGGCGAGGTCGCCCACGCCATCGCCGGTGTCATCCTGAAAGGAACGCGGATAGATCTGATAGATCACCGCGCCCCGCCACCATTCCTGAGCCATCGGCACCTCCTGCTAGGGCGAGGCGCTTAGATGATTCTCGGGTGTGTTCAACGGATAACGGTCAGCCCACCACCATTTGCTTGAGCTGGAGCGCTTCCTGTTCCACTTCGGCCAGACGGTATTGGACAACGTCACCGATGGTGATCATGCCGATGGGCTCATCCCCATCCACCACGGGCATGTGGCGGAACTTGCCCTCGGTCATGCGTCGCAGCACGTCGACGAGGGTATCGATCTTTTCACACGTCACCACTTTGGACGTCATGTTGTCCGAGACGCTCTGCGGCAGGGTCTGACCGGGTGTGGCGGCCAGTTTCCGGACGATATCGCGCTCTGACAGGATCCCGACAAGCTTGCCTTCCGCATCCGTCACAATCAGCGCGCCGATGCGCTTTTCAGACAGGATCCCAACGGCGCTTGAGATCGTGTCCTCCGGGCGGATCGCGATCACACCGCTCGACTTGCCCTCAATGAGTTGCGCCACCGTACCGGTGTCCTGCTTGAGGTTCGTTGCCTTGCTTTGGCTTGCGGTACGGTTCTTGTTCTTGTCTGCGCGGATGGGCGGTCGATAACTGGCTGGCATGGTGGCGGGCCTCCGGTTGTTGTGATTGGGCGATGGCTGTGCGAACAAGCCTAGACGACGACACGCCTTTTTGGGAAGTCCGCAGTTTTCATGCACGAATTGACGCTCACGCCCGGTCTCGCGGTCATTCTCTTTACTGTCGCCTGCCTCAGCGGGATGCGCTACCGGTCTGTCTGGAAGGCGGAGGGGCCGCGCTGGCAGCTTTGGGTCTTTGGTCTGGTGGCGGGCGGATCGTTTCTGATCCTCGGCTTCGTGCCGCTCCGGACCTGAGCGACCTAGACCTGTTCGGCGCGCATCTCTTCGAGCATCTTGCGGGCCCGCGGGCAGTCGCTCAGACGCTCTTTAAGGGGTGAATTCGGGTCGATTTCTTTCTTGCAAACCAGGCATTGGTCCGCGTCCGAGATCGCATTGAGCCCCCCGCAGGAACCCTTGATGCGCTTGTTCATGAAGATGACGCCGAGCGACATGCCCAGCATCACCAACATTAGCAGGCCAAATGCGAGAAGGAAGGTTTCCATCTCTACCTCTCCGGGGCCGTATCAGGCCGTGAGCGTTTCCATGGCGGCGCTCGACTGGGTGACGAAGCTGTCGCCATCGCGGTCAATGAAAAGGACCGCAATGTCGAGCGCGTCGGCCAGCGCGAGGCCGGTCTCGGTTCCCAATATAAGCATCGCGGTCGACCATGCATCGGCCAGCATCGCATTTTCAGTCACAACCGTGGCACTGGCCGTGTTGTGGGTGATCGGGCGACCCGTCGCTGCGTCGAGAATGTGAGAATACCGCGCGCCGTCGCGCTCGAAATAGTTGCGGTAGTCGCCTGAGGTCGCAAGACCCTTGCCAGAAACACCCAACACCTGTTGGACGCCGGACAGTGCGGTCGGCGTCTCCACGCCGATCTGCCAGGCGTTGCCGTCAGGATTGACGCCTGCCGTCACGAGGTCACCGCCGATCTCGACCATGAAGTCCTCGACGCCGAGACCTGCAAGCGCTGCGCCGATGGCATCAACGCCATATCCCTTGCCGATGGACGACAGATAGACCTGCGTTTCTGCCGTCTCTTTCTGCAAAAGGCCCGGCGCGACTTTGATGTCCGCGACGGTGGCCAGCGCCGTTGTGATCTCAGGATCGCTCGGCAGGGCGTCCGACCGGACACCGGCGCCAAAGCCCCACGCGTCGATCAAACCACCTGCGGCCACGTCGAAATGTCCGTCCGACAGGGCTTTCACCTCGCCGGCGGCGGCCATGACCTCTGACAGCGCCGGGGACACCGCAAACGCGTCAGTTCCGTTTGCATTGAACCGGGACACTTCGGATCCCGCGTCCCAGTTGGACATCTGCGCATTCACGTCAACCAGGACGGATGCGATCGCACCCTCTACCTTGCTTCGGCTTAGAACACCGTCGCGATCGACAGCCACGATGGAATACGTCGTTCCCATCGTTGTGCCTGTGAATTGCAGGATGTTGGTGCGGTCCTTGCACGCGGCGAGCGCCAACGGCACGAAAAACAGGGTTCTGCGGGAGATGATGGTTGGGTCTACCACGGTATGCCTCACTTGCGGATCGCCAGTTTGATATGTCTGCTCGCGCGCATTGTCACGGGCTGGCCTCGCGACAAAGTAGCCCAAATGGGCACAAAGTGGTGAAGTCCCAATGAAAGCCGCGACATAGTAGCCCGAGCTGGCACAAAGTCACGTGAAACGCCCGTGGGGCTCTGGAACAGGACGGTGGTCCTTTGTATTCCATCGCGTGCAAACGCTAGCCATGGAAACCCGAGCGAGTCACGCGTGCAGCATTTTTCACTTAAGAAGGGTCTGAACCTACCCGTCGACGGAGCGCCGAAAGGCGGTATCTCCGAAGGGCCAAAGGTTCGAACTGTCGCCATCCTTGGCGGCGATTATGTCGGCCTGAAGCCGAGGCTGCAGGTGGACGAGGGCTATACAGTTGTCGCCGGGTCGCCCATCTTCGCCCACAAGGACACGCCCGAGGTGCTGGTCACATCGCCCGTCGCGGGAACGGTGAAGGCCGTGAACCGGGGCGCGCGTCGCGTGCTGATCTCCGTCGAAATCGAGATTGACGAGAACGGCGGTGCGCCGATGGATTTCTCGACGATCGGCGACGCAGACACCGCTGATGGCCTCGCAGAGCGTCTGGCGGCATCGGGCCTTTGGACATCTTTCCGCACGCGACCCTATTCCAAGGTGCCCGGCATCGAGGACCGTCCGGCGGCGATTTTTGTCACGGCCATGGATACAGAGCCGCTCTCTCCTGATGCGGCCGAGATCATCGATACGGACCGCGACGGCTTTGTCGCTGGCCTGTCCGCGTTGACCAAGCTCACCGAGGGTGCCGTTTACCTCTGTCATTCCGAGGGCGCGAACATCCCGGGCGGCGACATCGACGGTGTCGAGGCGGCGAGCTTTTCGGGCCCGCACCCAGCGGGCCTCGCAGGCACGCACATGCACTTCCTGCGCCCGCCCACCTCGACGGAATTCGTCTGGACGATCGGCTACCACGACGTGATGGCCATCGGTCACCTGCTCGCCACCGGACATGTTCCATCCGAGAGGATCGTTGCGCTGACAGGGCCGCGCCTCAAGGATCCGCGGCTGGTGCGGACCATCCCTGGTGCATCCATGGTGGAGCTCACGGCCGGGAATATCGATGACGGGGCGCCTGTGCGGCTGATTTCCGGCTCGATCCTGTCAGGCAGCCTGGGCGAAGGCCCATCGGCCTATCTGGGCCGCTATGCGCGTCAGATGACGGTGATCGAGGAAGACAAGAAGCAGCACGCCTTCGGCTGGATCCGCCCGATGGTGGAGAAGTACGCTTTTCAGCCCGTGCTGGGATCGGCCTTCCAAAAGAAGACCTACGAACTTACGTCAAATCTCAATGGCGGCCGCCGGGCCATGGTGCCCGTCGGGACGTTCGAGCAGCTCATGCCGCAGGACTTCCTGCCCACCCAGCTTTTGCGCGCGATGCTCGTCATGGATACCGATCAGGCGCAGGCCCTCGGTGTTCTGGAGCTCGACGAAGAGGATATGGGCCTCTGCGGTTTTGCATGCCCCGCCAAGTATGAATACGGGCAGGCGCTTCGCGACTGCCTGACCAAGATCGAGAAGGAGGGTTAACACATGGGTGCCCGCGACTTTTTCGACCGGATCGAGCCGCAGTTCGAAAAGGGTGGAAAGTACGAAAAGTACTTCCCCCTCTACGAAATGGTGGAAAGCTTCGTTTATTCGCCGAAGACGGTGACGACGGCCGCGCCGCATGCGCGCAGCTACGTCGATATGAAGCGGATCATGATCTACGTCGTCCTCGCCACCGTTCCGGCCATCTTCATCGGGCTTTGGAACGTCGGCTATCAGGCCAATGCGGCGCTTTTGACCTCGGGGATCGAGCCCGCGGGCTGGCGCGCCTGGGTCCTCAGCACCTTCGGCATCGGCTTCAACCCCGGCAATCACTTTGCCAACTTCATGCACGGGCTGCTGTATTTCCTGCCGATTTACGTCGTGACACTCGTCGCGGGCGGCATCTGCGAGGTGATCTTTTCCATCGTGCGCGGCCATGAGGTGAACGAGGGCTTCCTCGTTACCTCCATGCTCTATGCGTTGATCCTGCCTGCAACCGTGCCGCTCTGGCAGGTGGCGCTGGGCATCATCTTCGGCGTCGTCATCGGCAAGGAGGTCTTTGGCGGAACCGGCAAAAACTTCCTCAACCCGGCACTGACGGCACGGGCCTTTCTCTACTTTGCCTATCCCGCCCAGCTCTCGGGCGACAGCGTCTGGATCGCTGTGGACGGCTATACCGGCGCCACGTCGCTCGCCATCGCGGCCTCGGACGGCATGGCGCAGGTCATGGCCACGACCGGCTCCTGGTGGATGCATTTCTGGGGCCTCATCCCCGGCTCCATGGGCGAGGTCTCAACGGCGGCCATCCTGCTCGGCGGGGTGTTCCTGATGGCCACCAAGATCGTGAACTGGCGCATCGTCGCCGGTGTGATGGTGGGAATGGTGCTGTTTTCCGGGCTCCTGAACATCGTGGGGTCCGACACGAACCCGATGTTCGCCATGCCCTGGTACTGGCATCTCGTGGTGGGGGGCTATGCGTTCGGCATGATCTTCATGGCCACGGAGCCTGTCTCGGCGTCCCACACGAACACGGGGCGCTGGATCTACGGTATCCTCATCGGCTTCATGGTTGTGATGATCCGTGTCATTAATCCCGCCTTCCCGGAGGGCATGATGCTCGCCATCTTGTTCGGGAACGTATTCGCACCGCTGATCGACTACTTCGTGGTGCAGGCAAACATCCGCAGGAGGGCACGTCGCCATGCCGTCTGACACGCCTGAACAGGAAAAACCCAAAGGGCCTATCGGCCGCTTCCTTGCCGCGCCCGCGGATGGCGTCTTCAAGACGATCGTGGTGGCCGTGTCGCTGTGCCTCGTGGCATCGCTCGTCGTGTCCGCTGCGGCCGTCAGCCTGCGCCCCACGCAGGAAGTCAATGAAGTGCGCAACATGCGCATCAACGTCCTCCAGGTGGCCGGTGTCTACGACGAAAACGTGCCCGTCGAAGACGCATTCGCGGCGTTTGAACCGCAGGTCCTCAACCTCTCGACCGGGGCCTTCTCGACCGAGTTTGACCCAGCCACGTTCGACGATGACGCCGCAGCCGAAGATCCCGAGCTAAGCCGCGCACTCGCCGATGATCCGGCGGGCATCGGGCGCCAGGCCAACTATCGCACCGTCTATATCCTCCGCGACGAGGCGGGCGGCGTGGACAAGGTGGTTCTGCCGATCCACGGCTACGGTCTTTGGTCGACGCTCTACGGGTTCATTGCGGTCGAAGAGAACGGCAACGACATCTACGGCCTGCAGTTTTACCAGCATGCAGAGACACCAGGGCTCGGCGCAGAGGTGGATAACCCGCGCTGGCGCGCACAGTGGAACGGCAAGCAGCTGCGCACCGATGACGGGGAGCTGGCGATCACGGTCGCCAAATCGGTGCCCCCCGCAGGTGAAGACTATCACATCGACGCACTTGCAGGTGCGACGCTGACCTCCGTGGGCGTCGACAATCTGGTGCGGTTCTGGCTGGGCGAAGAGGGCTACGCGCCCTTCCTCAATACGCTCAAGGAAGGAGGCGTCTGATGGCGCAAACCAAACGTGAGATGCTCGTCGACCCCATGGTCGACAACAATCCGATCACTCTGCAGGTGCTGGGCATCTGTTCGGCGCTGGCTGTGACGTCCTCGCTTCAGGTGGCCTTCGTGATGACGCTGGCGGTGACCTTCGTGACGGCGTTTTCGTCGATGTTTATCTCCATGCTGCGCAATCAGATCCCGGGCTCCATCCGGATCATCGTGCAGATGGTGGTGATCGCGTCCCTCGTGATCATCGTGGATCAGTTCTTGAAAGCCTACGCCTTTGAGATTTCCAAGACGTTGTCGGTCTTCGTGGGTCTTATCATCACGAACTGCATCGTGATGGGCCGCGCAGAGGCCTTCGCCATGAAGAACCCGCCGGTGGCGTCGTTCATCGACGGGATTGGCAACGGCCTGGGCTACGGCCTTATCCTTATGCTCGTGGGCTTTTTCCGCGAACTCTTCGGCGCGGGCTCGCTCTTCGG
>JBCDGS010000003.1:0-101233 GCA_038751055.1 Pseudomonadota bacterium | reverse complement strand
ATCTTCTTCAAGATCAAGGTCCCGCAGATCATGCCCACCATTGTCGTTGTCTGGACGACGATCACCATTGCAACGCTCAAAGTCTTCGACATCGTCTTTGCCATGACAAACGGCCAGTGGGAGACGCAGGTCCTCGCCAACTACATGTTCGACAAGCTCTTCCGCGCCAATGACTGGGGCGTCGGGTCGGCCTCGGCCATCGTCATCATGCTCATGGTCACGCCCATCCTCGTGTGGAACGTGATCCAGGTCCGCAGAGAGGGAACACGCTAATGGCTGTTGTTGAAGAAACCCGCTCGGGCGGCTTTATGTCCTCCCTGACAGGGCTGTTCTCCGCGAAGGCTGAAGACGATGGCATCGCAGGGCAGAAAAGTGCGTTGGGATGGGCGGTGAACCTCGCCGTTCTCTTCCTCGTTTTCCTCTGGCTCTTTCCGACCGTTGGTCTTTTCGTAAGCTCATTCCGGACGGCCGACCAGATCGCGAGCTCTGGGTGGTGGTCGGCGCTCGGCACGCAGGAGGCACAACTCCCCGCGATCCGCCTTGCGGGCGAGGAAATGCCGGAAGGCGAGCTTTTCGTCGTTGAAGGCAATATCTTCGAGGCGGGCAGCGCACGAGAGGTCATCGCCTGGGGCTGGTCCTCCCGCGGGCCTGAGGACTTCGCGCCGGGCGATACCGCCGAACTGAGCCGCGACCGTACCATCACGCTGGAGGCCAACGGCGCTTTCCGCCTCACCGGCGTCGAGAGCTTCGAGGGCGATCGCCTCCCGCGCGTCTTTACCACCGCCGTAAGCCCGCCAGAATTCACAACAGAGAATTACAACTACATGCTCTTTTCCGGCGCCAATGAGAGCATGTCGAAGGCCTTCTTCAACACGCTCACAGTGACGATCCCGGCCACGATCATCCCGATACTCGTGGCGGCATTCGCGGCCTACGCGCTGGCGTGGATGGAGTTTCCGGGGCGCGCGCTTCTGGTGGCGCTCGTCGTGGCCCTCCTCGTTGTGCCGCTTCAACTGGCACTTATCCCGCTCCTCAAGCTTCACATCTCAGTGGGGATCGGAAAGGGCTACCTCGGGGTCTGGCTCGCCCATATGGGTTTTGGCCTGCCGCTGGCGATCTACCTCCTCCGGAACTACATGGCCGGTCTCCCGCGCGACATTATCGAAAACGCGCGCGTGGACGGGGCGACGGATTTCCAGATCTTCATGCGCATCATCTTGCCGTTGAGCTTTCCCGCGCTGGCTTCCTTCGCGATCTTCCAGTTCCTGTGGACGTGGAATGACCTCCTCGTGGCAAAGGTCTTTCTGATCGACTCCACTGGGCAGACGACCGTGATGACCGACCAGATCGTGAACCTTCTCGGGACCCGCGGCGGCAATTGGGAAATCCTCGCAACGGCGGCATTCGTGTCGATCTCGGTGCCGCTCATCGTGTTTTTTGCATTGCAAAGATATCTTGTGCGCGGCCTTCTCGCGGGCTCGGTGAAGTAAGGACAAACGAGACTATGAACCAGCAAGCCAAAGAGATGGCAGGGCGCGTCGTCACCGACCCGGACTGGTGGCGAGGGGCCACGATCTATCAAATCTATCCCCGCTCCTATCAGGATTCGAATGGTGACGGGGTGGGCGACCTCCTCGGTATCGTACAGCGCCTTCCTTACATCGCGTCGCTCGGTGTGGATGCGATCTGGATCTCGCCCTTCTTCACATCGCCCATGAAGGACTTCGGCTATGACGTCAGCGATTACTGTGATGTCGACCCGATGTTTGGCACGCTCGCGGATTTCGATATCCTGGTAGAGACAGCCCACACGTTCGGCCTCAAGGTCATGATCGACCTCGTGCTCTCACACACCTCTGATGTCCATCCCTGGTTCGTGGAAAGCCGCGCATCCCGCGATAATGCAAAAGCCGACTGGTATGTTTGGGCCGACCCCAAACCCGACGGGACGCCGCCCAACAACTGGCTTTCGATCTTCGGTGGCTCGGGCTGGCAGTGGGACGCCCGGCGTGAGCAGTATTACTTACACAACTTCCTTGTCTCCCAGCCGGACCTGAACTTTCACAATCCGGATATGCAGGACGCCATCCTCGACGTGACGCGCTTCTGGCTGAACCGGGGTGTGGACGGTTTCCGGCTGGACACGATCAACTTCTACTTCGCCGACAAGGAGCTGCGCGATAATCCCGCCCTTCCGAAGGAAAGCCGTAACAGCACCATCGCGCCGTCTGTGAACCCCTACAACCATCAGGAGCATCTCTATTCCAAGAACCAGCCGGAAAACCTGGCTTTCCTCGAACGCTTCCGTGCGCTTCTTGACGAGTATCCCGGCACGACATGCGTAGGGGAGGTCGGCGACGCCCAGAAGGGCCTTGAGATCCTCGGTCAGTACACCAAGGGCGAGACCCGCGTGCATATGTGCTATGCCTTCGAGCTCCTGAGCGGAAAGCGCCCGAACGCAGCCTTTGTGGCGAAGACATTCGAGCGTTTTGACGCCGCGGCCCCGGATGGCTGGGCCTGCTGGGCCTATTCGAACCATGACGTCGTGCGCCACGCTACGCGTTGGGAGCTGACGCCTGCGGCGCAGCGACTGTTTCACACTCTGATGATCTGCCTGCGGGGGTCGCTATGCCTCTATCAGGGAGAGGAGCTGGGCTTTGGCGAAGCCGATGTGCCGTTTGAGGCCTTGCAGGACCCTTACGGCATAGAATTCTGGCCCGAGTTCAAGGGCCGCGACGGCTGCCGGACGCCGATGGTTTGGGTGGGCGACAATACGAATGGCGGTTTTACCGACGGGCTGCCGTGGCTGCCTGTCCCGGGCGAGCATCTTGGACAGGCCGTGGCCGTGCAGGAAGATGATCCCGGCGCGCTGATCCATCACTACCGCAGGGCGCTCGGTTTCCGGCGCGCCCATATCGGTCTGCGCAAAGGGGATCAGTCATCCATGCGCGCCGAGGGACCCATCCTCAGCTTCACGCGTACCCACCCGGACGAGGAGCTCTTTTGTGCGTTCAACATGAGCGATGAACCCGCGTCCCTCGATGTGCCGGATGGCGAATGGGTGACCATCGGGCCAGAGCTGGGATCCATCGCTCCGGGACCGGATTTCCGGCTCCATCTTGGGCCATGGCAAGCGACCATCGCTTTGAATAACAAAAAATAGGGGGAGGGAAGACATGGCCAATCTTCTGCTGAAGGACGTCGAAAAAACATATGGCGGCACGGTAAACGTGCTCAAGAATATCGATCTGGATATCAAGCAGGGAGAGCTCATCGTCTTCGTTGGCCCCTCTGGATGCGGCAAGTCCACGCTTCTGCGCATGATCGCCGGCCTCGAAAAGATCACGGGCGGCACGCTCGAGATCGACGGTCAGGTGGTCAACGACGTTCCCCCGTCGGAGCGTGGCATTGCCATGGTGTTCCAGAGCTACGCGCTTTACCCGCACATGACGGTTCGGGACAACATGGCCTTCGCGCTGAAGCTTGCCGGGAAGACCCCGAAAGAGATCGATACGGCCATTACCTACGCGGCCGAAAAGCTTCAGCTCACGGAATACCTCGATCGCCTGCCGAAGGCCTTGTCGGGCGGTCAGCGCCAGCGGGTGGCCATCGGGCGGTCGATTGTGCGTGACCCCAAGGTTTACCTTTTTGATGAGCCTCTCTCGAACCTCGACGCGGCTCTACGTGTGGCGACGCGCATCGAGATCGCGCAGCTCAAGGAACAGATGCCCGAATCCACCATGATCTACGTGACCCATGATCAGGTGGAGGCGATGACCCTCGCCACGCGCATCGTGGTGCTCGCGAACAAAGGCATCGCGCAGGTGGGCTCTCCGCTCGAGCTTTATGAGACGCCCGAGAATGAGTTCGTGGCCCAGTTCATCGGCTCTCCACAGATGAACCTTCTGCCGGGTGAGGTGGTTGAAACTGGCGAGGTCACGAAGGTGAAGGTGGATGCTGGCGGCGGTGTCATTGAAGCCGCTATCCCAACCCTCGCTGCCGATAAAGGCATGAAAGTGAATGTGGGTATCCGCCCCGAAGATATGGTCCAGACCGATGGCGCCGATTTTGCCTATACCGGCACCGTGGAGATCACCGAGGCCCTCGGCGAAGTCACGCTCCTGTATTTCGGCAAGGACGGAGCCAAGGGCGTGATCGCCAAACTCCCCGGGATCCACCGCGACCTTCGTGGGTCTGCTCCGAAGCTGACAGCCGAGAAGGACAAGGTGCACCTCTTCTCGAACGGCGTATCGCTGCTTTACCGGTGATGCGCCCGCCCGACGTCTGTCAGCTATGATTGGCGGCAGAGCTTCATCTTGATCGGGCAATGAAAAAGGCCGAAGCTAACGCGGTCTTTAAGGTCCAATTCATTGATTGAACGAAAGCTCATTTTCTCCTGCGTTGCCGCTACTCCGTTTTCGATAGAGGATGCGTGCGCGATTGCAAAAGCGCTCGCGGACGAAGCGGCTTTCAGTGAGCCGTGGAGTATCTATGTTACAGGCGCCGGGGATCGCCGCGATACGCTTTCAATTCGGGATACGCCCGATTGGCTTTTGGCGTTGCAGGACCGCTGGGCCACCGCGAAACGGGTTCGGTTCTGGCACTGGCACAAGGCACAGAGCTATGAGCTGAGCTTTGACCGCACCACTGGCATTTTGACTGTCGAGATCCCTGCACATCCAGACGCCGACCTTGATGTCATGCGCAAGGCATTCCTCGACCGGTGGGACTGTTATCTCATTAATGAGGACATCTGGCGTTACAGGCGAACGGGTGTGGTCTACCGATCTGGAGACTGGAGTGTCACGCACCTCGCAGACGGTCTTGAAGCCGTCCTTTCCAGATTTGGACCCATCGAGCACTTGGACCTCATCGATGGCTACATCTCTTATGAACATCGCGACGATCCGAATGTTGAGCGCCTGAGAGGTGCTGAAAGCGTATCCGGTTTTCTGGAGCTCCTGCGTCGCTTCGATGTGAAGGCCAACAAGTTAAGAAACATTGGCGCATCAATCCGGGGACCTGCTCAGGTAGTGGACAAGGAGGTGCACGGGCTCGCCCTAGGCCTTTATGTGTCGCACAAGCCTGCCCCTGTAACGGTGGAGATCAGATCGTCGATCCCCGCAGCAGAGCTTGCGCGTCGCCTTACGCCTTTGTCTGGAAAACTCGGTTTAGGAAAACCCGTTCCGGCCGTGATCAGTGGATCAGATACATCCGCTGGCCCGGCCAAGTTCGAAGACAAACCGTGGGCGAAGTATCTTCTTTTGCCTCTCCTTGCAGGTGTCATTGGTCTGGTGAGCTGGCAGACGTTTTCCTATGTCAGACCGGACTACACGACCGAGATCCTCACGCCTGCCGGAACAGAACAGGGCATTCCCGTCTTCGCGCCGGGCCCCGTAACCGTGTCATGGTTTCTTCAGCCCGATCCGAAGATCCTGAGGCCGCGTATCCTGGACGCCGAGGCAGAAGTTGAAATATATCTCAACGGGGTGCGCAGGGCGAGCGTCTCCGGTCAGGGGCATGTCACCATCGCGCTCACAACCGGGTTAAACACTATCGTTATTCGCCCCCTCGAGAGTGACGCCGAACCCGAAACGATGCAGGTGCGGATTGAGGAGAGAGAGGGCTAACTTTCTGGCGGTTGTACCGAACGCCGCCTTATCCCCGCCTGCGCCGCCGTCCTCCGCGACCGCCCGCGGCCTCACCGGGTGCCTTGTTGAACTGGATCCAGGCCGCGCCGCCGGAGTCATTATCCGTGAGGAAGTTCGCCGCGCGGATCGCTTCCATTTCCTTGCCCGGGCGTGGCTTTGTAGAGCCCAGGCCAAACATCTGACAGAAGGCCTCGTCGTCCATCCCCTCGGGGAGGACGATCCCGGCTGCCTCAACCTCTGCTTTCTTTTCGGCGAGTTTCTTCGGCCCCACGGGCAACGCGACAGGGTTCATGATCGCGCTCGTCATGCCCGCGGTCATCGCCATGGGCAGGAAGGCGTTGTTGATGCCGTGGCGGTTCGGCAGTCCGAAGGAGATATTGGACGCGCCACAGGTCGTGTTCACGCCTAACTCCTCCCTGAGACGACGCACCAGCGTGAAGACCTGCAAACCGGCGGTTCCCATGGCTCCCACGGGCATCACCAGCGGGTCGACGACGATGTCATGGGCCGGAATGCCGAAATCAGCGGCCCGCTCGACGATCTTCTTGGCGACTGCGAACCGTACGTCGGGGTCTTCGCTGATGCCGGTGTCATCGTTTGAGATCGCCACCACCGGCACATTGTACTTTTTCACGAGCGGCAGGATGCTCTCGAGCCGCTCCTCCTCTCCGGTGACGGAGTTGAGGAGTGGCCGTCCCTGGGCTGCCTCAAGGCCGTTCTCCAGCGCGCCGGGAACAGAGCTGTCGATGCAAAGGGGGCAATCTGTGACCGCCTGCACCTTTTCCACGAGCTCGCGCATGAGTGTGGGTTCGACAAAGTTGTTGTCGGCATAGCGCGGGTCCTCGGCCATCTTGTTTGAAAAGACCGCCCCGGAATTGATGTCGAGGACCGTGGCCCCAGCTGCGACCTGCGCCAACGCATCTGCCTCCACGCGAGAGAAATCACCGCGCTCGAGCTCTTCGTTGAGGATCTTGCGGCCAGTGGGGTTGATCCGCTCCCCGATGACGCAGAAGGGCTCATCAAAGCCGATGATGGCGGTCTTCGATGCAGATTCGATTACGGTGCGGGTCATGCTGGGGCCTTTGGCTGGGCGTCGTTCTGCGAGGTGTAGAGCTGCGCGTGACGCAGGTCTGCGCGCAAACGACTTACCCAAGACCACGCGCGACGTGGAGGCTCATTCCGCTCAAGATGATATGAGACTGGGAGAGGAGGGGCGTTTAGAACGCTGTCTACGGCAACAGGTAAGGATCAGTCGATCTGAGCTGCGAAGCAGGGCTGGCCAGCTTGGGCCCGCATTCTGCCGCAAGCACGAAAGGCCCCTAAAGGTCGTCCGCGGATGTGATGACCTCATACGCAGATGACGCGTCATTGAGGTGCCTGACAGCCGCCTCGCGTTCTTCCGCCGAATAATCTGAAGCGATCCGTTCGATCTCCTTTGCAACGCTGGAATAGATCGGTCCAAGTGCCTCGAAAAGGTAGGCCGTTGGGTGGACGATGAGACCTCGCCTGTCGTCCGGATCCCGTTCACGTTTTGCGAGGCCAGACTTTTCCAAGCGGTCCAGCAGGGTCGTGACGGACCCGGTGGTCAGCCCCAACTCGGCTGCGATCCTGTTTGGTTTTACGGGTGCCTCCGCGAGCATGTTCAAGCACCGAAGATCATTCCGGCTGACGCCGACCGTATTGGCGGCCTTCGTGTCGAGCCGGTCGATGGCCGCATAGAGCCGGCGGCAAGCTGCAACGAGGTCCTTGGGCGTCGCTGTCTCCGTTTCTGGCATCTGCGGCACCCAATTAGCTTGATTGTCAATTTACTTGATGTAGATCATCGTGCGTTGCATCTATACGCAAGAACCGGGGAAACCAAGATGGAAATCGCGCTGTACTGCATGCTGGCACTTCTTGCCCTTGTGTCTGTGCTGTCAGCGATTGCCCCGACAAAGGTAGAGTACACCGAAGAGATCACAGTCGATGCCCCAGTTGAGGACGTCTATGATGACATCCGCCTTCAAGAGCACCTGATGCGCTGGTCGGCTTGGCCGAAAGAGACCAAGTCAACATGTACCGTCGAGGGTGCAGACGGTGAGATAGGAACAAGGACGCTATTCTTCACGAAAGGCAAACGCGTCGGACATCAGGAAGTTGTGGGCCTCAAAGAAAACGCAGAGGTCGCCCTAACTCTCGTCGGACCCGGTCCCCCGCACAAACCGAAGCTAACTTTTGAACTTCGCGCCAAGGACCCAGGGCGCACCCGGGTGATGGCCCACTTCATCAACGAGATACCTCGCCCGTTCAATGCGGTTTGGAGGTTTGCAGGTCTCACCAAGTGGACCAGAGCCATGCACCAGAAAGACCTTGCCGGCCTCAAAGCGTTCTCGGAGCCGCCGCATCGGGACGTGAATGGCGACGTTGTAGGGCGCCCGCCGCTGGGCACCAACCCTTATGAGCACAACAAACAAGAGGCCTGAGTGGTCCGCGAGCGAGTCAGATGCGATCCGTCAGAAATCTGCATCCGCCTTTTGGGCGAAGTCCCTGGTTCCACGCGACAGCATCGCCACCAAGCAACCCCGTTGGGGAAGCTAGGCAGACGCCGTTGGAAGGCCTGAAGCCCCGCCGTTTTCTTTCGTCCAAGTGGCATTCGTTTTGATGCCGCCTAGAGGGAAGAAATGCACACGTTCAATGTTGAAGTCCGGGTGCGCGGACTTGTGGGCCGCCAGATCCGCCAGGAATTCGGTCGGCTCGAAGGGAAGTAGGAGTTTCGTCACGTCCTTGGCTCGGCGCTGCAGCACACGCAGCGACGCGCCCACGCCGCAGGCGATGGAGAACTTGATGAGGGTCTGAAGCTTTGCCGGGCCCGCCACGCCGATATGGATCGGAATGGTAATCCCCGCCGCGCGGAGGCTGTCGGCCCAGGCGATAACGGGGGCGGCCTCAAAGCAGAATTGCGTGGCGAGCGCCATCTGGGCATCCGTCGTCTCCGAGAACGCCTGCTTCCAGCGCAGCGCCGCGTCGACGTTCGCGGTTCCGCCAGTGGGGTCGATGTCCTTGTTCCCCTCGGGGTGACCAGCCACGTGGAGGCGCTTGAAATCGGCGAAGGCGCCCGACTCTAGAAGCTGCATAGAGCTGTCGAAGTCACCGTGGGGAGCTGTGACACCACCAGCAAGGAGGAGCGCCTGATCGACGCCGGCCTCGCCCTGGTAGCGTGCGATCCAGTCGGTGAGCGTTGCTTGGTCCTTGATGATGCGCGCCGGGAAATGCGGCATCACAGGGAAACCCTCGTCCGACAGACGCCGCGCCGTGGCGACCATGTCCTCGATCGGCGTGCCTTCGATATGGGCGATGTAGACTCGAGTGCCCTCGGGCAGGATCTCGCGGAAGCTGTCGACCTTTTCGGCGGTGCGGGGCATGACCTCAATGGAGAAACCCTTGAGGAACGCCTCCACCTTCGGGTTCACCTCGTGGGGCGCGTCCTTCTTCGCGAAACTTAACAGGGCCATCAGGCTTTCCCCTCGTTCTGAATGAGCGCGCGCACGCGCTTTGCATCATATTCCGCCTCGAGGCGCGCGGCTTCGGAGGCCGCCACCTCCGTCGGATCCCCGTCCACGGCGTAGGGCGCGGCCTTGCGCCACTCCGCCAGATAGGCATCTGTGTCGGAGGCACCAAGCTTCATCGCCGCGGCGTCAATCGCCTGCTCGAAACGCTCGCTGAGCTGCACTTTCGCGCCGCGCCGCCCCTTGCCAACAATGACTTGGGCCGGGATGTCGCGCCAGTAGACAATCGTTACGTCCGGCATAGTGCCTCCCTCTCTCTCCTTCGTTCTATGCAGGCTCGCGCGGCGGTCACCGCCCGTTTTCGACAGGATGCACCACGCCCGCGACCAATGCTCCCTGCAAAGTGTTGCGTCACCGATCAATCGTCACTAGCTTTGTGGTCAACTCGTTATGAAAGGCGCAGAAGATGGCGCCAAAGCGCTCGGGCGATGCGAGCGCGCTCCCGGAAACGGTCGAACCCGACGCATCGCCATCCGCCCCGGCGGCTCCGCTTTACGCGGCGCTCGATCTGGGGACAAATAGCTGTCGCATGCTCATCGCCCGGCCCGGGGTCGATGGCATCGAAATTGTGGACAGCTTTTCGAAGGCTGTTCAGCTCGGGCTGGGGCTTGAGAACTCCGGGCGCCTGTCCAGAGGCTCTATGAGCAAGACCGTTCAGGCCATGCGCATCTGCAAGCAAAAGCTCAAAAAGCATAACGTGGACAGGATGCGCCTCGTCGCGACCGAGGCCTGCCGTCGCGCGCGGAATGCCCGTGATTTCGTGCGCTTTGTCAAACGCGAGACGGGGCTTGGGCTGGAAATCATCGAACCCAAGGATGAAGCGCGCTATGCGGTCATCTCTTGCGCGCCGCTTGTATCGAAGAAGACCGAACAGCTCTTGGTGGTGGATATCGGCGGCGGCTCGACCGAGCTTGTCTGGATCGACCTCACCGAGGTGCCCAAGAAGCGCCGCAAGCACGCAATCATGGGGCTTCATTCGGGCTTTGAAGGTCCCCATGAGGGGGCCCGTGTGGTGGATTGGATATCCGTGCCGCACGGCGTGGCGACGTTGCGGGATCAGTTCAGCGATGTGGCCGACGATGCGGGACGCTTCGCATTGATGAGCTGGTTCTTTGAGGAAAGCTTGCAGGAATTCGCACCCGCCAACGCTGCCATTCCGAAAAAGGGCTTTCAGATTGTGGGGACGTCTGGGACGGTGACGACCGTGGCAGCGTCCCATCTTGGCCTCAAGCGCTACGATCGCGCCAAGGTGGATGGTCTGACGATGACGTCAGGTCAGATTGACGCGGTAATTCGGGAGTACCTTGTCCTGGGGCCTGAGGGGCGCCGGACGGATCCGCGTATCGGCCGCGACCGTCACGCACTCATCATGTCGGGGGCTGCTATTCTGCAGGCGCTGCTGCGGCTCTGGCCCACGGACAAACTCTCCGTCGCTGATCGGGGTCTGCGTGAAGGGCTCCTTTACGCTCAGATGAGTGAGGATGGGGTGCTTAACTTCTCATGAAGGCAGAGAAGAAGGAGCAAGGCGCAACTGATCCCTTTGAACGAGCGATTGGGCAGGATTGATCGGGGCAGGGTGCAACGGGAGCCGGCCCTTGGCTGCGAGCATGGCGGCGACCCGCGTGTGGCGGCGACGTTGGGGGCCGTGTACGCCCCCAACGCCCCAACGCTGGATCAAACCTCTCACCAGATTACCGTTTTCACATCACGCCTACCTGGCCTGACCCACTTCACCCGTACACATGAGGGCTGTATGCCAGTGGGACGTTTCAGGAGCCTTAATGGCCGCCAAGAAGATCGGAGCAATTCGCGTCAATGACGGATGGAAAAAAGAAGAGCTCCGGCCGGGGGCAACGGGACCTTAAGGTCAAAGTGAAGAGCGCGCGGGGCCGCAAGCTGTCCTCCACGCGCTGGCTCGAGCGGCAGCTCAATGACCCCTACGTGAAACGGGCCAAGGCCGATGGCTACCGGGGCAGGGCGGCCTACAAGATCCTTGAGCTCGACGACAAGTACGGCTTCCTTGCGCCCGGCGCTCGCGTCGTTGACCTTGGCTGTGCGCCCGGTGGCTGGTGCCAGGTCGCAGTGCGGCGCGTGAATGCCCTCGGCGACGGACCGGGGCCCAGCGGGACCGTCCTCGGCATCGATCTCCAAGAGGTCGAGCCCATCGCGGGCGCAGAGCTTCACGTCCTCGATTTCCTCGCCGACGACGCCGATGACCTTGTGAAAGGCTGGCTCGGCGGGGCGGCAGATGTCGTGATGTCGGACATGGCAGCCGCGTCGTCGGGTCATAAACAGACCGACCACCTCCGCATCATCGCGCTGTGCGAAGCCGCAGCCTATTTCGCCTTTGACGTGCTGGAACCCGGCGGAACCTTCGTTGCGAAAGTCTTGCAAGGCGGGGCAGAGGGGGATCTGCAGAAGGTGTTGAAACAGAAGTTTTTGAAGGTGGCCAATGTGAAGCCCCCGGCCTCGCGCTCGGATTCGTCCGAAAAGTTTGTCGTGGCCACGGGGTTCCGCGGCTGAAAGCCCAGCAGCGTCGCAGACCTGTGCACCCAGCCGCTCTGCGGTGCCCTGGCCCGACCACAAACGCTCGAAGCGATGCATTGCTGAAGCATTTTGGTCGCTGGTTTGCATCCGTCACGCTCGCATGGGAAACGGTTCAGGGACAAAGGGGTTAACCCAGGAACAGAAGTCGCAAAGGGGGCTCGACATGGCAGATTACGACCTCTTCATCATCGGCGGCGGCGTCAATGGCTGCGGGATCGCGCGAGACGCTGCGGGACGCGGCATGTCCGTGGGCCTCGCAGAGATGAACGATCTCGGTTGGGCGACGTCGGCCTCCTCAACGAAGCTTTTCCACGGCGGTTTGCGATATCTCGAGTACTTTGAGTTCCGCCTCGTGCGTGAAAGTCTTATCGAGCGCGAGCGTCTTCTGACGGCCATGCCGCATATCTCTTGGCCTATGCGCTTCGTGCTACCCTACCACAAGGACATGCGGTTCGAGAGTACGACGCCGACATCAAAGCTGTTGACGGCTATCATGCCTTGGATGAAGGGGCGCAGACCGGCATGGCTGATCCGCCTCGGTCTGCTTATGTACGACAACCTTGGCGGTCGAAAGATCCTGCCCCCCACCAAGACCCTGCGCCTCAAGGGCAGCCCGGAAGGGGCCCCACTCCACGAGAGGTTCGAGAAAGCATACGAGTATTCAGACTGCTGGGTCGAAGATAGCCGCCTTGTTATCCTCAACGCGCGCGATGCCGAAAAGCACGGGGCGACGATTATGCCGCGCACGAGAGTGGTGAGCGCCGAGCGGGAGGAAGAGCTCTGGCGCGTCACGCTGGAAGATGCCCGCGGCACGCGTCAAGTCACGGCGAAGGCGCTCGTCAACGCTGCGGGACCATGGGTGCAGGACGTCATCCGGGGCAAGCTGCGCCAGAATACGCTGGAAGGGGTCCGGCTCGTGCGCGGGTCTCACATTGTGACAAAGCGATTATACGATCACGATAAGTGCTATTTCTTCCAGGGAGAGGATGGCAGGATCATGTTCGCAATCCCTTACGAGACGGACTATACCCTTATCGGGACAACGGATGCAGACCATTCTGACCCCGACCTCAAGCCTGAGATTTCCGAGACGGAGCGCGATTACCTGATTGATTTCGCTTCCAACTACTTTGCCAAGCCCATCACGGTGAGCGACATTGCCTGGACGTATTCTGGCGTACGCCCGCTCTACGATGACGGTGCGTCGTCAGCCTCGGCGGCGACGCGCGATTACGTTCTTAAGCTGAACACAGACGGAGGCGCGCCGATCCTGAACATCTTCGGCGGCAAGATCACCACGTATCGCAAGCTCGCCGAGCACGCCATTGAGAAGCTGGAGGAGGCGATCCCCGTTCCCGGCAAGCCATGGACGGCTAGTGCGGCCATGCCGGGCGGTGACTTCAAGGTGAGCGAGGTAGCCGAAAAGATCAGTACACTCGGTTCAGATTACCCCTTTTTGTCAGAGCGTTGGGCAAAACGCCTCATCCGGGCCTATGGCACCGATGCTTGGGAAGTTCTGGGCGATGCCACGGGCGAAAAAGATCTCGGCCACGACTTTGGCGCGACCCTCACTGAAAAGGAACTGCGCTGGCTCATGGCCAATGAATTCGTGCAAACCGGGGAGGACGTGCTCTGGCGCCGGTCGAAACTCGGCCTCCGGTTGAGTGAGGAAGAGCGCCAAGCCGTCAATGATTGGGTTGCACAGCAAGTAACAAAGGCGGAGGCGGCATGACCACGCACATTCTGGCCATTGACCAAGGGACGACGTCGAGCCGGGCCATCATTTTCGACGCTGATATGACGCCGGTCGCCACGGCGCAGGAGGAATTCCCGCAGCATTATCCGCAGTCTGGCTGGGTCGAGCATGATCCGGCAGACATCTGGGGTACCGTGGTGGCTACGACCCGCGCCGTGCTGGAGCGCGCGGACCTGAAAGCAACCGACATTGCGGCAATCGGGATCACGAACCAGCGCGAGACGACAATCGTCTGGGACCGTGAGACAGGTAAGCCAATCCATAACGCCATCGTCTGGCAGGACCGCCGGACAGAGCCGTTTTGCCGTGAGCTTCGCCAGGAAGGGTTTGAAGAGACGATCACGCAGAAGGCGGGCCTGCTGGCAGATCCGTATTTCAGTGGAACAAAGGTCCGCTACATCCTCGAGACTGTCGCTGGTGCGCAAGAGGCCGCAAGGCAGGGCAAACTCGCGTTCGGGACAGTCGACAGCTACCTGATCTGGAAGCTCACCGGCGGAGCGCGGCACGTGACTGACGCGACGAACGCGGCACGCACGATGCTCTATGATATACGCAAGGGGCGCTGGTCCCAGACCATTTGCGACCGCTTCGGCATACCGGCCTCAATGCTGCCGGAAGTTCTCGATTGTGACGCGGATTTCGGCACCGTAAGGGCCGACCTCTTTGGCGCTGAAATCCCGATCTACGGCGTGGCCGGCGATCAACAGGCCGCAACCTTGGGGCAGGCCTGCTTCGAGCCGGGGATGCTCAAATCGACCTATGGCACGGGCTGCTTCGCGTTGATCAATACGGGCAGCGAGCCGGTTGAGAGCAAGAACCGCCTTCTGACTACTATCGCCTACAGGCTGGGTGGCGAAACGACCTACGCGCTGGAGGGATCGATCTTCATTGCCGGTGCAGTGGTCCAGTGGCTTCGTGACGGGCTCAGGATTATCCGCGATGCGACCGAAACCCAGCCGCTGGCCGAAGGTGCCGACGCGGGGCAGGACGTCTACCTCGTGCCCGCCTTCACAGGCCTTGGAGCGCCCTATTGGGACGCGGACTGCCGTGGCGCCATCTTTGGGCTTACCCGAGGATCGGGTCCGGAAGAATTCGCCAAGGCCGCGCTCGAGAGCGTCGGCTTTCAGACGCGCGACCTCTGGGAGGCAATGCGCGCCGATATGGGGGGCTCGACGGGCGAGGCTGTTTTGCGCGTGGACGGGGGTATGTCCGCGTCTGATTGGACGATGCAATTCCTGAGCGACATTCTGGGCACGCAAGTCGACCGGCCAAAAGTGTTGGAGACCACGGCGCTCGGAGTGGCCTGGCTTGCCGGGCAGCGGTCAGGCGTTTATCCGGGAATGGCGGATTTCGCGAAGGGCTGGGCCCTCGATCGCCGGTTTGAGCCTGCCATGGACAAGGGCACGCGCACTGCGCGCTATGCGGGCTGGAAGGATGCGGTCTCACGGACGCTGACACGGTAGCGGCTGGCGGAGAGACAGGGATTCGAACCCTGGGATCCCGTGAAGGATCAACGGTTTTCGAGACCGCCCCGTTCGACCACTCCGGCACCTCTCCGCGGGGTAGGCGCGCAATACACACGACATCGTCAGGGAGCAAGAGCGTTCCGCGCGGGTTTGGAGCACCTTTGGCCTTTGAAACCCACAGAGAGGGGCATACCTTTTGGGTCAACCGAGAAAGGGAGAGCAGATGAGTTTCCTCAGATACCTTAGCGCAGGCGCGTTGGCTCTTGCAGTGGCGGTTAGCCCCGCGATGGCCGCTGATCGCGGCAAAATTGCAGCCTTCATGGAAGTGACGGGCTTTGATGTCGCGCTCGACTCGCTCCGGCTTTCGGCTGGACAGGCGCCGATGATGCTCGGCCTGAGTGAAGAGAATTTCGGCGAGGACTGGACGCGTCTTGCCGACGAGATCTTTGAGAGTGATGGCTTGCGCGCCGATGCCCTCGATATTCTTGAGCAGACCATGGACGATGAAATGCTCGACCATGCGGCGGCGTTCTATGCGTCTGACCTTGGCCAGCGACTTGTGGCGGCTGAAAACGCCGCGCATATGGATGACAGCGCCGAGAGTGGTGAGCTGGGCGAGGAGCTCGCAACCGCGCTTCTGGAAGACGGCTCACCCAAGATCGAGTACTTCCGCGATATGAGCCGTGCCATCGGGTCGATCGAAAACTCCATCCGCTCGATCACAGAGGTACAAGTGCGGTTTTTGTTGGCCGCGCAGGGCGCCGGGCTCACGGAGAGCGACTGGGACGCCGACGAGCTGCGCGCGACGCTCATGTCGCGGGCCGACGAGATGGCGCAGGCCATGGTCATTGGCGGCATCACGAATGCGGCGTTTACCTACCGTGATTTTACGGAGGAGGAGATGGCCGACTACCTCGCCGCGCTTCGCGAACCACTCATGCAAAAGGTCTATGAGCTTATGAATGCGGTCCAGTTCCAGCTTCAGGTGGACCGGTTCGAGGTTCTCGCCAAGCGCATGGTCGACCTTTACCCCGAGCAAGACATTTGACGCGCGTCGTCGGAGCGCTTTTCGCCGCTTGCCTGCTGGCCGCTCCCGCCGCTGCGGACCCGTTCGAGAGGCTGATGACGGCCATGAAGATGGATGACGCCGTCGATATCCTCGTGGAGGAAGGGCGGTTGTCGGCGCTGGAGCTGGAAGACAGCATGTTCCCCGGCCGCGGCGGGGACGTCTGGGTTGACGAGGTGGCCCGCATCTACGCGCCCGCGCCGCGTCGCGCGGAACTGCGTGCCGTGATGGAGCCATTGCTCGCGGAAACCGACCTCGACCCGCTTCTTGCATTCATGGAAAGCGAGATCGGCCAGCGCATCATGACGCTGGAGATCAGCGCGCGCCGGGCGTTTATGGACCCTGACATGGAGGCGCTCGCCAACGACGCCTTCACCGATGCCGAGGAGACTCGCCCGCGCCTCTACGAACAGGTCATCGCGTTCACTGAGGTGAACGAACTGGTCGAGGCGAACGTGGAAGGTGCGTTTCGATCCAATGCGGCCTTTGCCTTCGGGGCCCACGAGGCTGGCGCGTTCGCAGAGCTCACGGTCGACGAACTCATCACGCAGATGTGGGCAGGCGAGGACGTGGTGCGCGCCGACATCGAATCCTGGCTCTTTGCCTATCAGATGACGGCCTATGCGCCCTTGGAGGCCGAGGAACTCGCTGCATACATTGCCCTGTCAGAGACGGAAGAAGGGCAGGCCTTGAACGCGGCTATTATGGGCGGCTTTGACGCGCTGTTTGCGGATCTCTCCTACGATCTTGGTCTCGCAGCTGGCCGTTTCATGGCGCAGCAGGATCTTTAGACCGTGTGATCGGCCCGCTATGCGCTCAGGCGCTTGACTTGGCAGCCCAACAGCGCGATAGGGACGCCCTGCGCGGGATCGGGCCCACGCTTTACATGGAAATGACGCTCCAAACGGGGCGCGCTGTCCGAGGCGGCTCTGATGCGGGCCACAAACAGGGGTAACCCGGCCGAAGCGACGCGGATGACATAGGTGAGACACGCATGTTTGCGGTGATGAAGACCGGTGGCAAGCAATACCGGGTCGAGGCGGGCGATGTGCTTCGCGTCGAAAAGCTTGCAGCGGATGCGGGCGAGACCGTCCAGTTCAACGAAATTCTCATGGTCGGCTCAACGGTGGGCACCCCGCTCGTGGCAGATGCGGGCGTTCAGGCCCAGGTGATCGACCAGATCAAAGGCCCGAAGGTCATTAACTTCGTGCGCCGTCGGCGTAAGCACTCGTCCAAGAGGACGGTCGGACACCGTCAGCAACTGACGTTGGTGCGGGTGACCGAAATCCTCGAGAAAGGTGCCGGTAAATCCGGTGTGAAGGCCGCTGTGGGCGGTGCAGGTTTCGCTGCTGCTGTTGCGGCTGCCGCGGCTCCCAAACCCGCAAAGAAGGCCGACAAGCCGAAAGCGGCGAAAGCCGATGCCGCGCCCAAGGCTCCGAAGAAGGAAGACGCGGCTCCTGCGGCGGAGGTCGATGGCGTGAAGCCCGGCAACCTGCTGACGGAAGCGCGCGAAGGCGGGCCCGACGACCTCAAGCGGATTTCTGGCGTGGGTCCGAAGCTCGAAGGGCTGCTTCACGAGAACGGCGTCTTCCATTTTGACCAGATCATGGAATGGGGCCCGGCCGAGATCGCCTACATGGACGACCAGCTGAGCTTCAAAGGTCGCATCGAACGTGATAACTGGATCGCGCAGGCCACTGAGCTTGCCGCCGAATCCAAGTAACCTGAAGGGGTAACGCGAAATGGCACATAAAAAAGCAGGCGGTTCATCCAGAAACGGACGCGACTCCGCAGGCCGCCGCCTCGGCGTCAAACTCTATGGTGGTCAAGCGGCCATCCCCGGCAACATCATCGTCCGCCAGCGTGGCACGAAGTTCTGGCCGGGCGCGGGCGTGGGCATGGGCAAGGACCATACGATCTTCGCGACTGAAGAGGGTGCGGTGACCTTCCATAAAGGCCTTAAAGGCCGCACGTTTATTTCCGTACTCCCGGCGGCGGAGGCCGCAGAGTAAGCCGGACCACAGGGTTTTCAGACAACCAGAGGGGGATCGGCGGAAACGCCGGTCCCCTTCCTCGTTTTGCGGGAGGGCCGCCCCATGGCCCAGATCACGAAGCCAGAGCTGCGGACAGAGCGGCTGATCCTGCGCACTGCGGAGATGCGGGACGTGGCTGACCGCCTCGCCCTTGGCAATTCACCGGCCATACAGGAAATGTTCGGGATGGACCCAGGCCAGGTTCGTCCGCTCACCCGGGCGGCTGCGGAGGCCTGGGTGGAGGCGCAGGCAAAGGAGCCGTGGGGCTGGGTGATGGAGCACGAGGGGCGTTGCATCGGCTCCATCCGGCTTCACCAGATCAATTGGGCCGACAAACGCGGCTACCTCGCCCTTGGTATTCTCGATGAGACGAAACTGGGTATCGGCCTCGGATCTGAGGCGATGGAAGCGGTCGTGCGTTTCGCGCTCGGGCCGCTTGGTCTGCACCGCTTGACCGTGCGGGCTCTGGCATTCAACGAGCGCGCGATTGCGGCCTATGAGAAGGTCGGGTTTCGCCGCGAGGGTCTGGAGCGTCAGTCGGCACTGATCGGGTCGGAATGGCATGACGACGTCATTCTCGGCCTCATCGCGCCGGACCTCGACCGGCCGCAAGTCTCCGAGCGTCGCGTATCCACTCGACGGCTGGTACTGCGTCCGTTTCGCCGGGGCGACGTGCCGCGCGTCGTCGAGATCCTCGGCAATCTTGAGGTATCGCGTTGGCTGCGCCCGATCCCGCACCCCTTCACGAAGCAGGAGTGCAGGTTTATCGACGACGACGGTTGCGACCGCTGGCCCAAGGACATGGCCATCGTGCTGGACGGGCGCGTCGTCGGGGCCCTCGGCACGCTGCCCGGGCTTGGCTATTACCTCGAACCCGGCGAATGGGGGCAGGGCGTGATGGGCGAAGCAGTGGACGCCGCGCTGGCCCATGTGTTTCACTCCCAGAAGCGGGACGCGATCACATCTTACGCGTTTGCGGGCAACGCCCGTTCCCTGCGTGTGCTCGAACGGGCGGGGTTTCGAAAAACCGGGCGCGGCACCGTGACGAGCATGGCGACCGGCGAGATCCATGAGAGCGTCGAGGTGCAGTTGACGCGCGCCGATTGGGAGGCCCGATGCTCGCATTGATTGCTTTTTCCGCCAGTCAGGTCGGCACACCGGGCCCTGCGAACATGGCGCTTTTGGCCACCGGCGCGCGGTTCGGACTGCGCCGCGCACTGCCCTTTGTGGCAGGCGTCGTGGTGGGCAAACAGCTCATAATCTGGCCGTTGGGTTACGGCCTTCTTGAACTCGCCGCGCAGGCCCCGGCTGTGTTTACGGCCCTGAAATGGGCGTCGGCGGCTTACATCTGTTGGTTGGCGTGGCGGGTTGCGAACATGCGGTTGAGCCCGGGTGGCCGGGCCGTGGCGCCGGGCTTTCTCGCCGGCCTTATCGTGCATCCGCTGAACCCGAAGGCCTGGGCCATGATCACGACCGCCTTCACAAGCTTTATCCCCGCGGGCACTGACACGTTCACGGCGACGTTGACAGTGGCGACTGCGCTCGCAGCCTGCCAGCTAGTCCTCCACCCGATCTGGACGGGGGCGGGCGACATGATCGCGCGCACTCTCGCGGGTCATCCGGGCGAAAAGTACCTCTTCTGGTCGCTCGCGGCCCTCACCGTTCTCAGCGTGGCCTACGCGCTTTATGTTGCAGGAGACCTGCCATGATCCAGGACCCGATGCCCCCGCAAGCCACCATCGAGACACCGCGCCTTGTGCTGCGTCCTCTGCGTGTTTCTGACCGCGGGCTTCTAGACCTTTATGCAGGTGATGAACGCGTGGCGCGGATGACGACGTCGATCCCGCATCCGCTACCACCCGGAGCGTCGGAGGCCTTTATCAAAGGGGCGCTCGATCCAAAGAGGGTCGAAGATGTCTGGGTCCTCGACGGGCTTTCCACCGGGTTGGCAGAGCTCGTGGGCCTCATCGCGCTCGAGCGCATGGACCGCCAGCAGTCCGAGATCGGCTATTGGCTTGCGCCCGCCTTTTGGCATCTGGGGCTCGCGCGGGAGGCGGTTGGCGCGCTTCTCGAGGCGAACCCACAGGATTGCGAGACGATTTTTGGGTCCGTTTTTCAGGATAACCCGGCCTCCGCCCGGGTGCTGACCCATAGCGGCTTTACGTATCTTGGCGATGCTGAGGCGCATTCGGTGGCGCGCGGTGCGACCGTGAGCACGTGGACTTATCACAGGCGACTAAAGGAATGACTGCCGCACTTGTGACCGAGCGCTTGGCTCTGAGGGTTCTCACCAGGGAGGATGCGGGCTGGATCACAGAGCACATCGTTAATCCGAACGTACAGCAGTGGCTAAGCGGTCCGCCCCATCCGTTCACGCGCGTGGATGCGCAGGATTGGCTGGACACGGCAGCCCTTAATCCATCCTACCGCGCCATCCTGGCGGACGGTGAGCCGCTCGGCGTGATGTCGATTGCACAGAACGTCCTCGGTTACTGGCTCAAAGAATCTGCATGGGGGCAAGGCTACGCGACCGAAGCCGCCCGGGCCCTGATAGACTGGCACTTTGCACAAGGGGGGAGAGACCTGACGTCGGGCTGGCATATGGGCAATGCCCGGTCGAGCGCGGTGCTGCGAAAGCTCGGATTTCGGGACCTCGAACGCCGAACGGAATATGCGCCGGTCCATGGCTGCGACGTCGAGGTCCAGAAAGTCACCTTGTCCGCCCCATTGCGCGCCTGAGCAATTTGCGCCAAGTCACACCCGTCTATCGGATCCGCCCCTATGAAGTTTCTCGACCTCGCCAAAGTCTACATCCGTTCCGGTGCCGGGGGCGGAGGATGCGTGTCCTTTCGGCGCGAGAAATACATCGAATATGGCGGCCCAGATGGCGGTAATGGCGGCAAGGGCGGCAGCGTCTGGGCGGAGGCCGTGCCAGGCCTCAACACCCTCATCGACTTTCGCTACCAGCAGCATTTCTTTGCCAAGAACGGGCAGGCGGGCATGGGCTCTCAGCGGACGGGCAAGGACGGGGCAGAGATCGTCCTGAAACTGCCCATGGGCACCGAGGTCCTCGACGAGGATGAAGAGACGGTGATCGCCGACCTCACTGAGGTGGGCCAGCGCGTGCTGTTGGCGCGGGGCGGCAACGGTGGCTTTGGCAACCTGCACTTCAAGTCCCCCACCAATCAGGCCCCGCGCCGCGCCAATCCCGGTCAGCCAGGCGTAGAACGAACGATCTGGCTGCGGCTTAAACTGATCGCGGATGTGGGCCTTCTGGGCCTGCCGAACGCAGGCAAGTCTACGTTCCTCGCCGCGACGTCAAACGCCCGCCCCAAAATCGCCGATTATCCGTTCACGACCCTTACCCCCAATCTGGGCGTGGTCGGCGTGGATGGCCGCGAATTCGTCATCGCGGACATTCCCGGCCTGATCGCCGGGGCGTCCGAAGGCAAAGGGATCGGCGACCGCTTCTTGGGCCACGTAGAGCGCTGTTCGGCGCTGCTCCACATTGTCGATGGCACGTCAGAGACCATTGCCGAGGACTACGCCACGATAACTGGGGAACTTGAGGCCTATGGCGGAGCACTGGCCGATAAGCCACGCGTGACGGCGCTCAACAAAATCGATGCCATGGATGAGGACGACCGTGCCGAGGCCGTCGCGACCCTGGAGGAGGCGTCCGGCGCTCGGGTGTATCAGATGTCTGGCGTCGCAGGCGAGGGCGTGACGCAAGTGCTGCGCGCGCTTCGGACGCTGACGGAGCCCGAAGAGCCCGAGGACGAGGCTGAACAGTGGCAGCCCTGAGCGCCGCCCGGCGCGTTGTCGTCAAGATCGGCTCCTCTCTGCTGGTTGGGGCGGATGGGCTCAAGCGGGACTGGCTCAATGCTCTTTGTGACGATGTGGCTTGGCTGAAGGCGCAGGGCAAAGATGTCGTCATCGTGTCCTCTGGATCCATCGCCCTGGGGCGTCGTGCCCTCGACCTCCCCGAGAGCGCGCTGCCGCTTGAGCAGTCGCAGGCGGCCGCTGCGGTGGGATCTATCCGGCTGGCGCGCGCCTATGAGGAGGCTTTGGGGCCCCACGGGATCACGACCGCGCAGGTGCTGGTCACGCTGGAAGACAGCGAAGACCGACGTCGCTACCTCAATACCCGCGCCACGCTTGGGCAGCTCTTGTCTCTCGGTGTCGTTCCCATCGTGAACGAGAACGATACCGTGGCCACCGACGAGATCCGCTATGGCGACAACGACCGGCTGGCCGCGCAGGTCGCGTTGACGGTCGGCGCAGATCAACTTGTGCTTTTGAGCGATGTGGACGGGCTTTACACCGCGCCCCCGGGCGCGCCGGATGCTGAACGCCTCAATGAAGTCGCGCAGATCACGCCCGACATCGAGGCCATGGCCGGCGATGCGGGTTCCGGCCTCTCGAAGGGTGGGATGAAGACCAAAGTCATGGCCGCGAAGACCGCGACCGGCGCAGGCTGTGCCATGGCGATTACCCTTGGTTCGCGGGACAACCCACTGAAGGCGCTGGAAGAGGGCGCCGCAGCGACCTGGTTTCTGCCCAAAGACGATCCGGCTTTGGCGCGCAAACGCTGGATTTCGTCGATGAAACCGCGCGGGGCAGTGCGCCTCGATGCGGGCGCAGTTGGGGCGCTCGGTCGGGGCAAGTCGCTTTTACCTGCCGGGGTGACGGCGGTCACCGGACGGTTCGGCCGCGGTGATGCCGTGGCAATCGAAGCCCCAGACGGAGCAGTCATCGGCGTGGGCCTCACCCGCTACACAAGCGCAGAGACGGAGGCGCTCAAAGGCCAGCACACACGGGACTTTCCTGAGATTCTGGGCTATGCCGGACGTGCAGCGCTGATCCATCGCGACGATATGGTGCTCTGAGGGAGGCTCTTATGAAGGATCTCGATAACATTCCTGCCGTGATGGCTGACCTGGGCGCGCGGGCCAAGGTCGCAGCCGCCGAGCTCGCCTTTGCCAGCGCTGATTGCAAGCGCACGGCCCTCCTTGCGGCCGGTGATGCCGTCTGGGCGCGGCGGGACGAGATCATAGCTGCCAATTCCGAGGATTTGGAGTTCGGTCGTGAAAAAGGTCTGAGCGGGGCCATGATGGACCGCCTCCTGCTCGATGATGCCCGCATACAGGGTATGGTTGACGGCTTGCGCGCGGTGGCGGAGCAATCAGATCCGGTGGGCGAGGTCATGGCATCCTGGGAGCAGCCATCCGGGCTGAAGATTGAGAGGGTGCGCACACCCCTGGGCGTGATCGGGGTGATTTACGAGAGCCGGCCGAATGTCACCGCAGATGCCGGTGCGCTCTGCCTCAAAGCGGGAAATGCCGTGATCCTGCGTGGCGGCTCCGAGAGTTTTCATTCCTCTGGAGCGATCCATGCCTGCCTGGTGGATGGCCTGCGCGCTGCAAATCTGCCCGAGGATGCCATTTTGCGCGTCCCCACCCGCGACCGCGCCGCAGTGAGCGAGATGCTCACCATGACGGAGACCATCGATGTGATCGTGCCGCGCGGTGGCAAAGGCCTAGTGGGGCTTGTCCAGCGCGAGGCCCGCGTGCCCGTCTTTGCACATCTCGAGGGGATTGTGCACATCTACGTGGACAAATCGGCCGACCTCGATACCGCCAAGCGCGTGGTGCTGAACGCCAAGACGCGCCGCACGGGCATATGCGGGGCTGCAGAGTGCCTGTTGGTCCATGAAGAGGCCCGCGACTTGGGCCAGACGCTTGTGGATATGTTGATGGAGGCCGGCGTCGAGGTGCGTGCAGAACGGCTACATGGAACCAAGGCAGCGCGTGAGGAGGATTGGGGGACCGAATACCTCGACATGATCCTCGCGGCGCGCGTTGTGCCGGACATCGACGCCGCCATCGCGCATATCCGACGCTATTCGTCGTCACATACGGACTGCATCATCGCCGAAGCTCCCGATGCTGTAGCGCGCTTTTTCGAACGTCTCGACAGTGCGATCCTCATGCACAACGCTTCTACCCAGTTTGCCGATGGCGGTGAGTTCGGAATGGGTGCGGAGATCGGGATTGCCACGGGCAAGATGCATGCAAGGGGGCCAGTGGGCGCCACGCAGCTGACGAGCTTCAAGTATCTGGTGCGCGGCGAGGGCACGGTGCGGCCCTGAGCCCGCGCTGCGAAGCTCCGCCCGACGTGTGGTTGTAGGGTGGGTGATTCACCCACCATCCTGCGACATGCGCTTGCGCGCCCACGGTCTTGCGCCGCCTCAAACGGTCCCGATGGTGAGGGTGATATCCCGATCGTCCTGCGTCATACGCACGGCAAGACCCATCTCGTCTTCCAGCATGGTGACGAGGGCAAATTGCACATGGGCGGCCGTTAGATCACTGGCGTCGTCGTCTCGCAAAATGATGTTCCAGAGCTCGGGGACATCCGCGAAGGCCTCGGCCGTGCCTTTGACCTGCCAGGCCCCTTTGTGGCCAGTGACCTCAATGGTGCCGCCGTAGGGCATCGCTGTCTCAAGGCACTGGATGAGCAGAAAGATCATTCGGACTTCTCCGCGCGGGTGGGAGCCGGACGCCGACCACTGCATGGTCTGCCGTGCCCCCACGCTCATGCCTGCAAGGATCTGCGAGATCTCCCTGTCTTCGAGCACCTGACTGTCAGTTGCCGCGCCATAGGCCACCCGAAAAAAGCGGATGCGCGCATTGGCGGCCTCAACGGACTCCGAGATCAGCGCAATTTCCGGTCCACCTGCTCCCGGCGTCATATTCAACAGTTCAACACCGTTCGATATCGCGCCGAGCGGATTGATCAGATCATGGCAAATCCGCGATCCCACGAGCGGTGTCAGCCGGTGATGCAGTGTCATGTTTCCAGAACCTCGATCTTGTTGCGGTACGGCCGGTCCAGGGGGTGATATGTCCCTGGACCGGGTCAAACACGATACACGGCACGGCATTGCCCACGACTAGCGGTCCTCATGCGTGCCTCCTCTAAATGGTGGCGAAGGGTTAAATTGCGGTTAACCGGATGTTACCGCATAGGTTGTAGGCTACCCTCTCACGGGCATGTCCGCAAATCCCCGCATGTAGCGGGGCGATTGCCAAGTAGGGGGCCACATCCTAAACCGAGCCCATGATCGCCCATGATCCAAATCTGCAGATCCGGCTGGCTGCGAACGAGGCTGAAATCCGCGCCTGTCAGCGCCTGCGCTACCGGGTTTTCGTGGAGGAATTGGGGGGCGACGGGGCCATGGTGGACCATGATGCTCGGCTCGAAGCGGACAGTCACGACACAGTCTACGATCACCTCATGCTGATCGACCGGCGCAGGCGGGCGCCGGACCATGTGGTTGGCGTTTATCGGCTGATGCCGGGTGACCGGGCACGGGAGCACGGGTTCTACAGCGCAGCAGAGTATGACCTCGAATGCCTGACGGGCTCAGGCCGCAGGCTTCTTGAGCTGGGGCGCTCGTGTCTGGATGCAGCCTACCGGGGCGGATCGGCGATGTATCTGATGTGGCGGGCTCTGGCAGGCTATATCCAGGAGCGGCGGATCGAGGTGCTCTTCGGTGTCGCCTCTTTTCATGGGACGGATCTAGCCCGGCTTTCTCCGGCACTTTCCTTGCTGCATCACCGGCACCTGGCCCCTGAGGCGCTGCGCGTCCGTGCGCATCCCGGCGCGGGTTCGGGCACCTACCAATCGATGGACTTGATCCCCGAAGCCCAAATTGATCGGCGTGCGGCCATGGCGCAGGTGCCCGCATTGATGAAGGCGTATCTGCGACTCGGCGGCTATGTAGGCGAGGGTGCATTCATCGACCGGCCGTTCAACACGACCGACGTATGCCTGATCCTCGACACGGCGCAGATGGATGCCACGGCCCGCGCGCTCTATACGGGCAGGGCGTGAGCCAGACCTGGCATTCCGAGGATGTCCCCGCCACGCCAGCGATGACGGTGGGCGGTTGGATGAGGGTCATTCGCCGTGGAGTGCCTTTGGGCCTTAACACCTTCGGGTGTCTGGTCCTTTTGCTTCTGGTCAGGTTGGTCGAACGACCCCTGTGCGGTGCTCGGCGGCCCGTAAGCCCGTGGATTACGCAATACGTGTGCCGGTCTGCCTTCTTTATCCTCGGCATGGGCTACCACGTGCAGGGCCGCCCCATGGCAGGGCCGGGAGCCTTGGTGTCAAACCACGCGAGCTGGCTTGATATCTTTGCGCTGAATGCGCCGCAACGGATCTACTTCGTGTCGAAGTCGGAGGTGGCTCGTTGGCCCGGGATCGGGTGGCTCGCGCGCGCCACCGGGACGCTCTTCATCCGAAGGGAAAGGGCTCAGGCCGCTGCGCAACGTGCACAGTTTCTGGACCGGCTTTGGGCGGGTCATCGGCTCCTTTTCTTTCCGGAGGGCACCTCAACGGACGGGCGGCGCGTTCTCCCATTCCGATCAACGCTCTTTGCCGCGTTCTTTGAGGACGGCCTGCCAGCACTCTCGTTGCAAGCAGTGACCCTGGTCTACGAGGCCCCGGAGGGCATGGATGACCGCTTTTATGGCTGGTGGGGCGGGATGACCTTTGAAGAGCACCTCCTCAAGGTGCTCTCTGTGCGCTACCCGGGTCGTGTCCGCGTGATCTTTCATGATCCGCTCCCTCTGAGTGAGTTCAGCGGGCGCAAGCACGCGGCGGCGCGGCTCGAGGCGCTCGTACGGAGTGCTCTGCCGAACGCCTAAGTGATGGCGGAAAACATCTCCTTGAGCGTTGCCACAGGATCTTCCGCCAACCAGGCTTCCGAGACGCCGAAAAAGTCTACGTGCGGTGCAAGGCCGGCCATAGTGGTGGTGCTGAGCGCACCCTCGGCGATGACGGGAACCTCGATCATCTCTGACCACCACTGAAAGAGGTCGGCATCGGCGAAGGCCCCGTCACCCAGCCCGGTGGCGGCCACCGGGCCGAAGCTCACATAGTCGGCATCCGCTTCACCGGCTGTCATGCCATCATGGCGCGATTGCCCGCAGAAGCTGCCGACGATGGCATCGCCGCCGAGATCCTTGCGTACCTTGCGGAGGGAGCGGGCCCCGTCCGTCAGGTGCACCCCGTCGAGGCCCAGACGTTCTGCAAGTTGGACGTGGCGCTCGATCACTATTGCGACGTCGCGGCCATGGCACACCTCGCGGCAGGCATCGGCGGCTTTCGAGAGGCGCGTTTCGTCCACGGTCGAAAGGGCGAGGCGAAAGCAGGCGACGGGAACGGCATCAAGGCAAGCGGCAAGCTCCCCGGGGAAGCGCGATAGCTCCAGCTCCGGTGGGCTGATGAGGTAAATCTGCGGATGCTCGATCTCGGCCATGGTGCGGCTCCTTTTATTGGCTCCTTATCGCGGCTTGGGGCATGCGGCAACGGCGCTTGCAGCGCGCCTTGGCCTTTGCGGGCGCTGGCGCTATCAGGCGCAATGATGGCTGAGCAAATGCAACCGACCTTCGTGCTAGTGCGCCCGCAGATGGGCGAGAACATTGGCGCCGCCGCGCGGGCTATGTGGAATTTCGGCCTCGACCGGATGCGCATCGTTGCGCCGCGCGATGGCTGGCCCAACCAGAAAGCTGTCGCCATGGCCAGCGGGGCCGGGCGGCTTTTGGATGATGCAGTGCTCACCGATGATCTGCCGGACGCCTTGGGCGATGCGACCTTTGTCTTCGCAACCACAGCGCGATCAAGGGAGCTTACGAAGCCGGTTTATGCACCCGAGCGTGCCATGACGCTCGCCGCAGAGAAGATCGCCGCCGGTGACAAGGTCGCCGTGCTCTTCGGACCGGAACGCGCGGGGCTGGAGAACGACGACGTCGCGCGTGCCAATGCGATCATCACGGTGCCAGTGAACCCGGAGTTCTTCTCGCTCAACCTCGCGCAGTGCGTCCTTCTGACGGCTTACGAATGGCAGCGTGCGAGCACAAGTATCGCTCAGGAAGTGCATGATCCGAAAGGAGATTGGGCAAACGGGCAAGAGGTTGAGGCCTTGGCCCGCCACTATGAAACACAGCTGGACGCCGCGGGGTTCTTTTGGCCCGAAGCCAAGGCACCGAACATGAAGCTCAATCTCCGCAATCTCTGGAGCCGGATGCCGCTGACACGGGCGGATGTTCAGACATTGCACGGACTGCTAAAGCAAATGGCGCGAAAGCGCCGTGAGACGACGACGTCAGAGGATACCTGATGGCACGATCCATATTCGAAGAAGTTGGCGAGACGCAGAAACCCGCCGTCACAACAGGCGTGATCGACAAGGGGCGCGGCAGCGCGCGGAAGGCAATCCGGGCGTGGCTCATGGTGCTTGCGGCCCTTGTGATCTGCATGATCGTCGTGGGCGGCCTAACGCGGCTGACCGATAGCGGCCTCTCAATCACGGAATGGGAGCCAATTCGTGGTGCGATACCCCCTTTGAATGCCGCGCAGTGGCAGGCCGAATTCGACGCCTACCGCCTGATCCCGGAATACCAAAACCAGAATGCGGGCATGAGCCTCGCGGAGTTCAAGTTCATCTACTGGTGGGAATGGGGACACCGGCAGCTTGGCCGGGTCATCGGACTCGTATGGGGTCTCGGGTTTCTTTACTTCCTCATTCGCCGCCAGATCCCAGTAGGTTGGACGCCAAAGCTCCTGTTCATCGGCGTACTGGGGGGTATTCAGGGGGCCATTGGCTGGTGGATGGTGTCTAGCGGCCTCACGGGCACGATGGTCGATGTGGCCTCCTATCGTCTCGCCACCCATCTTGGCCTCGCCTTCGTCATTCTCGCCTTCATCGGTCGCTACGTCGCAGAGCTCAGCCGAACGGAGCGCGACCTCATGCAAGCGCGCAGGGCGCGGGAAAGTGGGCTCGTGACGATCCTGTGGGCCTTCACTGGCGTGCTGTTCATCCAGCTCCTGATCGGCGCGCTCGTGGCGGGTATCGACGCAGGGCGGGCCTACAACACCTGGCCCGACATGAACGGGCAGTTCTTCCCGGATACCGCGCTGGATCTTCAGCCGACATGGCGCAACTTTTTCGAGAACAGCGGCATGGTCCAGTTCATGCACCGCAGCTGGGGCTATTTCGCGTTCGCCTTTGCGATCTTCCTCGGCATCCGGGCGGGCAAATCACCGAACAAGCGGACGCGGAAGGCCATTGGACGCATCGGGCTCTTGATCACTCTTATGGTCGTGATCGGGATCGCGACGGTCCTGCTGCACGCGTCGATCTGGATTGCTGCGCTCCATCAAGCCGTGGCGATTGCGCTGTGGCTTGCCACGATCTACGCAGTGTTCCTCGCAGCCCATCCGATCCAATCCTCTGTGCGGGAGGCCTAGACCATGGCTGCCTATGACGATCTTATGGCGTTTGATCGCGAGACGCGAGCCTTGGGGCAGATCCAGGGCCGGTTGGGTTGGGACCAGGAAACCGTGATGCCGCGGGGTGCCGCGGACCAGCGTGGGGAGGAGATGGCAGCGCTAGAGGGGGTCCTGCACGCGCGGCGCACTGACCCACGCATGGGCGACTGGTTGGCAGAGATTAGCGACGACACGCTGGACGCTGTGGGTCGGGCGAAGATGCGCCATCTGCGCCGTGATTATGCGCGCAACACCAAGGTGCCTGCCGCGTTGGCGGCGGAGATCGCGCGCGTGACGTCAAGGGCCCAAGGGCAATGGGCGGATGCGCGGGCCAATGAGGACGTCGCCGCGTTCGTCCCCGTGCTCGAAGCGGTGCTTCGTCTGCGTCAGGAGGAAGGCGCGGCACTCGCGGGGGAGGGCGATCCCTATGATGCGCTTTTGCAGGATTATGAGCCGGGCGCCACGGCAGCGCAGCTCGAGGCGATGTTCGGGGCCATGCGCCCGCGGCTCGTTTCCCTGCGGGATCGCATCCTGGGTGCAGACGCTCCGCCAGAGCTGAGCGGGCGCTTTCCCGAGGCGGCTCAGCTCAAGCTCTGTCAGGATTTGGCGCAGGCCTTCGGTTACGACATGGGCCACGGCCGCATCGATAAGGCGGTACACCCGTTTTCCTCTGGCTCGGGCGCAGATGTGCGGATCACGACCCGCACGGATGAGAGGGACCCGTTCAATTGCTTTTACTCGACCATCCATGAGGTTGGGCACGGCTGCTATGAGCAGAACATTGATGCGCGATATGCCCTGAGCCCGCTGGGCTCGGGCGTGTCCATGGGTGTCCATGAAAGCCAAAGCCGGATCTACGAAAACCAGCTTGGGCGATCTCGCGCCTTCACGGGTTTTCTTCATAGTCGAATGACGGTCGCGTTCGGTGACATGGGAATGGACGCGGAGGCCTTTTACGGCTGCGTGAACAGGGTGGGGCAGGGCTACATCCGCACGGAGGCCGATGAGGTGCAGTACAATCTGCACGTTCTTTTGCGTTTTGACCTCGAAAGGCAGCTGATGGACGGATCCCTGGCCGTGGCAGACCTCGAAGAGGCGTGGAATGCCCGGTTCGAAGCCGACTTTGGTTTCGCCGTCGACAAGCCCTCGAACGGATGCCTGCAGGACGTGCACTGGTCCGTCGGCCTTTTTGGTTACTTCGCGACCTATTCGCTGGGCAATGTCTATGCGGGCTGCTTGCATGACGCACTCAGACGTGACGTGCCCGACCTGGACGAGGCTCTCGCGCAGGGAGACACGTCGCCGGCGACTAAATGGCTTTTCGACAAGCTTCAGCAGCATGGCGGATTGAGAGAGCCGCGGGAGACGATCGCCTTTGCGGCAGGCATTGAGCCGTCCGAGGCGCCACTCCTTGACTATATCGAAGCCAAGTTCACGGACCTCTACCGCCTCTGACCAGCGCCGCTTCAAGGTGTGGTTTCCCTGACTCGTCCAGTGGGTGAACGCCGTTCATATTGCGAACGACGTTCATGAAAGGATGATCAAATGTGGAAAGCCCCAATTCTCGCGGGAACAGTCGTCGGAGCCATGGCTCTTACAGGATGCGACGTTTCCTATCCGGTGGCGGTGGTTGGCCCTGAGGGCGGTGTGTTCCGAGGCTTCGCGACAGACACGGTGCTCGCGGGCGGGCAGTTCAGCGCGACGAACGGGCAGGTGAGCTGTTCGGGAAGATATGCGCGGCAAGTTGATGTGCGCCAGGTTAGCTTTCCAGTGAGGTGCTCAAACGGGCTGACAGGGCTCGGTCGCGCCCAATTCGAGAGCGGCGCGTCCGGCTCGGGCACGGTCTTCATGGCTGACGGCAGCGAGTGGCAATTTCTCTTCGGACCGCGGGCAGCCGTTATCTAGGCGCCGAAGTCTTTTGAAGACTTCGGACCGAACTCTTTGAAAGAGTTCGGCGGCCTCAGCTCTCCGGGTCGTCGTCATCGCCCTGATCGGCGATCCAGGCCACGGACGTGACGGTCTCGCCCTTCGCGGTATCAAAGACGCGGACCCCGCCTGCCGACCGTGATCGGAAGGAAATGCCGTCGACGGGCACCCGGATTGACTGGCCGTTGGACGTCACCAGCATGATCTGGTCGTCCATGTCCACCGGGAAGCTCGCGATTATCGGCCCGCCCCGCATGCTTTTGTCCATCGCGGTAACGCCCTGACCTCCGCGGCCCCGAAGCGGATAGTCGTGGGAGGAGCTCAGCTTGCCCGCACCGCCTTCGGTAATCGTCAGAATGAGGTTTTCTGCCGCCGACATCTGAGCATAGCGTTCCTGGGGCAGAGGCATATCGGCATTACCTTCCTCGTCCTCCCCCTCGGCGTCGTCGGTGAGGCCTGCCATGGCGCGGCGCATCTTGAGGTACGCCGCGCGTTCGTCCGGATCGGCCTCAAAGCGCCGCAGGATCGACATGGAGACGACCTCGTCACCGCCTTTGAGGTTGATGCCGCGCACGCCGACGGAAGCACGCGAATTGAAGATCCGCACGTCGGTGGCTTTGAAGCGGATTGCGCGGCCCGACGTTGTCACCAGCATGACGTCATCCTCATTCGATGCGATGCGCGCGTTGATGAGGCGGGTATTCTCGTTCTCGCCCTCGAATTTCATAGCGATCTTGCCGTTGCGCATGACATTCGCAAAGTCGCTAAGGGCGTTGCGTCGGACGGTACCCGCCGAAGTGGCGAACACCACTTGAAGTTCGTCCCAATCATCCTCGTCACGGTCCACCGGCATGATGGCGGCGATGGAAACGCCTGACGGGATCGGCAGGATGTTGACGATGGCCTTGCCTTTCGACGTGCGGCCCCCTTGCGGCAGGCGCCAGGTCTTGAGCTTGTAGACCATGCCATCGGTCGTAAAGAAAAGAAGCGGCGTGTGCGTGTTGGCAACAAAGAGCGTGGTCACCACGTCTTCGTCCTTCATGGACATCCCGGAGAGGCCCTTGCCACCCCGCTTTTGCGCGCGGAAGTCGGCGAGCGCCGTACGTTTGATGTAACCGCCCTGCGTCACGGTCACGACCATGTCCTCACGCTCGATGAGGTCTTCGTCCTCCATGTCGCCGGACCATTCGGTGATCTCGGTGCGGCGGGGGACGGCGAAATTGTCCTTCACGGCGCGCATCTCGGTCGCGATGATCTCCATGATCCGCTCGCGGGAGGACAGGATCGCCAGGAATTCCTTGATCTTGGCGGCGAGCTCCTCGAGCTCGTCTGTGACTTCCTTCACGCCGATTTGCGTCAGGCGTTGGAGCCGCAGATCGAGGATCGCACGGGCCTGTACTTCGGTCAGGTTATAAGTGCCGTCATCGTTCATCTTGCTGAGCGGATCGTCGATGAGCCGGAGATAGCTTTCGATGGATGATGCGGGCCAGCGGCGCGTCATGAGCGCCTCTCGCGCCTCTGCGGCATCGGCCGATTTTCTAATGGTTTGAACGACTTCATCGACGTTGCTCACCGCGACCGCCAGGCCACAAAGGATGTGGCTACGGTCGCGGGCTTTGGCCAGCTCGTAGGCCGTGCGGCGAACGACAACCTCCTCGCGGAACTCCACGAAGGCGGTGAGAAAAGTGCGCAACGTGAGCTGTTCTGGGCGGCCGCCGTTGAGCGCGAGCATGTTGCACGCAAAGGACGTCTGCATCGGCGTAAAGCGGAAGAGCTGGTTCAGCACGACCTCGGCTGTTGCGTCCCGTTTGAGTTCGATGACAACGCGGACGCCGTTGCGGTCGCTTTCGTCCTGCACGTGGGCGATGCCTTCGATGCGCTTGTCGCGCGCAGCCTCGGCGATGCGTTCGATCATCGTGGCCTTGTTCACCTGGTAAGGGATTTCGTCGAGGACGATCGCAAAGCGGTCTTTGCGGATTTCTTCGACGCGGGTCTTTGCGCGAATTATGACGGAGCCGCGTCCCTCCAGATATGCTTTCCGCGCGCCAGAGCGACCGAGGATCAGACCGCCCGTGGGGAAGTCGGGGGCTGGGATGTAGTCGATGAGTTGTTCGGAAGAAAGGTCAGGGTCCTCGATCAGGGCGAGGGTGGCGTCGATCACTTCGCCAAGGTTGTGCGGCGGGATGCGTGTCGCCATGCCCACCGCGATGCCTTCGGCGCCGTTGACGAGGATGTTCGGATAGCGGGCCGGGAGGACGGTGGGCTCACTTTCTTTGCCGTCGTAGTTGTCCTGGAAGTCGACCGTGTCCTTGTCGATGTCATCAAGCAGCGCGCGCGCCACTTTCTGCAAGCGGCTCTCGGTATAGCGCATGGCCGCCGGACTATCGCCGTCCATGGAGCCAAAGTTGCCCTGACCCTCGATCAGAGGGACGGACATCGAGGAATCCTGCGCCATCCGCACGAGCGCATCATAGATCGCGCCGTCTCCGTGCGGGTGGTAGTTCGCCATGACTTCGCCCACGGGCTTGGCGGATTTGCGGTAAGACTTGTCGTGCGTGTAGCCCGAGTCGTCCATGTGGTAGAGGATGCGCCGGTGTACCGGTTTCAGGCCGTCGCGCAGATCGGGAATAGCCCGCGACACGATGACCGACATCGCATAATCGAGGTACGAATTCTTCATCTCGTCAGAGATCGAGATCGACGGCCCATCATAGGCGGGCCGATCAGGCGGCGTTCCGCCTTCGTTTTCAGGGGTTTCAGTGTCGTCGCTCATGTCCCGTCCCGAGTGCAAGCCGCGCTATATTTTGTTACGAAATCACTAGCACGCGCTTCATCTAGGGGCAATGCCAGCGACGCGGAAGAGCACCTTTGGCAGCGCTCCGCCTGAGTGACAACAGTCTGAAATCGTTGACTGAATCGCAATCCGTTGCTCTCATTATCGAAAAGTTGGGCAAAGGAGCAGGCAATGACTGAAGCCGAGATGCTGCTGAGGGGCTATGGGCTCACCACGGCTGAGATGTTTTATGGCATGCCCGACCACCCGTCGGTGCTGAACACGTTCATTTGGCAGGATTACGATCAAGCCCCCGATCACCCGCGGCTCTTTGAGTTCATCTCGTTCTGGCAGGAGGAGATTGAGGGGCCGTTGAACTCGGTGAGGTTCACCCATCGCGTGCAGCTCGAACCCGGCACGTGGCGCCACGTGACGGGGGAGTTCGGGCCTCAGGATCTGATCCAGTAAGCGCCTGCCCAGGCGGTCCTTACTGGGACAGTTGCACCAAAGCGTGGCGCTTCTTGCCCGCGCTCAGTTTGACCGGAGAGGCAAGGTCAGCCGCCGTCAGCATGCGTCCCGCATCGGTCAGGGGCTTGTCGTCCAGCTTCGCTCCGTTCTCTGCGATCAGGCGTTTGACATCCTTGCCTGACTTCGCCAGCCCAGATTTCACGAAGGCCTGCACGATAGAAAGGCCGTCGCCCAAGTCCTCGGCAGATAACGTGATTGTGGGCAAGTCCTCACCCACGCCGCCTTTTTCGAACACTTCGCGTGCTGTGGCTTCGGCGGCGCGCGCGGCCTCGGCCCCGTGCAAAAGCGTCGTCACCTCGTTTGCGAGACGGATCTTGGCTTCGTTGATCTCCGCGCCGTCCAAAGCGCCCAGGCGATCGCACTCGCCCACGGGAAGCTCTGTGAAGTGCTTGAGGAACTTTCCCGTGTCGGCGTCGGTCGTGTTGCGCCAGAACTGCCAGAACTCATAGGCTGACAGCATGTCTTCGTTCAGCCACACCGCGCCGCCGGCTGATTTGCCCATCTTGCGGCCGTCCGACGTGGTCAAAAGCGGGGTCGTCATCCCGAAGATCTCGGTCTCCAGCACGCGCCGGGTCAGGTCGATCCCATTGACGATGTTGCCCCACTGATCGCTGCCTCCCATTTGCAGGAGGCAGCCATAGCGGCGGTTCAACTCCATGAAGTCGTAGGCTTGCAGGATCATGTAGTTGAATTCGAGGAAGCTCAGGCTTTGCTCGCGGTCCAGCCGTGACTTCACTGACTCGAAGGCCAGCATGCGGTTGATCGAAAAGTGCCGCCCGATATCCCGCAGGAAATCGAGGTAGTTGAGCTCGTCGAGCCATTCCGCGTTGTTAAGCATAATCGCGTCGGTCGGGCCGTCGCCATAGGTCAAAAGCTTGGCAAAGACCTGCTTGAGCCCGTCGATATTGGCGTCGATGCCTTCGGGCGTCAGCAGCGACCGTCCGGTATCACGGCCTGACGGATCGCCCACCTTGGTCGTTCCGCCCCCCATGAGGGTGATCGGCTTGTGCCCGGTTTTCTGGAGCCAGCGCAGCACCATGATGTTCATCAGGTGGCCCACATGGAGCGACTTGGCAGTCGCGTCGTAGCCGATGTAGGCGGGAAGCGGTCCCTTGAGCAGCGCGTCGTCCAAAGCCTGATAGTCCGTGCAATCGGCCAGGAAGCCGCGCTCGATCATCACGCCCATGAAATCCGATTTCGGATTGTAGTTCATTTGTCTTGCTCCGATGCGTGCTGCGCGGCATGGCTACCCCAACGGATAAAGAGGGGAAAGGCCCTTGGGTGAAAGGTTGCGTGTGATCGGCACGATGTCGGGGACATCTCTCGACGGGGTAGACGCGGCCGTTCTCGACACCGACGGCACAGAGATTGCAGGCTTTGGCCCCAGCGCGTTTCGACCCTATTCGGACGCAGAGCGTGAGGTTCTTCGTGCAGCGCTCGGCTTCTGGCGGGCAGACGATGCGGCGGCACTCGTCGAGGCCGCCCATGTTGAGCTTCTGGAGGGGTTTGAGGCCCCCGACCTTGTGGGATTTCATGGTCAGACGCTCGCACACGACCCCGGTGGCCAGGGCACCTATCAGGCGGGGAACGGGGCTGAGCTCGCTGAGACGCTGGGCTGGCCGGTCGCATGGGACTTTCGCACGGCGGATGTGCAGATGGGCGGGCAGGGCGCCCCACTTGCGCCGTTCTACCATTGGGCCTGCGCGCGGTGGGCGGGGTGTGAGGACCCTGTGGCTTTCCTCAACCTTGGGGGGGTGGGCAATCTGACCTGGTTGGATCCGGCCAGCGCCTGTCCCGAAGCGCCCGGAGCTCTCCTGGCGTTTGACACCGGGCCGGCCAACGCGCCGATTGACGATCTCATGCGTACGAGACGGGGTGTTCCTTGCGACCGGGACGGTGCTCTCGCACGCGAGGGGCAGGTCGTGATGGAGAGTGTCGAGCGGATGCTCGCGGATCCTTACTTTGCACGGCTCGCACCCAAATCGCTCGACCGGGATGCGTTCGCGGGGGTGCTCGATACCTCGCATCTGGACGACGCCGATGCGGCGGCTACGCTGACGGCTGCGGCTGCGGCCGCGGTGGTGCTGGGCATTGATCTGTGCCCCGCTCCCCCTTCGCGCATTCTGGTCACTGGCGGCGGGCGCAAAAACCCGGTGATGACAGAGATGATTGAAGCGGGCGTTGGTTGCCCGGTGGAACCGGTGGAGGCGGTGGGCCTCGACGGCGATATGCTGGAGGCGCAGGCCTTCGCTTACTTGGCTGCGCGGGTGGCACAGGGAATGCCAACCTCGTGCCCGGGAACGACGGGCGTGCCGGCGGTGCTTGGCGGTGGGATCGTCTCGCGTCCTCTGTGAGTTGGCGGGACGGCGCTCCCGCGGCCCGCTGCGCGAGCGCGGTTCGCCCCACCCGCCATCCCCGCTGAGCGGGTCAGTCTACCGTGCGCGGGATGTCGAAACCGGGCGGTGCCAGTTCGAACCCTTCGAAGTGAAACCCGGGAGAGACCGTGCAGCCCACAAGCGTGTAGCTGCCGGTCGTGCGCGCGGCTTGCCAGTGGCCTTTGGGCACGATGATTTGCGGGCGTTCAGCAGGCAGATTGGCACCGAGCATGTGGTCTTGCGCTGGACCCGTTTCGTCTTTCGACAGCGAAAGGATCAGCGGTGCGCCAGCGTAGAAGTGCCAGATCTCTGTTGCATCCACCCGATGCCAGTGGCTGGCGCCTTGATCCTTCAGAAGAAAGTAAATGCACGTGCCTGCGGGGCGGCCCGTAGCCGGGTCCTCGATCCAGGTCTGACGGTACCAGCCGCCTTCCGGATGCGGAGCAAGGTCGAGGAGGGAAATCAACGCGTCGGCGGTCATATGCACCCTCTTGCTGCGTTCTGCATATCCGTGTGCTATAGCATCCAACGGGGGATGTGATGTCCAGAGTTGTAATTATCGGCGCCGGGATTATCGGCGCGGCGATAGCAGAGCGCGTGGCTGCTGCTGGACGCGACGTGACCGTTGTCGACGGGGGCGTCCCGGGCTCCACATCTGCAAGTTTTGGCTGGATCAATGCGAGCTATTTCCTAGACGACGCGCATTTTCGATTGCGTGCCGAGGGCCTGCGCTCATGGCGGGCACTGACAGAGCGTTTCGACTTGCCGGTCACATGGCAGGGGACCTTGCACTGGGGGGAAGACGACCTCGCGGCCACAGAGATCGCTTTGAGGGATCTTGGATACCCGGTGGAGCGTCTGAGCATGGCAGGCATCACTGCACTCGAGCCGTCGCTGCGCTGCGTGCCGGAAATGGCGTTGCGCTACCCCTCCGAAGCCGCTGCGGACGCTGCCGGGACGGCCACTGCGCTGCTTGCGGCGGCCTGCGACGCGGGTGCGCGCGCGATCTATGGGCAAAGGGTCCGGTCGATCCTCGCTGGCGACGGCCGGGTCGTTGGCGTGGAAACAGACGCTGGGTTGATCCCTGCCGACGACGTCATCCTTGCCGCAGGGCCCGGTTGCACGGCACTTCTCAAGCCCCTTGGGCTTGAATTTCCGATCACGCGCGCGCCAGGGGATTTGCTCGTCACGCGGCCCACTGTCCCGATGCTCGCCCATATTCTCGTGGTCCCGGAGGAGATCCGCCAAGCCCCGGACGGACGCTTTCACCTGCCCTCAAGCGTGCGCATCGACCCGGTCACGGCCCAGCCAGAACCGTTTTGCATCGATAAGACCGGCGACGCGGCGATGGCGAGGCTCTCCCGGCTATTGCCGGTAGATGGCCTTGACTGGGAACGTGTCACGCGGGGCGAACGGCCCATGCCTGCCGATGGCCTGCCTGTCATCGGCGCGACCGGGCTGACAGGCCTGACCGTGGCGTGCATGCATTCAGGGGTGACGCTCGCCGCGTTGGTGGGCGAGCTCATGGTCAAGGTGCTGGAGGGCGCGCGGCCCGAAATCCTCGACCCCTATCGCCTTTCCCGGTTTTGAAAGACTCAGCTTCGCAGGATTGACGCCCCGGCATAGGTCGCGGCCTCCCCCAGAGCTTCTTCGATGCGGATAAGCTGATTGTACTTTGCCAGCCGGTCAGAGCGAGCGAGCGAGCCCGTCTTGATCTGCCCGCAATTCGTGGCCACGGCGAGGTCGGCGATGGTGGCGTCTTCTGTCTCGCCAGAGCGATGCGACATCACACAGGTCATTGAGCTGCGGTGGGCAAGGTCCACGGCCGCAAGCGTTTCTGTCAGCGATCCAATCTGATTGACCTTCACGAGGAGGGAATTCGCGGCACCTTTCTCAATGCCCGTCGCAAGGCGGGTCGGGTTGGTGACATAGAGATCGTCACCGACGAGCTGGACCTTGTCCCCGAGCATTTCTGTGAGGGCGACCCAGCCGTCCCAATCGTCTTCGCCCATGCCGTCCTCGATCGAGATGATCGGGTAGTCGGCCACAAGCGCCGCGAGATAGGCCGCGTTCTCTTCGGAAGAAAGCGACAGGCCTTCTCCGGTCATCTCGTACTTTCCGCCCTTGTGGTATTCGGTCGCCGCGCAGTCGAGGGCGAGGTGGATGTCTTTGCCCGGGGCGTAGCCGGCCTTCTCGACTGACTTCAGGATAAAATCCAGCGCAGCGCGCGAAGATGAGATATCAGGCGCAAAGCCGCCCTCGTCACCGATGCCGGTGGACAGACCGGCGGCGCTCAGCTCGCCTTTGAGTGTGTGAAAGACCTCCGCCCCCATGCGCACCGCCTCGCGGATGCTCGTGGCCGACACCGGCATGATCATGAATTCTTGAATGTCGATGGAGTTATCTGCGTGCTCGCCGCCGTTGAGGATGTTCATCATGGGCACGGGCAGGACGCGCGCAGAGGTCCCGCCGACGTAACGGAAGAGCGGCTGCTCGCAGTAATCCGCCGCGGCCTTGGCAGTGGCGAGTGACACGCCAAGAATCGCATTTGCGCCCAGGCGGCCCTTGTTTTCGGTCCCGTCGAGCTCTGCCATGGCGGTGTCGATCATGACCTGCTCGGTGGCGTCCATGCCCACGATGTCTTCGGCGATCTCACCATTCACCGCAGCCACGGCTTCCATCACGCCTTTGCCTTTGTAGCGCGCCTTGTCCCCGTCGCGCTTTTCGACGGCCTCGTAGGCCCCCGTGGAGGCGCCCGACGGCACCGCTGCGCGTCCCATGGAGCCGTCCTCTAGGGTGACGTCGACCTCCACTGTCGGGTTGCCCCGGCTATCGAGGATTTCGCGGGCGAAGATGTCGACAATCGTGCTCATGAGAGAGGCTTTCCTTGGCTGTGACGGGCTGGGTCACTGGCGTCTTAGCAGGCGGGGTTGCAGGATTGAAGCCGCAGAGCCGCGCAAATGTTGGCGCTAACGGCGGGCGAGGCGCGCCTCTCGCCAAAACACAAAGAGGCCCGATCCGATGATCAGAGTGGCCCCGATGAACGCGAGCGGGGTGAGGGCCTCATTGAAAATGAGAATGCCGATGAGAAGGGCAAAGACAAGGCGGGAGTACCGGAAAGGTGCGATCGCGGTGACCTCTGCCATCCGCGAGGCCAGCGTTATGAAGGTGTATCCGGCAATCCCGCTCAGGATGCCGCCGATCAGAAGCCAGATATCGCGAGGGGTCAGCGGGTCCCAGCCGGGCGCAAACGCCATCGCAATGAGCCCTCCCGGCGCAATGGCGAGGTATCCATAGGTGACAAGGGCCTCAGACGGGATGGAGGCCGGAGCCATGCGGGTCAAGACATCCCGCAGCGCCAGGAAGAATGAGCCCAACGCCGCGAGGATTGCGCCCCAGGCCAACTGTGCGCCCCACGGCTCCACAATCAAAAGGACGCCGACAAGGCCGATGCCGATGGCGATGAGACGCCGCGGGCCCAGACGCTCACCAAGAAGGAGCGCTGCGAGGGCCGCGGCAAAAAGGGGCGAGACCTGCATGATCGCGGCCACGAGGGACAGGGGCGCCGTAGCAAATGCCCCCACAATACAGGCAGAGGCGAGCATATCCGCGCTGAAGCGGCCCAGAAAGATCGGGCTGCGCAGAAAGGAGCCTGAGAGGTCCCTCCCGCGCATCCATGCGAATGCAGCAAGGAGGAGCGTCCCCAACGTTCCAAACAGAACGAGAAGCTGCCCGGCAGGAACACTCTCCGTCAGGGCCTTCACGAACCCGTCCGACACCGCGAACCCCGCCATGGCGGCGACCATAAGCACAATGCCGCGAAGGTTTTCCATTGGGGTGCCTTACGCCGATCCATTTCTGGGGGCATCCTGAAAGTGCCGGCGGGGTGGGACTCTTCGCTGTGCGAATTCGCCCACCCGCCGCCCCGACCGAGTTGCCTCTTTCACAGGCAGGCGGCGCGGACGCGTTGGGCTCCGCGTCGCAGAATGGCGGCGTGGGATTGTCCTTGGGTTGCAAGCCAAGTCACAATCGCATCGTTACGAGAGCGGAGGTGGTATGGAGATCCTCTTTGGATTGATCGATGCGAGCGCGGTTGCGACGCTCGCGATTTGGGCTGTCGTGGCCGTGGGGGATAACTGGCGGTTTCCGAAGATGAACCGTGAAGCGGTGGCCATGGTGGTGCGCATGGACATGCTCGAGGCCGATTTCCCGGAAGACTTTGCCTATGTGGCGCACCGGCGGGTCGCAGACCCAAAGCGCATCGATTTCCTCTTTCAGCTGATCCGGATGGTAGAGACGATATCGGCGGCCATGCTGTGCCTGTCGGTCATCTTGCTGTTCATTGCCGCGTTAAGTGCTGCGGGTGGAGAATTTGCGCTGGGTTTCGCCGCGCTCTCCGTGATGGGGTTTGGGGGTATCTGGGCGGCCTTCATAATCGGCGGCAACTGGTTTGCCTACTGGTACTGCCACCAATGGGCCCAGTCGAACCACTTCATGCTCTTGTCGTGGAGCTTTTTCGTGCTCTTGATCCTGCTCAACTAGTCTTTGAGGCGGATCAGGAGGTGGTTGCCCTCCTTCTTTGTCTCGAGGCTTTTGATGTCGCCCACGAGAGAGGAAAGCTTGCGGTAGCCATAGCTGCGGGTGTCAAAGTCGGGCCGCTGGGACTGGATCATCTGGCCGATGATCCCGAGGGAGAACCAGTCACTGTCCTGATCGAGCCGCTCCATTGCCGCCTCAATGAGGGGGAGCGCATCGGGCGCCTTCGACCCGGATGGTTGCGGCGGTGCGTCATGCGCGCCGATATTCTCAAGAAAGATGAAACGGTTGCACACGTTTATGAGGGCCTCGGGCGTCTTTCGTTCGCCGATGCCGATGACCGTGCGCCCATCTTCTCGCAAACGGTTCGCCAAGGCCGTGAAGTCACTGTCAGAGGACACGAGGACGAAACCGTCGAAACGCCCGGTATGAAGGATGTCCATGGCGTCGATCACAAGCCCGATATCGCTCGCGTTCTTGCGGGTTGTGTTGGCGCTTTCCTGATGCGCAACGAGACCCAGGGCCTGGATCTTCTTCGACCAGCCGGAAAGCTGCCCGGATGACCAGTCGCCATAGACGCGGCGCAAAGCCGGTTCACCAATGGCGCCGATTTCCTTCAGGATTGCCTCGGCATGTTTTGCAGGCACGTTGTCTGCGTCGATCAGCACGGCGAGGAGGGGGCGATCCCGGTCAGCCATTCTTGCGTTTTCCGTAGAGTTCCAGCCGGTGGCCCTTGAGCTCGAAACCAAGGCGTTCGGCGATCTTTTCCTGTAGCGCTTCGATCTCGGGATCCACGAATTCGATCACTTCGCCGGTGGCGAGGTCGATAAGGTGGTCGTGATGGTCGCGGTCGGCATCCTCGTATCGTGCGCGTCCATCGCCGAATTCGAGTTTCTCGAGGATCCCGGCCTCCTCAAAGAGCTTCACCGTGCGGTACACCGTGGCCAAGGAAATGCCTGCGTCCACGGCCGAGGCCCGGGCGTATAGCTCTTCCACGTCGGGGTGGTCGCTTGAGTCTTCAAGGACCGCCGCGATGGTGCGGCGCTGGCCTGTCATCCGCAGCCCCTTGGCCTCGCAGCGCTCGATGATCGTGTCGCCCATGGCTCTCCCCGGGTCGGTCTTGCCGTTTAGCCCCTGTTATCGGGCAGGGCTGGCGGCCTCAAGTGTTGACATCCCCGATGGCCGGGGTCAGCGCTTGGTCATGGAGCGCAAGGACCACCTCGACTCATTCGGCACCGTCTCTCTCATCGCGTTCGCGCTGCTCTTGGCCTTCAATCAGGTGGTCATCGCCGTCGGCGGGGACGGCTGGCAACCGGTATTCATGGCAGCCCTGCGAAGCGTCGGGGCGGCCATGGTCCTCTTTCTCTGGCTGAGTTGGCGTAGAATCGACTGGCGGCTTGAGCGGGCCATGTGGCCCACGGCACTCCTCATGGGGGTGATCTTTGGGCTCGAGTTCATCCTGCTTTTCACCGCACTTGATCTGACGTCCGTTTCCCGGGCGTCGGTGATTTTCTATGCGATGCCGTTCTGGGCGGCTCTTCTGTCGCGTGTCTTCCTGGGGGAAAGGTTCACAAGTGCGAAGCTTATGGGCCTCGGGGTGGCGTTTGCAGGCATGGCTTGGGCAGTCCTCGACGGGCGGAGCACCGGTGCGGATGGCAGTTGGGCTGGCGACCTTTGTGCCGTGGGCGCATCTATCGGCTGGGCGTCGATTTTGATGGTTCTGAAAGGCAGCAATGTCAGGGACTTACCACCGGAAGTGCAGCTTTTCTGGCAAGTCTTCCTGTCGATCCCGGTTCTCATGACAGGGGCGCTTTTCTTTGGTCCCTTTGTGCGGGAACTGGCACCCATCCACTGGGCCGCGCTGATCTTTCAGATCCTCGCCATCGCGTCCTTCGGATTTCTGTTCTGGTTTTGGCTCATCAAGATGTATCCGGCCACGTCGGTGGCGTCTTTCAGCTTCCTGTCGCCGCCTCTGGCGGTGTTCCTCGCCGCGCTGCTTTTGGATGAGCGGGTCGGGTTAGAGCTGTTTGGGGCCCTCGCTCTCGTGACGCTGGGCCTCTTTCTCATAAACCGGCGACCGCCTCAGGTTCCGCAAAAGGTCTGAGTGACTTCTTCTCCGGGCTGCGGGGGGTGCGAAAATCGACCCTCCGTTGGAGCCTCGTAAGGAGCGGCCAGCGCCTGCTGTAACGCGTGAAACGGTCCGAAATCATCGTAGACCGCGCTTTGGATGGCTTCTTCAACAAGGTGATTGCGGGGGATGATGGCCGGGTTTGAAGACTTCATGAGGGCGATGTCGGGGCGCATGGCGTGCCACTTCGCGTGCCAGGACGCATACTTATCGTGTTTGATCGTGCTGGCAGCGTCCTTGGACAACGCGCGGAAGGTATTGGTAAAATCCGCTTCCTGATCAGCCATCATTGAGAGCAGGTCCGTGACCAACGTGACCCCGTCGTCATCCAGATCACGCAAGCCGAGCTTTGCTCCAAAGGCGTGCCGCCAAGCGCGTTGATAGGCGGGCGCAAAGCTATTCACGATCTCGGTGAAACTTTCAATCGCCGCGTCACGGTCGGGCATGAGCGGCAAAAGCGCGGTCGCAAGCTGCGCCATGTTCCACGCTGCGATGTTGGCCTGATTGGAATAGGCGTACCTGCCGCCATGATCGATCGACGAAAAGACCCGGCTCGGGGAATAACCGTCCATGAAAGCGCAGGGGCCGTAATCAATGGTTTCGCCCGCGATATGGGCGTTGTCGGTATTCATGACGCCGTGAATAAAGCCCACAGCCATCCAGCGCGCGACAAGGTCCGCCTGCCGCGCGACGGCGGCCTCAAGCATGTCAGCCGGCCCGCTTGCGCCGGGGTAGTGGCGCGCGATGACGTGGTCGAGGAGGGTTGCCAAGGCCTCCTCGTCCTGACGCGCTGCAAAAACCTGAAAGGTGCCCACACGGATGTGAGAGGACGCCACGCGCGTGACGACCGCCCCCGGGAGCGGGCGCTCGCGCACCACGGTCTCTCCCGTCGTCACGAGCGCCAAGGCCCGCGTAGTGGGAATGCCCAGGGCGTGCATTGCCTCGCTGACAAGGTATTCGCGCAAGGCTGGCCCCACCCAGTTGCGCCCGTCGCCCATCCTTGAATAGGGCGTGGGGCCAGAGCCCTTGAGCTGGATGTCATAGCGCCGCGCTCCCGCGGTAACCTCTCCCAGAAGGATCGCGCGCCCGTCGCCAAGCTGCGGGTTCCAGGAGCCGAACTGGTGACCAGCATAAAGCGCCGCTAGGGGATCGGCCCCGTCTGGAACTGAATTTCCGCCAAAGATCCGGGCCTTCTCTTCGTCGTCCCAGCCAGGCAGGCCCATCTCGGCCGCTAGATCGTCATTCCAGGCCCGCAGCTCCGGCTCCCGCACGGGCATCGGCGAGAGTTTGGTGTAGAACCGCTCCGGCAGGCGGGCGTAGGAATTGTCAAAGACGCTCATGTGAGTGTGCGCACCATGAGGCCGTAGCGCCCGCGCGGCTCAAAGCCTGATTTCTGATAGGCCTGGACTGCCGCCTCGTTGGCGTAGTCCACTTCGAGGTAGAGGGACAAAGCCCCCTTCGCGGCGAGGTGATGGGACAGAGCGTGGATCACGTCCTGCCCGATGCCACGCCCGCGGACGGCGGGGCGCATGTAAAGCTCGTCCATGTAGCTGTCGAGACCGCCGAACTCGATGGACCAGCCGTAAGACACCATGACATAGCCCGCAGGCGCGCGCCGCGGCCCGGCAAGGAACAACTCTCCATGGGGCGAGCCTTCAAGGATCGGTGCGATGGCACGGCGGATATGAGCCTCGTCCGTGTCCATGCCTTCTTCTTCATGGAAGGCGACGATCAGCGGGACCAGCCTGTCGGCATCTTCCGGCTCGGCCTTATGGATGGCAGTGCGTCCGTTCATAGCGTGGCGAGCCTCGACGAAAGGAGTGAGAAAAAGCGTGAGCAGTCGCCGTCGCCGAGGAATGTCGCGTTCCTTGGCCGGTCGGTGACGCCCCACCAGTCCGCGACGGTCATGCCACGGGTGAGGGGGCTCTGGGTCTCGATCTCGACGTTCACATGCCGCCCGGTGAACAGGGTGGGGTCGATGAGGTGCGCGATCACGCAAGGGTCATGGAGAGGGGCGCCCGCAGAGCCATACTTGGCCACGTCGAACCTCTCAAAGAAATCGGTCCACCCGGCGACGGCTTGGCCGACCTCGGTACCGAGATCCTTCATCTCCATGACCCAGTCGGCCGAGGTGAGCATCTTATGGGTCAGATCGAGCGGCGCCACGGTGATTGGTGCGCCTGATTTAAACACGATATCAGCCGCTTCAGGGTCGACATAAATGTTGAATTCCGCCGCCGGGGTGATGTTGCCAACCTCGAAGTAGGCACCGCCCATGAGGACGATCTCCTGAATGCGGGGGGCAATGTCAGGCGCGCGCTGAAGCGCTGTGGCGATGTTGGTGAGCGGTCCAAGCGCGCATAGGCTCACGCCCTCGGTGCTCCGCACGGTTTCGATGATGAAATCAACGCCGTGCTGGTCTTGTAGAGGCATCGTCGGGTCGGGGTGGATGACGCCGTTGAGGCCCGTCTGGCCGTGGACATGCTCGGCCGTTACAAGATCGCGTCCAATGGGCCGGTCGCACCCGGCAAAGACCTTGACGTCCGGGCGTTGCGCCAGTTCGCAGACGATCCGCGCATTCCTGGCGGTAAGCTGCAGCGGCACGTTCCCGGCCACCGCGACAATCCCCAGAACCTCGACGTCCTGTGGCGATGCGAGCGCAAGAAGGATCGCGACCGCATCGTCCTGGCCCGGGTCGGTATCAATGATGATCTTGCGCATGACGCAGAGGTGGGCGGAATTGGCCGGGATGTCTAGGGCACGGCGCCGCGTTTGTTCCCTCATTGTGCCATATAAGGCCGATAGCCAGTCCTGAATTGGAGGGCAAAGCCATCAAACAGCTGTATTTCAACCGCCGTTTCCTCGTGCTCTGCTCGATCTTGCCCATGCTGGCCGCGGCACCTTTCATCGGCGTCGGGTCGCTCTTCGTGGGCATTTTCGCGCTGACGGTGACGGGTGTGATGATGACGATCTGGCCCGCGGGTGCGCTGGATGCGTTGGGACTCGCAGTTGCGGGGGCGGTCGTCCTCGGTCTGGGTCTGCCTCTCGAGGGGTGGCTCGCGTCCCATGTCGTTGCCAATGCGGGCGCGTTCACGCTGATCTTTTGGGCTGTGATGTTTGTGGTCCTGTTCTGTCTTTGGCTCGCGGCTGTGGCGGTCCTAGGCCGCCTCGATGCCATTCACGCGGGGCAGCGGCGTATACGCCATCGCGCGTTGCTGCCCATGTCGGTTGAGGATGCGCTTTCCGTATTCGTGCTGCGGCCGGGGGAAACGCTTCTTGGCGCCACGGCGGGCCAGGTTGATGCGGAGGGATTCTATCCCGTCTCCTTCGACGTCGAAGCGCCCAACCTGGAGGATTTCAGTTCCGAGACGCAGACGCATGCCACGACCATGCGCCTTCTCGAAGACCAAAGGGTGCCGGGCGGCGGACACCGCATCGTCATGCATTCCTGCATCGATAGCGCCGGTCAAGCGCGGAGCGGCGTCGCTGAACTCACGTTGACACCTGAAGAGGGCGGCACGCGTCTGGAGCAAAACGAGGTCTTCGACTACTTCAGCATCCTTACCCTCGCGCTCTACTGGTTGCAGGATGGCTCCGGTGCGTGGATTGCCGGGCGTGTTGAGGCCCATCGCAGCGGCGACATAAGGTCTTCGCGCCTGAGCCATCAGAATACGCTCATGAGCCGTCTCGCGCAGTTTCTCGTGGATCTCGAAGCCCGACAGGCCGACGACGGACCCCGGGGCCTTTAGCGCTTCTGCGCCTCCCAGAGGGCGTCCATTTCCGCAAGGGTGGCGTCCTGGGGCGTGCGACCCTCGGTGGCAAGCGCGGCTTCGATCCCTTCAAATCGGCGCGTGAACTTCGCGTTTGTGGCGCGCAATGCCGTCTCTGCGTCCACACCCAAATGTCGCCCGATGTTGACCATTACAAAAAGAAGGTCGCCGAACTCCTCCTCAATATGGGCCTGATCGGCGCTCTCGCGGGCGTCCACGAGTTCTCGGGTCTCTTCCTCAAGCTTGGCCAGCACGTCGCCCACGTCGGTCCAGTCGAAGCCCACCCGCGCCGCGCGTTTCTGGAGCTTGAGCGCGCGCATGAGCGCCGGCAGCCCAAGCGCGACCCCGTCCAGGACGCCTTTCTGGGCCTTGCCCGCGCGGTCTGCGGCCTTGATCTGCTCCCAATCCTGAACCTGCTGCTCGGCAGACTTGTCCCGGCTCTCGCTGCCGAAGACGTGGGGGTGGCGGGCGACCATTTTGTCGCTGATCTTTGCGGTGATGCTCTCAAAGCTGAAAAGACCGCGTTCTTCGCCGATGGCGGCGTGATACACGGATTGCAGGAGGAGGTCGCCCAACTCCCCCTCGAGTTCGTCCCAGGCCTCGCGTTCGATGGCGTCGGCCACCTCGTGGGCTTCCTCGATCGTGTAGGGGGCAATGGTGTTGAACGTTTGTTCAATGTCCCATGGGCACCCGGTCTCAGGGTCGCGCAGGCGGCGCATGATTTCCAGGAGGCGCGGCATGCCGCCGTGAGGATCATGGATCAGGTCGTCTCCCATTGCGCTTTCCTCCGCCCGCTGTAGCTTGGCCAGATAGGAGGACAGCCCATGCCCATCGTCAACCGGATCGCAGAGTTCGCCGATGATATGAAGACATGGCGGCGCCATCTGCACCAGCACCCGGAGATCGGGTTTGACTGCCACGAGACGGCGGCCTTCGTTACCGACAAGCTGCGCGCCTTCGGGGTGGATGAAATCCACGAGGGCATCGCCACAAGCGGGATCGTTGCGATCATCAACGGACAGGGAGAAGGGCCGACGATCGGGCTTCGCGCTGACATGGACGCCCTGCCCATGACGGAGGAGACGGGGCTTGAATACGCGTCCAAGACCCCCGGCAAGATGCATGCCTGCGGCCATGACGGGCACACGACGATGCTCCTCGGGGCGGCGCGCTACCTGTCAGAGACACGTGCCTTTAGGGGCCGCGTCGCGCTGATTTTTCAGCCCGCCGAAGAAGGCGGCGGCGGTGGAGAGGTCATGGTCGACGAAGGCATCATGGATCGCTTCGACGTCCGCGAAGTCTATGGCATCCACAATGCTCCGAACCGGGCGGAAGGCATGCTGTATACAACGCCAGGGCCGATCATGGCCGCCGTCGACACCTTTCATATCGACATCACGGGACGTGGCGGTCACGGGGCCATGCCCCATGATACACGCGACCCGGTGGTGGCGGCGGTGGGCATGGCCACTGCGATCCAGACCATCGTGAGCCGCAATCACTATGCGCTTCAGGACCTTGTCGTCTCGGTCACACAGATCCACACCGGCAGCACCGACAACGTGATCCCGGAGACCGCCTATCTCAACGGCACTGTCCGCACTTTCGAGCCGGATGTTCAGGCCATGGTCATGCGCCGCATGAAAGACATCGTGGCAGGGCAGGCCGCCGCCTATGGTGTCGAGGCGTCCCTACGCTACGAGGTCGGCTATCCCGCCACTGTAAATGATCCCGCGAAAGCGGCTTTCGCAGCCGAGGTGGCCGCCGAAATTGCCACTGATGTTGAGGCCAATACAGGCCGCGAGATGGGAGCAGAGGATTTCTCCTACATGCTCAACGCGCGCCCGGGGGCCTATCTTTTCCTGGGGCAGGGGGATGGCCCCACCGTTCACAATACGCATTACGACTTCAACGACGCGGTCGCCCCGGTTGGCGCATCCTTCTTTGCGCGTGTCGTTGAGCGCGCCTCACCCCTCTCGGCATCCTGACATGAACGACCTCACCCAGATGGATATGGCGCACGCGCTCAGGCCGTGGCAGTTCACGGGTGGTGAGCCCCCGATGGTCATCGAGCGTGGCGAGGGCTGTCAGGTCTGGGACGTCACGGGCGCCAGGTATCTCGACGCTGTAGGCGGGCTCTGGAACACCAATATTGGCCTCGGGCGGCGGGAAATGGCGGACGCCATCGCTGCACAGGCCGAGAAGCTCGCCTTCTCCAGCACGTTCGGCGACATGTCGAACGGGCCCTCGGCGGCTCTGTCCGCGCGGTTGGCCCATCTCGCGCCATCGGGCCTCAGCCACGTGCACTTCACGACAGGTGGCTCCACCGCCATCGACAGCGCCTACAGGCTTGCCTGTTTCGTGCAGGCCGCGCGCGGATTTGAAGGACGCCACCACATTATCGCGCGCGAGCACGCCTATCATGGCTCCACCCATATCAGCATGTCGATCGGCAATCGCGACGGCGACCGCGCGCCGGAATTCCGGTACGAGGAGGGGACGATCCACCACATCTCCGCACCCGACACGCTGCGCGGCGGGGCCACGGTCGAGGGTTCGGTGGCCGAGCTTGAGGCCAAGATCGCCGAGATTGGCGCAGAAAAAGTCGCCGCCTTCTTCGCGGAGCCCATTCAGGCCTCAGGCGGCGTCATCATGCCCCCGGAAGGCTACCTCAAGGCGATGTCAGAGGCGTGCCAGCGCTACGGGATCCTCTTCGTCGCCGACGAAGTCGTCACCGGCTTTGGCCGCCTCGGGCACATGTTTGCCTCCGAAGATCGTTACGGTGCTCGGCCGGATATCCTCTGTTGCGCCAAAGGGTTGTCATCGGGGTATCAGCCAATCGGTGCCATGCTCTTTTCAGATGACATCTGGGATACGCTCACGGCTCAGCCTCGCTGGTACACCTCGGGCTACACTTATTCCGGTCATCCCGTGGCCTGCGCAGCCGCCCTGAAGAACATCGAGATCATTGAGCGCGAAGACCTGTGCGCGCGGGCGCTCACCATCGGCGCCGCTTTTCAGGATGGGCTAAGGTCGCTCGCGGGCCTCCCGCTCGTCGGCGATGTGCGCGGCGAAGCCCTCATCGGCTGCGTGGAGAACGTGGCCGACAAGGAGACGCTGGCCCTCCTTCCCGACGAGATCGACGTCGGCAAGCGCATCTCGGACGCCGCGCAGAAACGTGGTCTACTGGTGCGCCCGCTCGGCCATCTCAACGTCATGTCCCCGGCGTTGACGATCAGCGAGGGCGAGATTGCGTTCTGTGTCGAAACACTTGGCACCGCGATCCGGGAGGTCGCCGACGCGCTGACGCGGGACGGGGTGAGGATCGGCTGATGGCGCTCAAGGACAGTGAACAGGATGTGGACGGGGCCTTCACCCGTGAGGGCCTGCGCGGGCAGAGTTTCGAGAACGCCTTTGGCGGCGCGCTCTCCTTCATGCGGCGGCGCTACACGAAGGACCTCACCGGCGTTGATCTGGCCATCACAGGCGTTCCTTTCGATCAGGCGGTGACGAACAGGCCCGGCACGCGCCTCGGCCCCCGCGCGATCCGGGAGGCCTCGACCCTGCAGCCCTGCGATCCGCCCTACGGCTGGGATATCAATCCGCTCACCGAGAACAACCTGATCGACTACGGCGACCTCGCGTTCGACTATGCACGCGTGCAGGACTTCCCCGCCGCGCTTCACGCCCACATTGCGACGATCCTCGCGGGCGGGGCTGGCAGCCTTGTCCTTGGCGGAGACCACTACATCACCTATCCCATCCTCAAAGCTTACGCCGAGATCTTCGGACCGATAAGCCTCCTGCAATTCGACGCGCACACCGATACCTGGGCCGATGAGGATCCAGATCGCATCGATCACGGCACGATGTTCTACAAGGCCGCCAAGGCGGGCATCATCGACGTTGCGCATTCTGTGCAGGTGGGCATTCGCACGCTCAATCCCGACACGTTGGGCGTGCCGATCATAGATGCCCCAGAGGTCCACGCCGACCCGGCGGCGGCGGTTGGGAAGATCAAGAGCATGCTTGGCGACCGACCTACATACCTGACATTTGATATCGACTGCCTCGACCCCGCGTTTGCGCCTGGCACTGGAACCCCGGTTTCGGGTGGGCTCAGTTCGGCCCAAGCGCTGATGATGCTGCGCGCGCTCAAGGGCATCAACATGGTCGGCGGTGACGTCGTAGAGGTCTCGCCCCCTTATGACGCTGGCAATTGCACAGCCATCGCCGGCGCACATGTCGCGATGGAGCTCGCGTGCCTCTACTGCTGGAACAAGCGCGAGAGGGCCAAGTCATGAGGACCGCGCTCCTCCTTTCTTTCGTTCATAAATACTCACGGCGCACCGCCCTCCACGGGTGCCGCGCGAGCGGAGCCGCCCATGCCTAGCCAACCCGTCTCTGGCAACGATCTCGCCCGCTTCTCGGGCCTTCAGACATTTATGCGGCTCCCCGCGCGCGAGAGCGCCGACGGGCTCGACGTGGCCTTCATTGGCATCCCCATGGATATCGGGACGTCCTGGCGCTCGGGCACGCGCTTCGGTCCAAAGCAACTCCGGCAAGAGAGCGCGATGATCCGGCCCTACAACATCCAGACGGGGGCAGCGCCCTTTGATGGGCTCGAGATGGGGGACCTTGGTGATATCGCGATCAACACATTTTCCCTGAGCGACACAATCCGTATAATCACAGAGACATACGACGATATCCTCACGCATGACGTGATACCTTTTGGCCTCGGCGGGGACCACACGCTGACGCTTCCGGTCCTGCGCGCGATCGCGAAAAGGCACGGGCCCGTCTCCCTTGTTCACGTTGATGCCCATGCCGACGTCAATGACGAGATGTTCGGGGAGCGCGAGACCCACGGCACCGTCTTCCGCCGCGCCTACGAGGAAGGTCTGATCGTGCCTGACAAGGTGTTTCAGGTCGGGCTTCGCGGCACGGGATACACGGCCGAAGATTTCACAGAGGCTCAAGGGTGGGGCTTTGACATGACCCTCGCGCCAGAGATCTGGGGCAAAAGCCTCGCGCCGCTTGCAGCGCGGATCAAAGAGGGCATCGGCGACCACCCGACGTATATCACCTACGATATCGACAGCCTTGATCCGGCTTTTGCACCGGGAACCGGCACGCCGGAGATCGGCGGCCTCACGACGTGGCAGGCCATGGAATTCCTGCGCGGCCTGCGCGGTCTCAACATCGTGGGATGTGATCTGGTCGAGGTCTCACCGCCCTATGACCCGAGCGGCAATACCGCGCTGGTCGGTGCCAACATTATCTTCGAGATGTTGTCGATCCTGCCCGGTGTCCCATATCGCTGAGGCATGCAGACACTCGCTACACTCTTCGTCATCGTGTTTGTCATCGTCGTTGTGGCGATGTCCTACGTGCGCTTCACACCGGTGGATGCGGGAAGCGGCCAGGGTCGGCCGGCCGAGAAAGGCGTCGGTAGCTACCCCGCGGAGGGGGGCCATTACGAGGTGGTGGAGGCTGCGAACTTCGACATGGAGCGCCTTGAGACCGCTCTCCTCAAACATCCTCGAAGCCAAAAACTCGCGGACGGGGTCTATGTCACGCGAACCGCGATCTGGTCCTTTCCGGATATCATCCATGTCTGGGAAGCGGACGGCGCGCTCCACATCAGCTCGCACCTCGTTTACGGACGCAAGGACTTCGGAATGAACCGCATACGCGTGGAAAGCTGGCTCGAGGCTGCGCGCCGCTAGCTGCTGAGGCAGCCTTCGCCCACCTCGCGCCACATTGGATTGTTCAGGCTCATCTGGCACTGCGCGGTGAAGGTGCGGCCGCTGATCGTGAAACAGGTGATGTCGCCCATCTCGAACCGTTCGCCCGTTGATCCGCGGCACCAGCAATCCAGCGCAGGGTTCGCCACAGTTGACGTGCCAGCCAGAATGGTCAGGGAGAGGATCACGCTTCGCATGCTCTGATTGTACCACAGTCCGCCCCTTGACCATAGCGACGGCTTGGCGCACCTCACGACAATGATCCCGCGCGACACCCTCTTGCAGATCACCCAGCGCTTCGAGTTCCTCGAAGCGGCCATGGCCAGTGGCGAAGGCGACATTGCAAAGCTCGGCAAGGAGTATAGCGACCTGCGCCCTGTCGTGGAGCAGATCCGCGCCTACGAGCAGGTGGAGGCCGATATCGCCGATGCCGAGGAAATGCTCTCTGATCCAGATATGAAGGAGCTCGCCGAGGAGGAGCTTCCAGACCTGCGCGCGCGCCTCCCAGAGCTGGAGCAGGAGCTTCGCATCGCGCTTCTGCCCAAAGATGCCGCCGATGCGCGGCCCGCCATGATCGAGATTCGGCCCGGCACAGGGGGCGATGAAGCGTCGCTTTTCGCAGGGGATCTCTTGCGCATGTACCAGCGCTATGCCGAGGGGCAGGGCTGGAGGTTCGAGATCGTGGAAGAGCAGGCGACAGAGCTTGGCGGGATCAAGGAGGTCGTTGCCCACGTCCAGGGCGAGGGCGTCTTTGCAAAGCTCAAATACGAATCCGGCGTGCACCGTGTGCAGCGCGTGCCGACGACCGAGAGTGGCGGCCGCATTCACACCTCTGCGGCGACCGTGGCCGTGCTCCCGGAAGCTGAAGACGTGGACATCCAGATTGACGCCGCAGATATCCGCATCGACACCATGCGCGCCAGCGGGGCAGGCGGGCAACACGTGAACACGACCGATTCCGCAGTTCGCATAACGCACATACCCACGGGGATCGTGGTCACGAGTTCCGAGAAGTCGCAGCACCGCAACCGCGAGATCGCCATGCAAGTGCTGAAGACGCGGCTGTATGATGCCGAACGACAGCGGGTGGACAGCGAACGCTCCGCCGATCGTAAAAGTCAGGTGGGTTCTGGCGACCGGTCCGAGAGAATCCGAACCTACAACTTTCCCCAGGGCCGGATGACGGACCACCGGATCAATCTGACGCTCTACAAGCTTGACGCCGTCATGGGAGGCGACCTTGAAGAAATCGTCTCAGCGCTTCAGGCGGAGGCGCAGGCGGCTGCGCTCGCTGAGATGGACGGGTGATCGTTCGCGACGCGCTCCGTGCGGCAAGGGACGCGCTGGCAGGGATCGACGGTGGCGAACGCGACGCGCGTTGGCTTTTGGCTGCGGCGCTCGGGGTCAAACGGGACCGGCTCACGATCATGGCAGACGACACAGTACCCGAAGATGCGGCCGCCCGGCTCGCGGATATGGTCGGACAGCGGGTGGCACGTGTGCCTGTCTCTCACCTCGTCGGCGAGCGGGAATTCTATGGCCGTGCCTTCCATGTGACTGCCGATGCCCTCGACCCGCGGCCCGAGACTGAAACCTTGGTCGCGGCCTGTCTCGAAGGTCCACTCACACACATTCTCGATCTCGGAACGGGGAGCGGCGCAATCCTCCTGACGCTTCTGGCTGAACGACCCCGCACCACTGGCGTCGGCACCGACATATCCCTGGGCGCCCTCGCACTGGCAGAGAAGAATGCGCGCCGGCTGGGCGTTGTGAAGCGCGGGCAGGTCATCCGGTCCGACTGGTTTGAATATGTTGATGGGGAATACGACCTCATCGTGTCTAACCCGCCCTACATTCCGGAGCACGCCATGGCGACCCTCGCTCCCGAGCTGTCTTATGAGCCACGTCTCGCCCTGACAGACGAAGGCGACGGGCTGAGCGCTTACCGCGTCATATTCGCGGAGGCAGCACCTTTCCTCGCGCCGGGAGGGCGCATCATCGTGGAATTCGGGGCCGGGCAGGGCCCGAATGTGGAGGCAATCGCGCAGGCATCCGGCTGGCGCGCGCGCTCGTTTCGTCAGGATCTTGATGGGCGGGACCGTGTTTTGGTGGCCAAACGGGGTGACGAAGGCGGATTTTAACCGAATTTTGGAGGATCAGAGGCAAAACGGCTTGCGACAGGGCCTCTGACGTGCAAACTGCATCCCATCGACGGCTGAGACGCATTGCCGCGGTGGCTACCGGAAAATTGTGATCGCAGCGTGGATGTCCACACCGACCGGTCACAAAGCCCAAAACAGGCTAGAAGCGACCTAATGAGATCATCAAAGTCCCGTTCGCGGTCCAAGAACCGCAACAATAACAATCGCTCGATGGGGAACGTCATAAACCGGGTGTTCGACAGCTCGGGCCCGGAAGGCAAAGTGCGCGGCACGCCGCAGCAGATCATCGACAAATACAACCAGCTCACACGTGATGCGCAACTGTCTGGTGACCGCGTTGCTGCAGAGAACTTTCAGCAGCACGCAGAGCATTACACGCGCCTCCTTGGCGAGGCGCAAAAGGAACAGGATGCGCGCCGCGAGGAGCAGGATCGCCAGAACCGCGAACGCCAGGCCGAACGTGACCGTGAACGTGCTGAGCGGCAGGAGCGGGAATCAAATGGCGGCGGCGACCCGGCTCAGTCAGAGCAGCCAGATATCGTTGAAGGCGACGATGCTGGCCTCGTAGAGACCCCTGAAAGCGCGCCAAAACCCAAGCGGCGCCGGACCCGCAAGCCTGCAAGCCCCGAGGGTCAGGAGCCGGGCGGCGACGAAGCCCCGCAAGCGGCGGAGTGATCGTTCGGCTGCGCGGTGATGTGCGGCCCTTACGCCGCACGAATAATGAGCGCATCCAGCCGTCTAGATCTGGTCCTAAAGGAGGCGGGCTAATGCGCAAAAGCGTTCGAGGTCAATCTCTTCGGCCCGCGCGGTTGGCTTGATCCCCACGGCCTCCAACTTCTCCTCCAGATCCGGCGTCAGGCCTTTCAGGCTAGCGCGAAGCATTTTACGTCGCTGCCCAAAGGCTTTGGCCGTGAGAGCGGAGAGTTTGCGCGCATCGGCCTCAAAGCGGGGGTTCGGCAGGGCCGTCAAGTGAACCACCGCGGAATGAACTTTGGGCGCTGGCTGGAATGCTTCGGGCGGCAGCGTCATGGCGATTCTCGCCTCTGAGCGCCACTGCGCAAGAAGGGCTAGGCGACCATAAGCCTTGGTTCCCGGTGCAGCCACGATCCTCTCGGCGACTTCTTTCTGAAACATGAGGGTCAGGCTGTCCCACCAAGGCGGCCAGTCGACCGAAAGCCAGCGCGTGAGGAGCTCGGTTCCAACGTTGTAAGGCAAGTTCGCTACGACCCGGATCGGTGGCACGAGGTGGGCGCGGACATCGAGGCTTAGCGCGTCGCCCTGCAGCACCTCGAGGCGGCCCGGATAGGCCGCTGCCACCTCTGCAAGAGCGGGCAGGCACCTCTCATCCTTCTCGACGGCGACCACGCGCCGTGCGCCTTCGGCCAAAAGCCCACGTGTGAGGCCCCCCGGCCCGGGACCGACCTCAAGCACATCGCAGGATGCCAGGTCGCCCGCCTGTCGCGCGATCTTGGCAGTCAGGTTCAGATCGAGAAGGAAGTTCTGCCCAAGTGCCTTTCGCGCCCGGAGGTCATGACGGGCAATCACTTCGCGCAGGGGCGGCAGACCGTCGATCTGCATCAGGCCGCCGCCATCCGCAGCGCGGCGATGAGGCTGTCCGGCCGTGCGATGCCCTTGCCGGCGATGTCAAAGGCGGTTCCGTGATCGGGTGATGTCCGCCGGAAGGGCAGGCCCAACGTCACATTCACCCCACCGTCGAAGTCGAGTGTCTTGATGGGGATGAGGGCCTGATCGTGATAGGCACAGATCGCTACGTCATAGCTTGCTCGCGCCCTTGCGTGGAACATGGTATCGGCGGGCAAGGGGCCCCGGATGTCGTAGCCATCACGGGCAAGTCGCGCCACGGCCGCGCGGAGCCAGTCGACCTCTTCGGTTCCCATCTTGCCGTCTTCGCCCGCATGGGGATTCAGCCCGGCCACCGCGATACGGGGGCGATCTAGACCAAAGTCGTCCCGCAACGCTCGCGCCGTGATCGCCACTTGGGAGCGTAGCACGTCCTCAGTGAAGGCCTGCGGGACCTCGCTCAAGGGAATGTGGATTGTCGCTGGCACCACGCGCAGAGTGTCGCAGGCGAGCATCATGACGACGTCCTCGACACCGGCAAGATGCGCGAGGAATTCGGTGTGGCCCGGAAAGGCAAAGCCCGCGCCGTCCTGCAGGGCAGCCTTGTGGATCGGCGCGGTACAAAGTGCGCGCGCGGCGCCCGTTTGAACGAGGCGCACGCCTTCCTCGATTGCCCGAATGACACCGGCGGCATTGCGTGGATCTGCGACGCCCTTCTGGACGGACCCCGCGCAGTCAATCGGCCAGACCGGGAGAGCCCTTGACGCGACTTCGGTGGTTGCGTTGGGGGTGAGAACGACCTCCCACGGCAGCTCCAACGGCAAATGGCGAGGATCCCCGACCCACAGAATAGGCAGTTCTCCCCTGAGACTGTTCCAGGCCTGCTGCGCGATCTCGGGTCCAATACCCGCAGGTTCCCCGCAGCTGAGCGCGACGGGTGCGGGTGTCATCGCGATTGCACGACCGCCTGGGCGCGCAGTTCTGCCAGAAACCCGTCCGCAAAACCTGCAAGCCGCTGAGAGCGGAGCTGGGCGCGGACGCCTTCCCGGTTCTGGTCGTCGCCGAGGCCCGGCACGCGACTACACAACATGAGGAAGACCAGCGTCTCTCCGCCTGCCCGCGTGAGGGTCGTGGACACCTCGCCTGCGTCCAGTTTGGCCAGTTCTATCGCAACATCCTGAGGAATCTCGGTGGGGGCCTTCGCCCCACGCTCCAGCGCTTCGGGGGCCATCCGGCGCGCCTCGCCATAGAGGTCGTCACAGGTGTCCACGCGGTCCTCGATCTGTTGCGCACGGCGCAGCGTCTGATCCGAGCGGCCGCCGGGCAGGTAGAGAGCGGCATAGTCGATGGCCGCCGGGGCAGGGGCGGCGACGTCCACTTCTTCAATCGCGCGAAGCTGGAAGAGAAGGATCGCGTTTTCAAGCTGGAGAGGCTGCGTCACCTCGCCGGGGCTCAGGTCAAGCAGGATGGGTGCCAGCGACGGCGGCAGCTCGCTCAGGTTCAGCCAATCGAGACGTCCGGACCTGTTACGGGACGGAGAAACCGAAAGCTGGCGCGCCTCCGCCTGAAAGGCGTTGATGGATGTGATGCGGCTCAGCCGGTCTGCCTGCCGGGCGGCTTGCTGGGCTTCACCGCGGATTGGACGCGCCGGTAAGACAATCTCGTTCAGGAGGACACGGATAGATGATCCCTGACCCGAGCCACCGAGGGCGCGGTCGATCTCGGCCTCACTGATGGAGGCACGGTCGCCAAAGCGCGACCGAACCAATTCACGCCAGATGACGCCGACTGTAACGAACGCACGCACGGTTTCCGGCTCGACGCCCTGCGCTCGCAGCGCGCGGAGGAACTCGTCACTGGTCAGGTTGGCGCGGGCGGCGAAATCGGTAAGCGCATTTTCAACGCCTTCCTCGGTGAGGCCGAGGCCCGCGCGCTGCGCAGCCGCGCTTTTCAGGCGATCTTCAATGAGCTGTTCGAGGGCGGTTTCTTCGCTGGCCCCGGGCGCCCGCAGGGCGCGCAAAAAGAGCGCCCGCTGCGAAACTTCAAAGGCGGTGATGGCGGCGTCATCCACAGTCACCACCGTACGGAACTGCGACTGTGCCGGAGCCATGGCGGGCCACAGCAACGCCAGAATGAACAGGAGGATGCGGGCCATGGTCTTTTCCCTCTTACTCGACTCTCACCGGGGCACGCACCGGGCCCCTTGTTATCTGCAGGATGTCTTTCGCGCCCGGCCTGCAGCGTTGCCGACACCGAAGCCGCGCAGTTTGGCCGTAAGCCTGTAATCCGTGCTTGGTTGAACAGTAGCCGATGCCGTGAAGGTGCGCGAGACAGAAAACCCGACCTCGACGCACTCATTGAAATAGGTCAGGCCAAGTCCGGCCTCAGTGGTCTCGCTCGTGGTGAAGTCAAAGCGCCAGTCCGCGGTGGCGCTCAGCGTATCGCTGAGATCGAAGCCGGTCGTCAGCGCAAGTTCGGAAGCCGTACGGAAGCGATCTTCGGCGGGGTCGCGGGTGAGGTAGGCATAGGCCGTTTCGATCCGGAAACGGTCTGCGCCGTAGGCAACCCGCAAGTCGCTTTTTGCAACGTCGAGGTCCTTGTCAAAAAGGATGCGTCCTATGAGGTCGACCTGTCCTCCGGTATTGAGCGCGCCGGATACGAGCCAGTTCGAGCTTCCCCCGTCCAGGCCCGATGCGTTCGTGAACTGGGGCGTTGAGCCAGAAATACGCTCCACCCGGCCAATGGTCAGCGTCGAGTCCCAGCCACGCGGGCCCTGCCTGCGCCAGCTTAGCCCGAGATCAATGCGGGTGCCGTTCTCGTAGAAATCCGATCCGGGCGCCCGGTTCAGGGCAAAGAGGTTGCCTTCGTCGAACTCGACGCGCGTGCTGTCTTCGTTGGGGACGGTCACGTCGCTCGCATCACTGAAGGCGAGCTGGATATGCGGCTCGATCGTGTTGATGGCACCCATTGGCCCGGAACGCTGCTGGATCAGCGGCCAGCGCAGACCGATGGCCGCGGCACCCCGCCCGCGGCTGATCGTATCGTCGAAGAAGGCGTTGTCGGAGATCAAGAAGAGGTCCGCGCCCGCCTCGGCCTTTGCTTCAAAGACGAGGCCGTAGGGCAGGAGCGTACTCCAACGCCAGTCGAGGCCGACGCCAAACCGTACCATGTCCTGACCGTCGGATATGCCGTCTCCATCCGCGTCTGTCGTCAGGTTCGACTCCCTTAGATGGGCATCCATGTCAAAGATCAGCGCCGCATGACGTCCCAGCCGCTCCGTGTGCCGCGCTTCAAAGAGAAGGGACGGAAACTCGTCATTGTCTTCGCCATTGCGGAGCGAGCGGACGGAGACGAGTTCGATGAACGTATCTTCGTGATAGCGCGTCCGGCTTAGCGAGACGGCGCTGTCGAGGCGGTCCTTGTCGGAATAGTTGTATTCGTTGAGGTAGCCCGGGTCGCCCTCCTCCTCGATGTCAAAAGCGAGCGTGAAGTCGCGCGCCACACGGAATGCCCCTGCGCCGAGGATCCCCCACCGGAACTCAGGCGCACCAATGCGGTCGTCGGAGAGATACGTTCCGATCTCGATCCCTCCGCGTCGAAATTCCTGGCGAAAGCGGAGCTCCAGCGTGCGGGTATCGGTGGTGAGAAAGGGTGTGACGGTCAGGTCTGCCCGTTTTCCGAGCCGGAAGAAGTAGGGCAGCTTGATCCCGTTGCCGAGGCGCGTTGAACTTTCAAGGCTCGGCGCCAAGAGGCCTGTCGCGCGAGGGTTCGTTGGGTCCGGCAACCGCAGACGCGGCAAATAGAGGATGGGCACATTCAGGATGCGCAACTGGGCGTCGTCGAAGTAGAGCTGCCGCTCTTCTTCATCGTGAATGATGCGTGAGGCGCGGATTTGCCAAAGGGGAGGGCGGCCATTGTCGCACACATGGCAGGACGTCGCTGAAACCCTGTAGGCCGCCGTGTAGCGACCGTTCACACGCGCCATCTCCACGGCAGCGATCTGGAGCTGTTGATCGAGAACCAGCCGCGCGCCTTTGAGGATCCCGTTTTCCAGCCCATTGTCGAGCTCGGCCTGGGAGGCGAGGATCGTCACCGTTGTCCCGTCGCGCAGTTCGATCGGACCTTCCAGGGTCAGGCTGTCGCGATCGCCGTCATAGGTTACGCTTTGGGCCGTCAGGCGCACGTCGCCCTGAAAGATCTCAACATTGCCCGACGCAGTGAGGATCGCATTCTCCCGGACTTCCACCCGGTCTGCGATCAGCGTTGCGGCCTCCTGCGCGGCCAGTGGCGTTGTCAGAAGCAGGAAGAGGCACGCCAGAACCCGTCTCATCCGTCCTCCAGATGCAATAGGAGGCCAAGGGCGAGCCCGATGGCGCCCAGCGGCGGTGCCCAGGCCGCCAGCAAGACAGGCATCTGTCCGTTCTCTCCCAGAACTTGCGCAAAATTCCGCAGAAAGTAGAGCGTGAAGCCCAGCAGGACGGCATAGAGCACCATAAGCTCCGTCCGGCTGACGCGCGTGTGACGCATGGTGAAGCCTGCCGCGACAAGCAGCATCGCCACCATGAAGGCCGGCAGAGCGAGCTCGATATGAAGCCAGACAAGATGCCTGCGCGCCGAAAAGCCCGCGCGCTCAAGCTGGTTGATAAAGGCTGGAAGCTCCCAGATCGGAATGGCGCTCGGCGTGCCAAAGCTGTCGCGAATGCCTTCGCGCGTCAGCTCTGACGGGATCCGCAGCGCATCGTAAAGGCGGGCCGATTGTTCCGGGTTGGGCGTTCGCGAAAGCGGCCAGGCCTTGGCCTGCGTCAGGTCCCAGCCGCCAGGGGTGAGCGTGGCCTCCTCAGCCTCAATGCGGCGCACAGGCTGTCCGTCGCGCGCGAACGAGACAAACGTCACGCCTTTCAGGGTGGTCCCGTCCAGATTGGAGGCGACGGCACGGATGACCGTCTGGCTGTCGGCGGTCCCCTGACGCAGCCAGAGCCCTTCATCCGAGATGGACAGGATCGACGCCGTCCCCTCGTTGATGGCGTTCGAGCGCTGCTCGTATTCCCGGCTCATGGAGGCCACCAACGGGTTGAGCACCGCCACCGTGAACGCCCCGATCATAAACGCAACGAGCGCCGGGGCGGCAAGGGCACGGATGGCGGAGCGTCCCGCCGCGCGCGCCACGACGAGTTCGGACGACCGTGACAGGGACAAAAGGAGCGTGAGCGTCGCGATGAGCATCACCAGAGGCAAGATTCGATAAAAGCCCACCGGCGCCGACAGGAGGGAGAGGCCCACCATCTGGGGCAGGCTCACCCCGTCGCCCGCAAAGCGCCGAACCTGATCGGCGAGGTCAAAAAGGATCGACAGACCAAGAAAGATGCCGAAGACAGCCAGAAACGTCTTCAGAAAGCGCAGGGCGAAGTAGCGATGCAGGATCATGCGGGTAATCCGGTCGGGACACGTCTGCGTCTGTCTGCCCAAGCGAGGCCTGCCCAGGCGATCAGGAACCCGACCGCACTCGGGACATAGGCCAACGGCCACATTGATGCGTCGCTGATGATCCGCTCCGCCATGAGACTTTCGAACGCGACAAGCAGAACGAGGACGCCCAGGGCCGCCACGATCTGTTTCCAGATGCCGAAGCGCGTGAAGCCGCCGGACATGAGGATCGAAAAGCCCACTAGAGCGGCGATCATTGGAAAGATCGACTGCGCGAACCGATCATGGAGTTCCTCAGCAAATTCACCCGTGGTCTTTCCGGTCTGTGCAAGAAGCGCCGGCGACGGTGAAAAGAGCTCAGCCGTCTGGAGCTCGCGCAGCCGCGGCGCGCGCTCGGCGTCGTCATCGATGAGCGAGCCGATATCGATGACAAAGTCATTGAAGGTGGTCACGAAGAGGCTTTGCGTGTCCGGGTTCAGTGTCTGGCTTTGCCCATCTATCAGCACGAGGCGCGGGCCGTCTTCGGTGCGCACGAGGAACGCACGTTCGGCAGTGAAGATCTGGTCACGCTCGCCCGGAATATGTTCGGCGAGGAAGACATCGAGGAGTTCTCCGTTCTCCGTGATGTCGCGCAGGTAAAGTGTTGATCCGGCGCCGGGATGGGTGAAGACACCTTCACGCAAGAGCCGCGATGTGACGTTCTCGCTGACCTCTTGGGTGCGTAGTGCCAACCTTTCCTGCGATAGAGGCACCAAGACGTGCATCAGAAGCGCCATCATGACACCCGCGACGATCCCGAAATAGGCCACCGGGCGGGCCATGCGCTTGGTCGAATAGCCGGTGGCCTGCATGACTGTCAGCTCGCTTTCAGACGACATTCGGTTGGTGACGTAAAGCACTGCCGCAAATGCGGCCACCGGCAGGATCAGGCGAATGATGTTGGGCAGCGTAAGCGCTGTGAACTCCAGAAACACAAGCGCAGTCTGGCCATCTGCGATGAGCTGGTCGAAGAGGACGACGGCCTGATTCACCCAGTAAATCAGGACGAGCACGAGGGCAAAGAAACCAAAAAGCTGCAGACACTGCGAAAGCATGTATCTGTCGAACCGTGCCACTCGATACTCTCCCCGATACAAAGGCCGTTCTTGTTAGGGAGACGCTAGCTGATTTTTACCGCGTGGAAAAGTCGACGCGGGGTCCATAAGCGGCGGGTGGCCTTCCGACGGAGGGCGTGATTAGGTCTGCGCAAAGCCGCAACCGGAGACCCACCATGACGACCCCACTTTCCTTCGCGTTCGAGCCTACGGACCTTGATGCCGTGGCCACCCATGCCGGTCAGGTGGCGGTCTTTGTGGAGGCTTCAGGCAAGCTTGATCAAACGGCCCGCCGGGTGAACCGCCTCACCAAAGGCGCGTTGGAACGCTTTGCCGAAAGCGAGGCGTTCGCGGACATGAAGGACGGGCAGGCGCGTGAAATGGCCTATCCGGCGGGCATGGATGCCACGGGCGTCATCGTTGTGAAGCTCGCGCGGAAGCCGGACGTCACCGATGCGCGCAAGGCGGGCGCAGCGATCGGCAAGCTCAAGGGCGACGGTGCGCTCCTCATGCTGGCCGGCAATATCGCGCGCGCAGCCGAGATCTGTGAAGGTATTGCCCTGCGGTGTTATGAATACACCGAGATGAAAAGCGAACAGCCAGACGTGGCGGGTGGTGTCACGGTCATGGCCTCAAAGCCCGACGACGTGGCCGCCGCCGCAGCAGCGTTTCTCGCCGTGGCCGAAGGTGTGTTCTTCACGCGCGATCTGACGAATGCGCCGGCAAACCATCTGACGACGACAAACTTCGCCGACCAGCTCGCCGCCATGACGGCTATCGGTCTTGATGTCGAAGTTCTGGAGGAAGACCAGCTCGCCGAGCTCGGCATGCGTACGCTCCTGAGCGTGGGGCAGGGGTCGTCGGCGCCCTCCAAGGTCGTCGTGATGTCCTGGAAGGGCGGTGGCGACGAAAAGCCTTTCGCGCTCGTGGGAAAAGGTGTGGTCTTTGACACAGGCGGTATCTCGCTCAAGCCTGCGGGCGGGATGGAAGATATGACGATGGACATGGGCGGCGCGGGTGTCGTGTCGGGCGTCATGCGTGCGCTGGCGCTGCGCAAGGCTAAGGCCAACGTCGTGGGACTCGTCGGGCTCGTGGAGAACATGCCCGGCCCGGACGCGACCCGCCCGGGCGACGTGGTGACGTCGATGAAGGGTGACACGGTGGAGATCATCAACACCGACGCCGAAGGCCGTCTCGTTCTCGCGGATGTCCTTTGGTACGCGCAGGAACGGTTTGAGCCCGTGGGGATGATCAACCTCGCGACGCTCACCGGCGCGATCATCATCGGCCTCGGGCACGAGATGGCGGGCGTCTTCTCGAATTCGGACGATCTGAGTGCGAAGTTCCTCAAGGCCGCGGGCGACGAGGATGAAGGGGCATGGCGGATGCCGTTGTCGCCAGCTTACGACAAACAGCTCAAGTCGAACATCGCGGACATGAAGAATGTCGGCGGGCGGCCAGCGGGATCGATCACCGCCGGGCAGTTCCTGCAGCGCTTTGTGTTGGATGAAATGCCTTGGGCGCATCTCGACATCGCGGGCGTTGCCTCGGAGAAGTCTGATACATCCTATGCGCCAAAGGGGGCGACCGGATGGGGCGTTCGGGCTCTCAACCGTCTCATTGCTGACAATTACGAGGGGTGAGTGCGCGGTTTTACCACCTGACCGAAAGCTCGGTCGATCAGACGTGCCGGATGCTGCTCGAGAAGGCGCTTCAGGCTGGCTGGAGGGTGAGTGTGCACGGAACCGACCTCGAGCGCCTGAAATGGCTGGATGAAAAGCTCTGGCTCGGGCCTGAGGATGGGTTCTTGCCGCATGGCCTGGCGGGGGGGCTCCATGACGCGGCGCAGCCCGTTCTTTTGACGACGGGAGAGGCCGCAAACCAACCCCATTGCGTCATGTCGATTGACGGGGCGGAGATTGCGCCGGATGTGGCTAAATCCAAGGAGCGCGCGTTCATCCTGTTCGATGGGCAGGACGGCGACGCCGTAGCGACCGCACGGGTGCAGTGGAAGGCGATGACCGGGGCCGGGGTTTCTGCGCAGTATTGGGCTCAGGATGGGGGCCGGTGGGTGATGAAGGCCGAAAGCTGACACCTTGAGCTGCGTTGGGCGCGACGTCTTTCAAAGACTTCGATCCGGAAATTTCCAAAATTTCCGACGCCTACCGGATGAGAGTGAGGCGCCCGTCCTGAATCTGGAGCGTGTCGAAGCGGTTAAGATAGCTCATCCCCAAGAGCGAAATGTTCATATCTCCGCCATTCACCGAGGCGCGCACCCGCTGGTCGCGAAATTGACCGAGCTCTACGGTGTCGAGGGTCACGCGGGCAATCTCCACCGGGCCGTTGGCCGTCATGGCTTGCCCGAGGAAGGCAAGGTCCGCCGGGTCAAGGCCCACCCGTCGCGCGTCAGCGGCGCTCAACACCATGTCCGAAGCCCCGGTATCGACGACGAAGTCCACGGGCACATCGTTAACGTCCAGCGTCAGGTAGAAGTGCCCGTCAGGTTGCCGCGGCACGGAGATCTCGCTCTCTGTCACCAGCGCCTGGTTGGTCGTAAACTCGCTCGTGACATCGTCCCAAAGTCCGTAAGCCACGATGAGCCCGACGAAGATCAGGAACCACGTCCCCATTGCGCGTGCCGTCTGGCCCAGCGATGGCCGATTGCGCATGAAAAACCCGCCGCCGATCACTGTCAGCAGCAGGGCCAGAAAGAGGAGGGTTGCAATATTGTCGCCTGTCATGGGGCCTATATGGGGACGTCCATCCGCTAGACAAAGCCCGCATCGGAAAGACCGGTGAGGATGAACTGCACCGCGAGCGCCGCAAGAAGCATCCCCAGCAGTCGCGTGACGATGTTGATCCCCGTCCGACCAAGGGCGCGTTCGAGCAGTCCGCCCGCAAGGAAGAGAACCAGTGTGATACCAATGACCCCGGACATCACCGCGAAGATCCCCGCTGTCGCCGCAACATCCCCCTCAACCTGGCCGGTGAGGAGGATCATGGTGGCAATGGCACCCGGGCCAGCGATGAGGGGAATTGCCAGCGGAAAGACCGATGGGTCTGCCCGTGTCTCCGCCTGGCCGTCCCGCCGTTCCTGTCGGCGCTCGAAGAGCATGTCGAGCGCTGTCAGGAACAGGAGCGCGCCTCCGGCGATGCGAAATGCGGGGAGCGAAATGCCGATGAAGGTCAGGACGGATTCTCCGACAATCCCGAAAAGGAGAAGGATCGCAAATGCCACGAGGCAGGCGCGAAGGCCGATGGCGCGGCGGGCGCGCGGCGCCATCCCCTGGGTCAGCGCCACAAAAAGCGGTGCGAGACCAATGGGATCGATGATGACAAAGAGCGTCGCAAAGGCGGTAACGTAGAAGGCTGCGTCCATCTCAGGCCTTCTCCATTGCCTCTAGGGTCTCGAGGGCTGCAAGCCACAGTGCCTCGGCCCGGGCGATGGCGTCTTCGCATTCCGCGAATTTCTTTTGCCAGACCCTGCGGTCTGAGGTCCGCTCAGGCTCATAGAGCGCGGGGTCTGCGAGCTTTGCCTGAAGCTTGCTGTGCATCTCATTCAGCTTTTCGATGCGTGCCTCGGCCCGTCTGGCCTCTGCGCGCGCAGACTGAAGATCGTCCTTCGTAGGCTTGGGTGCCTTCGGCTTTTTCTCCTTTGGCGCGCGCGCTTGAAGGAGAAACCTCCGGTAGGCTTCGAGGTCATCTTCATAGGGCGTCACGGTTCCATCCGAAACCAGCCAAAGCCGGTCCGCCACAAGCCCGAGTAGGTGCATGTCATGGCTCACGAGGATCACTGCGCCGCGGTAGGTCGCGAGGGCCTCGACCAGCGCCTCGCGGCTTTCCATGTCGAGATGGTTGGTCGGTTCGTCGAGGATCAACATGTGCGGTGCATCAAGCGTTGCGAGGAGCAGCGACAACCGCGCCTTCTGCCCGCCCGAGAGCCGCGCAACGACCGTGTCCGCTTGATCGGGGCCGAGGCCGAAGCCAGCGAGTAGTGGGCGCAGCTTCCCGGGAAGCCAATCTGGCCGTAGTGCGCGCAGATGATCGAGCGGCGTCTGTTCCAGCTCGAGCTCGTCCACCTGATGCTGCGCGAAGTAGCCAATGCGCAGCTTGCCTGCCTTGGTGATGCGCCCGTTTTGCGCTGAGAGCCGGTCGGACAGGAGCTTTGCGAGGGTGGATTTTCCCTGGCCGTTCTTGCCCAGGAGGGCAATGCGGTCGTCTTGATCTATGCGCAGGGAAAGCCGTTCGAGGACCGGATCGCCGCCATAGCCCACGGCGGCGCCATCGAGGTTCACGATGGGTGGGCTCAGTTCCTCGGGTTCGGGGAACGTGAACCGCGAGCGCGCTTCCGCTTCGGGGGCGCTGATGATGTCCATCTTTTCGAGCGCCTTGATGCGCGACTGCGCCTGCTTGGCCTTGTCGGCCTTGTAGCGGAAGCGATCCACGTAGGATTGCAGGTGGGCGCGCTTGGCCTCCTGCTTCTTTGCCTCCGCGGCCTGCACCGCGCGCTTGGCCGCGCGGGCCTTTGCAAAGGCATCGAAGGTGCCCTGATAAAAGGTGAGCTTTCGATGATCGAGATGCAGGATCGAGCCCACCGCTCGGTTCAGAAGGTTGCGGTCGTGGGAGACGATGATCACCGTGTGGGGATAGCTTTTCAGATATCCTTCGAGCCAAAGCGCTCCTTCGAGGTCGAGGTAGTTTGTCGGCTCGTCCAGGAGGAGGAGATCGGGCTGCGAGAAGAGGACGGCCGCCAGGGCGACGCGCATCCTCCAGCCGCCGGAAAAGTCGGAACAGGGGCGCTGCTGCTCGGGCTCCTCAAAGCCCAGGCCCTTGAGGATCGTGGCGGCACGTGCCTCGGCAGACCAGGCGTCAATATCGACGAGGCGGGTTTGAATGTCTGCAATGCGTGCGGGATCCTCGGTCTCCTCGGCCAGCAGAGCGGCGCGCTCGGTATCGGCGGCAAGCACAGTATCGATCAGTGAGACCTCGGATGACGGTGCCTCTTGCGCCACGCCGCCGATGCGTGCGTCACGGGGCAGGGCGATTTCGCCGCCTTCAAGGGCAAGTTCGCCCCGGATGAGACGGAAGAGGGTCGTCTTGCCCGCGCCGTTAGGGCCCACGAGGCCCACCTTGTGACCGGCAGGGATAGTGGCAGACGCCCCCTCGAAGAGACGTCGGCCTTCCACGGCATAGGTGATGTCGGAGATCCGCAACATGGCCCGGCTTTAGCGGCTGCCTTGCCGCGAGGAAAGGTCGGAGGACGCATTGTTCCTGCGCGCGGCATGCGCCGTGCTCGAAAGGCACCCGCCCACCGACCCGGACACCCTCGAGGGAGGCTTTCCATGGTCAAAGGGGCATGCTAGGGCCCGCGCGAATTCTGACGCCAAGGAGCAACGCATGGCCCTCGAACGCACCTTCTCGATCATCAAACCTGATGCAACGAAGCGCAACCTCACCGGCAAGATCAACGCCAAGTTCGAAGAGGCGGGTCTGCGCATCATCGCGCAAAAGCGCATCCATCTGACGAAGGCGCAGGCCGGTGTCTTCTATGAGGTCCACAAGGAGCGGCCGTTTTACGACGAGCTTTGTGAATTCATGGCCTCGGCGCCGATCGTTGCGCAGGTGCTTGAGGGCGAAGGCGCGATTTCGAAGAACCGTGAAGTCATGGGCGCCACGAACCCCGCCGATGCCGCCCCCGGCACGATCCGTGCGGAGTTTGCGGAATCGGTGGGTGAAAACTCTGTCCACGGCTCCGACGCGCCGGAGACGGCTGCCGTCGAAATCGCATATTTCTTCTCTGGTCTTGAGCTGGTCGGCTAAACTCAGAGGACTGTGCCCGCCCAATCGGTCGGGCACAGCCTATTTCGGTCGCACGCCGATTTGATCCAGGATTTTCTCGATCTCGGAACTGTGGCTGGGAGCAACGCGGGCCTTGAGAGCATCGAAGGACTTTCGAAGCGCGTCCTTTTCCGTCCCCTTGCAGTCATTCCAGGGTCTGCCCTGCAGCGCCATGTGAAGGACGTAATAGCCGATGAAGTGCGGTGGCTGGCCGGCTTCGAGCAGCTTTGCGTAGGCCGCATCAGCGCCGAGCGCGCGGATCTCTTCTGCGGTGGTGATCCCGGCGCGCGCGAACGCTTCCACCGATGCCGGCCCCAAATTGCGCAGGGTATCGATCGCTGCCATGGCACAACGCTAGGGCGCCAGCACGCAATCTGCAATCACAGCGCAGCCCAGTCCTTGTACTGAAACCCCTGCCGGGGTGTTTGCGGTGCCGCAGGGGGCGGGGTTTTGTCGGTCTCTTGCTCTTTGGCCACGGGGTGCTCCGTCTCAGTTGGCCTCCCTGAGTGTCAGTCGCGTCTCTTTGGATGCGCAGCGAATGCATATCGGCGCGATACGGCCAATATGCGGCTCTTTTGAGGTCATTGAAGGCGGAATTCAGAGCGTCCGCGCCGTCGCTAAAAAGACAGATGGACCGCGCTGCACGCGAGCGAATGGTCGATGTTCTGTCTGTGTCTGCAGAGGGGGATGATTTGCCGGATCGGCCTCCTTCAGGGGAGGATGTTCCTTATCTTTGCGGATGCCTTTCCGAATGCAGGATAAATTTCTAATTTCCGGAGTGTTGGTTTTCGGAGAACAGAGATGCGGCACTTCCCGGTTTACCTCGATACGCAAGGGCGACGCATCGTTGTGTCCGGGGCGGGCGGCTGCGCGGTTGCCAAACTGCGCCTGCTTTTAAAGACCGAAGCTGAGATCCATGTTTTCGCGACCGAGTGCGACGCGAATGTGGAGGATTGGGCGCGGGAAGGGCGACTGATTTTGCATCGGCGGACCGTGACAGTGGACGATTTGGCCACCGCGCTGTTGCTTTATGCGGCCAATGATGACGAGGACTTGGATCTTCCTGTGGCAGCCCTCGGCAAAGCCGCCGGGGTCAAAACGCTCGTCGTCGATAACCTTGAGGCATCCGATTTCATCACGCCAGCCATCGTTGACCGCGATCCGGTCACGGTGGCGATCGGGACAGAAGGCGCTGCCCCCGTCCTCGCTCGCAAGATCAAGGCGGATGTGGAGGCGATGCTGCCCCACGGCACAGGCATCCTCGCGCGGATTGGGCAACGTTTCCGGGACGTGGTCGAGATCATTCCACAGGGTGCGCGTCGCCGGGCGTTCTGGACGGCCTACTACTTTGATGCCGGTCCAAAGGCGCTGGCCAAAGGTCGGGGCGCTGTTGAGGCCGCGCTCCATTACCTCCTTGCGGATCACGTGAACGAAGGGACCGGACGGGGGCACGTGACGTTTGTGGGCGCCGGGCCCGGTGACCCAGAGCTTTTGACGCTGAAGGGTCGCAAGGCGCTTCATGACGCGGGCGTGGTCATTCATGACGGGCTCGTGACGCCGGCAATCCTCGAGCTTGCTCGTCGCGAGGCCACGATCATCTCTGTCGCAAAGTCCGCCTTCGGGCGGTCCTGGGCGCAGTCTGACATCAACGCCCTTTTGGTTGAACATGGCGCCTCGGGCCGCGTCGTCCGGCTCAAATCCGGAGATGGCGGAACATTTGGCCGTCTGGACGAAGAGATCGCCGCGCTCGATGCGGCGGGTATCGACCATGACGTGGTTCCCGGCATCACCGCAGCGACTGCCGCTGCCGCAGAGATGGGCGTCAGCTTGACTCGCCGTGGACGCAACTCCTCGATGCAGTTTCTGGCTGGGCGGGACATGGACGGCTTTGCAGATCATGACTGGCGCAGGCTCGCCGAAGCGGGTGCTGTGGCGGCGATCTATATGGCGCGGGCTGCCGCGCGCTACGTGCAGGGACGCCTCCTGATGCACGGTGCGTCGCCAGAGACGACTGTCAGCGCAGTCTTCAATGCGTCCCGCCCAAATCAGCGTGTCGTGTCAGCGACGCTTTCCGAATTGCCAGACATTCTGGATGGCACAGATGCCGCCATTCTCTTCATCGGCCTCGCCCCCAACACTGCCCAGCCTGCGTTCCAGAAGGAAGCCAGCCATGCTTGATGACACCTCCGCCCCGCTGAAAGTCGAGGGTAAGCTCGCCGACAACGAGCGGATGAAGAAGGCCTCCAATTACCTGCGCGGCACGATCGCTGAGGACCTGCAGGACCCGCTGACCGGCGGCTTCACGCCCGATAACTTCCAGCTCATCCGCTTCCACGGGATGTATCAGCAGGATGACCGCGACATCCGTGCAGAGCGCGCGGCCCAGAAACTGGAGCCGCTCACCAATGTGATGCTGCGCGCGCGGATGCCAGGCGGGATCATCACGCCCGATCAGTGGCTCACGATCGAGAAGTTTGCCGAAGAGCATACGATGTACGGCTCGGTGCGCCTCACGACACGGCAGACGTTCCAGTTCCACGGTGTTCTCAAGCCCCACATCAAGGACATGCACAAGGTGATTGCGTCGGCGGGCATCGACAGCATCGCCACGGCCGGCGACGTGAACCGCAACGTTCTGTGCACGACGAATCCGGTGGAGTCGGAGCTCCATGCAGAGGCCTACGAATGGTCCAAGCGCATCTCGGAGCATCTGCTGCCGAACACCAAAGCCTACGCGGAAATCTGGCTCGACGGCGAAAAGCAGGCCACGACCGAGGAACCGATCCTTGGCGAGACCTATCTGCCGAGGAAGTTCAAAACGACGGTCTCGATTCCGCCGAACAACGAGGTCGATGTCCACGCCAACGACCTGAACTTCGTGGCGATTGCGGAGGACGGAAAGCTTGTGGGTTGGAACGTCCTTGTCGGTGGTGGTCTCGCCATGACGCACGGGGACACGGGCACCTATCCCCGCAAGGCAGACGATTTTGGTTTCATCCCCCTTGAGCACACGCTGGCCGTGGCGGAGCACGTCGTGAGCGTCCAGCGCGACTGGGGCAACCGCGTGAACCGCAAGAACGCGAAGACGAAGTACACCCTTGACCGGGTAGGGATCGACACCTTCAAAAAGGAAGTCGAGCAGCGGGCAGGGGTAACCTTTGGCCCCTCGCGGCCCTTTGAATTCACGAGCCGTGGCGACCGTTTCGGCTGGGTCGAAGGTATGGACGGCAAGCACCATCTTACGCTCTACATCCTGTCGGGCCGGATCCTGGACTTCCCGAACCGCCCTCTGAAAACCGGCCTCCGTGAGATTGCGAAGATCCACAAGGGCGATTTCCGCATGACCGCGAACCAGAACCTCGTCATCGCGGGCGTTGCTGCCGAAGATCGGGCGGAGATTGAACGCCTCGCCCGTGCGCACGGTCTGATGACGGATTACGATACGCCGCAGCTCAAGAACTCCATGGCCTGCGTAGCGCTTCCTACCTGCCCGCTGGCGATGGCGGAGGCTGAGCGGTTCCTGCCAGACCTCGTGGTGGATGTGGAGCAGATCCTTGCCAGGCACGGCATCCCCGACGATCACATCGTGCTGCGCGTCGTGGGCTGCCCCAATGGATGCGGGCGGGCAATGCTGGCAGAGGCGGGCCTCGTCGGGAAGGGGCCGGGCAACTATAACCTCTATCTCGGCGGCAACCGCGTGGGCACGCGCATCCCCAAGCTCCATCTCGAGAACAAATCGGCCGAGGCCATCCTGCAAGAACTGGACCGCCTCATCGGGCTGTGGGCGACAGAGCGTGAGACGGATGAAGGGTTCGGGGACTACGTCATCCGCACCGGCGTCGTCGCGGAAGTGAAGGTCTCCAAGACGGACTTCCACGCATGACCCTGGACAACAAGACAGCGCAGGAGCGTATCGCTTGGGGGCTTGCCCATGCGCCCGGCGCCCATGTGCTGAGTTCGTCGTTTGGGATCCAGTCGGCGGTCCTCCTCCACATGGTGACGCGCGCGGAACCGGCGATCCCCGTGATCCTCGTGGATACCGGGTATCTGTTTCCGGAGACGTATCGCTTTATCGACGACCTTACGGCGCAGTTCGACCTGAACCTCCATGTGACGCGCACGCAAACCAGTCCCGCCTGGTTCGAGGTCCGCCATGGCCCGCTTTGGGAACAGGGCCCGGATGGTATCCGCGCCTACAACAGGATCGCAAAGGTCGAACCGATGGAACGGGCACTGGCCAAGCTTGGCGCGGGGACGTGGTTCTCGGGCCTGCGTCGCCAGCAATCTGAAAGCCGCCGGGACCGCCAGATCGTCGAAACCAAAGATGGCCGCACCCGCATTCACCCGATCCTAGACTGGTCGAACCGCGATGTGCATGCCTACCTCAAGGCCCACGACCTGCCGTACCACCCGCTCTGGGAGGAAGGCTACGTGAGCGTCGGCGACACCCACACCACAACCAAGCTGGCCCCCGGCATGACCGAGGAAGACACGCGCTTCCACGGCCATTTCCGCGAATGCGGCCTCCATACCTGACAGGCACAGACATGTTTCTTAAAGAAATCCCGAACCCTTTGGCGCCACTCACGGCGGAGCAGATGACGTCGCTCGAGGCCCTGATGACGGGTCTGTCGCCGATGCAGCAGGCCTGGGTGTCAGGCTATATGGCGGCGGCCGCGAACGGTGCGTCGGCGCCGACCGCACCTGTGGAGGCTACGCCCGCGACGCTCACCGTGCTCTATGGGTCCCAGACCGGGAACGCCAAGCATGTCGCGACGGAGGTAGCGGAGGCTGCCAAAGCGCGGGGGCTCAATGCCAAGCTCGTCAACATGGGCGACTACAAGCCGGCGAAGCTTAAAGACGAGACGCACCTGGCCATCGTGGTGAGCACATACGGTGAAGGGGAGCCGCCGGAATCAGCGCAAAGGCTCTATGACTTTCTGGCCTCGAAAAAGGCGCCCAAGCTGCCCGGAACGGAGATCGCTGTTATCGGTCTCGGGGATACGTCTTACGAGTTTTTCTGCCAGACGGCCGTGGATTTCGAAGACCGCCTCGTGGCGCTTGGGGCCAGTGCGAAGGTCGAGCGCGCGCTTCTCGATGTGGACTATGAGGATCACACGGAAGCCTGGATCACTGGGGCGATTGACGCGTTAGAGCCGGGGCTCAAGACCGCGACGCCCGCGTCGAATGTGGTCCCCATGGTCGCATCTGCCGCGCCGCTCTTTTCCAAAAAGGACCCGTTCGAGGCTGAAGTGTCCGTTGTCCAGAAGATCACCGGGCGCGGCTCAACGAAGGACGTGCGCCATGTGGAGCTGTCCCTCGACGGATCTGGCATCACGTACCGGCCGGGCGACAGCCTCGGCGTCTATTTTCAAAATGATCCCAGTGAGGTGGACGCCATTCTTCAGGTGCTGAAGCTGGACGATGAAGACCTGCGAAAAGCGCTCATCGAGGACTACGAGATCACGCAAAGCTACCCCGGCTTTGTGACCACCTACGCCTCGGCCGCCGGGAACGAGACCCTTGCAGCTTTGGCAGAAGACAAGGCGGCCCTGCGCGCGTATCTCGAGCCGCGCCAGATCACCGATATCATCCTCGAACATCCGGGAGAGATCACCGCCGACCAGCTTCGAGCAGCCCTGCGCGAGCAACAGCCGCGCCTCTATTCCATCGCGTCCGCGCAGTCGGAAGTAGAGGACGAGGTGCATTTGACAGTGGGCGTCGTGGCCTACGAGGCCCATGGGCGCGACCATCTGGGCGGTGCGTCGGGGTTCCTCGGGCGCCGCATCGAAGAGGGCGGCACAGTCCGCATCTTCGTGGAAGAAAATGACGGCTTCCGCCTCCCCGCGCCGGACGTGCCCATCATCATGATCGGCCCCGGCACGGGCATCGCCCCGTTCCGCAGCTTCCTGCAGGAGCGCGAGGCAAACGAGGCGGAGGGGGACAACTGGCTCTTCTTCGGAAATCCGCATTTCACGCAGGATTTCCTATATCAGACCGAGCTTATGAGCTGGAAGAAGGACGGCCTTCTGACGCGTCTCGACGTGGCCTTCTCGCGCGATCAGGCGGATAAGATCTACGTGCAGGACCGTCTTCGGGAAAAGGGCGCCGAGGTCTGGAGCTGGCTTGACCGCGGTGCTCACATCTATGTCTGTGGCGATGGGGCGCGCATGGCAAAGGACGTGGACGCGGCCCTGCGGGAGATCGTGGCCCGGTATGGCGGCAAGGACGAGTTCTACCTTGATGAGCTTCGCGATGCGCGCCGGTATCAGCGCGACGTCTACTGACCGGTAGCCAGCAGGATCTGCTTCCAGATCGCCGTCTCATCCAGGACGATCCATTCCCGTCGCAGGCGCGGCTCCTCTGTGCCGAGCGCGCCGAACTCCGCGTGGCTGAGGCCCATGACGTAGACCTCTGCGCCGGTGGGGCGACCAAACGTCCCCCAGCCGTCATGGCGGCCATAAAGGCTCCAACGAAGGGCTGCGCGGGGTGGCATCGTCGGATCGTCACGGCCTATGGCGTGCTCTATGCGGAACTCTGCTGACGGGAAGGAGGCCCTCAAGCCCAGCCAGAACCGGTCTGCCGCCTCCCGCCCAAGCGCCTCTTGCCCGCCGGGCAAAGACAGATGCACTGCGCGGTCGTAAGTGTCAGAGATCACCGACAAGTCACCTGCCATGATCCGCCGAAGCTGATCGGCATAGCGCAAAGCCCACGGATCATCATTGCCGTGGCCCTGATAGGGGCCCTTGACATCAATGGCCGGTGTCAACGGACGCACGCAGTGCTCCGGTCCGCCTTCCTGCGTGATGATCTGGCGGGCATATTCCGCAGCCGTCATTCCGAGCTGGCGCGCGATGGCGCCTTGGTCCCGCACGAGCCATTCATCGTCGATCACTTCGCCATCCACATGGCATTCCGCAATGATCCGATACCGCAGCTCGCGCCCGCTGGGCGGCCCGTACGCCCCTTGGGCCGTATGGGTGGCCGTGCAGATCAGCCGGTGGGAGGACAGCGCGGTGCCTTGCGGGGTTTCACACCAGATGACGTCCTCTCCGTAGAGCTGGCGATCCGGGAATTCGTGCAGCGTGGCCATTGTGGCGGCCATGACACCCTCGTTGCCCACCACGACCGAGGCCGGAGAGCGCACGACGATGCTGTCGCCGTAGTATCGCTCGAGGGTGGAGATACCGCGGTCTTCCCAGATCTCCTTCGTGACACCAAGGATGTAGGCGGGAATATCAGGGTAGGGCATGGGGCCTCCGGTCAGCTTGCGGCACCGTAGCCCGCGCGCCGCCCGAAGACAGCCCCCGATGTCAGGCCCGATCCCCCCGGATAGCCGCCATAGAAGACGCCGCCCACAAGTTCTCCGCAGGCGTGAAGGCCGGCGATGGCGGTGCCGTCGTCGCGCAGGACCGCGCCCGAGTCGTCAACTTCGAGGCCGCCATAGGTAAACGTGATACCTCCCGTCACGGGATAGGCGCGGTAAGGGGCTGTGTCGAAGATCTGCGCCCAGTTCGACTTGGCGAGCGTCAGGCCCCGCGTGCCCTTCCCGTCGAGCGTCGTGGGATCAAATTCCACCGAGGTATCCACAGCCGCATTGTAGGCTTCGAGCGTCGCGAGAGCCGCGTCTGTATCGACGCCCTCAAGTTTGGTGACAAGCTCTTCGAGCGTCTCCGCCTCCACAAAGCTCGCATCCGGGAAATGGTACTCGCCGTAAAGAAGGTCCATGACCTTTGCGTCAAAGATCTGCCAGGCGAAGTGGCCCGGCTGCTCCAGAACTGCGCGCCCGAATTGGGCGTAGGTGTAGTTGCGGAAGTTGATGCCCTCGTCGACGAAACGCTCCCCCCGGGCATTGAGCATCACGCCGAGGAAGTAACAGATTTTGCGGTAATTTTTGCGCTCCTTTGGCGGCAGGTCGAGGTTGCCGAAATCCTTCATGTGCAAGTCCATGGGCGTGGCGTGGCAGCCATCATAGCGGCCATGGGCCTTGGCGCCGAGGGCGTAGGCCATGCGAAGGCCGTCGCCGGTATTCATGGGCGTGCCGCGCACCTTCGCATGGGCCCAGTCGGCCCCGAATTCCGCCACGCGCATCTCGTCAGACGCCTCAAAGCCGCCGCAGGCGAGGATCACCGCGTCGGCGGCAATCTCTTCCTCTCCCACGCGCACGCCACAGACCCGGTCATCGTCAGTTATCAACCCCGTGACACCGGCCCCGTAGCGAATGCGTCCGCCCAAACGCTCAAACGTGGCAAGCTCCATGTCGAAGAGGCCGACGCCCTCGTTCTCAGAGGCGAGTGTGAGGCCGCCCCAGAAGATGATCTTGCCGTCCTTTTCAAAGCTCTGTCGTGACCAGATGGGTTCATAGGTGACGCCCTGACCGGCCAGCCAGCGCACCGCCTCGTAGCTTTCACGCACGAGGATGCCCTGCTCGCGGCTCAGCGGGAGACCGTCATTGAAGCCGAGGAGGTCGCTTGAGAACTTATCTTGCGTATAGCTTCCGAAATCCGTGCGAGGGATCCGCGCATCATCGGGGTTCGACAGGAGCGGCAAGAGCGCCTCGGATCCGTCATAGGCAAAGCGCATGGCGCCAGCAGTGTACTTGGTATTGCCGCCCGCAAGATCCGGCTGCGCTTTTTCCAGCATGAGCACCTCCGCGCCTCTCTCAAGCGCGGCAATGCCCGCGGCCATGGCAGCATTTCCCGATCCGACGACGATGACCTGTGTCATAGCGATTCCCTCTTTGGCTGGACGTTTTGTATCCAAGCGGATACAAAAAGCAAAGGAGGGCCCAATGCCGCAGCAATCCTCAGGTGAAACCGCATATGAGACGCTTCTGGGCGCGATCCGCTCGGGGGAGTATGCGCCGGGTGACAGGCTGCGGGAGGAGGAGGTGGGCGAACGGCTCAGGCTGTCGCGGACGCCTGTGCGCGAGGCACTGAGGCGTCTGGAGGCGGAAGGCATCGTCGAACATCGTCCGCGACAGGGCGCCTCGATCCGCGCCCTTGGGCATAGTGAGGTCGTGGAACTCTACGAGATGCGCGCCGTCTTGGAACGGACTGCCGCCGAGATGGCCGCGAAACACGGCAGTGAGGCAGAGTTCGACACGCTGAGCGCGCTCAACGATCAGATCCTCGCGGAACGCTCCAATCCGGCGCGGGCGGCGGCGATCAATCAGGATTTTCACCGTGGCCTCTATCTGGCATGTCGCAACCGTTTCCTGCTCGAGGCCGCGCGGGCGCTCAACAACTCCCTGCTGTTGCTCGGTCCAACGACCTTCACGGATGCGGATCGTGTGGATGTCGTGGCGCGTGAGCATGGCGCGATCATCGATGCCCTTCGCGCCGGTGACCGGCAGGCTGCAGGGCAGGCCGCTGAGGCGCATCTCGCGACATCCCTGCGCGCGCGGATCAGGGCGACACGCACATGAGTGTCGCGCTTACGTTCGTGATTGCGGGCCTCGGGGTCGGGCTGTTTCAATTTCTCGCGCTGCCCTTGCCATGGCTCCTCGGGCCGATCTTTGCCTGCCTCACGGCGGCGCTTTTGGGCGTGCATCTCAAGGGGATCAAACCGCTCAATGACGCCATGCGTACGGTTCTCGGGGTGGCGGTCGGGGCAACGCTGACCCCTGCGGTGCTTGTGACCCTACCGGCGATGTGGCCCACGCTGCTGCTTGTGCCGGTCATGACGGTCATGATCGGCATCACGGGCGTTCCGTATTTCAGGCGGCTTTGGGGCTTTGATTTCCCCACTGCCTACTATTCCGCCATGCCCGGCGGTCTCCAGGACATGCTCGTATTCGGCGAGGAGGCCGGAGGGAATGTGCGCACGCTCTCCCTCGTTCACGCGACACGGGTTCTCGTGATCGTGGTGGCTTTGCCCTTTATTTTGCAGGGAATCTGGGATGCGGATCTGTCGAACCCGCCGGGCGCACCGGCAACGACGATCCCGGGGCAGGAGCTTGCCCTCATGGTCGTGTGCGCCATTGCTGGCTGGCAAGGTGCCAGGTGGATCGGTCTGTTCGGAGCGTCGATCCTGGGACCGCTATTGTTGACGACGCTGGTGACTGTCCTTGGCTTCATCGAGAACCGCCCGCCCGCAGAGGCGATCTGGGCGGCGCAGTTCTTTATCGGGATGACCATCGGCGCGAAGTACGCGGGTGTCACCATGGAAGAGGTACGCCGCGACCTCGCTGCCGGCTTTGGCTTTTGCCTCTTACTCATTGTTCTTACTGTGATTTTTGTGGAAGGCATTTACATGGCGGGTCTGGCGCCGGGCCAGGACGTGCTTTTGGCCTTTGCGCCCGGTGGGCAGGCGGAGCTCACGGTTCTCGCGCTCATTGTCGGGGCGGACATGGCCTTTGTCGTGGCGCATCATGTGCTGCGGATCTTTGTCGTGATCCTCGGCGCGCCGGTCGCTGTCAGGCTTTTTGACGCGCCGAAGACAGGACCTCGGGATTGATCATGTGGATCGGCTCGCCACGGTCATAGGCCACGACTTGTTCAAAGATATCAGTGAATTGCAGGTCAAACTCATCCTCGGTCACATAGCCCAGATGCGGCGTGGGCAGGACGTTTTCATGGGTGAGGAGCGGGTGCGACGGATCGGTGAGCGGCTCGGTATCGAAGACATCCACAGCCGCATAGATGCGGCCCCGCGCGACCTCGGCCTCAAGGGTTCCTTGTGCCACGAGGCCCGCCCGAGAGGTGTTCACGAAGAGGCTCCGCTCGGACATGGCGGCGAGATCGTCGCCGGTGATGATACCGCGGGTGTCAGGCTTGAGCCGTACGTGGACGCTGACGATATCAGAAGTGGCAAAGAACGCCTCCCGGCTTTCCGCGACGGAGACACCATCGGCCAGAGCCCGCGCGCGACCAGCATCGGACGACCACCATTGCACATTCATTCCAATGGCTTGCGCGTAGGAGCTCACCGCTTTTGCAATCCGCCCGTAGCCGTAAAGCCCCAGCGTGCGCCCCCGCAACGTCCGGCCGACACCCATCTGCCATTGCCCCGAGCGGATCGAGGCGACTTGCTGCGGAATCTGTCGATAGCTCGCGAGGATCAAGGCCAACGTATGCTCGGCGGCGGCGTAGGACGGCGTGCCCGCATGCATGTTGGAGCACAAAAGGACTCCTTGATCAGTGCAGGCCTCCACGTCGATATGCGGATAGACCGAGCGCTGGGAGATCAGTTTGAGCTTGGGGAGACGTTCGAGGAGCGATCGGGTGATCGTGGTCCGTTCCCGAAAGAGGACGAGGGCCTCGGCCTCGGCCAGACGCTTGGCCAGCACGTCTTCGCCCACGTGATCGGTCCAGATTGTGACATTTTGTACATTTAAAATCCGGTAGCACGGCAATTTGTACAAAGTGTTGAACCAGTCATCGAGGATGTGAACTTTCACGGATCCTCCGGCAGAAAGAGGTGACCTTCGGCGATTTTGCGGGCCGTGCGAACGAGGCCCGCGCTTTCGATCTCAAAGCCGTTGTTCAGGGTGAAGGCGGCGAGAACCTCGATCGTGCCGGAGGCGTGTTCGATGACGACTTCGGCAGGGCTCTGCGTCGGGCGGTTAAGGAGTCCGTCGGCGACAGAGCCCGGGGTGAGCGCACAGGAGGCCAGACATTGCGCGCCGGTGACGGCCATCGATGGGTGTGTTGTCCACGGCATGAAGTAGCGCGCAGCAATCGTCCCGCCGTCCCGCGCGGGTGCGAGGAGGCCGAACTTGGGCGTCACGGATTTCGTCACGTCGCCCATCCCCATGCGTGCGCCGGCCGCTATGCGCACGGCCTCCATGCGGGCGAAGAAGTCGGTATTGGCGTCCAGCTCTTCCCGGCTCTCGTAGCCGGTCAGGTCGAAATCGGCGGCGCGGGCGATAACCATGGGCATGGCGACGTCCATGCAGGTGACCTCAATGCCCTCAACACTGTCGCGCAAGCTGCCGGTGGGGAGGAACTTGCCCGTGGCCGAACCGACCGTCCCGCGGAACTGAAGCCCGATCTGGGCCGCCGTGCCCGGCACGCCAGCAATGGCCGTAGTCCCACCATAGCGCACGCGGCCGCCCGGTGTCTGGACGGTGGCGACCACGCGCGATCCGGTATTGGTCGCGAGGATCTTGACCTCTGTCACGTCGCCCTGGGCCTCCACGAGGCCCATTTCGAGCGCCGCAGGACCCACCCCGGACAGGATGTTGCCGCAGGAGGGTTTGAAATCGACAAGGCCCTCTTCGACGCTTACCTGCGCGAAGAAGTAGTCGACATCGGCCCAGTCATCGTCTGATGCCGACAGCATGGCGACCTTGGTGGTCACCGCGTTGCCGCCGCCGATCCCGTCGATGTTGAGCGGGTGGCCCGAGCCTATGACACCCACGAGGACCTTTGCGAGATCGTCGAGATCCTCCGGCAGGTCAGAGCGCCGGAAATACGGCCCCCGCGACGTGCCGCCCCGCATGAAAAGGTAGGGTATCTTGCCGGTCATGTGAGCGGCCATGGCAGATCCACGGCGTCTTGCAGAAGACCCGGCGGGAAATCGCGGTTGAGCGCGCCGGCCATGAGGCACATGAACGCGATGCCCGCCGCCGTGAGGATCAGCGTCATCTGCCAGCTTGCCTTCGCGCGCACCCGGAAGAACGCGATGAGGAAGCCCAGGAGCGCGATGATGAAGCCCACAAAGAACGTGCCCACGATGAGCCCCGCGAACCAGGCCAGCGTGCTCCAGAGGCCGTAGGGCGCGGCGGCGTCCTCCCCACCCGATTCCTTGTCGGCAAAGATCGCGTCCCCTTCCGGCCGCCGCATCATCTGCACGAGCAGGATCAGGAGGCAGAGCAGCGTGAAACCCCCGACCACCAGCGGGATGATCTTGTCGGTCATGTTGAAGTTGGGGATCAGGTTGGCGTTGTAGAGCGCCGCCAGCACGTAGGCCATGATCACCAGCAGGAAGACCACCGGCGCGCGCTTTGCGCCGGCCTGCACGTCGCCCTCCGCCTGGATTGCCTTGGCCTGACGCAGGCCGAACACGACCGAGATCACCGTCACGATGATCAGCACGATCACGATGGGGGAGAACACGTAGTCCATGCCTTCCTCAAAGGACTTGCGGAAGCGGAAGCTGGCGATCTGGAAGGCCTGGTTCGTGAACTTCTCAACCGGGTTCGACAGGACAAAGCCGATCAGGAAGGCAGGCCGCGACCAGTCGAAGCGTCTGAGGAAGATGCCGATGAGGCCGATGGCAAAGAGGGCCAGCAGGTCCTCGAAGTTCTGTCCGCTCTGGAACGCCGCGAAGGAGATCAGCATGAAGAGGAACGGCGCGAGGTAGGTGAAGCGGATCGTCGTGAGCTTCGCGATGCCGCCGGAGGCCGCGATGCACAGGATCGTGCCCACGACATTGGCGAGCGCCAGGAGCCAGACGATGGCGTAGGTGATGTCGAGGTTGTTCTTGAGCATGGCCGGGCCGACTTCGATCTGGCCGGAGCCCAGAAGCGCGACAGCCCCGATGAAGATCGCCATGGAGCCCGAGCCCGGGATCCCGAACAGAAGGGTGGGCACGAGGCCGCCGCCTTCCTTGGCGTTGTTGGAGGATTCCGGCCCCACGATGCCGCGCACCTCACCGCTGCCGAATTTGGATTTGTCCTTGGTGGTCTGCACGGCGTGGCCATAGGCGATCCAGTCCACGACAGATCCGCCGAGACCCGGGATAACCCCCACGGCGACCCCGATGATGGAGCAGCGGACCGACAGCCACTTGTTCGCGAACCAGTCGCGGATGCCGTCGCCCCAGCCCGCGCCCAGCGAGGCGCCCTTGGCGATGGAGCGGTCATGGCGCAGGAGGCTCACGATCTCGGGGATGGCGAAGATGCCGAGGCCCACGATGACAAGCTTGAGGCCATCGGTGAGGTAGGGGATGTCGTAGGACGCCATGCGCAGCGATCCGCCGGCATCCGCCTCGCCGATGGTGCCGATGAGAAGGCCGAGACCGGCCGCCGCCAGGCCCTTCAGGGCGAAGCGGCCCGCGAGGATCGCCACCATGGAGAGGCCGAAGATGGTGATCATCAGCATCTCTGGCAGGCCAAAGGCTAGCACGATGGGCCGCGCCACGAGGATAAAGAGCGTCAGGAACGCCGCGCCGACGAGCCCGCCGAAGAGCGACGATGCGAAGGCCGCAGACAGCGCCCGCGCGGCTTCCCCGTTCTTGGCCATGGGAAAGCCGTCGAGGACCGTGGCCTGCGAGGCTGACGATCCAGGGATCCCCATGAGGACGGACGCGAAGGTGTCCGAGGTGGGCACCACGGCCACCATTCCGATCATGAGCGCGAGGCCGAGGACCGGCTCCATCCCGAACATGAACGGCAAGAGAAGCGACAGACCTGCGATGCCGCCGAGCCCCGGGAAGACCCCGATGGCAAGTCCCATCACCACCCCGAGAACGAGGTAGCCCAGAACGACAGGTTGCAGAATGAGCCCCCAGGCCTCGCCAAGGGCGGGCAGGGCAGTGGCGAGGATATCCATGGCGGACCCTCCCGTGGTGCGGACGTGAAGGAATAAGGGCGGCTCCCGAAGAAGCCGCCCCCGTAAGGCTTAGTTCAGGGCGACGCCGTAGCTTTCGCCGAGCCAGTTGACAACGAACTCCTTGGCGGCGTCGTCGACATTGGTCGCTGTCTGCAAGGCAGCCTGGGAGCCTTCGCCCACGAAGACCGGGTACTTGCCGACGCGCTTGGAGGAGATCTCCGCGAAGTCGGCGCGCTCGATCACTTCCTGGAAGGCGGCCGTGTAGGTGTCGACATATTCCTGCGGGGTGCCTGCGGGCAGGAAGGCCAGCTTCTGCACCGGGAAGCCTGCCACGAAGAAGGCTTTCCACGCGTCCCACTGCGCGCCGGATGTCTCGCAGCCATCGGTGGCGTCGCAGACTTCCTTGAACGTCGGCATGTCCGGGAAGGTCGGGTCGCGGACGATGTTGCCGTCGGCGTCGAGCGCGCCCCAGGACATCATCGGCACGGCGGTGCCTGCCTCCACCAGCGGCACGGAGCCGCCAAGGTACCCGGACGAGGTCTGGTAGTCGATATTGGCCTCGCCCCGCTCGAACATCAGGCGGCCGTCACCGCGGCCCTTGATGCCGAAGACGGGCTCCACATTCATGCCCAGCATCTCCCACGCCAGAAGCGGCACGAGATCGAGGCGCGTGGCCCCTTGAGAGCCGTAGATGAAGTCGACGTCCTTGAGCATGTTGGCGGACCCGTCGAACTTGGCGCCGTCCTCAGCGTTCAGATAGGCCACGCCGCCGGTGCCGGAGGCCATGACCGGCACCCAGTCGTTATATTCGTAGCGCACGCGCGGATCGCCCAGCAGGTACGGGAACTGCGTGGAGCCCGAGGTGCCAAAGAGCAGCGTGCCGTCGGAATGCTCCTGCTCCTGGAACCAGTTCGCGCCCTTCGTGGAGCCTGCGCCCGGCATGAACTTGACGACGACCGTGGGCTCGCCCGGCAGGGCTTCGCTCAGAAGCGGCGCGAAGAAGTTGGCCCATTTGGCCGACCCGCCGGTCTCTGAGAACGGGATGATCCATTCGATGGTCTTCCCGGAAAAATCGACCTCTGCTGCGGCCGGTGCTGCGATGCCTGCGGCGAGCATCAGGCCTGCCACGGCACGCCGTGTGAATGTCGATACGGACATTGTATTCCTCCCTATATGTGCGGCGGCCCTTGCGGTGCTCTGTGTCGCAACGCATGGACCACGCCATGCCGCGGCAGGGTTGCGCACCCCACCGCAAGCGTCAAGATGGTGGGCGAACCTTGCAGAAAGCTTGCGCGCCTATGCGAATTGTCATCGTGGAAGATAATCGCGACCTCGCTCAGGCACTGGCCTATCGCCTGCGCGATCAAGGGCACGGGGTGGATGTGCTGTCCGACGGGACGGGCGCGGCGGATTATCTGGCGCGCGAAGGCGCGGACCTCGTGATCCTTGATGTCAATCTGCCGGGCGCGAGCGGTTTTGAGATCGTCCGGGATCTGCGCGCCCGGGGGGAGGGGATGCCGATCCTCATGCTCACCGCGCGGGGCGAGCTGCGCGACCGCGTGGCGGGGCTGGATGCGGGGGCGGATGATTACCTCGTCAAACCGTTCGAGATGGAGGAGCTTGACGCGCGTCTGCGGGCGCTGGCGCGGCGCAAGGATGTGGAGGCGGGCGCCCTGCTGTCTCTGGGCGCGCTGACGTTTGACCGCGCCACCCGTGCGGTCACCCTGTCAGGCGTGGCGCTGACATTGCCGCGCCGCGAGCTTGCCGTCCTTGAATGCCTTCTCGACCGTCAGGGCCGCCTCGTACCCAAGGACGCGCTGAGCGCGCATGTCTACGGCACCGGTGCCGACATTACCGAGAGCGCCGTGGAGCCCCACGTGTCGCGTTTGCGCAAGCGCCTGGCGGGCCACGGGATAAGCATCAAGACGGCGCGGGGGCTGGGCTATATGCTGGCGGCCTCATGAGTACGGCCTCTCTGCGCACGCGGCTGTTCGTTGTGATCCTTGTGCCGCTTCTCTTGATGGCGCTGGCGCTTGGCCTGTGGCGGATCAATTCCGCGCAGGCCACGGCGGAAGAGCTGTTCGACCGGTCGCTGCGCGCAGCGGCGCTGGCGATCTCAAAGGATGTGACGATCTCCGGGGGCGATGCCTTGCTCCCTACGACGCGCGATTTCATCGGCGGGGTCGCGGGCGGGGAGGTCTTTTACCATGCCACCGGGCCGGGCGGGATATATGTCACGGGCTATGCCTATCCGCCGGTCCAGCAGGGCGATGCTCCGCTTTTCGAGGCCACCTATCGGGGCGAGGCGGTGCGCGTGGCCCGGCTGACAGAGACCGTGACGATCGATGGCCTCTCGGGCCCCTCTACCATCACCGCCTGGCAGCGCCTGTCCGACCGTCAGGCCTTCGCGCGCGAGCTCGCGACGCGCTCGGCGATCCTGATTGGCGCGCTCATGGGGACGCTGGCCGTGGTGGTGTGGTTCGGCGTGGGGCTCGGTCTGCGCCCCCTCACGACGCTCGAGGAGGCCATCGCGGCGCGCTCCCCCGACGATCTCGCACGGATCAAGCGCAGGGTCCCAGCCGAAGTGCAGGGGATCACCGGCACACTCAACCGCCTTTTCGGGCAGGTGGAGGAGAGCATGGAGGCGCACAAGACGTTCATCTCGGACGCCGCGCACCAATTACGGAATCCGGCCGCTGCGGTGCAGTCCATGGCGGCGGCGGCCCGCGATGCGCCCGATGAGGCCGCGCGCATGGAGCGGCTCGCGGGGCTTGAGGCGGCGGCACGGCGGTCTGCGCGGGTGGCCAACCAGCTTTTGTCGCTCGACCGGTTGCAGCACGGCGCGGCCATGACCGAGCGATTTGACCTCGCCAGCGCGCTCTCGGAGCTTTGCACGGACATTGGCGCTGACGTCCTCGCCCGCGGGTTGGAGTTTTCATACGATGGGCCCCCGGGGCCGCTGGAGCTGTCGGCGGATCGCGTGCTGGTGGAAGAGGCGGTGCAGAATCTGATCGACAATGCCCTCAAGCACGCAACGGGCGTCACCCGGCTCGAGGTGGAGCTTGCCCAGGAGGCGCGCGAGGCCCGGATCACGGTGCGTGACAACGGGCGCGGTCTCAGCCCGGCGGATGCCGACGCCGCGTTCCGGCGGTTCTCGCAGGTGCGGCCGTCCGAGGGCAGCGGCCTTGGCCTCGCGATCGTGTCGTCGGTCGCCGAAAAGCATGGCGGCTCTGTCCAGATCGATTCGGTGACGAGCGGGGCAAGTGTGAGCCTGCGCCTGCCGCTCTGAGCACGCGTCTAACGCATTGAATGTGGCAACGCACCGCAAGGCGGGCGGCCGTCATGGGGTGGCATGTGCTCCGCGCGCCGACTAATCTTGACAATAATACTCAACATGTTGTCATGGCATGCATCTGCATCTTGCCAGACCTTAAAGGACAGGGACATGAAACCTACCACATTTACATCCGTGATCGCGCTCGGCGTCTTCACAGCCATGGGCGCGCAGGCCAACACCGCACGCGACGTCATCAATGGCTACGCCGATCTGGCGTTCGCGAAGTATTCCGACAGCCTCGTGACCGCGCAGGCCCTCGATGCGGCGCTCGATGCGTTCATTGCAGCCCCGTCCGAGGAAACCCATCAGGCCGCGAAGGATGCGTGGCTCGCCGCCCGCGTGCCGTACCAGCAGACCGAGGCGTACCGCTTCGGCAACGCGGTGGTCGATGATTGGGAAGGCAAGGTGAATGCCTGGCCGCTCGACGAAGGGCTTATCGACTACGTCGATGCGTCTTTCTATGGCGATAGCGAAGAGAACAACTTCTACACGGCCAACGTCGTGGCCAACCCGACCCTCACCGTGGGCGGACAGAGCGTGGACGCGGCGATGATCACGCCCGCCGTTCTGCACGAGTTGCACGAGATCGACGGCGTCGAAGCCAACGTGGCCACGGGCTACCATGCCATCGAATTCCTCCTGTGGGGTCAGGACCTCAACGGGAACGGCCCCGGTGCTGGCGCGCGGAGCTACACGGACTTTGACACGGCCAATTGCACCAATGGCAACTGCGACCGCCGGGCGGAATACCTGGCTGCGGCCTCCGAGCTTCTCCTGAGCGACCTCGAGGAGATCGTGGCCGCCTGGGATGCCGGCGGGGCCGCGCGCACCGACCTTGAAGGCATGTCGGATGCACAAGGCATATCGGCCATGCTGACGGGCCTCGGCTCGCTGTCCTACGGGGAACTCGCGGGTGAGCGGATGCAGCTTGGCCTTATCCTCCATGATCCCGAGGAAGAGCATGACTGCTTTGCCGACAACACGCACAATTCGCACTATTACGACGCGAAGGGCATGCAGAACGTCTATCTTGGCTCCTACACGGCCTCTGACGGCACGGTGACGACGGTTCCGTCGCTTTCGAGCCTCGCTGCGGCCGCCAATGCCGACCTCGACGCGGAGATGAACTCGAAGCTCGAGGCCACGATGGCCGCCATGCAGGTCATGAAGGACCGCGCCGATAGCGGTGTCGAAAGCTACGACCAGATGATCGGGTTCGAGAACGAAGAGGGCAACGCCATCGTGCAGGCCGCCATCGATGCGCTCGTCGACCAGACGCGCAGCATCGAGGCCCTCGTGGCTGTGCTCGGTTCCGACGAGATCACGGTGGAAGGCTCTGACAGCCTCGACAATCCGGGCGCAGTGTTCGAATAACTGGGCTAGACTATGTAACAAAGGGCCCGGGACGTGTTCCCGGGCCCATTTGGTCTGAAAAGGCATTTCGAGACGGGGGACCACGATGCGGATGGCGGTGACAGGCGGGCTCTTGCTGCTTGCGACCTCTGTCGTGGCCATGGAGACCCGTGAGGAGCGCAAGGCCCGCATTCTCGCCCCCACGACCGACTTCACCAAGGCGGAGCGGTTCGAGGCGTTTCAGGGTGGCTCGGGCACCAACACAAAGCGCTTTGACGCCAATGCCTTTTCATTGCCCTCGGGCACGCTGAGCTTTGAAGAACGGTCGGACTTTTTCATCGGCAATGGTGTCTTTGACCGCCCCTGGGTCGCGGCGCCATCGTCCACCATCGCCTCGGACGGGCTGGGGCCGTTCTTCAATGCGCGCTCGTGCCAGGGCTGCCACATCAAGGACGGGCGTGGCCACCCGCCGGAGCCGGGCGATGCGAACATGGTCTCCATGCTTTTCGCGCTGAGCACGCCGGACGGCCATGGGGATCCGGTGCTCGGCCATCAGTTGCAGGATCAGGCCGTGCCGGGGCTGGCCGCCGAGGGCCGCGTGTCGGTGCGCTATGAGCCTCTTTTCTTCACCTATCCCGATGGCACGGCGACGGAGTTGCGACAGCCGATTTACGAGACGACGGCAGCACTTGCGCCGGGAACCTCACTCAATCCCCGCATTGCGCCGCCGATGATCGGGCTCGGCCTTGTCGAGTCTATCGCCGATGCCGATCTCATCGCGCTTGCCGATCCGGGCGACGCTGACGGCGACGGCGTATCCGGCCGCGCGGGCTGGGTCGATGGGCGTCTGGGGCGTTTTGGCTGGAAGGCCATGTCGCCGGACCTGCTGGCGCAATCGACCATCGCTTTTCTCAATGACATGGGCCTCTCGACGGCAGAGCATGACGTCGCGTGGGGGGACTGCACGGCGCGGCAATCCGCCTGCCGTGCTGCGTTTCACGGCGACGATGGCGGTCTGCCGGAGATCTCGGACGACCTTGTGGATCTCGTGGTCTTCTATTCGTCCCATCTCGCTGTTCCCGCGCGGCGCAGGCCGGACGATGCTCAGGTGCTGCGTGGCAAAGAGATGTTCTATGCGGCCAACTGCACGGCCTGTCACACGCCCAAATTCGCCACCGCGGCCGATGCGCCGGACGTGCTGCGCAACCAGCTGATCTGGCCCTATAGCAACTTCCTGTTGCACGACATGGGCCCGGGCCTCGCCGATCCGAACCCGACGGGCGAGAGGCTGGGCGGTGAGTTCCGGACGCCGCCGCTCTGGGGCATCGGCCTCACGGAGGTCGTCAATGGGCACACCTATTTCCTCCATGACGGGCGGGCGCGCTCGCTCGAGGAAGCGATCCTGTGGCACGGCGGGGAGGGCGAGGCGTCCCGCGATGCCTTTGCGGCCATGACCGCCGCCGACCGTGCCGCGATGATTGCCTTTCTGGAGAGCCTTTGATGCGTGCCGCCAAGACCTTGTGCCTTTCCCTGTGCCTGTCCTTTGCCACTTCCAGCGCGAATGGCTTTACCGTCTTGGGTGAGGAGGAGGCCGCACTCCTTCAAACGGCTCTCACGACGTCGGCCGATGCATTCGTCCTTCCGGCCTATGAGGCGCAGCAGGCTGCGGCGGCCGATCTCAACGCCTCCCTCGGCGCCTATTGCGTGGGCGAGGGCGCCATAGAGCCGGCGCAGGAGGCCTTCGTAGACCTCTTCGTGGCCTGGCAACGGGCGAGCATCGTGGGCCTCGGTCCGATCATGGACGAGGAAGGGCCGTTGCGCGTGCAGCTCTGGCCGGATTCGAAGGGCCATAGCCAGCGGGCGACGCGCACGGCGATCCGGGCGGGCGATCCCGCGCTTCTGGAACCGGGGGCCCTTGTGGGTCGCTCGATTGCGTTGACGAACCTCACCGCGCTCGAGGGGCTCTTGTTCCGCGATCTGGCTGCGCAGAGCTATGCCTGTGATCTGGCCCGCGCCATTGCTGCCTTTCAGGCCGATCTCGCGACCGATCTTGTGGCGGCGTGGAGCCCGGGATCCGGGTATCGCGCGGTCTTTGACAGCGCGGGCGATGGGAATGAGACCTATCCGACCGTTGACGCGCTTGTGCGGGAATTCCTCGCTGGATCAATCGTCTACACGGATCGATTGCGCAAATTCAAGCTCGCCCGCGGGTTGGGCGATGCACCGGGAGACGCGCGGCCCGAGCGCACAGAAGCCGTGCGCAGCGGCGCGGGTCTGGCCAGCCTCGAAGAGAGCTTTCGCACCCTCGCGGCGTTCTATGACACGCCGGGCGGGTTGTTCGACGCGGCCACGGCTATGGGGGGGACGAAGAACTATTCAGCCCTTGCCGACGTCGCGACCTCTGTCGCGGACAGTCTTGCGGCCCTCGACCGCTCCCTTGAGGAGGTTGTCGCCGCGGACGGAGATGCCGCCGCCGACCTTCGCCGCTATGTGCAGCTCGTTACCTTCCATGAGGCCTACCTCAAGGTGGGATTTCTGAATTCGATCGGGCTTTCCGCCGGGTTCACCTCTGCCGATGGAGACTAGGCGGGACGTCCTGCGGGGCCTTGCCGTCGGTCTCGGGGTGCTGGCGTGCGGTCGGGCGCTCGGGCAGCCTGCGGACGAGGCGGCCTATGTGGGGATCGAGACCTCCGCCCGCACAGGCCACAGCGAGGCGAGCTTTTTCAGTGCGTCGGGCGCCCGGACCGCCAGTGTGCCGCTCGATTTCCGGGCCCATGGCATGGCGCAGGGTGGCCGAACCCTCATCGTCTTTCCGCGCAGGCCCGGCACGATGTTCGCGGCCGTGGATCTCGGCACGCTCGAGATCCGCGCGACGGTGCACGCGCCGGAGGGCCGCCATTTCTACGGTCACGGTGCTGTGTCAAGCGATGGCAAGACGCTGCTGGCCCCGGAGAATGATCTTGAAAGCCTGCAGGGCCATCTCGCCCTCTATGACATGAGCGCGTCTCCGCGACGCCTGGGATCCGTGCCGCTGCCGGGGGCGGGGCCCCATGAAATCATCCGCGAAGCGCAGCGCGATGTTTTCTATGTGGCTTTGGGCGGGCTTGAAACGCATCCCGATTACGGGCGTCTGGCCTTGAATCGGGATAGCTTCAGGAGCCGGATCCTGGCCTATGATCTGGGCCGCGATAGGCTCTCTGATATGGGGAGCTGGGCCGGAACGGAGGGCATATCGCTCCGCCACATGGCGCAAGACGCCGACGGGGTGATCTACGTGGGCGGACAGGTGGTGGATGCCCGGCGCGCATCCGGAGACGTTTTGTGGCGGCTCACAGGTGGAGGGGCCGAGATGCTCCAGACAGGGAGGCTACTTTCCGGCTACGTGTCGTCGGTGGCGACCCGGGGGCGCGAGGCCTTGGTCACGTCAAAGACGTCGGGGCGATGCGTGGTACTGCGTGACGGCAAGATCTTAGAAGCTAGGGCGCTCGAGGGCGCGTCAGCCGTCGCAAGCGTCGCTGGCAAGGCTATTTGGTCCGGGTTCACCTCCCTGAGCCTCGGCACCCGAACCGAACTCGCCAAACCCGGCCACGAGTTCGACAACCACGGCTTCTCCGTGCGCCTGTAGCCACGCAGGGCACTGATTTTAGAGAAATTGGCTCGGGCGGTAGGGATCGGAGCTAAATTGATGGTGGCTTTATCAAGCACTTGATTTAGATAGTTTTTTCTTTTCTCGAAGGAGGCTCTAGTTTCGATTTGTGCAACTGTCTGTGCAACCTCTTGTGTAGGTCATTGTGCTAGCTTGGTGAAGGGTTGTCCGGCGGCGCAGCTGTTTTTTGGACCGGACTGAGCAACTTCAGTAGTCTTGCCGCTGACAACTCGCGTTCCTTCAGAAGGGCTCGGGCGATCCTGTCGATGTCATCCTGATGCTGGTCTGCGATTCGGATTACGCGTTCCTGTTGTTCGTGGAGGAGCGCATCAATTTCCTTGATCGCGTTCGGTGCGAAGCCTGCAGGGTTAGCGAGGTCGACCGATGTGAAAGCCAGCTGACCGCCGAGCCCCCACTCAAACAGCGTTTTTTCGGCAACCCTCGTTGCGAAGGCCAGATCCGATTGCGCTCCGATCCCGGCCCCGTTCATGGCTTCTTCAAGTACGACGATTTCTGCCGCCCGGCCACCAAGCAGAGCCGCGATGCGGTCTCGGGCGGTTTGTCGGCTTTCGAGGGGGCGGGATGGTACATCCACGGAGCCTCCGAAGCGCGACATGCTCGCCTTTACGGGCGCAGGGAGACCGAGGCAGTGGGATACGACAATATGCCCGGCTTCGTGGACGGCTGTGCGCCATTCCGTATCACCATCCAAAGGTCGGCGGATCCGATCAACGACTGCAACGAGATGGCGATTTTCCAGTGAAGTCCCCTCGCGACGGGCAAGCCCCTTGGCCTCCTTGACAAGCGCAACGACCTGCGCGCCGGAGGAGCCGAGAAGACTGTCAGTCACATTGGCCACATCAATGGGGTCGTCGGTCCTGCCTAGGGCATGAAGGAGGATCTTTGAAATCGCGCTCTTATCCGGATTGCCGATTTCGAGATGAACGTCGAAACGTCCGGGCCGAATGATCGCCGGATCGACGCTGTCCGGATAGTTCGTCGCGCCGAGGACGACAACGTCTGGCGTTTCATTCAAGCGGTTCAGGTGCTCCAAGAGCCCGTTGACTACTCCGACGATGTAGTCGGAATTCCGCTTTGGCGCGTTGCGATGGGTGAAAGAATCCAGTTCATCGAGGAAAAAAACGAACGGACGCTTCCGGATTGCTTCCTCAACCTTGTCCGACAATGCCCGCAACATATCGCCTTGGTGGCCGTGTTTCTGGCAATCCGAATAGCTGGTGGAGATCAGTTCGGCACTAAGCGACCCGGCCAATGCAGAGGCAAGCAGCGTCTTTCCGTTTCCCGGCGGGCCAAAAAGGAGGATCGATGATGAGACGTCCTTCCAGTCAAGGTTGCCCACTTTCCAAAGTGCAACGTCGTGGACAAGTCGGTCGACATGGTCTGCGACGTCTTCGTTGAGAACAATATCCTCCAGAGTTGTTCGAGTGGTTCCGGATGGTGTCCGGAGCCTTTGAGCCGAGAGGGCGAGGGCGTCCGCAACAGCGATCGTCGTCTTCTCACGGAACGCACCTTCCAGAACGGCTAACGGCAGTTCAGAAAGCTCGGCTGACGTTGGGAGCCGTTTCCGGATTTCATCTTCAGCGAGTTGGCCGGTCACGGTGTGGGTAGTCCGGAGCAGTTCGATGCAGATTTCTGTCGTCAGAGGCGGAAGCTGTACTATGCGTTCAGACAATGCACGTTCGACTGCAGACATCGGCGCCCCGGCAGATGCAATGCAAAGAACTTTTTGCCCTTGTCGCACTGCTGACGAGACAGACTTTTCGTAGTCAATGCGCCGCTGGTTCGCCTGTGTTTTTGTGTCCGCCTCGTGTGCTCCCCAAGCCGAAACATCAAAGAACGGCGAGGTGTCTTCGAGAGGGTCTGACAGCTCCGAAAGCCATGGCAGGATACGTGCAAGCTCATTGTAAAGCGCCCGTCCCGTTTCAGCGGATTCGACTTCGACCCGCGTCATTGCGCGGCTGCGGGTCATCTCATCCTTAATATCCGCAGTCTGAAAGAGCGCAGCGAAGCGTGCGGCAACCGACATGGTACGGATCGGCGGTTGGTGCATTTGGCCATTCCGGAACGTCTTCGCTTCTTCGGCCCATGGATCGTGGCCTTCGGACAAAGCCTCGGCAATTTCCGCTGGTGACATCAGCGAGGCCGCGGATGTGGCGGAGTAGGGCGCATTGATCCGGAGTTCGAGGGGCAGCGCCAAGGCCTCCAAGCGTTCGGCCGAAGTCTGGCCCTGCGGGTCTTCCGTTTCGATATCATCGATATCGAAGTCGGCATCCGGTTCTGGCCTGAGTTCCGCGACTCGGTCGCGGTGCCAAAGAGCGATCCGGCGGAAAGGGGGGCGCATGAATGAGAGAGCATGCGGAGAGACCGCGCTGTCGCGCGTGTTCAATGAAGAAAGGGACATGGGGTGAGGTCCAGAGATTGAGGGAACTGGAGAGAGCCGCAGGGCGCGGCTTCACAAGGATCAGGAGGGTTCGGTCTGAGAGGCCGGTATGGACTGCCGAGTCGGATCCCACCCTGCCTCGACAGCGTCGAGCAGCGCAGAAATGTACGAACGCCCGTGATGGTGGTAGATTTCGGACGTCGTCTTGATGCGCTCGCGGAAAAGTTCCGGTGGAACGATCAGATCAGGTCTGTGCGCCTTGATGTGGGAGTGCAGTGCCTTCTCGACGCAGATCGCGCGATGTCCGGTTTCGATTTCGACCACACGTTGCACTTTGCCGTGCGTTTTTGCCGGATCGAACTGAACGCATCCGGAATCCAGATTGGAGATGAAACCAAGCTTGATGACGTCGAGGCCGGAAAGCTTGAAGCCGAGAATGTAAAGGCGGCTCGGCTTGGAGGTCCAACTTTCCCCGCAGCCGGCGCAATCGACGTCGCCGTTCCGCATATTGGCAACCGACACGTCTTGACGATGGCCACAGACGTGTTTGTACGCCCGGTGGCTTTGATTGCGCCTGACGGAAGGTCTAATCAGTTGCCAGTCTTGCGACTCGGCTTCCGCTGCATGGCGCCTGTTCAAGCAGATTTCACAACTCAAGGCGTGACCGCCTCAAGCTGCGGCCCCGACCCGATGATGCTGGCGGCGATCGGTGTGGCCGCACGCCAGACGATACACACCATAATGACGATCACCTTTGGGGTCAGGGGCGACCAGCTCCGCGCCGACCTTTGCAGCGGCTGCCTCCCACCGCGCCGCGATGCAATGCGGACATTCCGGGTTATGCCCAAGCACGACGCTGATGCGTTTGAGCGTTGGTTTGCCGCGGGTTTTGCAGGCCAAGACGACATGCAGACGATCCTCTGCGCGTGCAATCAGGTGAAATCCCTTCGTTTCGGCTGCGTCGCGCCACCGGACAGGGATAGGTTTGGGAAAGACCGGTACGGTACGGCTATCGACGCGGAATGGGAATTGGACCTTTGAAACAAGCATGAGCGAACTCCAATAGGTAGCATGCGAATGCTGGAACAGGCATCGACACACTTGATTTGGGGGCAGACTTCCCAAGGGGTGTATCCCCTTGACGCAAGTTTGACTCGCGCCGCGTAGGCTTGTCCCTTATCCATTGGGGCATGGTCACGACCAAAGATGTATTTGAAGCCGATAAGAGCATTTCCTATTTCCCGGATGGTCCAAACCAGAGTCTGAAACCGACTATGTTTGGTTTGATGCCCCCATTGAGATTGGCGGAGTAACAGAGACCGGATTGGTTTTACACGGCGGGTGCTACTCCCATCGATCTGACTGCAATGTTTCGTTCGAGCTTCGATATCTAAAGACACCCGGCAAGCGGTGCCGCCCGATTGAACGCGTCGATTGGCGGTCTCTTGAGGGCGGTCATACAAATCCCCGCAAACCGAAATCAGAGTGGGCAGGGAGGAGAGTATCTGAAACACACCTGCACGACTTCAATCTCAATTGGTCGGAGACTGAGCAACGCATGAGGGTCGGGAATTTGCCTACTGCACGTGAAATTTCGACAAATCTCAATGATTTTGAAGGCTTACGCGATTACACTGGAAAACGACTTAGAATCAACAACATAGATGTTGTGGAAAGCCCTCCATGGGTGTATGATTTCTTCACGCAGGGAATGATTTCATGAGTGAGCAGATCCCAGTTTCAGACATTGCAGCCGCCATAGCTCCGCGTTTGGTGTCGGTAAAGTCATGGGGAGACGCAAGTTTTCTCAGCCTTCCTATGGTCTACCCAAGCGGCTCATTTGTCACCGTTCGGCTGTCACATGTCAGCGGAGGAGTGAGGGTCAGCGACTCTGGTTTCGCCTACCGAGAATTGGAAAGCTTTGGAGTTGGACGGAGCTTCTCGCGAACCGCACGCACAGTCTCCGAAAGGTTTGACCTGAGCGTGGGGAAGCGTTCCATCTACGTTGATGTGCCTAACGAACAAGTTGAGAGGGCAATCCTTGAAGTAGGTTCTGCGTCACGGGACGTAGCGGATCAAATCATCAGCCGCGCGATCAAGGACGCCGAAGCAGATATATCAGAGTTCTTGCAGGAAAAGCTGTCGCGGGTTTTTCCTGACCTCGTGGATTTTGATAGCAAGGTCGTGGGAGCGTCTTCTACAGAGTGGGAGGTGTCAGCATCCACAAATGTTGATGGGCTTAGGACCGTATTCCAGGCTGTGTCCAACTATCCAGTGGCCGTTTACAAGGCAAGCACAGCCTTTCATGATATTGCGGCTCTGGACACCCCGCCCAAGCTTGTCTCGGTTGTTGCCAGTAAAAGCGAAATGGGCTCAAACTTGAGCCTACTTTCTCAAGCAGGCAATGTTGTAGAGATAGGTCTTGATGACGCGTTGCTGAGGGATTTAGCGGCATGACTATGTTATCGTTGGCAAAAGCCTTGAGTGAAGATCGATTGGAAGACTTTATCGCCCAAGAGGAAGCCCGTGGTGTCGGGCCAATCAACGAGGCGGATTTTGATCTAACCGCCTCTGCTGTTATCAAAACGCCGCAATCAGACGATCAAACATCTGGTTCACCTCGCCACGATGGTTCGCGCGAAAAGTAAATTCGTCCAGATACTTACGCATGTGCTGCTGGCTAATCGAAACGTGCGTGCCGCGGATTGAGTACTTGAAGTGACGCCAAAAGCTCTCAACGTGGTTCGTGTGGTGCAGCGTATCCGTTTCTGCGTCGTAGACCGCCCATTCCTTCGCGCCGTGCTTGACCGCCATATGCGAGTAGCCGTGCTCTTTCAGTAAGCGATAGCTGTAGAGCCCGTCAGTCGAAACGGTCGTGCCAGCCTCAACCGTCTTCAGCGTTTCTTCACGAAGCGTGGCCAGCTTCACGTTCGGGATAATCTCAGTCACCAGACGACCGCCACGCTCTTTAAAGCCCATCACAATGGTTTTCCCAGCCGCGCCCCGGCCACGGCTGCCGGGGCGCTTTCCGCCCACGTATGCCTCGTCAATCTCAACATGACCTTGCAGCATGGCCTTGAGTTCGTGCTTGTCCATCTGCTCACGAATTTTGTGGCCGATCCGCCAAGCCGTCTTGTACGTCACGCCAAGCTGGCGTTGCAGTTCTTTGGCAGAAACGCCGTGGCGTGTAGTGACAAAGAGATAGATCGCATAGAACCACGATTGCAGCGGTGTGCGAGTGTCTTGAAAGATTGTGCCAGCGGTGGGATAGACATGATCCCCGCAAGAGGCGCAAGCCCATGCACGGCGAGCATTGCCTTCTTTGTTGCGCTTATCGGCGGAGCCGATCCGGTGGAAGGTGCTCTCAACACCGCAGGCGCGGCACGTATGTCGCTCCCCGAAACGAACGTTGAAGATGTGCTCAAGGCACGCCTCGTCGTCCGGGAAGCGCTTGAAGAAGTCTCGAACGCTAAAGTCAGGGGATGCTGATTTGCTCTTTTCCATGCATCACAGATAGCAATTCCACTTACTTGCGTCAAGGGGATACACCCCTGCAAGAATGCACCGTTTGCCCACCTGCGTTCGACTTTGCCCCTCGATCTGCGAGTTCGCCGTCGTGCTGATTTTGTCGCCGCGGCAAAAGTTCGGACCCGCGTGCTGAACTGTCGTGACACGAACGCTTGGCCTATAGCTGCTTGGGGCCGGAACGAGCGATCTTGATTGATCAACGAAGTGACCCCGTCGCCGCACGACCCGTCATCGCGAACTCTTTTTGTTGACCGCTCAAAGGACTGTGGTTAACGCTGCGGCAATTGGTAAAATTATTGTTTGAAGACTTGGGTGGAGGGGTCTTGGTCGCACTACTGACACGCTTAGGGTCCCATGGGCCCGATGGTTGATCCTTCGATAAACGTTGTTCTCGACAATCTTTGGCTTTTGCTTTGCGCGGCGCTGATCCTGTTGATGCAACCGGGTTTCATGTGCGTCGAAGCGGGCTTGACTCGGTCGAAGAACAATATCGGCGTCGCCATCAAGAACATTGCCGACTTTTCCCTCTCGATCCTGCTGTTTTGGTTCTTGGGCTACGGGCTGATGTTTGGGACCTCCTTTGCGGGCTGGTTCGGCACAAGCGAGATCGCGTTTTCAACCCTCTCCAGCGGCCAAGATTATGTCCACTTCATATTTCAGGCGATGTTCTGTGGAACCGCAGCGACGATCCTGTCCGGTGCCGTCGCCGAACGATGCCGCTTCGGTGGTTACCTCATGATGACCGCAATATCGGTGACCTTGATCTACCCGATTTTTGGTCATTGGGTCTGGTCTGTTGACGCGAATGGTGATGCGGCAGGATGGTTGGCCAATCTCGGGTTTCGCGATTTCGCGGGCTCTGGCGTGGTTCATGCCGTGGGCGGCGGAGTGGCTCTGGCCGCCATCCTGGTGCTCGGGCCGCGCGAAGGGCGCTTCCCTGCCTCGGCTGCGCCGAGACGGTTCAATGGTTCAAATCTGCCACTCGCCATGTTGGGCGTGTTCTTTCTGTGGTTTGGCTGGTTCGGGTTTAACGGTGGTAGCGCGGGCAGCCTGACGGAAGACGTGCCTGCGATCCTTGTCCGCACATTCGTAGCAGCTTCGGCAGGTGTTCTAACCGCTTTGGCGATCACCTGGGTCACGGAAGGCAAACCCAGCGTCTTTTACGCCATGAACGGCTCTCTCGGGGGGCTCGTCGCCGTCACCGCAGGCTGCGATGTCTTTTCTATCCAAACCTCAATCATTGTGGGTATGATCGGCGGTGCGATCACCTTCTATGGTGACCAGCTTCTTGAACGCTTACGGATTGACGATGTCGTCGGTGCCGTGCCCGTCCATTTTCTTGCGGGTCTTTGGGGGCTCTTGGCAACAGCGATCTTCGGGACGTATGGAGCTGATGCTGACATGGGGCTGTTGGCCCGTCTTGGCGCACAGCTGGCAGGCATTGTTGCTCTCATCATCTACGCCTTCGCTGTGCCCTATGTTTTGTTTCGAGCGCTTGACGCCGTCATAAGCCTCCGGGTGACGGCTCACGTTGAAAATATTGGCGTTAATGTTGGCGAGCATGGGGCCAATACCGATCTAAACGAACTCTTCGACGTCATGCAGCGGCAAGCTCGAGATCGCGATCTTAGTATGCGGGCTCCGCAATCGCCGTTTACAGAGGTTGGCCAGATCGGCCTTTTCTATAACTCAGTGATTTTTGAGCTTGAACGTTCGTTCGACCGCGTCCGGGAGACTGCAAACGAACTTGAGAAGTCCATTGACGCCAAAAATCGGTTACTCGAGTCCGTCCTGCCCAAACGCATCGCATCTCGTATCAATGAGGGCGAACAAAAGATCGTCGATCAGGTGCGAGACGCGACTGTCGTTTTTGTCGATGTTGTCGATTTCACATCTTACGCGATGTCGGTCCCGGCAGAGGAGTCCATTGATCTGCTCAAGCGCCTCTTTGGGAGCTACGATAAAGTCATCGCGGATTATGAACTCGAAAAAATCAAAACGATTGGTGATTGCTACATGTTTGTCGCTGGCGTGAGTGACAGCGACACCGATCACTGCGCGCTTGCTATTGATGCGGCCCTCGATCTGCAATTTGCGACTGCACAGCTTGCAACTCAGCTTGGCCAGTCCGTTCAGGTGCGCATCGGCGTCCATTCGGGTCCGCTTATGGCAGGCGTCGTCGGTGATCTGAGGTTTGTTTACGATCTTTGGGGTAGCACCGTGAACATCGCCTCACGGATCGAGGAAGCGGGCAAGCCTGGCAAGATCACAGTGTCGGAGGCCGTGGTTGAGCGCATTGGCAATCAGTTTGTCTACGAAAAGCAAAGGCGGACCCGGCTCAAGGGTGTGGGGTCTACTGTGCTCTATTCAATCGAAGGGCGCCGCGCTGCACTGGACGTCGCGAACGGATGATCGCTACTCTGCAAGACCTTACGATTTATGATGTAGCCGGGGTCCTGGGTGTCGCGTGCTATCTGATTTCGTACTTTTGTCTGCAGATGGGGTTCATTCGCGGAGCTGACTATTTGTATGCAGGGCTGAATTTGCTCGCCTCCAGCCTAGTTTTGTTCAGCTTGGTCGTTAATTTCAATGCCTACTCAGCGGCTATTCAAATCTCTTGGATTGCCATTTCGCTTGTTGGGATCGCGCGGCTTTTCCTCATTTCCCGTGCTGTTCGATTCACACCTGAAGAGGCCGCATTTCGTGATGCCATTCTACGGGGGATGGATGCTCAGAATGCGTGGCGCTTGATCCGGCGGGGCAATTGGCGCAACTGCGAAATCGGCGAGACTCTGGTTGAAGAAGGCGGACGTGTGAAGCGCCTGATCTATCTTGCGAAGGGCACCGCAGATATTTCGCTGAACGGAGAGACCTTTACCCAGATCCAAGCACCTGCATTCATCGGAGAAATGGGGGTTCTGACCAATTTGCCCGCAACAGCCACCGCAACCGTTTCGTCTTCAGCGCGCATTTGGGAACTGCCGGGGCGGAGTATTCTGAGCCTGCTGAGCGATATAGAACTCAGGCTGCAGCTCGAAGGTGTGCTCGCACGCGATATGCGCCAGAAGCTCGTTGCGGTGAACAACCATACTCTTAGTCGGCGGGAGGCACGGTAGAGGATGGCTCTGATTGGGCTCCTCGCGGCCTTACTGATCAAGCACTTCATCGCTGATTTCTGTGT
>JBCDGS010000002.1:0-117409 GCA_038751055.1 Pseudomonadota bacterium | reverse complement strand
ATGGAAAAACACCGCGGCTTCCCCAGCCGCCTCCCCGGTACCGACTTCCAGTTCACGATCCGCCGGCCCAACAAGGGCGGCCCGACGAAACTCGTCCGGCGGGAACGGTTTGCAGATCGTCGTCCGGCGGACCGCCGCGCGGACGAGGGATTCGTGCGCGCGCTCTGGTTGCACTTCGCAGACGCGCCTTTCGTGCGCGGCAATCTCGATGCCGGGCGGCTGTCGTGGCTCCTTGGACGCGAGGTCGTGGCGCTCGATGATCCGTTCGACCCGGAAAGCTATGACGCGCTGCTGCAATTGAACGTCGAACTGGCCCAGAACAGCTTTCCCGAAGCCTTCGTAGACGAGGAATGGGCGTGATGCTGCCGATGAGACCCCATTTTGAGCGGGAAAAGGCGCAATCCTACCGTGTGCATAAACCAATCTTTTACAACGCTGAGATGTGGTGCATCGTCTCCCTGCACGGCGAGACACCCAACACGTCGCCTGCATATTGTCACACCTGTACCCCTTCCCCAATGCGTCGGCTCGCGTCTACCGAGCCGGCGCATTTTTGCTTCCGGACAGGGGCAGCGCTTTTTCATGTGACGCGGGTGGCCGCACTTCCTATGCGGGACCGCAGGGGCAAAAGCCCAAACGCAACTGAAAGAGCGGACCCATGCAGATCATCAAGTTTTCCATCGCCACAGTGGCGCTGGCCGTCCTCGCGGGCTGCCTTGATACCGACGCAGAGCGCGCCGTTGCAGGCGCAGCCGCCGGTGCGGTTGTCTCGGACGCGACGGGCGGGAGTGCGACCACAGGTGCCATCGTCGGTGCCGCGGCAGGCGCCCTCTGCGACGACGCGGGCGTCTGCAACTGAACACACGCACGTTCCGGCGTGCATTGAACTGAGTAAGACACCCTGCCAGGCCACGACCGGGCAGGGTGTCTTGCGTTGAACGACAAGGACAAGGGACGAGATGTTCAAGAAGATCCTCATTGCGAACCGCGGCGAAATTGCCTGCCGCGTCATCAAAACCGCCCGCAAGATGGGGATCGCAACCGTCGCGATTTACTCCGACGCCGATGCCGGCGCGCTCCACGTGAAGATGGCTGATGAGGCGATCCACATCGGCCCGCCGCCCGCCAACCAGTCCTACATTGTCATCGACAAGGTGATGGACGCGATCACGCAATCAGGGGCGGAGGCGGTGCATCCGGGCTATGGCTTCCTGTCTGAAAACAAGCTCTTTGCCGAGGCGCTCGACAAGGCCGGGGTGGCCTTCATCGGCCCGCCCGCCGGCGCGATCGAGAGCATGGGCGACAAGATCACATCGAAAAAGATCGCCCAGGAGGCCGGCGTCTCGACCGTGCCCGGTTACATGGGCCTCATCGAAGACGCCGAAGAGGCCGTCAAGATCAGCACGCAGATCGGCTACCCGGTGATGATCAAGGCCTCTGCAGGGGGCGGCGGCAAGGGGATGCGCATCGCCTGGAACGACGACGAGGCGCGGGAGGGCTTCCAGAGCTCCAAGAACGAGGCGGCGAACTCCTTTGGCGACGATCGCATCTTCATCGAAAAGTTCGTCACCCAGCCGCGCCACATCGAGATCCAGGTCCTGTGCGACCAACACGACAACGGGATCTACCTGCACGAACGGGAATGCTCCATCCAGCGCCGCAATCAGAAGGTGGTCGAAGAGGCGCCGAGCCCGTTCCTCGACCCCGAGACACGCCGCGCCATGGGGGAGCAGTCCCTCGCGCTGGCCCATGCCGTGGGCTATGCCAGCGCGGGCACCGTTGAATTCATCGTGGACGGCGACAGGAATTTCTACTTCCTCGAGATGAACACCCGCCTCCAGGTCGAGCACCCCGTGACCGAGCTCATCACCGGCGTGGATCTGGTGGAACAGATGATCCGCGTCGCGAACGGTGAGAAGCTGACCATCAAGCAAGAAGACTTGAAGATGGAAGGCTGGGCGATTGAGAACCGCCTTTACGCAGAGGATCCGTACCGCAATTTCCTGCCCTCCATCGGACGGCTCACACGCTATCGGCCCCCGGCTGAGGTGGCGTCCGGGCCCATGGCCGAGGCCGGCACCTGGCACCAGGCCGCCCCCACCGCCGAGACGGGCGTGCGCAATGATACCGGCGTCTTCGAGGGCGGCGAGATCTCCATGTATTACGACCCGATGATCGCAAAGCTCTGCACCTGGGGACCGGACCGGGCCAGCGCGATCGAGGCCATGCGGGGCGCGCTCGACGCGTTCGAGGTGGAGGGCATCGGCCACAACCTTCCCTTCGTGGCCGCCGTCATGGACCATCCAAAGTTCATCTCCGGCGACATGACGACGGCCTTCATCGCTGAAGAATATCCCGACGGATTCGAAGGCGTGACGCTGCCCGAGGCCACGCTGAAACGTGTGGCCGCCGCCGCCGCAGCGATGATGCGCGTGGGCGAGATCCGCCGGACGCGCATCACCGGGCGCATGGACAACCACACGCGCGTCGTGGGCGCCGAAAGCGTCGTGACGCTGCAAGGCCAACGCTTTGACGTCACGATTGCCGCCGACCCGCAGGGCTCCGACATCCGGTTTGACGACGGCACGACGCTGCGCGTCGAAAGCGACTGGCTGCCCGGTCAGGCCCTCGCCAAACTCAGCGTGGGCGGCGCGCCCATGGCGCTCAAGGTCGACAAGATCAGCCACGGGTTCCGCATCCGCTTCCGCGGCGCAGACATGAAGGTGCACGTGCGGACCCCCCGTCAGGCGGAACTGGCCGCGCTCATGCCCGAAAAGCTGCCGCCGGATACGTCCAAGATGCTCCTGTGCCCCATGCCCGGGCTCATCGTGAAGATCGATGTGGAGCCCGGCGACGAAGTGCAGGAAGGACAGGCCTTGTGTACCGTGGAAGCCATGAAGATGGAAAACATCCTGCGCGCCGAAAAGAAGGCCGTGGTCACAAAGATCAACGCGGTCGCCGGTGACAGCCTCGCAGTGGACGACGTCATCATGGAGTTCGAATAGGCCTTGCGCCTCATCCTCCATATCGGGGCCCACCGCACGGGTTCGACGCTCATTGAGCGGATGCTGAGCACGCTCGCACTGGCGCGGCCAGAGCTCGCGCTGCGCGTCTGGAAGCCCGGCTATCTGCGCGCGATCCCCCAGTTCAAGACGGCACCGGGGCTTTTTGCGTCAGACGGCACGCCAAAGTCGAAGGAGGCCGCCGGCCATCTCTCCGCGCTCCGTGCCGATATGGGCGCGCGGCTCGCAGCGGCAGAGGGCGACGGCGTCACCACCCTGCTGATCTCGGAAGAGAACATCTGCGGCGGCATGTGGGGAAACTTTCGAAAAGGGCGCTTTTATCCCGGCGTCGCGCCGCGCCTGCGCGCCTTCGCGGAGGTCTTCGGGCGTGTGCCTGCGCGGGTGGCCCTCGGTATCCGGGAATACGGCGCCGCGTGGAATTCAGCTTACGGCTATCTCGACCGGGCGGACAATGACCTGCCGCCCAAGGCCGATGTAGCCAAGATCCTGTCCGCGCGGCCCCGTGGGTGGCCTGCCTTGGTCAGCGCCATGCGGGAGGCATGGCCTGCCTCGGAAACCATGCTCTGGCGGCAGGAGGATCTCGGTGCCGTGGACGTGGCGGCGCAACTTTGCGATCTTGACCCCGCGCTCCTCGACGATCCGGGCAGACCCGTGAACGCAACGGGATCTGCGGGCGGCACACTGACAGAGATCTTCACCCCGGCAGAGCGTAAAAGGCTCGCCCGCCGCTACGACACCCATGTTGCGGCGCTCCTAAGCGATCCCGCACTGCGCTGGGCCGTGCGGCCATGAACGATCGTGCAGATAGATATAGCGGCCGTCAGCCGCCGACGCCGTCCACACGGCCCTCGGAAATCTCGCGCTGGCGGATGGGCATCTTGTCGATGGCGCGCGACAGCTCCCGGACATCCCACGGGAAGGGCTTGCGCAGCGCAACATCGCCTTCCTTCGAGATCAGCACGAGCTGGAACCCACGCGGCCGGAACTTTCGCCGCAAGTCGGTCAGGTCTTCGCTCGTGTCGACGATGACGACGACGTCGCGGGCCTCTAGCTCCTCGAAATCCTGGGCGAGGTTTTCGAGCTGCGTCTGGAAGGCCGGATCGAGCGGGCTGTCTGCAAAGATCACGATGGGCCGCGCCTGCCACTTGAAGTCATCAAGCGACAGCTCCGCCCCATCAAACGTGCGCGCAGGGTCGTCCTGCCAAAGCGCCACGGCATCCTTTGCGCTCCCATTGGCGGTGGCTGGGGAAGCGGCGGCGATAAAAGCCAATGCGGCCAAGAATTTCACAGATGTATCTCCTTCACTCCCCTACATAGGGGGTGCAGGTGCCATGGCGAATGGGCAGATGCGTCGCAGACCTCACATTCGCGTCTATGATGCAAACCGACGGAGACGAGCCGATGGATGATCGTTGGAAAGAGCTGGCAGAAAAAGAACTGCGCGGGCGTCCTCTGGACGATCTGACGTGGGAGACCCTCGAAGGGATCAAGGTTAAGCCCGTCTATGGCCCCGATGATGTCGCGGGTCTCGACCGCGGTACTCCGGGGGAGGCCCCGTTCACGCGCGGCGTGAAGGCCACGATGTATGCCGGGCGTCCCTGGACGATCCGGCAATATGCGGGCTTCTCGACGGCAGAGGAATCGAACGCGTTTTACCGCAAGGCGCTCGCGGCCGGTCAACAGGGCGTGTCGGTGGCCTTCGACCTGGCCACCCACCGCGGATATGACAGCGATCACGCGCGCGTCGTGGGCGACGTGGGCAAGGCCGGCGTGGCCATCGACAGCGTCGAGGACATGAAAACGCTCTTCGATGGGATCCCGCTGGAAAAAATCAGCGTGTCCATGACGATGAACGGCGCCGTCATTCCCGTCCTGGCGAGCTTCATCGTGGCGGGCGAAGAACAGGGCGTTGACCGCTCTCTCCTGTCAGGGACCATCCAAAACGACATCCTCAAGGAGTTCATGGTCCGCAACACCTATGTCTACCCGCCAGAGCCTTCCATGCGGATCGTGGCGGATATCATTGAATATACGGCCAACGAGATGCCGAAATTCAACTCCATCTCGATCTCAGGCTACCACATGCAGGAGGCCGGCGCGAACCTCGTGCAGGAGCTCGCCTATACGCTGGCCGACGGGCGCGAATACGTGAAGGCGGCGCTCAATCGCGGCATGGATGTCGACAAGTTCGCGGGGCGGCTGTCCTTCTTCTTCGCCATCGGCATGAATTTCTTCATGGAGGCCGCCAAGCTCCGCGCCGCGCGGATGCTCTGGTCGCGCATCATGTCGGAGTTCGAGCCGAAGAACCCGAAATCGCTGATGCTGCGCACCCATTGCCAGACCTCGGGCGTGTCCCTGCAGGAGCAGGACCCCTACAACAACATCGTCCGCACGGCGTTCGAGGCGATGAGCGCGGTACTGGGCGGCACCCAGTCGCTCCACACCAATTCCTTCGACGAAGCGATTGCGCTGCCAACGGAATTCTCCTCTCGGATCGCGCGCAACACGCAGCTCATCCTGCAAGAGGAAACCGGGGTGACGAACGTCGTCGATCCCCTGGCCGGCTCCTACTACGTGGAAGCGCTTACCGAAGAGCTCGCCAAAGAGGCCTGGACCCTCATCGAGGAGATCGAGGAGATGGGCGGCATGACGAAGGCCGTGGCCTCCGGCCTGCCCAAGCTCAAGATCGAAGAAAGCGCCGCGCGGCGACAGGCGATGATCGACCGTGGCGACGAGGTCATCGTCGGCGTCAACAAGTATCGCCTGTCCGCCGAGGAAGAGATCGACATCCTCGACGTCGACAACGTGGCCGTGCGCGAACAGCAGGTGGCCAAGCTCGAAAAGATCCGCGCGACGCGCGATCAGGCGGCCTGTGACGCCGCGCTCCTCGAACTCGGGCGGCGCTGCGAGGAGGGCGGAAACCTGCTCGAAGCCGCCGTCGAATGCGCCCGCATGCGCGCGACGGTGGGCGAAATCTCCCTCGCGATGGAGGGCACATTCGGGCGCCACAGGGCGGAGGTAAAGACATTGGCCGGCGTCTACGGATCCGCCTATGAGGGCGATGAGGGCTTTGAAGCCATCCAGAAGGCCGTCGAAGGCTTTGCAGAGGACGAGGGGCGCAGACCGCGCATGCTCGTGGTCAAGATGGGTCAGGATGGCCATGACCGTGGCGCCAAGGTGATCGCGACGGCCTTTGCCGACATCGGTTTTGACGTGGACGTGGGCCCGCTCTTTCAGACCCCGGAGGAGGCCGCGCAGGATGCCATCGACAACGACGTGCACGTCGTCGGAATTTCCTCGCAGGCGGCAGGCCACAAGACCCTCGCCCCAAAGCTGATTGATGCCCTGCGCGCGCAGGATGCGGGCGATATCCTCGTCATCTGCGGCGGTGTCATTCCCGCCCAGGACTACGCGTATCTGAAGGACTCGGGCGTCGCGGCAATCTTTGGCCCCGGCACGAACATCCCGGACGCGGCACAGGACGTGCTGAAGCTGATCCGCGAGGCCCGCGCCTGATGTTCGCCATGACCGCGCTGCGCGGGCCTGCAGCACGGTGCTGACCTTCGATCACATCGCCGTCGCCGCCGAGAGCCTCGCCGAGGGCGTGAAGGCCACCGAGCGCGCCTTGAACGTGCCTGTGCAGCCCGGCGGGCAGCACCCGCATTTCGGAACCCACAACAGCCTCCTTGGGCTCGGTGCGGAGTATCTCGAAGTCATTGCCATTGATCCCTCGGCCGGGGACCTTGGCTACCCGCGCTGGTTCCACCTCGATGCCTTTGCGGGGCCGCCGCGTCTGACAAACTGGATTTTGCGCACGCCCGATCTCGAGGCGGCCCTCGCGCGGCTCGGGCCGGAATACGGCACGCCCATCTCCCTTCAGCGCGGCGATCTGCGGTGGCGGATGGCCGTCCCCGCAAGCGGGCTTTTGCCCTTCGACAATTGCGCCCCCGCCATCATCTCGTGGGAGACGCCGCCGCCTGCGCCCAGGCTCACAGACCACGGCTGCACGCTGGGCGCGCTACGCGTGTCCCACCCGAACGCACCGCAGTTAAGGGACGCACTCGCCCCGCTTCTCGATGACGCACGCGTCGGGTTCGAGATCGGCCCAGCGGCCATCAGCGCCGAGATTTCGACGCCTTCGGGACCGCGCGCGCTGTGATCCGTCCAGCGGCTGATGGTGACGTCCCGGCAATCGCGGCGATCTGGAACCAGATTATCCGAGAGACCACGATCACCTTCACGACAGCCGAAAAGACCCATGCGGATATCGAAGGGATCCTCGGCTCCGGGTACCCGGTGCTGATGCTCGAGGATGGATCGGGCTTTGCGACCTACGGGCCCTTTCGAAGCGGCCCCGGCTATGCGCGCACGATGGAACATTCGATCCACCTTGCTCCGGGTGCGCGCGGGCAGGGGCGCGGGATGGCTTTGCTCACCGCGCTCGAGGCAGCGGCCGTGGACGGCGGGGCTGCGGTCTTCATCGCCGCCATCTCCGGTGAGAATGCCACCGCCCAGCGGTTCCACGCGCGCGCGGGCTATGCGCAGGTCGCACGGCTTCCCAAGGTGGGTTGGAAATTCGGACGCTGGCACGACCTCGTCCTCATGCAGAAATTCCTGCCCTGACAATGCCGCGCTGCGGCGGTAACGTCGCGCCATGTCGATTTGGTCTCGGATTGGTGATGCACTCTCCGCCCTCGCACAGGGCGAGGGGCTGTCTGACGTCTTTGCCAAGCTCAGGACACCGCCCGAGCGCACCGTGGCCTTCGCCATCGCCGTCATTGCCCTCGGGGCGAAGATGGCCAAGGCCGATGGCCATGTGACGCGGGACGAGGTGACCGCCTTCCGCGAGGTCTTTCACATCCCCCGCGCAGAAGAGGCGAACGCCGCGCGCGTGTTCAACCTCGCGCGGCAGGATATCACCGGCTTTGACACCTACGCGACCCGGATCAAGGCGATGTTCGGCGACGAGATGGGCTCGCTCAACGAACTCATGGAAGGCCTCTTCCACATCGCCATGGCCGATGGGGAGTACCACCCGAGCGAGGATGACTTCCTCCACGAGGTCGCAGGCATCTTTGGCCTCGATGAGAGGGAGTTTCGCTCCATGCGGGCTCGCCACGTGCCCGACGCGGAACCCGACCCCTACGACGTGCTGGGGTTGCCCGCAGGCGCAAGCTATGACGCGGCCCGGGCGCGGTGGCGCGAGCTCGTGCGCGAGACCCATCCAGACAGGCTCATTGCCCGGGGCGTCCCGGAAGAGGCCGTGAAGATCGCCGAAAGGCGCATGATCGCCATCAACCGGGCGTGGGACGAGATTTCCATGAAGCCGCACTAGATGCGGCTCGCGACCTACAATGTCGAATGGTTTGACAAGCTCTTTGACGACGACGGCGCGCTCCTGAACGATACCGGATGGTCAGGACGACAGGACGTGGAACGCCGCGATCAGATCGCGTCTTTGGTCCGTGTTTTCAAAGCTGTAGACGCAGACGCTTATGTCCTCATTGAGGCCCCCGACGAAGGTCGGACACGGTCCACGACCCGCGCGCTTGAGGCCTTTGCCGCCCACGGGGGGCTCCGCCAGCGCGCCGCCCTGATCGGCTTTCGCAACGACACCCAGCAGGAGATCGCGCTCCTCTACGACCCGGACATCGTCGAGGCCCGGCACGACCCGCGCGAAAGCGCCTTCGCCCCCCGCTTTGATACAGAGCTGCGCCTCGACCTCGATCAGGACGACCAGGGCGACAGGGTCGTGTGGTCAAAGCCACCTCTCGAAGCGCTGCTCACCTGTCGCGGGCACCGGCTCCGCGTCATTGGCGTCCATGCCAAATCCAAGGCCCCCTTCGGCGCCCGAACCCCCGAGGAAGCGACGCGCATCTCCATCGCCAATCGCCGCAAGCAGCTCGCGCAATGCATCTGGCTCAGGCGCCGGGTGGAAGAGCATCTGGGCGCAGGCGACCCCCTCATCGTCGCTGGCGACTTCAACGATGGCCCGGGCCTCGATGAATACGAAAAGCTCTTTGGCCGCTCAGGCGTCGAGGTCGTGCTGGGGGAGGCGGGCCAAAAGCTCTTTGATCCCCATGCCGCGCAAGCGCTGACCTCGAAATTCGCCATGCCCACGACCTCGCGCTTCTGGCTCCCCCATGAAGGCCGCTACCTGCAGGCGCTGCTTGACTACATCATGGTCTCGCCCGATCTGCGCTCGCGCGCGGGGGCCTGGCGCATATGGCACCCGTTCGAAGATCCCGCCTGTTTCCGGGATACCTCGCTCCGCGACGCCCTCCTGACCGCATCCGATCACTTCCCGGTCTCGCTTGATCTGGATTTTGACATGCCCATATCCTCGCCATGAGACACCTCGCACTCATTGCCTTTGTGGCCCTGCCGATGACCGCCTCCGCGCAGGAGGATGGGGACGGCCCCTCGCTCATGGAACGGGGGATGGAGCTCTTTTTCGAAGGCCTCCGTCAGGAGATGGAGCCCGCCATCGAGGGGTTTGAAAACTTTGCCCAGGGCCTCGGGCCGGCCATGGCCGAGATGATGCAGGAGATGGGGCCAGCCTTCGCCGACCTGCTGGAGCGGGTGGACGACATGTCGAATTATCAAAGCCCCGAGATGCTTCCCAACGGCGACATCATCATCCGCCGCAAGCCCGAAGCCCCCGAATTCACGGCGCCAGAGATCGGCGAGGACGGCGCCGTCGAGCTCTAGCGCTTGATCTTCACGCTCGTCGTGGCCCCAAGCGCGTTCGCAAGGCTCTGAAACCGCGCCTCCACCACCTCTCCGAACAGGGCTTCGGCACCCTTGGTCAGCTTGAGGCCCAGAACCTTCTTCTTGGGCTGCCAGCTCAGCTCAGCACTGGCCTCGCCATCCTGGGCCCACAGCATGGCGCCAAACCGCATCGCCTTGCCGAGAACCTCGGCGCGCGCAATCTCTGCCGCGCTCAGCATCGGGACAAGCGCGTCGATCCTGCTGCCGTCGCGGCTGTTTTTGTAGCGATAAAGCAGGCTGAGGCCCAGAAACACCCGCTCGGAGTGTTTGAGCCCGCCCAGATTGGCGCGGGTCGCGTTGTCGAAACAGACCTCCGCCCGGTAGTCGGGATGCGCCCTCCAGCTCACGTCATGTAAAAGGCAAGCCGCCCGGATCAGCCGGGTCTGCGCCAGATCCGCGCGCGGAAAGAGAGGCGCAAGAAAGCGGTGCAGGCGTTTGCCAAAGCCCGGCAGCCGCGCGTCCTTGGCCTCTGCGAAGCGGCAGGCCTCGATCAGGGGATCGCGCTCGCGCAGCCGCTCGGGCATCTGCTCATAAAGCAGGCCCTCGCGGATGCCATAGCTCGAGATTGCGATGTCATGGGGCCTGAAGCGCGACACAAGGCGCACCAGCACCTCGGAAGCCATCGGAACAAGCGCCATCCGCGCCGAAGAAATCCCGCAGCGCGATCGCAGGTCATCGTGATCGGCGTCGCTCATGTACTCGGCCGTGGCCCGCACATCCTTTGCGGTCATGCGGTATTCGTGCAGCACATGCAGGGGATAGCCGCGGCGTTCCATGTCGATCCGCGCAAAGGCGCGCCACGACCCGCCCACGAGGAACAGTCGGTTGCGTTGCGCCCCCAGCGCCTTTTCCATCCGGTCGAGGTTCTCGTCGATCCAGGCCTTCCGGCCCTTCTTGCCCCCCTTCACATCGCGAAGCTTCAGCGGGCCAAGAGGCGACGTTTCCCGCCGTCCGACACGCCCGCCTTCGATCTCTGCAAGCTCCATGGAGGACCCGCCGATATCGCAGACAAGGCCGTAGGATCCCGGCCAGCCCAGAAGAACGCCCTGTGCCGACAGGCGTGCCTCCTCGCGGCCGTCCACGATCCAGATCTTGAGGCCCGCCTCCCGCTCCACATCGGCGCGAAAGGCCGCGCCGTCCGTGGCATCGCGGACCGCAGCCGTGGCCGCGACGGTCATGTCCCGGACGTTTGCAGCGCGCGCGACGGCTGCAAACCGCTTCATCGTCTCCAGCGCACGCGCGCGGCCTTCGGGGTTCAGGTGCCCGGTTTCCCCGAGACCCGCACCAAGCCCGCACATGACCTTTTCGTTGTAAAAGTACGCCGGAGAGCGCGCCGCCCCGTCGAAAATGACCAGCCGGACAGAGTTCGATCCCACGTCAATGACGCCGACCCGGCTGAGATCCCGGACCGACGGGTCATTGAAAAGCGGCCGCCCGAACGGGGCGTAATCGTCTGAAACGTCGCTTTGGCCGTCCATCATCTCCCCCGGTCAGGACAGTGACGTGATGCCAAGCGCGCCGAGTCGGGTCAATCCGGTCGCGCGGGCTCGTTCGGATTGGCAGAAAAGAGGGCGATCTTGTTGCCCTGGGGGTCACGCAGGTAGCCCACGTAAAAGTCCGGCGAATAGGTGGGCCGGAAGCCCGCGTCGCCTTCATTTGTGCCACCTGCCGCGAGGCCCGCGGCGTGAAGCGCCCGAACCTGGGCCTGTTCTGCGGCCTCGAAGGCAATCATGGACCCATTCCCGACGGAGGCGGGCCGACCGTCAAACGGACGCGTCACATAGATGTCCACCGCCTTGGGCTCCGCCGTCAGAAGGTATTCAAGACCGTCGGCGTCCTGCGTGACCGAATAGCCAAGGGGCAGAAGGATGGCATCGTAGAACTTGCGTGCCTTTTCGTAATCATCGACGCCGATATTGATGTTGCCGATCACGCCTGCTCGTCCGTGTGCGTCAGCTTGGGCACATCGCCCGCCCCGGCCGTGCCGCGGCCGCTCAGCGATGGGTTCTCCATGAAGAAGCGGTGGCAGTTGAACGCAAAGTCCTCGCCCGTCGCTGCCCGCGTGAAAGAGCCATCGGCGTTCATCACCCAACTTTGCGCCACATCGGCGAGGTTCGCGGCCATGATCTGGCTGACGATCTGCGCTTTGACGGTCTTGTTGCGCGCTTCCACCAGTGTCTCCACGCGGCGGTTCAGGTTTCGGCCCATCCAGTCGGCCGAGCTTATGAAAACGCGCGCCTTGTTCGACGGAAGGCCGTGCCCGTTGCCGAAACAGACGATGCGCGAATGCTCCAGAAAGCGTCCGATCACCGACTTGACGCGGATGTTCTCGCTCAGCCCCTCGACGCCCGGGCGCAGGCCACAGATACCGCGCACGACGAGGTCGATCTGCACACCGCCCTGTGACGCCTGATAGAGCGCATCAATGATCTCCGGATCGATGAGGGAGTTCATCTTCGCCCAGATCTGCGCGGGCTTTCCTGCCTTAGCGTGGTCGATCTCAGCCGCGATGAGTTCTTTCAGGCGGTCCTTCAGCCCCAGGGGCGAGATCGTCAGGTTCTCAAGTGCCTCGGGCTCCGCGTAGCCGGACAGGTAGTTGAACACCTTGGTTGCGTCCCGCCCAAGGGCCGCATCGCAGGTAAAGAGCGACAGATCCGTGTAAACGCGCGCCGTTCCGGGATGATAATTGCCGGTGCCGTAATGGGTATACGTCACGAGCTCTGACCCCTCCCGACGCACCACCGTCGAAATCTTGGCGTGGGTCTTCAGGTTGATAAATCCATAGACCACATGCGCGCCAGAGCGCTCCAGCCGCCGCGATTGTCGGATATTTGCAGCTTCGTCGAAACGCGCCTTCAGCTCCACGAGGGCGGTCACCGACTTGCCATCCTCGGCCGCCTCGCACAGGGCGTCGACAATGGGGCTGTCCTTCGAGGTCCGGTAGAGCGTCTGCTTGATGGCGACGACATTGGGATCGCGCGCCGCCTGACCCAGGAAACGCACGACCAGGTCGAAGGTCTCGTAGGGGTGGTGCAGCAGCATGTCCTTCTGGCGGATCGCCGCGAACAGGTCGCCGTGGTGGTCCTGCACGCGTTCCGGCACGCGCGGGATGAAGGACGGCCAGAGCAGATCGGGCCGCTTGTCGGTCACGAGCTCGGACAGGTCCGACATCCCGATCAGCCCGTCAATCTCGACGACCTCGGCGTCGGTGACGGCCAGCTCCTCCATGATCTGCGCCTTGAGGCCCGGCGGAGCGCCCGCCGACGCCTTCATGCGCACGACCTGACCGCGCCTGCGCCGTTTGAGAGCCGTCTCGAACTCCCGAACCAGGTCTTCGGCCTCTTCCTCCAGTTCCAGATCGCTGTCGCGCAGGATGCGAAACGCGAAATGCCCCTTCAGTTTGTACCCCGGAAAGAGCGAGGTGATATGCAGCAGCAACAGCTCCTCCGTCGGAAGGACCCGCTGTGGCCCATCGCTCGGCAAGTCCCAGAACCGCCGAAGTTGCGACGGGATCGGAAGGAGCGCCCTCAGCCGGCTCTTGTCTGAATTCCGCTCAAGCTCGAGGGCGAGCGCGAAGCCCGTATTCGGCAGAAACGGGAACGGGTGGGCGGGGTCGATTGCCAGGGGCGACAGAACCGCAAAGACCTGGCTCACAAAGATGTCGCGCAGATAGGCGCGGTCATCCTCGGTCAGCTCGCCCACGCTCAGGATGTCGATGCCTTCGGCTTCCATCAGCTGCCTGAGATCCGCAAAGACCGTCTGCTGCCGCTCCATTAGCGCGCGCGCATCCGCGTTGATCAGCACGAGCTGGTCAGCGGGGGAGAGGCCATCGGCGGCGGGCGTCGTGTTCCCCGCCTGCGCCAGCTCTCTGAGGCCCGCAACGCGCACCGTGTAGAATTCATCGAGGTTCGTCGCCGAAATCGACAGGAACCGCAGCCGCTCCAGCAGCGGCACGCGCGGGTTCTCGGCCTCCTCCAGCACGCGCCAGTTGAAGCCAAGCCAGCTGAGTTCGCGGTTGTAAAAGCGCTGGGCGCCCCGCACGTCGAAATCCGGCGGCACCACGGGGCGCGCGCCGGAATGCAGAAAATCGGCAGAGTTTGGCGGCAAGTCCTTCATGCGGTGGCTTTTTGACATGGCTTTGTGACACAAGAGTGTCGCCTCATTCTCCGCTCGCGTCCAGCACACGCGCCGCCAGCGCGGTCGTAATGCTGCGTTTTTCAGCAAGCGAGAGCGTATCGAGCGCCGCAACGATCCGCCCCGCCTCGCCGTAGGACCTGCCCATGCGGCGCGTCAGATAAACCGCGAGGCCCGGGGCCGGGTTCAGTTGCCGATCTTCCATCAGTTTTCCGAGGATCGCGGCAAGCGTCGCGTCATCAGGGGGCTCGATCTGCGCCACGGTCGTCGCTTCCATGCGGCTGCGCAGGTCCGGCAGCGTGATGCCCCACTGCGCCGGCGCGCTCCGCGCTGTCAGAAGAAGCGGGAGACCGAGGGCAGCCAGATTGTTGTGAAGATGAAAGAGCGTTTCTTCCGCCTCCGGCCGCCCGGCGACGTAATCTGCGCCGTCCACGACCACAGGCGTTGTGGCTCGGGTGACGAGGGCGTCGACATCGATTAGCGCGCCCTTATGCGCCGCCGCCCAGATATGGGCGAGATGCGTTTTGCCCGACCCGCTTTCGCCCACAAGGACGAGCTTGCCGCGTGGCCACGCCTCCGTCCCAGCGAGAAGGGAGCGTGCCGTCTCACTCGCCGTGCCCTCGTGAAAGTCCGCAGCGGCAAAGGACAGACGGCGCGGTTGCGGAAAGCTGAGCTGCTCAGGTGTCATCGTCGGTGGACATGCCCCGGTAAAGGAGGCCGGATTTGTATTCGGCAACGAGGAACCGTGCGATGACACCGATGGCGGCGGCGACCGGTACGCCGATCAAAAGCCCGACAAAGCCGAAGAGCGTGCCGAACACAGAGAGCGACAAAAGAAGCCAGACCGGATGCAGACCGACCGAGTCCCCGACGAGTTTCGGGGTCAGGATGTTGCCTTCCACGATCTGCCCGGTGACGAAAATGCCGGCGACGATGCCGATGCGCACCCAGTCGGTGCCGCCCCCCTCCAGGGCACCCCAATATTGAAAAAGTGCAAGGCCCATGGCCAAAACACCCCCGATCAGGGCCCCCAGATATGGAATAAAGGTAACGAGACCGGCAATAAATCCGACGACAAGACCGAACTGGAGCCCCACGATCATCAGCGCGCCAGCGTAGTAGGTCCCCAGGATCAGGCAGACCGTCCCCATGCCGCGCACGAACCCGGCGATGACGCCGTCGATGTCGCGGGCCAGCGTGCGCACCGTGTCGAGGTGATCGCGCGGGATCAGCCGGTCGACTTCAGCGACCATGTTGTCCCAGTCGAGCAGAAGGTAGAACGCCACCACCGGCACGATCACGAAAAGCAGCACGATATTCACGACGCCCGCAGCAGACGTCAGGAGCGTATTAACGAGCTCGCCCCCCCGGCTCTGGATCGTCTCGCCCAGCGTCACGAGCGATTGCCGCGCCACCGAGGTCTCATCCATCAGCGACGGATACCGATCGGTCAGAAAGTCTCTGAGCGTCGTAAAGATGGCGGGCGCTGCGTTAAAGAGGGATATGGCCTGCTGCACGAGGGCCGGGACCACGAGGACGACCAGCAGGACGAAGGTCAGAAACCCCACGACCGTAATGACGACCGTCGCAAACACGCGGCTGAACCCCAGCGCTTCGATACGGTCCGCGACCGGGTCGAGGAAATACGCAATTGCCATCCCGATGATGAACGGCATGATGACAGAGCCCAGATACCACAGCGCCAGCGCGACCACGATCGCGGCAATGGACCAATAAAGTGTCTGCGTGCGGGTGGGGAGTGCCATGCCGTCTCCGGGGTTTCGGTTCCTCTCTAGGTCGGGCTTTCGCGGCACGGGATCAAGAGGAATCCGACGCTGGCAGATCGGCGGCGGCGGGCCGGCAGGGGGCGAGCCCACCGCATGTGCAGTTTCGGGCGTCCGGAAAAGGGACGCCCGAGAATTGTACAAAATGGGTTATCAGTCAGAAAATAATGTACAAAACGGGGCAAAACGCGCGTTCGCCCCGTTCTCCGCGTCAGTGGCAGGCAGGGCGGGTGCCCGGCAGCAGAACCTTGTCGATCACATGGATCACACCGTTATCGGCTTCGATGTTTGCGATGATCACGTTGGCTTCCTGGCCCGTGCCATCGGCAATCGTGACCCCGGCGGAGGAGGCGTCGATGCACAGACGCTCAGCCGTGTTCACGGGCTTGTAGTAGTTTGCGCCCGGGGCGAACTCGTTCGCCAGAAGCTTGCGGTCGTCCACGTGGTAGGTGAGCACCGCCTGAAGCTGGCCGATGTTTTCGGGCTGCAGGAGCGTGTCCACCGTGCCTTCGGGCAACGCGGCAAAGGCATCGTTGACCGGCGCATAGACGGTGAAGGGGCCGGGGCCTGAAAGCGTCTCCACGAGGCCAGCCGCGCTCACCGCCGCCACCAGGGTGGAGAAACGGTCGTCGCCAGCGGCGATGTCAACGATGGTGTTGGCAGATGCCGCGGCGCCCGTAACGGTCAAAGCAGCCGCTGCGACAGCGGATTTAACAAATGATTTCATGGTGTTGGTTCCCTTTATGAACTCCGACACTCTCTTGTTCGAGTATCGAAGTAACTTACGCCAACAGGGTGGCGCCGGTTCACCGTCCTCACGGGCGCGTCATCACGCGTCAGCGGCACGGGACTAAATGTTTCAGGAAGGGCCGGGATTTTGGTCTGAAATTGCGCCGCCGGGCGGATGCTCCATGGGCATTGAAACATTTGTCCTCGCGGTGAGAGGCGTTCTGCCGCCTCCTGAAGAGGCCCGGGGCAGAGCAACTTGCCGCTGACCGGGCCTTCGCCTATGCGGTTCACGCACGATCACGGAGACCGCCGATGCGCCTGAGCCGCTACTTTCTGCCCGTTCTGAAGGAAACGCCCGCCGAGGCGCAGATCGTCTCGCACCGCCTGATGCTGCGGGCTGGCATGATCAAGCAGGCAAGCGCGGGCATCTATTCCTGGCTGCCGCTGGGCTATAAGGTCCTGAGCCGCATCAAAAAGATCGTCGATGAAGAGCAGGAGCGCGCGGGACATATTCCGATGCTCATGCCCACTGTTCAGCCGGCAGAGCTCTGGCAGGAAAGCGGACGCTACAATGATTACGGTCGGGAAATGCTCCGCATCGAGGATCGCCATGGGCGCGACATGCTCTATGGGCCCACGAACGAAGAGCTCATCACCGATATCTTCCGCTCCTATGTGCGTAGCTACAAGGACCTGCCCCTGACGCTCTATCACATCCAGTGGAAGTTTAGGGATGAGGTCCGCCCGCGTTTCGGCGTCATGAGGGGCCGTGAATTCTATATGAAGGACGGCTACAATTTTGATCTGAGCAAGGACGCTGCGCTGCACGCCTACAACCGCCATCTCGTGAGTTACCTGAGGACCTATGAGCGCATGGGCCTCCAGGCGATCCCCATGCGTGCGGATGGCGGGCCCATCGGCGGCGATTATACCCATGAGTTTCTTGTCCTCGCTGAAACGGGCGAGAGCGAGGTGTTTTACGACAGTGAGATCACCGATCTGCGCTTCGGTGACCGCGAGATTGACTATGATGACGTCGAAGAATGTCAGGGCGTCCTTGAGGAATTCACGTCCCGCTATGCCCGCACTGATGAGACGCATGACGATGCCGTCTTCGCCGAAGTCCCCGAAGAGCGCCGCCGCAGCGCGCGGGGCATCGAGGTCGGTCAGATCTTCTATTTTGGGACGAAATACTCCGAAAGCATGGGCGCCGAGGTTCAGGATGCGGATGGCCAGAAGGTGCCGGTGCATATGGGCTCCCACGGGATCGGCGTCTCCCGCCTCCTCGGGGCGATTATCGAGGCAAGTCATGACGATAGGGGCATCATCTGGCCCGAAGGTGTCACGCCGTTCCACTGCGGCATCGTCAACCTGAAGCAGGGTGACGCGGAGGCCGATGGCGCGTGTGAAAGCCTTTATGCGCGGTTGAAGGCGGCGGGTCTTGATCCACTCTATGACGACCGCGATGCCCGGGCAGGCGAAAAGTTTGCGACGATGGACCTCATCGGCCTGCCGTGGCGTATCACCGTAGGCCCGCGTGGCCTGAAGGCCGGAGTGGTTGAAGTGACCTCCCGCAAAACGGGTGAAAGCGTGGAGCTGACGCCTGACGCTGCCCTCGATCGCATCGTGGAGATCTACAGCAAGATCTGACGTTGCGGGGGGCATGATCCGGCCGGGCGGACAATGGGGGATGTTACGGCGCCCCTGCCTCCGCTAGACTGCGCAAAACAGACGCGGGACCGAGCAGATGATCCTACGCATAATTGCCCTCGCCTTCGGACTGACGGGGGCAGCAAGCCTGTCGCAATTCCCTGAATTTGCGCAGCAATACCTGCAGCGCCTAGCGGGTAAGGTCGATCAGCTCGAAGTGCAGGTCGCTCAGATCGATGCCTCTGCCGCGGGGTTTGATATGTCGCGCGAGGACTACCTCGCGGATCTGTCCACCTCTCGTACGGGGGCTGCGGCTGCGGAGAAGGCGGCTGACGAGATCGCTCTCTTCGACCGGTTGTCACAGAACATCTCCGCCTTTCGGGAAGCCGGCGCGTTTGGGCGGTTGACGCAGGGGTGGCGGGTCGCGGACATGGACCTCGCGCAGAAGACGCTGGGCGACTACCAGCCCGCCGTTCCCCTGACAGCTGAGGGTGCAGGCTTTGCAGCCTTGGGCTTTGCGGCAGGGTGGGGCATTTGGTGGGTCCTGGGCGGTATCCTTGGCTGGCCCTTCCGCCGGCGGCGTCGCAAGCGCCGCGATAACATGCGCCTGCGCGAACGAGAAACCGAGGCACGGGTTGTCCTCGCACAGGCCGCCGACGAGGAAGACGACGAGGTCTTCGTTGAATATGAAGGCGATGTTACCGAGGCCATCAGCCGTTCCGTGCCGTCTCTGAGGCTCGCGGCCCATGATGGATCAATGATTGATCTGGCAACGCTCACGGCGCCGGTGGCTCTCTTTACCTATCCGATCATGGGGCGGCCGGGTGTGGCCTTTCCTGACGGCTGGAACGAGGTGGATGAAGCCGACAATGCCACCGCGCTGGCCTGTTCCTTCCGCGACAGTTACGACATGGTGCGCGCAGCGGGCATAGAGGAGGTCTACGGCATCTCCGCGCAGAGCGTCGCAGATCAGCGCGAGGCCGCCCACCGGCTGGCGCTTCCCTTCTTGCTTCTGAGTGATCCGCGCATGTCCTTCGCGTTCGACCTCAATCTGCCGCGCTTCATCCTGCATCATCACACCTACGTCGCGCCGAGCATCCTCGTGATCCAGCGCGGCCGCATCCTGGCCGCCCTGCATCCCGTGCGGGAGGCCGCCACGGCAGCCCCCCGGCTCCTGCGCGAACTTGCCCAGGCTGAGGCGGACCAACGAAAGGCCGAAATGGTATGAGCGCCCGCCCGTTTGCCCCGTTCGAATTCATGATTGCCTGGCGCTATGCCAATGCGAGCCGCGAGGAGGGCGGCGTCTCGGCGATGACATGGCTGTCCATCATTGGCATCGCCCTGGCGGTTGCGGCCCTCATCATCACCTTGGCCGTGCGTTCAGGGTTCAGGTCAGAGCTTGTGGACACGATCTTGGGCGCGAACGCCCATGTGACGGTCTACCAAGCCGCGGACTTCGCGGCGGCCAACCCGAACGATCGCACCATTGCCGACTACGAGGCCATGGCCGCCCGCATCGCTGCGGTGCCGGGTGTGGTCCGCGCCGCCCCCCTCGTTCGGGGTCAGGTCATGGCGAACAATGGTAACCAAAACAGCGGGGTAGAGGTGTTCGGCATCTCTGCCAGCGACCTTGCGGGCGTGCCGCGCGTGGCTCAGCCCATTGAGGCGCTGGGGTCGCTTGAGGACTTCGAGGACGGGGTCGCCATCGGGTTTGAGGTCGCGCGGGAGCTTGGCTTGTCCGTAGGCGACCGTATCAAGCTCATCTCACCCAATGGCATACCCACGCCCTTCGGAGGGACGTCGCCCCGGGTCAAATCCTTCACGGTCACCTATATCTTCCGCGCGGGCCTCCACGTCATTGACCGCACGCGCGTCTACATGCCGTTCGAAGAAGCCCAGCTTTACTTCAACCGGGACGGTGTCGCCGACGAGATCGAGGTGATGGTAGAGGACCCGGACGACATCGCGGAGTACTCATCTGATCTTCTCAATGCCGGTGGCGCGAGGGCCCTCATCTGGACGTGGCAGGACGCATCGGCTTCGGCCCTGCGCGCGCTCACCATCGAAGACAATGTCATGTTCATCATCCTCTCGATCCTCGTGCTGCTCGCCTCGATGAACATCGTCTCGGGCATCATCATGCTCGTGAAGAACAAGGGCGCTGACATCGGGATCCTGCGCACCATCGGGCTGAGTCAGGGCGCCGTCATGCGCGTGTTTTTCATCTGCGGCGCAGGGATCGGGATCGTGGGCACCATCGCGGGCGTCATCATCGGCATCCTCTTCGTCATCTTCATTCAGGACATCTTCAGCCTGGTAAACTACGTCTCGGGCGGCGGCGTCTGGGATCCGTCGATCCGCGGCATCTATGAGCTACCGGCCGAGCTTCGGGCCTTTGACGTCGTCCGCTCGGTCATGTTGTCACTGTTTCTGAGCTTCACAGTGACGATCTTTCCAGCCCGGGCGGCCGCGCGGCTGAACCCGGTAGAGGCGCTGCGCTATGCATGAGGTTTTGCGCCTCCGCGACGTATCCAAGGCTTACAACAGCGGAAAGCCCAATGAGATCAGCGTCCTGAGCGGCCTGTCACTGGGCCTGCATGCCGGCGAGATCGCGGCGCTGGAAGCCCCCTCTGGCTCTGGCAAATCCACGCTGTTGCACATTGCGGGCCTTCTGGACACGCCAGATACCGGCGAAGTCGTGGTGGCGGGCGAGGTTGCCGGGCGCTCTGACCGCCAACGCACGGGCCTGCGCCGTGCGACCCTCGGGTTCATCTATCAGTTTCATCACCTGCTGCCCGAGTTTTCGGCGCTGGAAAACATCCTCCTTCCGCAGCTTTCTGCCGGGGTCGCGCGGGCAGAGGCTCAGGCGCGCGCCATGGCGCTTTTGACTGAAGTCGGCCTCATTGACCGCGCCAGCCACCGGCCCGCTGCGCTGTCGGGCGGAGAACAGCAGCGCGTGGCCTTCTGCCGTGCCTTGGCCAATCGACCGAAGGTGCTTTTGGCGGATGAACCCACGGGTAACCTTGATCCCGAGACATCGGACACAGTCTTTGACGCGCTTCTCAGGCTCGCGCGGGCGGACGGGATGGCAGCGCTTGTGGCCACCCACAACCCGGCCCTCGCTGCGCGCATGGATCGCAGGCTGCGTCTGGCAGGTGGCAAGATCGAGGAGGCGTAGTGCAGGTCAGCATAGACGAAATCAAAGAGCGCTCTTCGCGGGCGCTGCGCGCCGCTGGCGCGGAACCATGGATCGCTGACAGCGTCGCGGACGCCGTCGCCCATGCCGAGGCCCACGGCAACGTCATTTGCGGGCTTTACTACCTCGAAAGCTACTGCCTTCAGCTCCGTAGCGGTCGCGTGCAGGGCAACGTGGAGCCAGCCGTCACCCAACCTGCGCCCGCGGCCGTTCTGTCAGACGCCCGATTTGGCTTTGCTCAGCCTGCCTTTCTGCGGGGGCTGCCCCAGGCAACTGAGATCTGTCAGTCCCAGGGCATTGCGCTCTTTTCCGTCGCGCATGCCCATACCTGCACCTCGCTCGGCTACTTTACCGAGCAGATCGCCCGCGAAGGCTGCATCGGCATGGGGTTTACAAACGCCTCGGCCATCGTTGCACCCCCGGGCGGCGCGAGCCGCGTGCTGGGCACCAACCCGTTTGCGTTTTCCGTGCCGGGTGAGGCCGGGCTTGCCATGCACTATGACAGCTCCACCTCCGCCGTGGCCCTCGGCAAGATCACCATGGCCAAGGCCGCAGGACAGTCGATCCCGGAAGGCTGGGCCGTGGACGCAGACGGCAATCCCACCACGGATCCGTCCGCCGCCTTGAAAGGGTCACTTGTCAGCGCTGCGGGCTACAAGGGCTGGGGGCTTGGGCTGCTGGTGGAGGTCATGGCCGCCGCCCTCACAGGCTCTGTCAGTTCGAGGGGCGTGGCGGGCCTCAAGGCGCCGGACGGGCCGCCCCATGACCTTGGCCAGACCTACATCCTTGTGCAGCCCGGCGTTTTTTCGGATCGCTTTGCTGCCGCTGTGGAAGACCTCAAGGTTGCCATCGCGGCTGACCCCGGCGCTCGCCTGCCAGGGTCCGCGCGCCTGCCACGCGAGAGTGTCGATGTCCCCGACGACCTTTGGGCGCTGACCCTCAGTCTTTCGGCCTAACGAGGCCCTCTAGTCATTCGCAAAGTCCATCGCCTCGGGGCGCTTCGGGCCACGCCACAATGACCTTCGACTCCGGAAGCTGCCCCAGCGGGATCTCCGTCGATATCATCTCGCGCAGGCGGGCGGTTCTGGAGCCCTCGGGATCGAGGAAGGCGCAACAGACATATTCCTCCACCAGACTTGCTTGTTGCTCGTACCCGTAGCTTAGAAAGGGCTGTGTCGTGGCGGGATCAAAGAGGTAGGGGTCGTCGCTGCGCAGATGCTCTGCCGCGGCCCGGAGCGGGTGGTACCCTGTCCGCGCGCGGTTCTGCCACTGCCAGACATGTGTCATCTCATGGGCAAAGAGCATCGCCTCATAGAGGCTCACGGCCTCCGGGTAGCGCGGCAGGAAGTCCGGAAGCGACCAGTTCTCTGAAAGAAAGAGGCTGTTGAATGCGACAAGGCCCGCCGGGGTCACCCGGACTGTGCCTGTCCGCGCCGGAACAATGCGCTCCTGACAGGTGGTCCGGGGCCGGGGGGGCAGGTTGATGGTAAAGGACCGCAGCGGCGTGTTCTCGACGATGCGGACTTTCGACGGCTGCAGCGTTTCGCCGAAGAGATCGCCCACCATGGCCTCCTCGGTGCTGGTGAGGACCCGACCGCAGGAGGCAACGCAAAGACATAGGAAAAAGGCGCGGAGCATGCGGCCGACATTGCGCGCAAAAGATCCGTACCTCAACCGCCGCGACGTCTCAGCTGGCTTCACCATGGAAGACCACAGGCAGCTCCCCGATTCAGGGTGATCAGATAGACCTGTACCAAGGGCCCCCGGGCCTCAAACGCAAAGGGATGATCAATCGCCAGGTCAGGGGTCCGATGCTCGTGAGCAAATGCCGCAGGGGCGAAGAAAAGCGTGACTGCGACAAGGTTTATCATACGAAAAAGGCAGGCCCGGCCAAGCCCGGCGTAAGCCCGTGCCCGGCGCAGGGATCCTATTAAGCAACTATTAACTGTGACATGACACCGTTTCAGCGTCGTCTCGACGTCTATGCGAGGAAGGGCAGGGATGACGACAGACCGCAAACGCTTTCTGACGAGACACCGCCATGATCCGCATCCTTGCACTATTGTCCTCAGTTCTGGCTTCCGCCGTCGGCGCGGACCCTTTCGGCATCAAGATGGGCGCCCCGATCGCGCGCTACGAGGTGCTGAGCGGGGTGGCCACGTTCAAGTTCTTGGGCGTCCCCGCGCCTCATCCCGACTTTTTCAGCTATAGCGGGTTACAGAGCCCCGAACACGGCATCTGCCGGGTGACGGCGACGTCCCAACCCTTTGCCGCAGACCGCTTTGGCCGCAATATTCAGCGCGACTTTGACCGCTATGAGGCCGCGATCTCCCGCAAGTACGGGCAGGCTGAAAGCCTGAGGTCGCTCCGCGATGGCTCCATCTGGAACACACCGGGGGGCTGGGTGATGTCCGTGGCGCAAAAGGACCGCGTGCACGCGACCCACTGGTCGGGCGACGAACTCGCCTCCTTCGGTCTCAGCCGCATAGAGCTCCGCGTCGACGCGATCTTCGGAGACGCCGCCATGATCGTGATCGATTATCTGGGTGTGGCGTTCGACGACTGCCTCGCGGCGATCGAGGGCGAAGAGAACGACGCGTTTTGAGAAGATGAGCGACGTCTTGGAAACCGTCCCTTGGAAGGTTTCAGTCCAAACGGGCGGATCCCTGGGGAGCTTTGACAGAGTGGAAGGCGCGAAGGCGACAGGCCCGACCTCGGGTGGGCATCCGTTCTTTGTGCGGGGCGTCGCTGCCGCCTCAGGTTTGATGGCGGTTCTGGGGGCAGAAATCGCAGCATGCCCTCCCGCGGGGGAAGGTCGGGCATGGCGCATCCGCCGAAAACTCATGGGGTTTGACCCGTTTCCTAAGACATCTAATCCCAGAACTCTTTCGTTAGTTCACCAGCTTGATGGTAAACACGAACTTGCCTGAAAACTGCTTCGGCGTCAGGGTTCTCTTCGGACAAGCGGTTGGCAGCAGTCCAATCCACCTCAGCTCTTTCCTCCGCTTGAATGAGGAACACGCTCTCTTCGGGAAAGTCAGCGTCAAGTTGTATCAACCCCACACCATGCTGACTCGATAGAATTCTGAGTTCATCTAACGTGCCTTTTCCCGTGATTTCGCGTGTTACGAGATAAGCAAGATTTGCCCACGCGGAGTTGCTGAGTGTTTGAAAGAAAACTTCCCTCAGATTTGCCCGGTTTATCAGCTTTTTGACTTCAAAAGACCAAAGTCTTGAACTTGGATCAGAACGCGAATGGACAAGCTGTTGAATGGTTTCGCTCCAACGTTCGCTGACAACTTCAAAGCCTATCAAGTCCGGGTGTAACCACCTATTTCCACCTGAGCCTTGCGTGTTCCGTGACTTTCGTTCGTCAATGCGTCGCGTATACACACCGTGCTCGTTTCTCAAAAAGCCCGCCAGCAACGGATACAAGTCATGCTCGCTAATAGACGCAGACTGGCCGCCTAAATCTGTGCTGGTTTCGACAGCTTCAAGCTCTTCGCTGTCTGAAAGTTTGGAATAATAGTATCTTCGAGGACGGTCTTCCGTCATCCGCAGAGTTTCATGGTTCTCAATTCGGGTTCGATGTGAGCCGATCTCGCTCTGAACATGCGCACGCAGTTCTTCAAATCCTCCGTCCCTGATGGCCGGGTTGCGACTTTTTGAGCGTTTCTTTTCAGCCCATTCCGGGTTCTCTTCGACCATCTTCGCCGATAGCTCGTTTGCAGTAAGCCGTGTCCCCTCGCGTTGGCGAAGTGTGGCGAGAATTACGTCTAAAGTCGTTTTGCTTTTACTCAAACATCCAGCTCCTCCACGAACCTCGCGTTCTCTTGGATGTATTGGAATCGCAGCTCCGGTTTCTTCCCCATGAGCCGCTCCACCAGATCACCCGTCTCTCCAGGGGCGTCCTCGTCGATGGTCACCCGGATCAGCTTGCGGGTCTCCGGGTTCATCGTGGTCTCTTTGAGGTCCTTGGCGTCCATCTCTCCCAACCCCTTGAAGCGCTGGACGTCGATCTTGCCTTTGCCGCCGAGGCCTTTCTCAAGCCACTCATCTTTTTCCCGGTCGTCGACCACATAGCGGCGGCGCGCACCCTGCGTCAGCCGGTAGAGAGGGGGGCAGGCGAGGTACAAATGGCCCGCGTCGATCATGGGCCTCATCTGGGTGAAGAAAAACGTCATCAGGAGGGACGCGATATGCGCGCCGTCGACGTCGGCGTCGGTCATGATGATGATCTTCTCGTAGCGCAGATCATCGAGGTTGAACCGCGTGCCGAGCCCGGTGCCGAGCGCGTCGCAGAGGTCCTTGATCTCTGCATTCGTGGTGATCTTGGAGGCCGCTGCGCCCAGCACGTTCAGGACCTTGCCGCGCAAGGGCAGCATTGCCTGATAGGTCCGGTCGCGGGCCATCTTGCCAGAGCCGCCGGCGCTATCGCCCTCGACGATGAACAGCTCTGTCCCGTCGCGGGTCTGCTTGGAGCAATCGACGAGCTTGCCGGGGAGGCGGAGCTTTTTGGTTGCTGACTTCCGAGCGGTCTCCTTTTCCTGCCTCCGGCGCAGGCGTTCCTCTGCGCGAAGGATGAGGAAATCGAGGATGGCGCCTGCGGATTTCGTGTCCGCGGCGAGCCAGTTGTCAAAGCGGTCGCGGACGGCCTGTTCGACGAGCTTTTGCGCCTCGACGGTCGCGAGGCGGTCTTTCGTTTGGCCGACGAATTCAGGCTCGCGAATGAAGCAGCTCACCAGCGCGCAGCCACCGGTGGTGAGGTCGTCGCGGGTGATTTGTGCGGCCTTCTTGTTGCCCGCAAGCTCACCATATCCGCGCAATCCGCGCAGGATGGCTGCCCAGAAACCGGCCTCATGGGTGCCGCCTTCGGGGGTCGGGACCGTATTGCAGTAGCTTTGGATGAACCCGTCGCGGGAGGGCGTCCAGTTGATGGCCCACTCGACCTTGCCGGGCATCTGAAAGCGTTCCTGGAAGTCGACCGTGCCCGAAAACGGCGCGTCGGCATAGGTGGTCGTCCCCTCGAGGTTTTCATTGAGGTAGTCGGTCAGCCCGCCCGGGAAGTGGAACGTGGCCTCCTGCGGGGTGTCACCATCGGCGATCGCGCTCTTCCAGCGGATTTCCACGCCCGAGAAGAGGTAGGCCTTGGATCGGATGCTCGCGAAAAGGCGCGCGGGTTTGAAACGGTGCTTGCCGAATATCTCCTCGTCCGCGTGGAAGGTGACGGTGGTGCCGCGACGGTTTGGGGCTGCGCCGACCTCCGCCACGGGCCCAAGGGGCAGACCGCGGGAGAAGCGCTGTTCAAAGACTTTGCGGTCGCGGGCGACCTGGACGACCATGCTGTCGCTCAGGGCATTGACGACGGATGCGCCGACGCCGTGGAGACCGCCCGAGGTCTGGTACGCCTTGCCAGAGAACTTGCCGCCGGCATGCAGCGTACACAGGATCACCTCGAGCGCGCTTTTGTCCGGAAACTTCGGATGCGGGTCGATTGGGATGCCGCGCCCGTTGTCCCGGATCGTGACGGCAAAGTCCTCGTGCAGCTCGATCTCGATACGGTTCGCATGGCCTGCGACGGCTTCGTCCATGGAGTTGTCGAGGACTTCGGCGACCATGTGGTGGAGCGCACGTTCATCCGTGCCGCCGATGTACATGCCCGGCCGCTTGCGCACAGGCTCAAGCCCTTCGAGCACTTCGATGGAGCTTGCATCATAGCTCTCTGGTGCTGCGTTCAGCAGGTCGTTCATGTGGGTACCGCTCTTCTTTTGCTTTATTGGCAGTGTGCCACGCAGCGCGGTCTGGCGCTAGGGCCAAGGCGTGGGCAAAGGCTAGGCAAACTTGCCCGAAAGCGCAGCAATCCGCGACGTGGATAGAATTCTATGAAGTTTCTGATTGCCTCATGGCTACTTCGCCGCATATCGCGCGCGAAGAAGGATTGTGTGATGAATCAGACCCCAGATAACCTCGGCGGATACACCGTCGCTGACCTGCCGGATTGGCGGTACCTGCTCAAGGAAATCTATGAGCTTTACCGCTTCATGTCCTCGGGCGGTTCGCGGCCCATTCGCGCCCATCAACGGCTGGTGCGCGAGGGGATAAACCGGGCTTTGGCGAAAACGCCGGAGGTCGTGTTGCGCGCCCCTCTGACCCTTCCGGTCACGGCCCACATGAACCGCGCGCTGAGCGAGGGCGTTCAAGGCGCTGCGGGCCCGGCGACGCGGGCGCTTCGCCAGATCTCGAGCGATCTGAGCTGGGAATACGGTTATGACAAGATGCCGCGCGGCCTCGCGAAGTCCTACGGCTATGCCGAGATCGCTGGTCCACGGGGCCCGGTCGTGACCGAGGAGCTCATTCTCGGGGTGGTCCTGTTTGCGCCGGGCTGCATCTATCCGGCCCATGCCCACGAGGGCATCAATGAAAGCTATGTGTGCCTGTCAGGTGCCGTCAGCCAGAACAATCAGGGTGTCTACGCACCTGGGTCCATGATCTTCAATCCGGCCGGTCAGAAGCACCGGATTACCGTGTCCGAGACCGAGCCAGCCTTGTTGGCCTATGCCTGGACCGGCAAGTCCGAGACCCTCACCGCCAATCGGATGGTCCTATCCCGCAAGTAGACGTCACAGGCGTGCAAGCATTTTGACGAGCGGGGTCAGCCTTTCGAAGGTTTGGCCCATTTGGTCGCGCGTCAGGCCGGCATCGCTGTCACGCCACGCCGTTAGCCCCTTTCGCCGCAGGATCGCTTCGCTGGGGTGGTTTTTTGGATAGGGGGGTGGCACGCGCTTGTAGGCAGGCTCGCTGATACGGAAATCGGCGTCGGTGAGGGTGTCCATCAGAGCTGCGACGTCTTGGCCGTGTCTATCAGCGTGGTGTCGCCAGGCTTCCAGCGCATGCTTGTCGAAATCGCGCTGACCCGCGCCGAGGGTCACGTAGGTCGGAGAGATCCCAAAGAAGTAGGCAGGTTTGATCGGTCCGTCATCTGGGACGCTCCACATCATATGCAGATGGGTGTGATACGGCGCCTTGTCTGCCGAGAACCGCAGGTCGCGCTGGGGCCGGAAGAGCTTGGCCCGCATCGGTGATCCTGTGAGCCGTCCGAGCGTCCGAGACATCTCCGCCATAAGCGTCTCGGCGGGAGCCTTGAGTTTTTCGTCATATTCATCCCGGTGCGCCGCCCACCAGTCCCGTGTGTTCTGTGCCTCGAGCGCCGTGAGGAATGCTTGCGCATCATGGATGAGCCGCGTCAGCAGACTTGGCATGTGAGACCCTCCCAGATCTTTTATAAAAGCCTAGCTCACCCGCTTGTCCGGGCAATGATGCAGGCGTATGGCGCGGGCATGGAGACAGTTCGGGAGTATCGGCCGGAAGCGAAGGCCATGTTGTGGCTTGCCTTGCCCTTGGCAGGCAGTCTCGTGGCGCAGGTGGCCCTGGGGGCGACCGACACGCTTATGATGGGCCGCTATGGTGTGCCAGAGCTGGCGGCACTCACGATTGCCACATCTTTCTTCTTCATTCTCTTTCTTACGGTGTCCGGGTTCTCGTGGGCCGCCCTTCCGCTCATTGCTGCCGCCGCGGAGCAAGGGGACGACGTGCAGGTGCGGCGCGTCACGCGCATGGGTTTCTGGCTGGTCACGGCGTTCGGAGCAGTTTGTCTCGTACCCCTCTTCTTTGCGCGCCCGGTGCTGCTCTGGGCTGGGCAGGATGCGCAGGTCGCGCAGCTTGGCCAGGATTACCTGCGCATTGCCTGCTGGGGTCTTCTTCCGCAATTGTGGACCACAGTGCTCAAAAGCTACCTGAGCGCGCTTGAGCGGACAGGCGTTGTTCTTTGGGTGACGCTTGCGGCGCTTCTGCCCAATGCTGCCGTTAACTACCTTCTCATTTTTGGCAATCTCGGCGCGCCAGAGTTGGGCGTTCGCGGCGCGGCCGTGGCGACATTGATCGTGGGGATCTGCACGTTCATCGCGCTGATGGCCTATGCGCTTCGGCAGTTTCCGCAGCACGTTTTGCTGCAACGTGTCTGGCGTCCCGATCCTCAGATCCTCGTGCGGGTCTTCCAGCTGGGATGGCCGATTGCGATCACCTCGGTCAGCGAGACGGGGCTCTTCACGGCGAGCGCCCTGCTCATGGGGGTCATCGGCACGGTGGAGCTGGCAGCGCATGGGATCGTCCTGAACATAGCGTCCCTCACATTCGTGGTCCATGTCGGCATAAGCCAGGCGGCGACCGTTCGGGCCGGGCGGGCCTACGGGCGCGGGTCGACCGCTGATCTGCGGCGTTCGGGAAAGGTTGCGATGGCTCTGAGCCTCCTGTTCGTGGGCGTGACGATCTGCTTCTTTCTTGGCACGCCAGAGCGTCTCATCCGGACGTTCCTGACCCCCACTGAAGCGGAGTTCGAGGCGGTTCTCGCCATGGGCATTTTCCTTTTGGCGATGGCGGCGCTTTTTCAGCTCGTCGACGCCGCGCAGGTCGTGACGCTTGGTCTGTTGCGCGGGGTACAGGACACGCGGGTACCGATGTACATGGCTGCGTTCAGCTACTGGGTTGTCGGTCTGCCGGTCGCAGCGGGTCTTGGCATCTGGGCAGGATTTGGCGCGGCAGGGGTCTGGACGGGGCTTGCGCTTGGCCTTGCGGTCGCGGCAGGCCTCCTGATGTTTCGTTTCTGGGGCCGCATGTCCGGCTAGCGCCCCGAGGCTGCCGAGAGCCGCCGACGCGAGCTATGAGCGATGGTTGGCGCGCAGCACGTTCTTTTGGACCTTGCCCATCGTATTGCGAGGAAGGGCGTCTAACACCTTGTAATATCTGGGGTGTTTGAAGCGCGCGAGCATCGGCTCAACACTAGAGCGGAGCTGGTCAATATCGATATCCGTATCGGCCTCAGGTACGAGCGCTGCGATCACAGCTTCTCCGAAATCCGCATGGGGAACGCCGAAAACGGCGCTTTCAAGGACCCCCGGCTGGGCGTTCAGGACGTCCTCGACCTCCTTTGGGTAGATGTTGAACCCGCCCGAGATGATAAGGTCCTTCGCGCGGCCTACGATGGTGACCCGCCCGTCGGTATCCATGGTCGCCAGATCGCCGGTGAGGAAGAACCCGTTCGGCCGCAATTCCTCGGCGGTTTTCTCGGGCATCTTCCAATAGCCCTGGAAGACGTTCGCGCCGCGCACCTCAATCATGCCGATCTCTCCCCGGGGGAGTTCTGTGCCGGTCTCTGGATTGGTGATCTTCACCTCGACTCCGGGAAGGGCGTGGCCAACCGTCCCCGCGATCCGGTCGCCGGTATACGGGTTCGACGTGATCATGTTTGTCTCGGTCATGCCGTAGCGCTCGAGGATCCGGTGGCCTGTTGCCTCTTCAAAAGCGGTATGCGTCTCTGCGAGGAGGGGTGCAGAGCCCGAGATAAAGAGGCGCATGCGTTGCGTCAGGTCCCGCCCGAAGCGCGCGTCTGCCAGAAGACGGGTATAGAAGGTCGGAACCCCCATGAGCAGGGTCGAGTGCGGCAGTTCCGCGAGTAGCCGGTCGAGGTCGAAGCCCGCCATGAGCCGCACGCTGGCCCCGGCCAAAAGGGACGTGTTGAGCGCGACGAATAGGCCGTGCGTGTGAAAGATTGGGAGGGCATGGATCAGCCTGTCGTCGGCTGTGATCTGCCACAGCGTCTGAAGCGCCCGAGCGTTCGACAAGAGGTTGCCGTGGGACATCATCGCGCCCTTGGAGCGACCGGTGGTTCCGGACGTGTACAAGAGCGCCGCGAGATCCTCCGGAACGCGCTTTACCGTTTCAAACGTCTTGGGCTTGTCGTCAGCTTCTGAACTCAAAGAGCCGCCGGGGCCCAGTGTCATGACTGCTGCGGCGCTCTCGCCGGCGATGCGATCTTTGTCCTTGGGATCGCAGACGATCAGCCTGGGCTTGGCGTCGCCCACGAAGTAGTCGACTTCGGTGGCCGTGTACGCAGTGTTGAGTGGCAGATAGACCGCGCCCGCCTGCACAGCTCCGGCATACAGGGCGATCGTGTCGGCAGTTTTTGGGGCCTGCACGACAAGCCTGTCACCCGGAACAAGACCCGCGCCGGCGATGACGTGCGCCATCTGCGCTGCGCGCTCCACAAAGGCGCCATAGGACATGACGGCGCCTTCATCGGTTTCCAGAAACGGAGATGTGCCCCCGGTATGAGGTGCAAACAGGGCGTCGTAGAGCGCATTCACGCCGTCTTCTCCTCCCGTCGTCTGCGCGGAGAGATCATGGCCTGAACGGCGCGCGACGTCGCGACTTTGCCATGGACGGCGAAGGCTTCGTGCTGTCGCTCGGTCTTTTCGAGGTCATAGAGGTAGTTGACCATCGCGCCCCCGGACTGCGCCCTGCCCTTGGCAGAGCCATCGGCGGCAGCATGGATGTTATGGAGTTCCGCCCCGTTGCCCAGATGGAACCGAGCCACAGGGTCAAGGGGCTGGCCATTGGGCTGCTTTGCACTGGTGAGGTAGCGGGCCGCCAAGGTGCGGAAGTCTTCGGGCGTCTCTGCCTCATGGCCCCCATCTTTCATCCATGCCCTGAGCCCCGGGATCGGAGACAGGGTGGCAAATGTCGTGACGCCGGGAAGCTCCATCGCGATCTCGTAGACCACCTGTTTGATGAGGAGGTTGCCAAAGCTGATCCCGGCCAGCCCTTCCTGACAATTGGAGATCGAATAGAAGACGGCGTGGGTTGCCGTAGCAGGATCCTTGGGCGTTCGGTCAAGCCGGAGAAGGTGATCGATGGAACCCGACACTTCGAGTGTCAGCGCCACTTCGACAAAGATCAGCGGCTCCTCGGGCATGGACGGATGAAAGAACGCAAAGCACCGGCGGTCCTCCGGCTCGATCCGGCGGCGCAGATCATCGAGGTCTTCGATGGCATGCACGGCTTCGTAGGCGACGATCTTGTCGAGAATGCGCGCCGGGCTGTCCCAAGTAATGGGACGTACACTCAGAAAACCGCGATTGAACCAGGAGCGCAGCAAATGCCGAAAGTCATGATCCGTGCGTGCCAGGGTGGGCTGTGCCTTTCGAAAATGCAGGAGATCGGCGCGCATGGCGACAAGCCGCTCTGTGGCACCTTCAGGCTGGTTGAGGCGGCGCAGGAGCTCTTGCCGGCGCGGTTCAGCGGCCTCGGACAGGTCCTTGAAGAGCTGCGTTGATGGCGACTTCGCATAAGCCGCTGCAAGCTCTGACACGCGCGTTGCGTCAATCTCCAGAGCGTCGTTGAGATGCTCAAAGAACGCCAGCTTCTCACCCTCCGAGGCCTTGGCATAGGTCTCGAGCAGAGTTGTGGCGAGGGAGTATCCGGACGCCTCACCAGCCGTCGAAAGCAAGGCATCGGCCAGATCGCTCAGGGAGCGGGTATCTTTCGTGGCGCGCCATGCCCGTGGTCGCGCGGACAGCTGGCTCAGCGCTTCGCCGAGGAACGAGTTACGTCTCATCGTGTGGCCTCCAACGCCCCCGATGGGCATATTGGCGGGGAAATGAGCTTCGGTCGAGCCCGTTGATTGGCTTGTGATAGCTTACTCAGCCGCCTGATCGCGCGCGCGGAGCAGGCGGTCTGCTTTCTTGCGCACGAGCACGGACCGGAGGTCATGCATCGCCAGAAGAAGCTCGTCGGTGAACGCTTCGAGCTGATCGTCGCTGGCGGTGGTCTGCGCCCATTGGGCCGTGAGGTTCAGATGGTCGACGGCGCGGTGAATGTCGTCGACGGTGCGTGCCTCGAGCCTGTCGACGCGCTGTGCCATCCAGTCTTGGATGACGATGAGTTCCTCTTCCGAGAGTTCGCGCTGACCGTGCGGTTTGATCTGGCCGTTGACGACATTTACGACCGCGATCTGGTCCATCTCGATGCGCCGTTGACGGTTCTCCGTGTCCACGCGAAAGACCACCGCCCCCTTGTCGCGGATTCGGAAGTAAAAGTCTGGGAGATCGGCGGACATCGCTTGCCCCGTGGTCAGTCTTTTTTCTCAGGTGAGGGCTTCGCAGAACGTCTTGATACGCGCGCAGGCCTCGATCAGTGCCTCATTCGATGCAGCGTAGCTTACCCTGAACGCTGGGGAAAGCCCGAACGCCGCCCCGTGGACGCAGGCCACGAGCGCTTCGTCAAGGAGGGCCCCGACGAACTCCGCGTCGCTCCCTATCGTCTTACCTGCCGGGGTCGTCTTGCCGATGACGCCTTTGCAGGACGGATAGACGTAGAACGCGCCTTCCGGCGTCGGGCAGGCGAGGCCCGGGCAGGCATTGAGCGCTTGAACCACGAGGTCCCGTCGAGCGCGAAAGAGCTCTCGATTGGGGGCGAGGAAATCCTGCGGCCCGTTCAGCGCCTCAATGGCGGCGTATTGGGAGATTGCGCAGGGGTTGCCCGTGCTTTGACTCTGGATCTTGCGCATGGCTGCGATCAGCGGCTCCGGTCCACCCGCATAGCCGATGCGCCAGCCTGTCATCGAATAGGCCTTTGACACTCCGTTCGTGGTCAGCGTCCTGTCATAGAGGCGCGGCTCTACCTGCGCGGGGGTGCAGAACGTGAAATCCCCGAAGGTGAGGTGTTCGTACATGTCATCGGACATCACCCACACATGAGGATGATCCAGCAGAACATCCGTCAGCGCACGAAGCTCATTGGCGCTGTAGCCCGCGCCGGTGGGGTTCGACGGAGAGTTGAAGATGAACCATTTCGTCTTCGCAGTGATCGCAGCGCTCAGGGCGTCCGGCGTGACCTTGTAGCCTGTTTCAACGCCCGAGGACACGATGACCGCCTCCCCGCCAGCCATCCGCACCATGTCAGGATAGGATGTCCAGTAGGGGGCGGGGATGACCACCTCGTCCCCCGGATCGATCGTCGCGAGGAGCGCATTCCACAGGATTTGCTTGCCCCCCGAACCGACCGAGATTTGCGCGCGCGTGTAGGTCAGGCTGTTCTCGCGAGTGAATTTGCCTGCAATGGCATCCTTTAGCTCAGGCAGACCATCGGGTGGGGTGTAGCGTCCTCGCCCGGCATCGATGGCCACTTTCGCAGCGAGCGCGATGTTCTCCGGCGTCGCAAAGTCCGGCTCTCCCGCCGAAAAAGAGATCACATCCCGCCCCTCTGCGCGAAGCTCCATCGCGCGTGTGGACATCGCGATGGTCGCCGATGGCGCCACACGCTCTAAACGGCTCGCAAGAAATGACATATCGGCCTCCGGTGGCAATTCGGGTAGGGGTGCCTTAGAACCGTGGCAGACCCCCAAGCAAGGTGCAATCCATGGCGGACGACCCGGCCAGAGCCGACTTCTATCACGATGACAAAGCGACGTTCGGTGACCGAATCACAGGCGCGCGCGAGGCGGCGGACCTCGATCAGGAGGAACTCGCGCGGCGGCTTGGGATCAAGTTGCGCACGCTCAAGGAGTGGGAGGACGACCTGTCCGAACCCCGCGCCAACAAGCTGGCCATGTTATCGGGCGTTCTGAACGTGAGCCTGCGCTGGTTGATGACCGGGCAGGGCGACGATCTCGTTCCGAGCGACACGCCGGTCTCGGCCGCTGAAGTGGCGGCTTTGCGCACCAAGTTGCAGGAAGCGCTCGATCTTTTGGCGCGTATCGAGGATCGGTTAGAGAATGTCTGAGACCCTTGAAATCCGGCGTAAGCGGCTCTTCATGCGGTCCATTCGCAGGGGCATTAAGGAGATGGACGTCATCTTGACGGCGTTTGCGACGGCGCGACTTGAGACGATGGATCACTCAGCACTGGATGACTACGAGGCGCTGATCTCGGAGGCAGACCTTGATCTGTATCCCTGGATCAGCGGCCAAGCAGAGCCGCCCGCTGAGTTCCTGCCAATGATTAACCAGATTAGATTGCAGTTTAAGGAATTCTCGCAGGAAGCGCGCGACACTTAACCCTTCCTAAGCCTTTGTCCTTCAAACCTGTCTCCAACGAACGTGGAGGCGTAGATGAGCATTCATTCACAGATCGGCCAAACGGGAAGCGCGGGCTTCATCGCCGGTTATCTTGAAAGCCTGGCTCTTGTTGAGCGGCTGCATCGGCTTCTTCTCGATGTCATCAAGGACGAGTTTGAGCGCGTGGGCGTGTTGGAGATCAACGCCGTCCAAGCGCTACTGCTGTTCAACATCGGTGATAATGAGGTGACGGCGGGTGAACTCAAGACCCGTGGCTACTATCAGGGCTCCAACGTGAGCTATAACCTCAAGAAACTGGTGGAGATGGGCTACATGCACCATCAGCGATGCGAGATTGACAGGCGGTCCGTCCGCGTGAGCCTGACTGAAAAGGGCCGCAATGTGCGTGACGTCGTGTCCGACCTGTTCAATCGCCATGCCGATGGGCTCCAGAACAGTGGGGTCCTCGGTCCAAACGGCATCGAAGACATAAACGGCGCGCTCAAACGGGTCGAACGCTACTGGTCCGACCAAATCCGGTACATCTACTAAGTGCTCGCGCGACGCGGGCGTATCAGGTTTCCGGGGCGAGCGCTCCTCCTCGCGATGTCGTCAGCTCACCGCCCTTCAATGGCGCCGAAGACGGGACCCTGAAGTTCGCGCAGGAGTTTGCGCTTCATGGCGCGTTCAAAATCGGAAAAACCAAGGGCCGTCTCCACGAAGGCCCCGGGGCCGAAGATCACGTGGGCATGGTAGTAAGATGACAGCTCTCCGATTTCGAGCTGGCGGATATCGCCGCCGCGCGGACTATCTACGCCAACAACGAGGCCGTTCACGGTAATCGCAGCTGCCGCAAGTGTGGGATGGGTGTTGCGAGGGTCACCTCCGGTGTTGTGCTTCCCGTCGCCCGAGATATCGATTGTCCGTTTCCAGCACTGGCTTTGCCGTCCGATCGCCGCGATCCCATGCTCTATTGCCGTGGCCACCGAGGTCGAGTGATCGATCGTGTCACCGACCGGATCGCGTGCGTGATCGCTGATCGTGGCAGCCGCAGAAGACAACACCCCTGCATTCGTAATCGCAACCCAGTCCAGGATCGTGCGCTGAACGTCCGGGCCGCTCCATTCAAACACGTAAAGTGACACCGGCACTTCCGCGCCATCGAGGATCCGTCGGCTCACCGCCTCCGATGTCAACGCGCGCGCCAACCCTTCGAGTTGAAGCCGGTACTCATTTGAATCCACCGATGCCGATACGTCGAGACCAAGGACCAGCGCCTGACGACATGCGGTGACCTGAGCGTGCGCCGTCTGGGCACAAACGCAGAAAGCTGCCGCTACCAGTGCCCGGTGTTTTCCATACTCGCCCAAGGTTCTGCAGGCTCCTTCGCTCCGCCCATCTGGAGAAGCTCTATCGACACGTTATCAGGGGACCTCACGAAGGCCATACGCCCATCCCGCGGTGGGCGATTGATCGTCACGCCGTTCTTCATCAGGTGCTCGCAGGTGGCGTAAATGTCCTCCACCTCATAGGCCAGATGCCCGAAATGCCGCGAGTCCGACGGCAGGGCGTCATCACCATCCCAGTTGTAGGTCAGCTCTACCGGGCAGTCCGGCTGCCCAGGAGGTGCCATGAAAAGCAGCGTGAAGCGTCCCCCATCGTTGTCCATGCGCCGCGTTTCTTCGAGGCCAAGCAATCTGTAAAACGCCACCGACGCGTCGAGGTCTTTGACCCGGACCATGGTGTGCAGGTATTTGAGCTTCATGAGATGTCCTTTCCGTTCCGCCTAGAAGGTGCCGCGGTCAAGGGCAGGGTCAAGGCCTCAGAAACTTGACCGATACCCGAAACGGAGCCCGACTTGTTCGGTGGAATAGGCAGGGATCGAAGAGACGTTGCGCTCTGCGGTGATGCCTACGGTGGGGATGAACCCCAAAACGGACAGATCCGGCACGGCGACTTCAAGACCAAGTTCAACTTCCCAGTCGCGCCGGACGCTGGTGAAGGAAAGCGCAATGTCGTCGTAGTCGCGATGTGTCAGGCGCGCGCGCAGTGTTGGCGTTACCCCCAGGACTTCTGACCCGTGGGCATACCCGATCCCTGCGGATACCGCCGTATTCGCCACGAGTGCCGATGCGGAGCTCGTGCGGATCAGTGCGGCATCGAGGGCGAGGCTGCCGCCCTCTACCGGGCGCGATACCGTGCCTACGAGTGACCAGATGTTTGCTGACAGGTTATCGGAATCCAGTCTGTCCTGCCGCGAATAGCCCAATTGCACGCGGCGTTGCTGGCGCCCTTTATGAACCCAACTCCGCGTCCCGCTGAGCGTGAAGGTGTTCACAAGGGCCTCGCCGCCGCGCCAGTCACGGCTCAGACCTGCATTGACAGCATAGACTGCACGGGAGGCTTCTGGGACAAAGCGTGTCCCAAAGGACAATTCCACCGCGGATGAAGAAAAATCGTCATTCCGGAGCGCCGGGGTTGAGACATTCTTCGAGTCCGACGTCAGAAAGACGCGCGTGTCACGCGCGCCGAAACCCAACGTGAAGTCGCGACCATCGCTCTTGAAGCTGCGCTCGATCACGAGGCTCGTGTCGACGGATGTTCCCTTGAGGGGGAGGGCGGCCGGGTTAACGAACACAAGCCCGCCCACAGTGACCCCCGCATTTTCGGAGCCGTTATTGACGTTCGAAGACGGTGCGACGTTGAGCGATCCGGTGATGCGCCAAGGGTTAGCGGATTCAACGCCTCGGTAGACCTGACGCGCTGCATTCTCCAAGCGCTTGTCATCTGTCGCGCTGCCTGCGCGGCGCAACCAGAGTTGTGCGCTCGTGAGTTTGCCCTGACGGCTCAGCGCCTCGGCGACGGTAAATGCGGCGGTGAACCTCTGGAGGTCTTCCCCGCCGGCGGCCCTATAGGCGCGCCGTCCGGCCTGCTCTGCAGCGTCTAGCCGGCCAAGCGCGAGCTCTGATTGTGCGAGGATGTTCAGGGCTGCGGAATCCTCCGCGTCGGCCTGAAGTAACCCAAAGGCGATCTCGCGCGCCGCAAGAGGCTGGCGCTCCCTCAGCAGGAAGATCGCAAATTCCCGCGCATCGTCGCGCGACAGGCGCGCGGGTGCATCCTGCGAGAAGGCGGCGCTGCCGACAGCGAGGCAAGTCAGTAGCGCCAGTAAAAGAAAGGGCGCGCGGCGGGCCATCGGTCAGGGCGTAGGGACCTGGCTGGCAATGACGACACCCAGCTCCTGAGCGTTGAAATCAGACGTCAGGATCTCCGTGTCAATAGTCACGGTTGTCGTTGCGCCCATGGGGATCTCTGAAGTGTCAGCGGTCAGGAAATTGACCTGTTGACCCGAATCCACAAAGAATTGGATCGTTTCGCGATTGTCATTGTTAAGACCGGACACGACCCCGCGTTCGCCCGTTGCGGGATCTTCCCATTCGATCACCTGGAAGACAATTTCCTGCACTTCGGCCGAGCCGGTCATGACAAGCATCACGCCGATGTCTTCGCCACCAGAGCCTGCGATGACGCCCTCATAGGTACCTGCGTCGCGTACTTCCCCGTCCGGTGTTGGGGTGGTGACGCCTCCTTCGACAAAGATGCCCGTGGCCGGGTCGAATGAGACCGTCGCAAGGGAAATCGAGGGGAGCGTCGCCAGCGGCGTGCCATCGGAATCCGTTCGCGTGCGTGGCCCGACTGTCCCCACAATTGCCCCTTCGACGACGCCGTTATTGTCGAAGTCGAGTATGTCGAGAAGAAGCTCTGCATTGCCGCTGGTGATCTGCAGGCCGCCTCTGTCGTCAAAGGTACGGATCCCGGCGTAGTCGCCGAGGTAGATGTATTCGCCCACACCGCCGGGGAGGGCGTACGTCTCGCGGGAGAGATGCGCGCCGGTGAAGCCGAAATCGATCCAGTCGCGCCCGCCGGCCGCAGTCGCTTCAATATTGTCCGTACTCAGATACACCGCATAGTGCTGGATCTGGCCGGTGGTGGGCGTCATCTGCGACGCGTAGACACCGGCACCGCCCTGGGTCCGCTGAAAGTCGTATTCTCCGTCCGGCCCATCGAACGGCAGGTTGTTGATGATAAGCTGGTCCGTTGTCTCGTCATACTCGACCGAGTTCATCGTAAGCTTGTTGTCCGGATCAAAGAGAAACCGCTGGTTGTTTGTGTTCGGGTCTTCCTGGTCCAGGGTCTGCGTTTCGTCGACTAGAAACGGCGAGCCATCGCCGCCGCAGCCGATAAGCGCAGTTGCCGCAAGCAATGCGACGACCTTCGGGATAAAATTGGCCATGCTCTTTGTCCTCAAACGTCTTTGCGCCCGATCTGTGATCAGCGTCATTCTTGAAGAGAGTTTATAGCGGTTTCCCCCATTTGTCAGCGCATATATGGTCGTGGTTCAGGCAAGATCGCGCAGAAGGGGTCGGGTGACGTCATGGGACTTTCAGACGAGCAAAAAAGCCAGATTGACGCGCAGCGTTCGGACGTACGGTCGACGCTTCGCGCAGTGAGCGCCGGCATGGAGGCAGAGCTCTATACCGCGCATCCTGTCCTCGACCACGGTTTTGTGCGCGTCATCGACTATATGGGCGACGATAGCGCCATCGTTCAGGCTGCAAGGGTCAGCTATGGGGAAGGCACCAAGCACGTATCCAATGACGAGGGTCTCATCCGCTATCTGATGCGCCACTGGCACTCCACGCCCTTCGAGATGTGCGAGATCAAGCTTCATGTGAAGTTGCCGGTGTTTGTGGCCCGCCAGTGGATTCGGCACCGTACGGCGAACGTGAATGAATACTCGGCCCGCTATTCGATCCTCGACCGGGAGTTCTATATTCCGGCGCCCGAACACGTGGCCGCCCAGTCGAGCGTGAACAATCAGGGCAGGGGCGAGCTCCTCGAGGGCGCAGAGGCCGCCCGGGTATTGGAAATCCTAAAAGCCGATTCCACGCGGGCCTACGACAACTATGAAGCCATGATTTCCGATGACGGACAGCAAGGCCTCGCGCGGGAGCTCGCACGTATGAACCTGCCAACAAACATCTACACGCAATGGTATTGGAAGGTGGATCTTCACAACCTCTTCCATTTCCTGCGCCTGCGCGCGGATCCCCACGCCCAGTACGAGATCCGGGTCTATGCTGAGGAAATGTGTCGGCTTGTGAAAGCCTGGGTCCCTTTGGCCTACGGTGCTTTTGAAGATTACCGCCTTGGGGGCGCGACTTTGTCGGCCCGGGCCATGGACTGCATCAAGAAGATGCTCGCCGGCGAGGCTGTCACGCAGGAAAGTTCCGGCATGTCCAAGGGAGAATGGCGCGAGTTCCGCGCTTGGTTGGATTGAGTGGCGCGCGAACGCGCCCCCTCGTCATTCGGCTTTGATTTCGCCGGCCATGGTGCGGCCATCGCGTCCTTCGATGACTTCGAAAGTCACCTTTTGATTGTCGGCCAGCCCAGTCAGTCCGGCGCGTTCGACAGCGGAGATGTGGACGAATACGTCCTTGCCGCCGCCTTCCGGCTCAATGAAGCCGTAGCCTTTGGTCGTGTTGAACCACTTCACGGTGCCGTTTGGCATCGCTCGTCTCCTTTTATGCTCCGCCGGGGTCCAGGACGGTCTGCGAACGCAGCGGTTGTGTGCGTCTATCCAGAAAGTTAGGCCATGAGGGCGAAAGGCAAGGGGAGGTAGCCGTGAAGCTCTATGGAATAAAGGCGTGCGACACATGTCGTCGTGCCCGGAGGGTTCTCACCCAAGCTGAATTCGTGGACGTAAAGGAGGATGGCATCCCGCCTGAGGTGCTGGAGGCCGCCTTCAAGGAATTCGGCGATGCCCTCATCAACCGAAAGTCCACGACTTGGCGAAATCTAAGTGATGACGCCCGCCACGGCGCGCCTTTGGAACTCCTTACACGGGAACCAACGCTTATGAAGCGCCCGCTGGTTGTTGATGGAGCCAAGATGACGCTTGGCTGGTCGCCCGAGGTTCAGACTACCTGGGACTGAACCCCGCGACCAAAGAAGAGCCTGTCGAGGGAGAGAGGCCCCGCTCCCTTCAACACGAGGATGACCAGGAGAAGGAGCCAGAAGGCTCGCTGGTCAGCTATGACGGCGTCAGAGGCCCGGTCAAACCAGCTGCCGAAGGTTCCATTTGCCCATGCGCCGTGGCCCACAACGTCCGTTGCCGACTGCACGATCACGAACCCCATCATGCCAAGCGCCGCGAGCCGCGTCAGCAGCCCCAGAACAATTAGCAGGGGCAGCACGAATTCCGCCACGGTGCCAGCGACGACGACGAGGTAGTGGAATGTCCCGAACTGGCTCACGTCATATCCGACGGCTTCGAAACCTTTCGGGAAAATCTGGATGTACGCCCCTGCATCCGGATTGAGGAAGCCAAAGAGCCCTTCGCCAAGTTTCGTGCCAGCAGACCCCCAGAAATACATCAAAAGCACGCCCGCGAAGATCAGGCGCGCGGCCGTCGTCAGAATTGCTGAGCTTGACGCCTCCAGCGGCGCGGTCAGTCGTTCAGTGAGCTGTTCCATGGGAAGGGGGTCTTTCAGTAGCGTTGTATGAAAATGCCGCGCTCGAGGGCGAGGGTCAGTGTAGGGCCAAGGCCAGTGGCCGGGTCAAGCCCGCTCGCCTCAAGCGCATCGCCGATTGGGGCGCCGTTCATCAAAGCACACAGGAAGGTTGCGGCGTTCGTTGGCAGAAGGTCGACCACGGGGTCGAACTCCGGGCGCGAGATCAGCACATCCTGCGCTTCAGAAAGGGGTTTCGGACCTCCACGCGCAAGGTTCCAAATGCCGTGGATCGGAAAGTCCGATTGCAGGACGTGCACCGCTGCAGAGAATTCAAATCGGGCGGCGAGTATCTGGTCTGGCGCGATTTTCATTGCTTCCGGGGGCATCCTTTCAGCGTCGGCTGCATGATAGGCGCGGCGCAGTGCTAGGTCGATGCGTGCTGCATCCGGCAGGTAAGGCAGGCGCTGCGCCGGCTGGAAAGCCGCAAGAAATTCCGGCATGTCTTCGCCGTAATACATCATCAAGGGTGATGTCGGCGGATGCTGACGGAAGTAGACGCCGGCCATGGCGCGGAAAAACTGATCCCCGACGATTGAATGCACGGTCGGGAACGCCGTTACGAGGGCCTCCGTCAAGCTGACGGCGACATTGTTTCGGTAGACATCAAATCGTTTCCCGGCGCTCTTGCCATGCCCGTCGCTGAGCCCATTGGGTGCTTCAGCGCCCGGCGTCATAATGGCCAAGGCAAGACTGTCCTGCGAAACGGCCATGATTACACAGTGGCGAGCGCCGCCGCGGCCCGCTCTGCCTCCGCGCGGAGTATCGGCCAGTCGGGCACATCCGTGTCCCATTCGATGAGCGTTGGCCGGGGGCCTGATTTCGCCAGTGTGTAATCGTACAGAGCCCAGACCGGATCGACGATCTCACGTCCATGGCTGTCGATGAGAAGGGGCGCGCCGTGCTCGTCTTCGTCCTCGTCATGCCCGCCGAGGTGGACTTCGCCGACCTTTTCGACCGGGAACGCATCTATGTATGCGCGGGCATCCATTTTCAGGTTCGTCGCCGAAACGAACACGTTGTTGACATCCAGCAGCAGGCCGCAGCCAGCGGCTTCACTCACGGCAAACAGGAAGTCCGTCTCTGCCATCGTGCTTTCGTCGAACCAAAGATAGCTCGACGGGTTCTCGAGAAGCATCCGCCGCCCGACATGGTCCTGCACTTCCTTGATGTGATCGGCGACCCGCGCGACGGTCGCGGTCGTGTAGGGCAGAGGCAAGAGATCATTGAGGAAGTGCGCGTCATGGGTCGACCAGGCAAGGTGTTCGGAGAAGCTTGCCGGGTTCACGCGATCACATAGCGCCCTCAGTCGGTTCAGGTGGGCCGCGTCCAGAGGCGCCTCGCCCCCGATGGACAACCCTACGCCATGAACCGAGATCGGAAACCGCTCGGCGAGGGAGGCAAGCTGAGCCAGCGGTCGACCGCCATCGCCCATGTAGTTTTCAGCATGGACTTCCAACCAGCCCACAGGGCCGGGGGCGTCTAGAATATCGGTGTAATGTTGGGGCTTGTAGCCGACACCCGGAGTGTTCGGCAGATGCGAAAACATGACGTCCAGCATGGTCTACCCCTTTCTTTCGTTTCCAAATACTCCCGCCGGAGGCGACCCGTTGGCCGCGTCCGGCGAAAGTGTCGGAGGCTTATGCCGGCAGGTCGCGCTCCAGCTCCTCGAGGGACCCTTCACGTGCCGTGCCGTCCGCCATGGCGGGAAGGTCGATATCGGAGCATGTCCCGGCAGGAACAAGCGTCCACGCATTGCCCTGATAGTCTACAGTGGACGTGCCCGCGCAGGTCGTGCCGGGGCCGGCTGCGCAGTCGTTTTCGCCAGCCAGTGAGATCCCGTAGCACTTTTCCTGCGCTTGCGCGGCAGCAGGGGTGGACATGGAGGCGGCCATGGCAGCCGCAACAGCGCCAGCGACGGCGAGGGTCTTTTTCGTGTTCGACATGGGATCTGATCCTTTGCTTTTGTCTCTGTGCACTGTGGTGTGCTGATGGGAAAGTGTCCCCAGGATACCCACAAATACCAATCACACGGCTGTCAGAACACAGGGGCGTGATGTCGCGACATCCTGGGACGCCGAATGTTACTGCCGGTCTAAGCGCACTCCTCTAAAGGATGCCACTTTCGCCGGACAATTGAAACAAATCTCGCAGGCGCAGCAGAAAGCGCGCGGCCGCTGTCGACGCGATTGTTACGCCAGATCAGGCGGAAGGGCCTCGGTGGACAGCTCTCCGACCACCGCCTCAAGGCTCAGGGTCCGGCTCTGCTTTTCGCCGAGGCGCCGCATTGAGACGGTTCGATCCTCCACTTCGCGCATGCCGACTGCGAGGATAACGGGGACCTTGGCGACAGAATGCTCACGCACCTTGTAGTTGATTTTTTCATTGCGGACGTCCGCCTCTGCCTGCACGCCCGCGGCTTTGAGTGCGTCAACGACCTCGTAGACGAAGTCATCGGCGTCCGACACGATCGCCGCCACAACCACCTGGCGAGGTGCGAGCCAGAACGGCAACTTGCCGGCATGCTGTTCGATCAGAATGCCGGTGAAGCGTTCGAGTGACCCGAAGAGCGCGCGGTGCAGCATGACGGGGGCGAGCTTTTCTCCGGACGCGGCAATGTAGGTAGACTTGAAGCGTTCCGGCAGATTGAAATCGACCTGGAGCGTACCGCATTGCCAGTCGCGCCCGATTGCGTCGCGAAGGACATATTCAAGCTTTGGACCGTAGAACGCCCCTTCTCCTTCGAAGAGGGTGTAGTTCATGCCTTCCGCATCGAGCATCTCGCTCAGTGCGGCCTCGGATTGGTCCCAGATCTCGTCGCTACCGACCCGGTTCTCGGGGCGCGTGGAAAGCTTGACGTGGACCTCCTCGAACCCGAAGTCGCGATAGATCGACAGGATCAGGCGGTTCACCTTCACGCATTCTTCCAGAAGCTGTTCCGGCGTGCAGTAAATGTGCGCGTCATCCTGGGTAAAGCTGCGCACTCTGAGAAGGCCATGCAATGCGCCAGAGGGCTCATACCGATGGACCTTGCCGAATTCTGAAATCTTGACGGGCAAATCGCGGTAACTTTTGATCCCCTGGTTGTAGATCATCATGTGCCCGGGGCAGTTCATCGGCTTCAGAGCATATTCGCGTTCATCGAGCGTGGCTGCCTGGAACATGTTCTCGCGGTAGTTCTGCCAGTGACCGGAGGTCTCCCACAGCGCGCGATCCATGATATCGGGGGAGTTCACCTCCTCGTACCCGGCCGCTTCCTGACGGCGGCGCATATACGCGATCAGGGTCTGGAAGAGACGCCACCCGTTCTTGTGCCAAAAGACCGACCCCGGCGCGACTTCCTCAAAGTGGAAGAGGTCCATCTCGCGTCCCAGTTTCCGGTGGTCGCGCTTCTCGGCTTCTTCGAGGAAGGTCAGGTGCTTCTTGAGCTCGTCGCGGTTGAGAAATCCCACGCCGTAGATGCGTTGGAGCTGCGGGCGGCTGGAGTCGCCACGCCAGTAGGCCCCGGCCACCGACATGAGCTTGAAGCCGTCTGCCGGGATCTGTCCGGTGTGCTGCAGGTGCGGCCCCCGGCACAGATCTTGCCAGTCGCCATGCCAGTACATCCGCAGTGGTTCGTCGCCCGGAATGGCGTCGATGAGCTCTACTTTGAAGGGCTCGCCTGCATCCGTGTAATGCTGAATAGCGCGCGCCCGGTCCCAGACCTCGGTGCGCACCGGGTCGCGGAGATTGATGATCTCCTTCATCTTCTTTTCGATGGTCCCCAGATCATCCGGTGAGAACGGTTCGGCCCGGTCGAAGTCGTAGTACCAGCCGTTTTCGATCACCGGGCCGATCGTGACTTTTACAGCGGGCCAGATTTCCTGAACTGCGCGGGCCATCACATGCGCCAGGTCATGGCGCACGAGCTCTTCGGCCTGCGGGCGGTCTTTCATAGTGTGCAGTGCGATGGTGGCGTCTGACGTAATCGGCCATTGCAGGTCATAGTGTTGGTCGTCGACCGTGGCGCTGATCGCCTTCTTGGCGAGCGAAGTTGAGATGTCGGCAGCCACTTCGCCCGGCGTGACGCCTGCGTCGTATCTGCGCTGATTGCCATCGGGAAGGGTAAGGGTAATCTGGGCCATGTCGGCTCCCTCGTCGGTTTGGCGCCCACGGAACGCCCGGTTGCGGGTTTTGCGTCAGGGGCATGTGGCGGAGGGGGGCTGCACTGTCAATGATTTGTGCCGCTTTGCCTTCGGCGCATGTCTTTGAAGGACGGATGAAAGGGAAGCCATGGGCGACTGGAGACCAAGGGCGGACGGCTGGGCAGAGCGGGTGCGGCACAGCTTTGCAAATCAGGTCATTGCCGAAAGCCTTGGACTGACCATGCCTGTTTGCGAGGCCGGGCGCGTTGTCCTTGAGATGCCTTTTAACGCGTCATTCGTTCAACAGCATGGGTTTCATCATGCCGGGGTGACCACGACGGGCATGGACAGCGCCTGCGGTTACGCGGCCATGACGCTGATGGACGCAGGGGCCGAGGTCCTGACGGTGGAGTTCAAGACTTCGCTCCTCGCGCCTGCCGCTGGGCATAGCTTTCGGTACGAGGGGCACGTGATCCGGGCGGGCCGGACGCTCACATTTACCGAAGGGCGTGCCTTTGCGGACGAAAAGCTGATCGCGACGATGTCGGCCACGATGATGGCTGTCAGGGGTCTTTGAGGGTGCGCGTTCAGCAGGTCAGCGGAGGCGGCAGGAGCCGTGGCAAAGGCGACGGGGTATGCCAACCGATGTGGACTGCTGCGCTGAAGCGGAAAAAATGTGTGCGGAAGTATGCCGAAGAAGGCTTCGTAAAATATTGTTTTTGATGGATTAAATTTCCCGTTGAGGGGCTGGATTGCTTGTGCTGTTTCCGATAGGAAATTAATGAATGTGATTCATGGGGAAGCGTAGAAACATGCCCACCTACAACAAAACCTTTGAGCTGACGATCGAGGATCTCGAGCTGATCGAGACAGCCTTGTACCGCAAGAAGGCTGATTTGTCGGCGGAACGGCTTCAGGCCGTGCAAGATGATGCCTGCTCCCGCGACATTGACGGAAAGATCCGGGAGATCGCCGGGCTGCTGGGTCGGCTTCACAATCAAAAGCTGTTCTACCGACCCTCGCGCGGCGTTTATGTCGGCGGCTAGCCCAGCCGCAGGATCTCAACCACGAATAGTAGGCAGCACACCCAGCCCGCGGTAAAGATGATCGGGCGGATCGGGATCTGCTTATCGACGAACAGCATCACGCCCATATGCGCCACCCTTAGCCAAAAGAACGCCACCGCAGCGGCGACCGTGAGGGCCGAACTCACGCCGATGAGATGCGCGAGGATGACCAGCCCCGCGAAAGGCATGGCTTGCTCAAGAAGGTTCAGATGCGCGCGATACGCCATGCGTCCCCAGCGGGCCATGCCCTGAACATTGGCGAGGCCATTATCCACTTGCGCGCCGCTGTCGGTGGCGTTCACATGGATGATGAATGGGATCCAGAGCGACGCCGCAAGGGCCATCGTCAGGGTGAGCCAAAAGAGTTCCGGTGTCATGGTGAAGTCCTTTGATGATGTGATGCCGAGGTTTGGGGGGGGGGCTAGGCAGAAGCCAGGCTGAAGGGCAGGGCCGAGCCGGTCTCGAGATATGTTTTCAGGCCCGCGAGCAGACGTGCCCAGCCGTCGGCCACGCCGTCATCCGGCATGACAACCTGGCCAAGATCGTAGTGCTCCAATGTAAGCGCGCAGAGGCCGCCGTCTTCCTCGATCAGGTAGACAAAACGAGACGGTGCGCCAGCCCCGTCCCAATGCCCTTCGAAGGTCTGCTCAATGCGCGTTTTTGGCTCGACGCTGATGTCAGTGCATCGCAGCATCGGTTCACCCGGCGCAAATTCATATGCCAAGGCGTTGCCGTCCCGCGCGACGAGGTCGGTCAGGAAGTGATACTTGGCAATTTCTTCCGGGGATGTCAGAGCATCCCACAGGGCGTCACGAGAGCACTGGATATACGTGCGCAGCACGAAGTCGGGTTTGGCTACGGTCATGCCAAGGTCTCCTTAGGGTGTGGCGGTTGAGGCGTCGAAAAGTCGACGTGCATACCGGTTTCGGCAAAGGTCTTGAGCGCCGACAACTGGCGCAGCCATGCGTCTTTCCGGCGATCAGGAACAGCGAGGATGACATGCGTATGCGGGCCAACCGGTGCGAGGCGGAGTGCGAGGGTGTGCCCATCGTCATCCGTTGAAAGGGTACCGTCAGTGCTGTCCGTGCCGCGCCAGTTCTGGTCGCTGTCCGGGCCGGTGAGGTGGTCGCGCAACGCGCTCGCCGATGCTGCGATGAAAAGCTCAATCGTCGTGATTGCCGACGCGCTTTCGAGCTGTGATTTCAAGTCGGACAGCTTGCGTGCAGCGGGTTTGACGAAGGGCACGATCCAATGGTCCAGCGCTTCCTGAAGAGGGACCGCGTTGAGGTAGTGATACTTGAAGCGCCCGCGCTTGATCGTCGTGACCATGCCGGCCTCTTCGAGCATGGCGAGATGTTTCATGACCCCGAAACGGGTCATTTCGAATCGTTCGGTGAGGGCTGACAGCGATTGCCCATCCTGTTCGCGCAACGCCTCGAGGATGTCGCGTCTGGCCGGATCGGCCATGGCTTTGAAAATCAGATCCATGGCCCAAAAGGTGAGCATCTCGTCACGTGAGTCAATAGTCACGTATACGCCTAGTCCGAAATCCAGTAGGAAGCATCTGGAATCGTTCAATATTACGGAGGGTGCCGTGGCAGGCCCTGACTATCTTGAAGCCCAATCAGGGCGTCGAATCGCCTATCACCGCCATGGAGGCACAGGCCCCGGCATCGTTTTTCTGGGCGGGTTTGCGTCGGACATGAGCGGAACGAAGGCCACCCATCTCGAACGCTGGTGCGCGGCGCGGGGACAGGCGTTTCTCAGGTTTGATTATTCCGGGCACGGGGCGTCCAGCGGCGCGTTTGAGGAGGGAACAATCGGTGCGTGGGCCGACGATGCTTCTGAAGCGATCACGCAGCTGACGGACGGCCCCCAGGTGTTGATTGGGTCCTCCATGGGCGGGTGGATTTCACTTTTGATGACCAAGCGTATTCCAGAGAAGGTAGCCGGTCTCGTCACCATCGCCGCGGCGCCGGACTTTATGGAAGACAGCTATTGGGCGGGTTTCTCGGACGCGCAAAGGGCCACTCTCATGAGCGAGGGACATATTGCTGTCCCCTCGGATTACGGGGACCCCTACATTATCACGCGCGCCATGATCGAGGATGCGCGGCAGCACCTCGTCCTGCGTGAACCTCTGCCGCTCACCATGCCGACCCGGATGTTGCAAGGCACCGCCGATGACGTGGTGCCGGTATCGCGCGCCATGACGCTGATGGACCACGTCTCGGGTGATGACATTCAGCTTTCGGTGCTCAAGGGGGCAGATCACAGCTTTTCCAGCCCCGCGGCCCTCGCGCTGCTCGAAGACGCAGCCCAGTCCGTGCTGGAGGCGCTTCCCCCAGCCTAGCCGCACTGCGCCGAGTGACGTCATGTTTTCTTTGGCCTCAAAGCACGAAGTCGCTAGCGTCCCGCAAAAAGCGTGGGAGGGAACATGGCGCTTTCTACTGGGCAAAAGGTCGGTTGGGGCCTCGCCGACATGGGCATCGTGGTCTTTGTCATGGTCAAGCAGCTCTTGGTGCTGGATTTTCTGACGAACTATCTGGGTGTGCCTGTGCAGATCGCAGGGCTCGTCACCACGGGCATTCTCATCTTTGACATCATCACCGATCCGGTCGTGGGCTACATGTCTGACAAGACCCATACCCGCTTTGGCCGCCGGGCTCCCTGGATCGCCACGGGGGCCATCGTCCTCGTGGCTGGGATGATCGGCATGTTTGCAGCGCCCGAGGCGGTTGGGGGCAGCTGGGCCGGGCCAGTGACTTGGCTTGGGCTGTTTTTCGTGCTGGCAACCGTGGGCTTCACCATGGCCGCAATTCCCTATGCCGCGACCGCCGGAGAGATGACGGAAGACCCTGCGGAACGCTCTCGCATGTTGGCGTGGCGCATGGTCTTTGCCTCGCTCGGCATCCTGATCGGCGGGGGCCTCGTTCCGATGCTGGCCGGAGGCACGCGGGAAGGACATCTGAGCGCGGTGATCATGATCGCGCCGCTCGTGCTCGTGTCGATCTGGGCGTCGCTCTTTTTCACGCGGAACACCCCGCGTATTGAGAAGCCGTCGTCGGTCAGTCCCTCCCGCATGCTGGCCTATGTGTTCGGGAACAGGCCTTTCATCGTGCTCGTCGTGCTCTACGGAATCATGACGATGTCGATCGCCCAGATCACGGCGGGTATGCCATTTGCGGCGAAGTATCTCGTGTCTGACGGGGCCGGATCGCCAGCCGGAACGGTGGGCGGCGGGTTACCCATCCTGACGCTCCTTTTTGCGCCATTTGTGATCGGGGCGATGATCTCGCAGCCGATCTGGGCCACGATCTCGATCCGCGCGAGCAAGCTGACGGCGATTATCTCTGGCGTGGTGTTCTACTGTCTCGTGCTCCTTGGTCTGTGGCTTGCGCTCCCCTCGTCGAGCCTGCCGGTCATGGTGGTGCTGATGCTTGCGGCGGGGATCGCGAATGGCGCCTATCAGGCGGTGCCCTGGGCGATGTATCCGGACCTCATGGACGTTACGCGCGCAGAAACGGGGGAAGCCATCGAAGGCGCGTTCTCCGCGGTTTGGCTCTTTGGTCAAAAGGTTGCCAATGCCCTTGCACCGGCGGTGTTGGGCGCCATCATCGCCGCACGCGGCTGGCAGGAAACGACGGAAGGCGTGGTTGAGCAAACACCTGAAGCCCTCGGTGCGCTGGAAAATGCAATGACGATTGTCCCCATCGCGATCTTCATCATCGCGATTATCGGTTTTGTGCTTGTTTACCGGCCCATGGCCGCCCGATTTGTCGCGCGCATGGCGTAGGTTTTGCATACGTTTGCAAAAATGACTTGAGGCGCTCTGCAGCTCAGCTATTTTCAGCGCGACTCATGTGACAGGAGGACGGCATGGCTGAGTATCTGAAACGCGGTAAATCGGCAGTCGAGCGGGCCGAAGACGACGCCAAGGTGCGCGGCATCGTCGAGGGTATCCTGGGCGACATCGAGGCGCGCGGTGACGTTGCCGTAAAGGAACTGAGCGCCAAGTTTGACAGATATGAGCCCACCGCATTCAAGCTGAGCGCGTCCGAGATCGAGGCCGCGATGCAAAAGGTCTCGACCCGAGAAATGGACGATATCCGCTTCGCCCAGGCCCAGATCCGTCGCTTTGCCGAGGCGCAGCGCGCCTCGATGACCGATGTGGAAGTTGAGACGATGCCGGGCGTAATCCTCGGCCACAAGAACATCCCGGTGAACTCTGTTGGTTGCTACGTGCCGGGTGGGAAGTTCCCCATGGTTGCCTCTGCGCACATGTCGGTGCTTACCGCGAAAGTGGCAGGCGTGAAGCGCGTCGTCGCGTCTGCTCCGCCCGTGAACGGCGCGCCGCATCCGGCGATCGTCGCCGCGATGCACGAAGGCGGAGCAGACGAAATCCTCGTCCTTGGCGGTGTTCAGGCTGTGGGCGCAATGGCGCTCGGCACCGAGTCCATCGAGCCCGTGGACATGCTGGTGGGACCTGGCAACGCGTTCGTGGCAGAGGCCAAGCGGCAGCTTTTCGGGCGCGTGGGCATCGACCTTTTTGCGGGGCCAACGGAGACCTGCGTAATCGCAGACGAGACCGTGGATGGTGAGATGTGCGCCACGGACCTGCTGGGTCAGGCGGAGCATGGATACAACTCGCCCGCGGTTCTTATTACAAACTCGCGCAAGCTCGCGGATGACACTCTGGCCGAGATCGATCGCATCCTCAGCATCCTGCCCACGGCAGAGACCGCGCGGGTGAGCTGGGACGAGTATGGCGAGGTCATCTTGTGCGATAGCTACGACGAGATGCTGGCTGTCTCGGAAGACATTGCGTCCGAGCATATCCAGGTGATGACGGATCGCGACGATTGGTTCCTCGAGAACATGACGTCTTACGGCGCGCTCTTTCTTGGGCCGCGCACGAACGTGGCGAACGGAGACAAGGTTATCGGGACGAACCATACGCTGCCGACGAAGAAGGCCGGGCGCTACACGGGCGGCCTCTGGGTTGGAAAATTCATTAAGACCCACTCATATCAGCGCGTAGTGACGGATGAGGCGGCAACGCTTGTGGGCGAATACGGCTCTCGGCTGTGTATGCTTGAAGGTTTTGTGGGTCATGCAGAACAGTGCAATGTCCGGGTGCGCCGGTATGGCGGGGTCAATGTTCCTTACGGCGAAGGCGCGCCTTACCGTGACGCTGCGGAGTAATCGGAGGGGCGGCTGGGCGGTGCCCGCCCACCCACCCCTTTTGGGGGGCGCTGCCCCCCGGCTGCGCCTCCCCCCGGAGTACTTTGCAACGAAAGAAAGGGATCCGCGTGAGTGACCCTGTCCATGTCTTCGCGGGCGCGCTTTACGATTACGCCGGCCCTGTGGACGCGCTGAAGCATGCAGTGTGTCGGATGCCGGAACCCTTTGGGACGCGCGACGCTGCCGGGCTATGGGATGTCTATGCAGAGCTCGCAGCCGCCTGGCCCGACCTCGAGCGGAGGCGCTATATCTCGATCGACGGCGTGGACGGGCAAGGGCTGCGCTGGGTCGGAGAGGCCGGATACTATACGGCCACCTTTAAGGCCGACTGGATTGGCATTCCCGCCACGGACCGGACTGTGCACATGCGCTTTCACGAGTTCTTTCGCATGGACGGCGACGACGTCGTCGAGACGCAATTCGGATGGGATATCCCCGAGGTTATGATGCAGGCCAGGGCGTGGCCGATGGCCCCGTCGCTTGGGCGTGACTGGTGCGTGCCGGGACCAGCGACCTGCGATGGTCTTTCCCCCGGCGGGGATGGCACGGCAGCAAAGCAGCTGGTCCTCGATATGCTCGGCGCGATGTCGCGCCACCCCGCAGAGGGCGGGCCGGAGGTCATGGAAATGGACCGCTACTGGCATCCGAAGATGCACTGGTACGGGCCAGCCGGCATCGGAACAGCGCGCGGGATCGAGGGCTTTCGCCGCCACCACCAGATCCCCTTCCTCAACGCCATGCCCGACCGCGGAAGATACCGGGAGGACATGGTCTATCATTTTTTCGCGGAAGGCGATTATGTCGGTGTCACGGGATGGCCCAACATGCGCCAAACGCTGAGCGACGCCGGCTGGCTTGGGCTGCCGGGCGTTGGCAGGGAGGTCACCATGAAGTCCCTTGATTTTTGGCGCCTTGAGAAGGGCGTGATCCGTGAAAACTGGGTGTTGGTGGACCTCATCGATCTCTATCAGCAACTCGGGATAGACGTCTTTGCCCGAATGAGAGAGCTGGCATGATGGATCAACGGGTCTCTCTCATCACGCTGGGCGTTGGGGATTTGGCGACGTCTGCAGCGTTCTATGAAGCCCTTGGATGGAAACGGGCTGAGACGGAAGACACGGGGATCGTTGTTTTCGAACTATTGGGGCAGGTCCTTGGTCTCTATCCCGCCGAAGCGTTGTCCAAGGATCTGGGGGTTGAGGTGACCCCCGGCTTTTCGGGCATCACGCTGGGCTACAACGTGCGCAAGAAGGCCGAAGTCGCCGAGATCTGCGCGCGCGTGGAACCGGCGGGTGGGCGTGTTCTAAAGGATCCGCATGACATGTTCTGGGGGGGACACTCCGCGTTCATGTCTGACCCCGACGGCTATGTCTGGGAGCTAAGCCACAATCCGTTTTCGCCGCCGGCTGAGGACGGAAGCTTTACGTGGGGCGGGTGAGGGCGCCCCGGTCATATGTGGGCCTCGAGGCCCTGGGGCGGGAGCGCCTGTCACGCCATTTCGAGATGCGCAATTTCCTGACCTCCGAGATTGCGAACTTTCACACGCTCCAGAACTTCCCATCCGACCCAGACTTCGCGCTGGCCGCAGGACGCGCCCTTGCCGCGCACTGCCTGGACCCGCTGGTGGAGACGTTTGGACCCATAGACATCCGCAGCGCCTACCGTTCCCCCGACATGAACCATTTCGGAGCAACGCAGGTAAAGCCCCAGAAATGCGCCCGCAACGAGGCGAATTATGCCCATCACATCTGGGACATCCGCGATGCGAAGGGCCGGATGGGCGCGTGCGTGACTGTTGGGGTTCCCTGGTTTGCCGAACAGTACCGGCGCGGGCGCGATTGGCGCGATCTCGCTTGGTGGCTCTTCGACTTTCTGCCGTTCCAGGAGGTCTACTTCTTCCCCAAGAACGCGGCCTTCAACATCACTTGGCGTGAGGGGAATTTGGCCCATCGCATTCTCAGCTATACCGCACCAAAAGGCACGCTCTTCAAGCCGGGCATGACTCCCGATCCGGACCGCGCGCGCCGCTACGCAAACTTTCCGCCGTTTCGCGGCGTATCTTACCCGCCCATCCCGGGAGACTGCTGATGCTGCCCAAAACCCCTTCTTTCAGGCTCGATGGTAAGCGTGCCTTTGTGCCCGGTGGCTCGCGCGGGATTGGCTTTGGCTGCGCGACCGCGCTTGCGGAGGCTGGGGCCCTTGTCGTTCTTGCAGCGCGAAATGCTGTTCAGGTGGCGGAGGCCGCAGCCGCTCTCAACGACGCGGGATTCTCGGCCGGAGGCGTGGCGCTTGACGTCACGGATCGCGCAGCCGTGCGGGACATCTGCAGGGAGCCGTTCGACATCCTGTGCAATTCAGCCGGCTTAGCGCGCCACGCCGCGACGCTCGATGTCACGGAAGAGGACTTCGACGCCGTCACGGCCCTGAATTTCAAGGCTGCGTTTTTCCTCGCGCAGGAGGTGGCAAAGTCCATGCCGCGCGGCGGCTCCATCATCCAGATTTCGTCCCAGATGGGCCATGTGGGCGGCGTTGACCGGAGTGTCTATGCAGCCACCAAGCACGCCGTCGAAGGCATGACCAAGGCGATGGCTATCGATCTCGGCCCGCGCGGCATCCGCGTCAATACGATTGGGCCGACCTTCATTCGCACCCCGCTCACGGAACAGACCTTCTCCAACCCGGAGCGCGTCGCCTGGATCGAGGACAAGATCAAACTGGGCCGTGTGGGGGAGGTCGAGGACATCATGGGCGCCGTCGTCTTTCTGGCGTCAAGCGCAAGCGCACTCATCACCGGGACGTCAATCCTCGTGGATGGTGGCTGGACGGCGGGGTGAGATGGCGAAAGTAACATCGTCTGACGTGGCGCGGCGCGCCGGGGTCTCTCAATCGGCGGTCTCTCGGGTTTTCTCCGGAGCGTCCGCGTCCAAGGCCACGAAGGAGAAGGTGCGCGCTGCCGCGGCAGAGCTGGGATACCGTCCGAATGTTCTGGCCCGGTCGCTGATTACGGGCCGGTCGCGGATCATAGGGCTCGTCGTGGCCTATCTGGAAAATCCGTTCTACCCGGACGTGCTGGAACGCATGTCCAAAGCGCTTCAGGCGGAAGGCTATCACACGCTGATCTTCATGGCATCGTGGAGCTCTGACGTGGACCGGGTCCTCGAAGAGCTTCTTGACTATCAGGTGGATGGCATCATCGCGGCGTCAGTCGCCCTGTCTGATGGTCTGATCGACCGTTGCCGCGGGGCCGGCATTCCGATCGTCCTGTTCAACCGCGGACAACCCGAAGAAGGACTGACTCAGGTCACGTGCGCCAATCATGCCGCCGGGGCCGCAGTGGCGCGCCACCTCATGGCGACAGGTCATGAGGCGATTGCCCACGTTTCTGGCTGGGACGGGTCTATGACGGGGCGCGATCGCGCCGCTGGCTTTTCCACAGCGCTCAGGGAGGCGGGGCGCGATGTTCGTGTTCGGGCTGGGGATTACGATCGTAAGAAAGCGGCTGAGGCCGCCTGCGCCCTGGTTGATGACGGCGCGGACGCCCTCTTTGTCGGCAATGATCACATGGCCTTTGGGGTCATCGACGCCCTCCGGCACGAGCGCGGGATGGATGTGGGAAAAGAGATTTCAGTCGTGGGCTTCGACGATGTTCCGATGGCCGCCTGGCCAAGCTACGATCTGACCACATGGCGGCAGCCCGCTGCGCAGATGGTCAGCGCGGCGGTGGATCGGATGATGGCGCTGATTGAGGGCGAAGCAGCCCCCCAGCGCGTGGAGATTGAGGGACATCTGATCCAGCGCGGATCGTCCCGGAAGGAGACCTGAATGCGCGGATTTTCAAATGAATTCGAAGACTTCCCAGACTACATCCTGAAGATCACCAAAGAGATTTGGGAAGATCGCGGTCTGGGTCGCGCGATGAGGGACTATTATCATCCTGACGTGGTGGTGCGGGTGCCCGGAGGCCTGTCGACAGGTGAGGCTGGTATGACCCAGAACACCCTGGAAACGCTGGTGGAGTTCCCGGATCGGCAGCTTTTCGGCGAAGACGTGATCTGGTCCGGCACGCCGGAAGAGGGAATGCTCTCGTCGCATCGGCTCTATTCGACGGCAACGCATCATGGCGGGCGATTTGGGCCAGCCAGCGGCACCAAGCTTACGTTTCGCGGCATTGCGGATTGCTATGCCAAGGACAACCAGATCAGCGACGAATGGCTCGTGCGCGACAATGGTCACATCATTCGCCAGCTTGGCCAAACGCCCGAGGCCTACGTCCGCGCGGAACTCGAGGACGGACGTTCTCCGGGGTACTTTCTGCCCGAGAACGACATTGCCGGCCCGTATTCCGGCCAAGGCAATGACAATGCTTGGGGCGCACGCTACGCCGACTTGTTGACGCGGATTATGGCGCGCGAGTTTTCAATCATTCCCGACAGCTATGATCGCGCCTGCAAGGTTGAGTATCCCGGCGGCATCAGCGGCGCGGGCTGGGGTGACGCCGATGCGCACTGGTTGGGTTTGCGCTCGGCCCTGCCTGATGCCGATTTTGCCATCCACCATGTCATCGGGCGCGAGGACCCGCTCATGCCGCCACGCGCCGCCGTCAGATGGAGCCTCGACGGTCTTCACGACGGGTGGGGTGCGTTCGGTAAACCAAGCGGAAAACGGGTCCACGTGATGGGTATCTGCCACGCAGAGTTCGGCCCGTGGGGACTTCGCCGCGAATGGGTCTGCTACGACGAGATCGCGATCTGGGCGCAGATCGTGGGGTGATTCTCTTGTCCGGCGTGCGTTGAACGAACGGGATGGCGGGCATCCCTATATCTTGCATATTTTTCATTCACTCTGACCAGATGTGGTTAAGTGCTGGGATTTTCAGCGGCTTCTCAACTTGTCCACAAGAACAGTCGCCAAAGGGTTCGTGCCTACGTTGACCGTGGCCCGCAGATGCGCCTTACTTTACCACATATGCTTACATGAGCTGACGCACCCACGAGGGGTGGTGTGCAAGGCGACCTTTGGGGGGTTTTATGCTCGATCGTTTACCGGCCGTTGTGGCCGCGTCATTCATTTGCCTGACGGGTGCAGGCGTCGCGACTGAAGCAGAAGCGCAGGGCTGTGGCGGCACATACACGGTAAAGCGCGGGGACTCGCTCTCTGCCATTGCCGACGCGCAATACAAAGACGTGGGGAAATGGTCGGCCATCTACCAGTCCAACGTCTCCGCCATCGGCGAAAATCCAGAGCGGATCGCGGTCGGGATGACGCTGAACCTCACCTGCATCGACGGCTTGCCGGTCGGGCTCGAAGGCGGGGTGGATATCGAGAACGTCGTCGCGGTCTCGGCGCCACTTCAGGTGCCTCTCGGCAACCCCGGCAATCGGGATCGCATCAACCTGTTGACCGGAGACGACTATGCCCCGTTCACAGATCGTGACCTTCCCAGCGGGGGGCTGTTCACCGAGCTCGTCAAAGCGACCATGGAAGACGTCGATCCCGAGAAGGGGTGGGGCGTAAACTGGGTGAACGACTGGTCGGCGCACTTCGAGCCACTTTTATCGAATGCTTTCCTCGAAATGTCTTTCCCGTGGATCAAGCCTGATTGCGAAAACGATCCGGCCACCTATCGCTGCGCGAACCTCGTCTTCTCCGAGCCGATGTTCGAGATGCTCATCCTTCTGTTTACGAATACGTCAAACCCGATGACCTTCACGCGCGACCAGGATGTGTTCGGAAAGACGCTCTGCCGGCCCGAAGGGTATGCGACCTTCTTCTTTGACCACAATGGCCGCAACTGGCTGCGGGAGGAGAAGATCACCTTGCTCCAGCCCGGTACGCCCAACGATTGCTTTGAGATGCTGGCAGAAGGCGAGGTGGATGGCGTCGTTATGAACGAGTTCACCGGACGCCAGAAGATCTCGGAACTGAGCCTCGAAGGCGTCGTTGACGTTGCCGCTGGCATCCCCATCAACATCGATGGGCTCCATATAGTTGCCCACAAGGACCATCCCGAGGCGATTGATCTCATCAGCATGGTTAACGAAGGCCTCGATGGCATCCGTGAGAGCGGTGAGTACCAGCGGATCGTGGATGAACACATGACGCGGATCTGGGCGGGCTTCTGATGGGATCGCTTTCACATATCCGCAACAGCATTGCAGGGCTCTTCGCGCTCGCCGCGGCCCCGGTCGCTGCAGACTGCACGTCCGCAAGCCACATCGTCCAACCGGGAGAGACCGTCTTCACCATTGCAGAGGGCTATTACGGGGCGCTCGAGAACTGGTCGTTGATCTTCTACTCGAACCCCGGAAAGCTCTCCAACCCGCTTGAGATACCGGCTGGTACCCAGCTCGTGATCCCTTGCCCGACCGACGGCGGAGACTTCGTCGCCGATGCCACCCCGCTTCAGGTTGAAGATGCCGAGATGCGTCTTGTAACCGGGTCGAACTACGCGCCATTTACGGATCGCGCATGGCCGGGGCAGGGGATGATCACGGAACTCATCAACGCAGCCATGGAGGCCACGCCCAATCCCGTCACCTACTCGGTGTCCTGGGACGATGACTGGTCCACCCATCTCGACGCGCTTGACCAGAAAGATTTCGACATGGGCTTTCCCTTGTTCAAGCCGGATTGCGCTGCGACACCAGAAAATGAACGCTGCGTAAAGTTCCACTTTAGTGAGCCGATCGTTGAGCTGCTTCAGCTTCTCTTCGTCGTGAACGGCTCCGGGCTGACCTTCGAGCAGGACAGCGACTTGCACGGAAAAACCCTGTGCAGACCGGCGGGATACTTCACTTTCGACCTCGACAGCGCCGAACGGCAGTGGCTCACTCAGAACCTGGTGAGCCTGGAGCGTCCGGCCACGCCCGCCGATTGCTTTAACCTCCTTGTTCGTGGCGAGGTCGATGCCGTCGCGCTCAACGAGTTCACCGGCTGGACTACGCTGAGCGATATGGGGCTACGCAACGCCGTGGCACCGCTCTCGCAGCCGCTTGGCGTGCAGGGGCTCCATGTCATTATCTCAAAAAAGCACTGGCGGGGGACGACGCACCTCTACCGGTTCAACGCTGGTCTGGCCGCACTCAAGGAGAGTGCGCGCTATGACGAGATCGTCTCGCGTCACTTGGGGGTGTTCTGGGACCGTGTGAACTAACGCGCACGGAACACCAAAATGCGAGACCAGCGCCATCCCGTTGCAGCCCGGGATGGCGCTTTTCGTTTCCCGGGTTGAGGGCACCGGCAGGCCCGCTAAAGTGACGAAAAATCGGAGGGATTTCAGTGATCAAGACGACGCACGTCGGCAGCTTGCCGCGAACACAGAAGGTTGTGGACTTCATTTTCGCGCGTGAGAACGGAGACGCCTATGATGCCGCCGCGTTCAGCAGCGCCATGGCTGAAGCCTGTGCGGAAACGGTGCGCCGTCAGGTCGAGGTCGGTGTAGACGTGGTCTCGGACGGCGAGACGTCCAAGATCAGCTACGCCACCTACGTCAAGGACCGCTACACCGGGTTCGACGGGGACAGCCCCCGGAACGCGCCAGCTGACCTGAAAAAGTTCCCTGGGTTCCTGAAGCGACTTGCCAATGACGGCGGAACGCCGACCTACGCGCGCCCGATGTGCGTGGGAGAGGTCAAGTCCAAGGGGCAGGGCGAATTAGAGGCCGATATTGCAAATTTGAAAGCTGGTATGGCAGAGCATGGGGCCAGCGAGGGCTTCATGAATGCGGCCTCCCCGGGCGTTATCTCGCTGTTTTTGCAGAATGATTTCTATCCCACACGCGATGAATATCTCGCGGCCCTGGCGGATGCGATGCGCGAGGAGTATCGCACGATTGTTGATAATGGTCTCTTTTTGCAGCTCGATTGCCCGGACCTGGCGCTCTCTCGGCACATGCTCTTCGCGGATCTGAGCGATGAGGAGTTCCTGAAAATCGCGCAAAGCCACGTGGAGGCGCTCAATCACGCGCTTGACGGGATCGATCCGTCGAAGGTGCGGGTGCACATCTGCTGGGGAAACTACGAAGGCCCCCACATTTGCGACATCGATATGGCTACCGTCTTTTCCACGTTCATGGGCGTGAATGCGTCACAGCTCTTGTTCGAGACGTCCAACCCCCGCCATGCTCACGAATGGACGGTCTTCCGTGATCGCGCGAGCGAGATACCGGATGACAAGGTTCTCGTGCCGGGCGTGGTCGACACGACAACCAATTTCGTAGAACACCCGGAACTTGTTGCCGAGCGCATCGGTAAGTTCGTTGACATCGTGGGCGCGGAAAGGGTCATCGCGGGCTCTGACTGCGGGTTCGGAACGTTCGCAGGCTTTGGCGCAGTGGACCCGGACATCGCCTACGCAAAGCTGGGCGCGCTGGCTGACGGCGCGCGGATTGCGGCCTCGCGCCTTTGATGGAACCCGTTGTCTTTCTTCCCGGAATGATGTGCGACGCCCGGCTCTTCGGGCCGCAGATCGAGGCACTAAGCCGGGAGCGGTCCGTTATGGTTGCCCCGACAAGCGTGGGTGAGCGGATGGAGGAGATCGCCTCCAACGTTCTCGCAGCCGCCCCCGCTAAGTTTGCCCTTGCCGGGTTAAGCCTCGGCGGAATCGTGGCCATGGAGGTCTACAGGCGCGCGCCCGAGCGGGTGACGCGCATCGTCCTTCTCGATACGAACCCGGTCTCGGAAACGCCGGAGCGCGCAGCTGCACGTGAGCCCCAGATCGTCAAGGTGAAGGCGGGCCAGCTCCATGCCGTGATGCGGGACGAGATGAAACCGCAATACCTCGCTCGTGGGCCGAACCGCCAAGCCGTCCTGAACCTGTGCATGGACATGGCTGAAAGCCTCGGGCCGGATGTCTTCATTCGACAATCCAGAGCACTCCAGAGGCGCCGGGACCAGCAACCAACGTTGAGAAAGATCAAGTGTCCGGCACTGGTTCTTTGCGGCGAAAGCGACCAACTCTGCCCACCGGATCGCCACCGGTTCATGGCCGAGATGATACCGCATTCTGAGTTGAGGATCATAGAAGGCGCGGGGCATCTGCCGACGCTCGAAAAGCCGGAAGAGACGTTGGCAATCCTGCGTGGTTGGCTCAAGCAACCTTTGGTCCTTCGCTAGCCACGAGGCCCGCATCCGCCCTTTGGACGAGTCCACGAAAAGCCTCCGGAAAGGCCTTTCGAGCCCCTCGCTCAGGCGGCGTTCTTGTTCGCCGCTCGCACAGGTTTTCGGCGTGCGTTTTGGTCAATGAAGTCAAGGACAAGCGGGCGGATGTTGTTGCGCCAGCTCTTGCCGGCGAAGATGCCGTAATGGCCCGCTCCGGGCTCCAGATGCGCGGCCTTCTTTGACTTCGGAAGCCCCGTCAGCAGGTCCAGTGCTGCCAGGCACTGCCCGGGCGCAGAGATATCGTCCTTCTCGCCTTCGACGACTTTCACTGCCACATCCTTGATCTTTGACATGTCAACGGGCCGACCGGCCACCGTGAATGCGTTTCGCGCAATGTCACGCTGCTTGAACACCCGTTCGACGGTGGACAGGTAGAACTCTGCCGTCATGTCCATCACCGCAAGGTACTCGTCGTAAAACGCGTTGTGCTTGTCATGGTCTGACGCCGTGCCGCCAGCCGTGCGCACGATCTGGTCGTAAAAGCTCTTTCCGTGGGTTTCCGCGTTCATGGACATAAAGGACGCGAGCTGGAGGAGGCCGGGGTAAACCAGTCGCCCCACGCCTTTATACTTGAAGCCAACGCGCTGGATCATCGTTTCCTCAAGTTGTCCCATGGTCACGCGTCGCCCGAAATCGGTAACATCTGTGGATGCTGCATCCGGATCAATCGGTCCGCCGATCAGCGTCAAGGAGGCGGGCTGCGCCTTGGGATCATCCTCGGCGAGATAGGCGGTGGCGGCCAGTGCCAAAGGAGCGGGCTGGCACACCGCGATGATATGCGTGTCATGGCCCAGAGCCTTCATGAACTCCACGAGGTAGAGCGTATAATCCTCGACGTCGAACTTGCCTTCGCTCACCGGAATGTCGCGGGCGTTGTGCCAGTCGGTGATGTAGACTTCACAATCGGGCAGAAGAGAGAACACGGTCTTGCGCAGCAGGGTCGCGTAATGCCCCGACATCGGTGCCACAAGCATCACCCGGCGCTTTCGCGGCTTCCTGCCCTGAACTTTAAAGTGGATCAGGTCGCCGAAGGGCTTGGACACCACAGGCTCGATCGAGATCAGGTGATCCTTTCCATCTTCCATGGAAATTGAATCGAGCCCCCAATCGGGCTTAACGACCATGCGCGAAAAAGTGCGTTCGGTCACTTCGCCCCATGCGGCCATCCATTGGAAGGTCGGATTTGGGATCATTGCCAAGGCAGGATAAGATCCCATCGCCTTCGCCGTTGCGCCCAACCACTCATTCGTGTTGCGCGCCGCCTCCATGAGGTCGTACGTTATCATATAGCGCATCGTCAGGCCCCCTTCGCCCAAGGTTGCTCCCCAGGTGCCCTTTGCTTTGGGCGTTTAATTGGACCTGTCTGCTCAAGGAACTTGGTAGCGGAGACATCGTTCTTTACAGGGTCAGACCAAGCGCCGCGTTTCCGGTCTGCCGCACATGGTGAATTGTGCGCCAGTCCGCGCGAACGTATATGCTGCAAGTGCGAACTGTAGGTGCGTAAGGTTGAGAAAGCAATAAAATATGAGCGATGAGTTCAAGCCCTCTGACAAGCTTTCCGCGAATCTGGAGCGCGTCGACCAGCTTTCCCGACGTCTCGTCGCGGCTCTCGGAGAGAAAAAGGAGCCGACGCCGCCCGCGCTTCAGGGGCCCAGCCAGGAACTGTTCATGCGTGCCGCGACGGCCTACGTCGCGGAGATGATCGCAAATCCGACAAAGATCATGGAACACCAGATCGGCTTTTGGACCAAGTCGGTGAAGCATTACGTCGAGGCGCAGGCAGCACTTGCGCAGGGCAAAATCCAGGCGCCGCAAGACGACACACCCACAGACCGCCGATTTCAAAATCCTCTTTGGGACACCCACCCCTACTTCAACTTTCTCAAGCAGCAATACATGCTCAACGCCGAGGCCGTCGGGCAGGCCATTCAGGATATTGAGCATCTGGAGCCGCGGGAGAAGCAGCGCGTCGAGTATTTTTCGCGCCAGATCATCGATATGTTCTCGCCCTCGAACTTCTTGGGCACCAATCCCGAAGCTCTGGAGCGCGCCGTAGCGACCGATGGCGAAAGCCTCGTGCGGGGGCTGGAGAACCTCGTCGCCGATATCGAGGCGAACCACGGCGATCTTCTCGTGACGCTGGCGGATAAGGACGCGTTTGTCGTCGGTGAAAATCTCGCCACGACACCGGGGCGCGTCGTGTTCACCAACCGCATGTTCGAGCTGATCCAGTACGATGCCACGACGGATATGGTCGAAAAGACCCCCATCGTGATCTTCCCTCCTTGGATCAACAAATTCTACATTCTCGACCTCAAGGACCAAAATTCCCTCATCAAATGGCTTGTGGATCAGGGCCACACTGTCTTCGTGGTAAGCTGGGTCAATCCGGATGCGAGCTACGCCGATGTCGGCATGCTCGACTATGTGGAAGAAGGGTATGAGACAGCCATCGCCCAAGTGAAGAAAGCGGCCAAGGTCAAAAAGGTGAACCTGGTCGGCTATTGTATCGCCGGGACGACGCTTGCGCTGACCCTGGCGCGCCGCGCAAAACGCGGCGAGGTGGATGACATCAACTCCGCCACGTTCTTCACGACGCTCACCGACTTCTCCAATCAGGGTGAGGTCGGCGTCTTTCTCAACAACGACTTCATCAATGGGATCGAAGCGGAGTGCGCGCGAACGGGGCTCTTGGAAAGCATCTATATGGCGCGCACGTTCTCTTACCTCCGGTCCAACGACCTTATCTATGGGCCGGCAATCAAGAGCTACATGATGGGCGAGGCCCCACCGGCCTTTGACCTGCTTTATTGGAATGGTGATTCAACCAACCTTCCCGGAAAGATGGCGGTCGAATACCTCCGAGGTCTTTGCCAGGACGATCTCTTTGCAAATGGAGGCTTTGAACTGGGGCAGGATACTCTCTACCTTCAGGAGGTGGACGTGCCGCTTTGCGCGATCGCGTGCGAAACCGACCATATCGCAGACTGGAAGAGCTCCTACTACGGTGTCCAGAAGATGAGCAGCGCGGACAAGACGTTCATCCTCAGCCAGTCCGGGCACATTGCGGGCATCATAAACCCTCCCTCCAAGAAGAAGTACGGCCATTACGTCAACGCGGATCTCAAACGCGCAGCTGATCCGTGGAAGGAGGGGGCGACGTTCCAGGAAGGGTCCTGGTGGCCGCGTTGGGACGCCTGGCTCAAGGAGCGCTCCGATGGCACTGTGAAGGCGCGCAGGGCCGGTGGCGCCAAATCCGGCGAGCTCCTGCCCGCCCCCGGGTCCTACGTCACCGCCGTCTGACACGCCTTCTGGCGATCATTTTGCTGCAGTGCAGAAAAAAACTTGCAATGCTGCAATGCAGCGTCTAACTAATATGCAGACGCAGCGACGAGGGATGGTCCCGCGCTGCAGGATAGCGGGATAGATCCCGCAACGCACAAAAGGATGAGCCCGATGGCCGCACAGCAAGATTTCACTGCCATGTTCAAGGACATGATGGGTGCATTCCCCGTCGACACCAAGGCCATGGAAGACGCATTCAAGACGTCCGCGACGCTCTCTGAAAAGATGTCTGCCGTTGCCCTCGACGCTGCCGAGAAATCCACGGAAATCTCTGCAAAGTGGACGAAGGCAACGCTGGGCAAGGTGTCCGACGTCACCAAAGCCAAAGGCGAAATGGCCGATTACGGCAAGGCGATGACGGATTTTGCGTCCTTCTCCGCTGAAACCGCCGCAGAGCACATGTCCGCTTTCGCAGAAGTCGCTAAGAAGGTGCAGATGGACACGGTTGAGCTGATGCTCGCTGCCGGCAAGAACATCACCGAGGACGCGACTGCCGCTGTGAAGAAGGCCACGGATGACGTGACCTCTGCCGCGAAGAAAGCGTCTGCAAAGTAACTCGATTTCGAACACGCCGTCCTTCCTCCCATTGACGGTGTGATTACTGGGCGAGCCACAGGTTATTCCTGGGCTCGCCCTTTTTTATTTGTCCCGCGCGCTGCGGCGCGGTAGCGTTCTGCATCGCCGCGAAAGCGGGCGCTGATCGGGGAGGATACGCGCGCCATGACTAAGACTGACGCGCCACTGCTGATCAAGCGCTATGCGAGCAGGCGTCTCTACAATACCGAGACGTCTGATTATGTGACACTTGAGGATATCGCCGCATTCATCCGTGACGGACGCGAGGTTCAGATCGTCGATCTCAAATCTGGGGATGACCTGACACGCCAATACCTCTTGCAAATCATCGCGGATCACGAGTCGAAAGGCGAAAACGTCCTGCCGGTGACGGTCCTGACGGACCTGGTGCGCAGCTACACGACGCAAGCGTCGTCGGTGGTGCCCCAGTTTCTGGCTGCCAGCTTTGACATGTTACGCGACGGCCAATCAAAGGTGATGGACCAGATGGGCGCGATGAACCCGATGTCCGGTATGCCGGGATACGAGGCAATGAAGGCCCAGCAGGAGGCATTCTTCAAGGCCATGACAGGCGGTATGCAAAACTGGTCGGCTCCGACACAGGAAACCGACGAGGAAGAAGACCTCGACGCGATCAAGCGCCAGTTGGCGGAGCTTCAGGAAAAGCTGTCAAAGCTCTGATTTCGGGACGTCAGGCAACCGCCCGGAAGACGTCCGAGAGCGCAGCGTCCAGCTTTTCAAACATCTCATCCATCTGGGCCTCCGTCATGATGAAGGGCGGGCACAGGACAATGGACTGCCCGAGCGGACGGCAGATCAGGCCCTGATCGGTACAGGCATTCGCGATGCGCTCACTCACGCTCAGCTCTGGTTCGAAAGGCGTCTTCGTTGCGCGGTCCCGTACCGCCTCCAACGCACCCATGAGCCCTTTGCCGCGCACCTCTCCGATATGGGCGTGCCGCGCCATGATGTCGTCCATGCCCGCCTCAAAGCGGGGGGTAAGGGCGCGCGCCTGCTCGAGAAGCCCGTCCGTTAGGATGACGTCGATGGCCTTCATGGCAATGGCCGACCCGACCGGATGACCAGAGGCGGTGAAGCCGTGTGGAAACTCCTCACTGGCTTCGGACGCCGCTTGGAGCCGCGCAGCCAGTGACGGCCCCAGAATGACGGCGCCCATAGGAAAGAAACCCGCCGTCAGACATTTGGAGCTTATGATCGCGTCCGGCGTGAACCCGTATGTGTCGCAGCCCCAAACCTCCCCGGTCCGGCCAAACCCGCAGATAACTTCGTCAGAAATCAGCGGGATATTGTGAGACGCCAGGATCGGCTGAATTGCCTGAAAATAGCCTTCCGAGGGCGGTATGACGCCGCCTGCGCCCATCACAGGTTCGGCAAAAAAGCCCGCGATCGTATCGGCGCCTTCGCGGGCGATCAGCTCCTGCAGCTCGAGGCCAAGGCGGGCTGTGAACTCTGCTTCGCTTTCTCCGCGCTGGCCCTCGCGCCAGTAATGGGGGCAGGTAAGATGGTGGAATTCAGGCAGAGGGAGACCGAAGACGCTGTTATAGGGCTTGCCGGTCATGGAGGCGGAAACCGCCGTCACGCCATGGTAGGCGTTTTTGCGGGTGATGATCTTGCGCCGCTCCGGGCGGCCTTCGGCACCGGCGAGAAACCAGAGCATCTTGACCATGGTGTCATTCGCCTCAGAGCCGCTATTGGTGTAAAACACCTTGCCGTCCGCGAAGGGCGAAACCTCGATGAGGCGTTCCGACAGGGCGACGGTTTCTTCCGCCATACGCCCGAAAAAGGCGTGGTATCCGGGAAACTTGGCATAGGCGTCCTGCGCGGCCTTCGTGAGGCCGGGATGATCAAACCCTGCCACCATGTTCCAAAGGCCGGAATTGGCGTCGAGGTAGCGGTTGCCGTGCACATCGGTGACGTATGGACCCTCGCCGCCGGTCAGAATGACGGCGCCGCGGTCATGAATGGTGGGCAAGTCGGTAAAGCCGTAAAAGCTGTGGCGGTCGGCGCGGGCCTCCCAACTGTTGGGGGACGTGTCTTTCATGGTTTCGATCCTGGTCTTGGCGGAGGGCAGGGGTGCCTCCGGCGGAAGTACATTGCACAAAGAAGCTGCGGGTCAGCGCAAAGGCGGGGCCTTGAACCAGGACCAGATGGAGGGGTTGTGAAACGGATCGCTCATATCCCGAGTCTATCGCGGAGCGCATACCATGTCATCGCCAGAGTGAGGAGGGGGGCGCGCAGGCGGCTGCCACCGGGGAATGGCGGGCAGGGCAGCTGACTTAGGTGATTGAAGTTCGTCGTGTCGTTGCTGATGGCCTCGGCGAGGCACCGCCCCGCTATGGCCGTGAGCGCCACCCCGTGACCCGAAAAGCCGCCCGCCGCCCAAATGCCCGGCTCAAGCTGGCGGACGAGCGGCACGCGCCGCATGGTGATGCCGAGCGTGCCGCCCCAGACATAGTCAATCCGCGCCGCCTCCAGTTGCGGGAAGAGGTGGAGCATCCGGTGTCGAAGGCGTGTGGTGATGTCTTTGGGAAAGCCCAAGCCGTAGTTTTCGCGCCCGCCGAACAGGAGACGCCCATCCTCGGAGAGCCGGAAGTAGTTCACGACGAAACGGTCATCGGCGACGGCGATATCTTCAGTGAGGATCAGGCTCGGATCTGCAAGCGGTTCGGTGGCGGCAATGAAGCTGTTTATGGGGCACACCCGTGCGGCATAAGTGCCGTTCAGCGCTGGCATGTATCCGTTGCCCGCAAGAACCACGTGGGCTGCCTGCACCGAACCCAGCGCAGTGGTAAGGCATCCCTTGCTGAGCTCGGTCACCGGTGAGCCTTCGAAGATCGTCGCCCCTGCCGCTTCGGCTTCCCGCGCGAGGGCAAGGCAGTAGCGCAGAGGATGGACGTGGCCTGCATCGCGGTCCAGCGTGCCGCCACGATAAACAGGGGAGCGTACGAGGTCCCTGAACTCGGCCTCCTGATGGACTTCGAGGTGAAAGTCATAGTGGCGCGCGAGATGATCGGCCTCTGCGTTCAGTTCCGCGAACTCGCCGCGACCCCAAGCGCCATGGGCAACGCCGGGGCGAAACCGCGCGTCCGGTGCATGATCTGCGCAGAACATCCGGACCATCGCCTTTGCGTCCATGGAAAGATCCCAAAGCGCGCGCGCCGGGCCCGCGCCGAGCTCCTTTTCGAGAGCGCCCTGGCCCATGTTGTACCCGGATCCAACCTGCCCACCATTGCGGCCTGACGCGCCAAATCCGGCGCGATGGGCCTCAACCACCGCGACGCTCAGGCCTTTGCGCGCCAGCTCAAGCGCGGCGGTGAGCCCAGTGAACCCGGCCCCAAGGATAGCCACGTCCACCCGATGCGCGCCCTCAAGTGCTGGCCTTTGCGGTGGCATTTGCGCCGTCGCGGCGTACCATGACGGCGGAAACTGCCCTGGCTTGTCGTTCAGAAAGAGTGGGTTCATGCTGAGAAAAGAAGCCCCGCATGCCGGGGATGCAAGCGAATTCAGAAAGGGCGCTTCATGGATGACTGGTCAGACGGACGCTACTTCGTCGAATGGGCCAAGGCGCTTGCGGCACCGCTGACAGCGTTATTTGTTCTGTGGTTTGTGCAGTGGCCGGTCTCTGACAATGCGATCATCATCCAAAACGAAGAGTCAGATCGTGAACTCGTCAGGCTTGTTCTCGATCTCAGGGGGGTCGAGGAAGCGGAAACGCGCGTGTTTCTGTCGGAGGCAGCGCTGGCAGCCTTACCAGCCGAAGGATCCCTCGACATCAGAAAGGCGTTGGAGACACTGATCATTCAAGCAAAGACGGAGCTTGTGGCTGCGGGAGATGGCGCAATTGAAACCGCGTTGAATGGGGTTGAGGAAACATGCAGGGCGATCCTCGCTAGGATCGAGACGAGTATGGCGGAGGTTGAGAGCGTCGAGGCGCGGGTCGATCAACTCGAGAACGCGGAGCTTCCGCAGCAACCAGTGGAGGGCGAGAAAATTCAAAACTCCTTAGGATCGGCGCGGAATCGTTTGCAAAGCGCAAGACGGCGCCTTGCTGCACAACGCGCAGAGCTTAGCCGTATCTGCAGCACCGGTTAGACATTGGTCAGAAGGTGCTCACGCTCCCAGGGGCTGATGACTTCGAGGAACTCGTCGTACTCGCTGCGCTTCACGATGGAATAGACGCGCGCGAATTCCGGGCCGAGGATGTCGTGCAGCGCCGTGGCCTCGTCAAAGAGGTCGAGAGCGCGGCCAAGGTCGCGCGGGATGTCTCCTTCGCCCTCATAGGCATCGCCCCTGAATTGCCGGCTTGGGCGGTCTTCGTTCATCAGCCCAAGTAGCCCGGCCGCAAGCGATGCCGCGATGCCGAGATAGGGATTGCAGTCCATGCCAGCGAGGCGGTTCTCTACCCGTCTTGCGTCGGGGGAGGAAACCGGGATCCGAATGCCCGTCGTCCGATTGTCCCGCGCCCATTCGAGGTTGATCGGTGCCGCGTGGTCTTTGACGTAGCGACGGTAGCTGTTCACGTAGGGGGCCTGCAAGGCGATGACGGCCGGAAGGTACGACTGCAACCCCGCGATGAAGTGGTAGAACGCATCGGTCTCACCACCCTGGGGGCCGGCAAAGATGTTCTGCCCGCTCTCGTCGAGGAACGAGTGATGGATATGCATCGCACTGCCCGGCTCGCCCGCAATAGGCTTGGCCATGAACGTGGCATAGCACTGGTGCTTGAGGGCCGCTTCCCGGATCATCCGTTTGTAAAAGAACACCTCGTCCGCGAGCTTGACCGGATCCCCGTGGCGCAGGTTGATCTCGAGCTGACCGGCACCGCCCTCCTGCGTGATGCCGTCAATCTCGAGGCCCATGGCTTCGGCGAAGTCATAGATGTCGTCGATGACCGGGCCGTATTCGTCGACTGCGGACATGGAATAGGCCTGCCGGGCTGCTGCGGGTCGGCCAGACCGGCCCATCATGGGGGCGATGGCGCGGGCCGGGTCGAGGTTCGGCGCGACCAGGAAGAACTCCATTTCCGGCGCGACGACCGGTTTGAGACCCCGTGCGCGATACGCCTCGCAGACGCGCTTGAGGACGTTGCGCGGCGAGAAGGGGATCGGCATGCCGTCGCGATCTTCGGCGTCATGGATGATCTGGATCGTCCAGTCCGCCGTCCAGGGCGCCGCCGTCGCTGTTGAGAAGTCCGGCTTCAGGATCATGTCGGGCTCTGTGAAGCCTTCCTCCCCGGCAGCTTCCCCCCAGCCGCCCGTGATCGTCTGGAAGTAGATGGACTTGGGCAGGTAAAATTGCGTCTGCCGGTCGAATTTCAGCGCGGGCACGGCCTTGCCCCGCGCGATCCCGGGCAAGTCGGCGATCACGCATTCGACCTCGTCCAGGCGATGCGTATCGAGGTAGCGCTGCGTGACTGCAGGGCACTTTTTCAACCACGCATTCACGGGCGCGCGTCCTTGAGAAAGCGCGCAAGCCGCGTTGCGAGCCGGGGCTCATCACCCAGAGAGCCGAGCATCGCGCGGGCGGTGTTGATCTTGTCCCGTGGGAAGATCGGGTCCTGCCCCCGGGATTCCAGATAGGCGGACAGCACGTCGTTGCTGATCTCGGGGTGGGGCTGCACCGTCATGATATGGTTTCCATAGACAAGCACGGCATGTTCGCAGAACGGGGAGGAGCCGACCGTCCGGGCGCTGTCCGGTGGCTCGATCACCTGATCCTGGTGCCAGGCATTGAGATGCACCTCCTCGCCGTCGATCACATAGCCATGGCGCCCAATCGCCCAGCCGCCCGCAAACTTTTCGACCCGTCCGCCGAGCGCTTCCGCGACGATCTGGTGGCCAAAGCAGATCCCGATCACGGGTTTTCTTGCGCTGTTCAGCTCACGGATGAAGTCTTTCAGGGCAGGGATGAAGGCGTGCTCCTCATAGGCGCCATGCCGCGACCCGGTGAGAAGCCATCCGTCCGCCTCATGGATCGTGGCGGGAAAGTCCATGTCCACCACATCCCAGGTGCTGAACGTCAGCCCCTGGCCGTCGAAAAGCGTCTCGAAAAGTGCGTCGAAATCGCCATGGACCTCGCTCACGGCTTCAGGCGTGTGGCCACATTGAAGGATGCCGATATGCATGGATCACCTTGGTGTTTAGTGCGTTCTACGCCCGCCCTTACGCTTTGAAAAGCGCGCTCAGACTGTCTCGAGCAGGTACTGGATCAGCTCCGTATCCGAAAGCGCCGCGCATTTCGCGGCGTCCTGGCCCTTAGTGCGTCTGAGATTATCGAGGAGGAGGGGGTCGAAGATCTCGGTCAAAAGAGGGTTCGCAAGGCGGTCGATGGCATCAGGCAGCGTGGGCGCAAGGGCAGGGGCGCACAGGCCATAGGCATTGCCTTCGGTGGGTGCTGGCGCCTCCATGGCGGACTCGACCCCATGGATCGCGGCGCCGAGAATGGCTGCGAACAGGAGGAATGGATTGGCATCTCCGCCTGCCACGCGGTGCTCAAATCGCCGTGCCTTTCCGGGGCCCGAGGGGATGCGCAAAGCGACGGTCCTGTTGTCATAACCCCATGATGCGGACATCGGCGCATGGGCGTTCTCGACGAACCGCGCATAGCTGCCCAGGTGAGGGGCGAAGAAGACAGTGCTCGCGGGTAGGGCAGCGAGGCATCCGGCAATGGCCTGTCTCAGGGCCTCGGTGCCTTCCGGCGTTCCGTCGTCGAAGATGTTGCGCCCGTCTCGATCGAGGACGGAAGCATGCATATGAAGGCCGTTTCCCGCATCCCCGCTGAACGGCTTTGCGAGAAATGTCGCTGATAGCCCGTGGTTGCGCGCGGTGCCTTTGATGAGCTCCTTCATCAGCAGCGCATCTTCGGCGGCTTTCATGGCCGGGGCGGGGTCAAGCGTCACCTCGAACTGCCCGAGACCGGATTCTGACGTGATCGTCGCGGGTTCGAGGCCCATGACCTCAGCACCCTGTTCCAGGGCGTTAAAGAACGCCTCGAACCCGTCAAGCTGCCGCAATCCGAGGACCTGAGGGCTGAGCAGTCTCCGACCGGAACGCGGATTGACAGGGGCCGCGAGGGCGCCGTCGAGTTCGACGAGGTAGAATTCAAGCTCCACAGCGCAAACCGGCTGCCAACCTAGCGTGGCGTACCTGTCGAGAACGCGCGAAAGGGCATGGCGGGGGTCCCCCGCAAAGGGCCTGCCGTCCTCGTGATGCATCTGGCTCAATTGCAGCAGCGGCTGATCCTCAAGCCAGGGCAGGGCGAACGCCGGGCGATCTGACGGAAGCAGCGTGCCGTCCGCGTCCCCCGTGGCGAAGACAAGCGGGCTGTCGTCGATGTCATAGCCAAAGATGTCGACGTTCAGCGCCGAGAAAGGCATGCGCATGGGCGCGCCGAGCTTGCGGGCAGGCACGCGCTTGCCACGCAAGAGGCCGTTCAGATCCACCGCTGCGATCCGGGCCGACGAGGTCATCGCATGAGCACCGGCTTGTAGCGCACGCGCGTTCGCGCCGCCTGTGGCAGATGCCGGTTCAGTCGGCGATTGATCAGACCCATGACGAAGATCAGCACGAGCGTGAGAAGCACAAAGTAGAACGCCAGAATGGGATAGGGCACGAAGGGATTGAAGGTCTTGTCCGCAAAGTACCGCGCATAGAACAGGGCGTCGCCCTCTTGCCGCGCCACCGGGAACTGGCTCGCGAAGACGAGCGTCGTGGCATGGAACAGAAAAATGGCCTCATTCGTATAGGCCGGCCAGGCGAGACGCATTTGCGTGGGCCAAATGATACGTCGAAAGCGCGTGACGCCCGACATCCCGTAGGCATCAGCGGCCTCAACCTCGCCTCTTGGGACGGATTTGAGCGCGCCGTAAAAGATCTCTCCCGAATAGGCTGCGGTGTTGAGGAAGAGGATGATCAGCGCACCCGCCCAGGCCGAGGTCAGCCAGGTCAGGATCCCGGCATTCTTGAGCTCGAGAAAGACAAAGTAGGCCAGAAAGAACTGGATGAAGAGGGGCGATCCCCGAAAAATCAGGATGAACCAGTCGGCCGGTTTGGCGACCCACGGGTTCGCAGACGCCTTACCCACAGCCACGATATTGGCCAAAACAAACCCCGCAAGGAGGGCAAGCAGCCCGAAATAGACATTCCAGATCAGACCCGACCCGATCAGCGTGAAATGCTGACAAAGCGTAAAATCCTCGCGCGGCAGCACGCGTTCCCCGTACCCGATGGAACGGAACGCATAGGCTTGAACCGTCTCCCAGCAGGTCATGGAAAGCCCCGCACAGAGACGCAACAGCCGCTGGGCGCAAAATCCTTAGAAAGGATTTTGACAGGACCTTTTGAGGAAGTCTTACCGCTCATGTGGCGCCCAGGGTGGCCTGACCGCGGGTGAGGCGGGCGTTGATGCTGTTGAGAACCCGTTCGGACAAGCGGGTGAAGGCGAGGTAAAAGACCAAAAGCGCGAGGAAGTACCACACGCGCCAGTCACCATGCGGGTAGTCCGAGAACCGCTCAAGGACGGTGCCGCCCAGCTCGCGGCCCCAATAGACGATATCCTCCACGCCGAGCAGAAACAGCAGTGGCGTCGCCTTGATCAGCACCATCCAAAGATTGGAAAGCCCCGGCAGCGCAAAGACCCACATCTGCGGAACGGTTATGCGCCAAAAGGCCTTGCGCGGGCTCATGCCGTAGGCCTCCGCGGCCTCGATCTGGCCATTTGGAACGGCCTGCATAGCGCCGTAGAGCACATTCGCCGCAAAGGCGCCAAAGACGATGGCAAAGGTCAGCACGGCGAGGAAAAAGCCGTAAACCTCGTGGATCCACTGGGGCGCCGTGGACAAGGGAAGCTTTGCCTGCGCGCAGACGATGAAGTCGTTGCCCTGCCGGATCGGGTCCGTCCATTCAGGGCAAAACGCCTGATGGCGAAGCCACTCGAAACCCTGATCGAGGGCGATCACGAAGAAGAGGAAGAAGGCGATGTCCGGAACGCCGCGCACGATCGCGATGTAGCCTTTGCCGAACCATCGAAGCGGCGCAATGCGCGAGCGTGCCGCTATGGCGCCGCCAAAGCCAAATGCCAGCGCTGTCGGGGCGGTGACGGTCAAAAGAACAAAGACAGTGAGGAAGGACCAGTAGAACAACTGGTGCTTGCCTGTCGTAAAGTAGCAGGCGAACCAACGCACCGTATCAAGCGCCGAGGGATCTGAGCAAAAGCCAAACATGTCCTAGAACACCCAGGTGATCGTGGGTTTTGATGCCCCAGTGGGAAAATCCTTACGAAGCGCGGGGCGTATCTTGAGAAGCTCCCAAGGGGAAAGCTCGAAGATCCGCTCTGCCTCTGCCAGATCAGCGGCTGGGATGTAGCTAATGTAAAGCGCGTCGTCGCCGCCAACAAAGTCCACGATTTCAACGGCATCAAAGACAAAGTGCTGACCGCAGTCCCTGCAAGCAAGAATGTAGCCCCATTCATGGGAGCCGTCCCGCTCTTTAAGCAGCGTGAAAGCCTCGTCCATCGGCAATGCGAGCGTCTCTTCCGGGGCCTTGTAGAGGCGACACTGTTTCATGAGATGCAATCGTTGTTGGGGCAGGGTACGATGCGCACCCTGCCCGCCAGCTTTAGAAAGTGGAGGCCACTTCCCACTTCGTGATCAGCTCGTTGAGCGACCCGTCATCCTTCATTGATTGGATGGCGGCGTTGAAGGTTTCCTTCAGCTCCGTATCGCTCTCGCGGATGCCCATGCCGACGCCGCCGCCGATCATCTCGGTCTGTTCGAGAATGACGAGGTCGGCGTCCTCGGCGGCGATGGGCGCAAGGAAGGACGCGTCTGCAAGGACGGCGTCGGCCTCACCGTTGCGCACGGCAGAAACGGTGTCTTCCGGCGTTGCAAACTCAAGAACCGTCACACCCTTTTCCGCCAGAAACGCGGACTGGATGGTATTGACCTGCGCGGCAATGACACCGCCTTCAAGGTCGACATCCGCAGACATCGCCATGTAGCCTGAGGGGTCGGGCGGGGTGTAACCCATTGTGAAGTCAATGACTTCGTCGCGCTCGTCGGTGATGGACATGCCCGCGATGATCGCATCATAATTGCCGGAGACGAGGTTGGGGATGATCGAATCCCAGTCGTTCGTCACCCACTCGCAGGTGAGCTCTGCCCGTGCGCAAAGCTCATCGCCGAGCTCGCGTTCGAAGCCTGCGACCTCGCCGTTGTCGTCAAGGAAGTTCCAGGGTGCATAGGCTCCCTCGGTGCCAAGACGAACGACGGAGTGGCCGTCAGCAAACGCCATGCCAGCGACGAGCGCGAGCGCGGTGGTGGTTGTCAAAAGCTTCATCTGTTTCTCCCTGGATGAGGCTGGTTAGGCGGCCACGGCAGATAGAAACTGCTGAAGCCGCGCGGAGTTTGGGGCATTGAAGAGTGTGGCGGGGTCGCCTTCCTCCTCGATGCGGCCCTGGTGAAGAAAAACGACGTGGTTTGACACGTCGCGTGCCATCGCCATGTCGTGCGTGACGATGATCATCGTGCGGCCTTCCTCGGCCAGATCCCGGATCACACGAATGACCTCCTGCTCAAGCTCTGGGTCGAGGGCGCTCGTCGGTTCGTCGAACAGGAGCGCTTTGGGCTCCATCGCTAGGCCCCGGGCAATGGCCGCGCGTTGTTGTTGGCCGCCCGAAAGCTCTGCGGGGTAGCGCTCGGACTTGTCGCCGATCCCTACTTTGTCGAGTAGAGCGCGCGCCGCGCCTTCTGCCTGTGCTTTGTCGCGGCCCAGGACGTGCACGGGCGCCTCCATGACATTCTGAAGGATCGTCAGATGCGACCACAGATTGAATTGTTGAAAAACCATGGACAGGTTGGTGCGCATGGCCAGCACCTGGCGTTTGTCAGCCGGGCGCCGCGCGAGGCCCTGGCCCATCCATTTCACTGCGTCGCCTTCGAACAGGATCTCGCCCTGCTGGCTGTCTTCCAGGAGGTTGCAGCATCGCAAAAGCGTCGATTTTCCAGACCCTGATGACCCGATCAGCGAGATTACGTCGCCACGCTCGGCGCGGATATCCACACCCTTGAGGACCTCAAGCGACCCGTAGGCTTTGTGCAAATTCCTGATTTCTATGACCGGTGCAGCTGAGGTCACGTCCATCCCCGTTGTTTGCCGGACTACGCCACGAAACGCGCGCCGCCGCAAATGGATTTCTACGGGCGACGTGGCGTCAGGGGGCCGGTGGCTGCGGGACAGCATAATACTGCGCCACATCGAGAACGGGAAAGCCCGTCAGGCGAAGCGTTGTTCGTACGTCGTCCGGCAGCGCCGCGAACGCGCTTACTAGAGCCTCGCGCAGCGGGGCCACCCACTCTGCGCGCGCCGTGATGAGGGGCGGAGCAGGGGTCGGGGATGTCAGCGCAGCCACACTTAGCCCCTCGGGCAAGCCAAGGATCGTCAGCGTATGGGTGTCAATGAGGGCGACATCCGCATCACCGCTTTCGACAGCGGCAAGTGATTGCGCATGGGCGCCGGTCCGCACTGCCGGCACAAAGCCGTATCCTTGCGCCGCGCCCCAACCCGATTGTGACTGATCGTCGTTCCACGCCAGCCGTGCCCCTGCGGCGGGGGCCTCTCCCTCGCGGTGCACGAGGGCGGATCGGTAATGCCCCGGCGGGCAGCCCTCGATCCCGAAATCAGGTGTCGCCACGTACTGGACGCGGCCCCGCAAAGGCCGCGCGAGGACGAGGCCGCACGTATGGCCGAGAAGGAGGTCAGGCGCCGTCCAGAGCGCCATGAGATCATCCGAGCGCGTCAGATGCTCAGGTGCCGAAAAGGGCAGCGCGTCCCTGACAAGCGACCAAAGCGCATCGTTTGCCGGCTGCAGCGCCGGCTGGTCGTACATCGGAAAGGTCGCGATCATTGCCCGGTTTCAGCAGCCTGCCGCGCGAGGGCGCTGTCGCGATCATTGACGCCCAGAAGATTGGCCACGAGGCGAAGGAGGGCGTTTTCTTCATCGTCGCGCACGCCGTCCGCGAGGACGACCGACCACAGGGCCTCGATGACGCCGGTACGCTCCTCATAGGGGACCGCGTCCTTGATGGCGCGCGTGAAGCGCACGGTATCGGGCGCCTCTGCCTCAAGCGTTTCGGCATCTTTCACGAGTGCCTCGGCCGCCTGGCTCGTCAAGCCGTAGCGTTTGGCAGCAATGGAAAGGATGCGCCCGCGCTCCTCGGCGTCATAGGCGCCGTCGGACTGTGCAACGCGCACCAAAAGCGCGGTGAGAGCGAGCCGCGCGTCGCCATCGTCCAGCGGGTCGGGTTCCGGCTGGGCCAGCTTATTGAGAAGATTTGCAAACATGGCGTGTATCTAGGCTCTATCGGCTAAAGCACAATTCCCGGCGCAGTATCGCGCGCGTTTTCGAGGCCGAAGGCCGCTAGGGCTCACCCTCATATCCTTCCACGATGACAAGATCGGACGTGGCGACTGGGTCGCGGATGGCTTTCGCAGCCCTGTAGGCCTCTGATGCGTAGCAGGCCCGCGCCGCTTCAATCGTCGGGAATTCCAGAACGACCGTTCGGGCGCGCGCGGTGCCTTCTTCCACACTTTGCGATCCTGCCCGAACAAGAAACCGTGCTCCGTACTCGGCAAAAGGGGCGGCGTTCGCAGCGCGGTAGCGGTCATAAACCTCCGCGTCTTCGACCGTCACATGCGCAATCCAGTAGCCTTTGGGCATCATGTTCCGTCCTTGTTTGGCATCCCCGGAAGCACGTTCGCCGCGAGCACAGACGCCCGGTTGGAGCCGATCCCGAGGACGGTCGCCACGCGATCCACGACATCCTCTTCGCGCGCGTCGCGGAACCCGTCCGCGAGGAGCACTTCCCAAAGCGCGATGAACATCTGCTCGCGGTCCGGCTCAGGCACCTCCTTCACCAGGATCTCCGACAGCTCCCGCGTTGAGGGCATCGCCTCTTCCAGCTTTTCGCAAGACGCCCGGAACTTGGCAGCATCCACGGCGGACAGATCGTTGCGTTGGGCAAGGATGAAGTCGATGCGCTCAAGCTCCTGATAGAGAACGGCTTTGTCGGCCTTCGCCACCCGCACCATGAGCGCGCCGAACGCGTGTTCGGCATCGGCCTCTGGAAGCGGCGTTTCGTAAATCTCAGGTTTGAAAAGCTCAAAAAGTCGTTCGAACATGGCTACACCAACCGGCTCGTTTCTTTCGCAGCGCGCACAAAGTCCTTGAAAAGGGGGTGCGGGGCGAAAGGTTTGGACTTGAGTTCAGGGTGAAACTGGACGCCGATGAACCACGGGTGATCCTTCACCTCGACGATTTCAGGCAGGCGGCCGTCGGGCGACATGCCCGTAAAGCACAGACCCTGCTCCTCGAGCTTGTCACGATACTTGATGTCGACCTCGTAGCGGTGGCGGTGACGCTCTTCGATGGCCGTTGTGCCGTAGACATCCGCGACGCGCGACCCTTCGGCCAGGACGGCATCATAGGCGCCCAGCCGCATCGTGCCGCCTTTGTCATCGGTGACCTTCCGGGATACCTTGTGGTTGCCCTGCACCCATTCCTTCAGGTGGTAGACCACGGGCGTAAACCGCTTGCGGCCTGCCTCGTGGTCGAACTCTTCAGAGCCTGCATCGCCCAGGTCGGCGAGGTTTCGCGCGGCTTCGATCACAGCCATCTGCATCCCAAGGCAGATGCCCAGGTAGGGGACACGGCGTTCCCGCGCGAACTGGGCCGCCTTGATCTTGCCCTCCGTGCCGCGCTCTCCAAAGCCTCCGGGCACGAGGATGGCGTGAAAGCCTTCGAGGTGTGGCGCAGGGTCTTCACGCTCAAAAAGCTCTGCATCCACCCATTCCACGTCGACCTTCACGCGGTTGGCCATCCCGCCATGGGTGAGGGCCTCGGCGATGGATTTGTAGGCGTCCTCCAGCTCGGTGTACTTGCCCACGATGGCGACCTTCACCTCGCCCTGAGGGTTGTAGATCCGGTCTGCGACGTCTTCCCACCGGGCGAGGTCGGGGCGGGGGGCAGGGGCAATGTGGAAAGCGTCCAGGACTGCCTGGTCGAGGCCCTCGCGATGGTAGGCCAGCGGCGCCTCGTAGATCGACTTGAGATCCTGCGCGGCGATCACGCTGTCTGCCCGCACATTGCAAAACAGCGCGAGCTTCTCCCGTTCCTTCACGGGGATCGGGCCTTCGGAGCGGCACACGAGGATGTCGGGCGCCAAACCGATGGACCGCAATTCCTTCACCGAATGCTGCGTCGGCTTCGTCTTCAATTCTCCGCTCGCCTTGATGAAAGGCAGGAGCGTCAGATGCATGAAAATGCACTGCCCGCGCGGTTTGTCCTGGCTGAACTGGCGGATGGCTTCGAAGAACGGGAGACCTTCGATGTCGCCCACCGTGCCGCCGATCTCGCACAGCATGAAATCCACCTCATCCTCGCCAATGGCGATGAAGTCCTTGATCTCATTAGTGACGTGCGGGATCACCTGAATGGTTTTACCCAGGTAGTCGCCGCGGCGCTCTTTCTCGAGGACGTTGGAGTAAATGCGGCCGGAGGAGACGGAGTCCGTTCCCCGCGCATGGACGCCGGTAAAGCGCTCATAGTGACCGAGGTCGAGGTCCGTCTCCGCGCCGTCATCCGTGACGAACACCTCACCGTGCTCAAAGGGGGACATGGTTCCCGGATCGACGTTCAGATAGGGATCGAGCTTTCGAAGCCGGACCGAATAGCCCCGCGCCTGCAAAAGGGCGCCCAGGGCTGCCGAAGCCAAGCCTTTCCCGAGGGAAGACACAACGCCTCCCGTGATGAAAATGAAACGTGCCAAGGGGCTCTCCCGTCGTGTTCGGCGTGCGTCAACTGCACAGCACCACGGGATTTAATCGTATAAGGATTCGCCCCGCGCTGTCCATGGTTGGAAGCTAGATAAAGCGCGCCGGGCGTCGCCCAGCGCTAGTTCTTGTGTTTACTCGGCCACCGGAAGCAGCGGCTCTTCGTCGTCAAGCGACGGCGGCAACAGGTCTTCGCCCGCCGGAACCTCTGTCGTGGCCGGCGGCAACAGCGACCCGCCGTCACCATCCAGAACAGAGCTTGAGCCGGCATTCTGCGCGGAAATCAGCGTCAGCGCCAACGCGCAGACCATGAACGCCGCGCCAAGGAACCACGTCAGCCGCGTCAGGGCATTTCCTTGCCCGCGCGCCTGGACCCCACCACCGGCACCGCCGCCTCCGCCGATACCCAGCCCTCCCCCTTCCGAGCGTTGAAGCAGGACCACAGCGATCAGTGCGACCGCGAGGACCAGAAGGACGATCAGGATGACGTTGTCGTATTGCATGGGGCAGGCACCTCAACCGGGAACGGAGCGGACATAGAGGCTCACCAGCGCCCCCGCAACCCCGCTTTACTCGTCAACATCGTCCACATCGGCCTGGCCAGACAGCTTGCGGCGGACAATCGACCACGACAGCCCGATCCCGAGTACGAAACTCAGCGCGACGATCCCGAGCCAGAGATTGAAGGACGGATCTTCGAGGTTCACGAGGCCGAGATCCACGGCCACCCAGATCAGCGCACCCACGAGAGCCGCCACCAAGAGCATCCCAAAGCCACCGATGGACCGCAGCGTCGCGCGCAAATAGATCACGTATCCGATGAAGAGCACGACACCGCCAAGCACGACGAGCGACAGGCGATCCGTGTAGTTGTCGAGACTGAAGCGCACGAAATTCAGCTGCGTCGGATTGTAGGTCACGGCAATCAGCACAAACGCGAAAGCCCAACGAATAAGAAAACCACCCATGCCCTCGTTTCGCTGCAAGGCCGCGAGGCGTCAAGATACTGGTTTCCCCTCCGCCCACGCGCCGCTATGAGGCGGGCGTTTGAATGGCTTGTCGAGGATGGATGCATGGCCAACGTCGTGGTGGTGGGCACTCAATGGGGTGATGAAGGCAAGGGCAAGATCGTAGATTGGCTGTCCGAGCGCGCTGACGTCATCGCCCGATTTCAAGGCGGACATAATGCGGGCCACACCCTTGTGATCGGCAATGAGGTCTACAAACTGCACGCGCTGCCCTCGGGCGTTGTGCGCGGCGGCAAGCTTTCTGTGATCGGGAACGGCGTGGTCCTCGATCCCTGGCACCTGGTCAAGGAGATCGAGACCGTCCGCGCGCAGGGCGTGGAGATCAGCCCTCAGACGCTGATGATCGCAGAGAACACTCCGCTCATTCTTCCGATCCATGGCGAGCTTGATCGCGCCCGCGAAGAAGCCGCATCTGCCGGCACGAAAATCGGGACGACGGGCCGCGGGATCGGTCCCGCCTATGAGGACAAGGTCGGTCGCCGATCGGTCCGGGTTGCAGACCTTGCGGACGCGGCGACGCTCGAAGCGCGCGTCGACCGCGCGTTGCAACACCATAACCCGCTGCGGCGTGGGCTCGGATTTCCGGAAGTGGATCGCGACGCGCTCCTTGTGGCGCTGAGAGAGGTCGCACCGCTCATCCTCCCCTATGCCGCGCCTGTCTGGCACGTGATGAACGAAAAGCGCAAAGCCGGAAAACGGATCCTCTTTGAGGGCGCGCAGGGGGCGCTACTTGATATCGACTTCGGGACATATCCTTTCGTGACATCCTCGAACGTCATCGCGGGGCAGGCCGCCACGGGCGTCGGCATCGGGCCCAACGGGATCGACTACGTCCTGGGCATCACCAAAGCCTACACCACGCGCGTGGGCGAAGGCCCGTTCCCGACCGAGCTCGAGGACGCAGACGGCCAGCGCCTGGGTGAGCGAGGGCATGAATTCGGGACGACGACCGGGCGCAAGCGCCGCTGCGGCTGGTTCGACGCCTGCCTTGTGCGGCAAACCTGCGCCACATCCGGTGTCTCCGGCATCGCGCTCACCAAACTGGACGTTCTGGACGGCTTTGAGGAGTTGCGGATCTGCACAGGCTACGATCTTGACGGCGACCGGCTTGATTACCTGCCCACTGCCGCGGATGCGCAGGCGCGCGCAACGCCCATCTACGAGACGATCGAGGGCTGGGCGGAAAGCACCGCGGGCGCGCGAAGCTGGGCTGATCTGCCCGCCGCCGCGATCAAGTATGTCCGCCGCATCGAGGAGTTGATCGCCTGCCCGGTGGCCCTAGTCTCCACCTCGCCAGAGCGTGACGACACAGTCCTCGTCACCGACCCTTTCGCGGATTGATCCATGCCCCTGAGCCACAAGGCCAAAAAACGCTGGTCGCTTGTCATCCTGATCGTTGCGCTTCCCCTCTACATCGTGGCGGCAGTCACCTTGATGAGCGGTTTTCGCGGCGTGTTCGGCATGCAGCCGCCGATCCTTCTGGAGCTTGCCATCTACATCGCGCTCGGGGTGGTCTGGGCGTTCCCCCTAAAGCGGGTCTTTCTGGGCGTCGGGCAGGCAGACCCTTCCGCGCGGAACGACTGACCTCTTCGCTGAACGAAAAAGGGGCGGTGGGCTTTCGCCCGCCGCCCACTGAAGATTTGACCCGTGTCGCTACCCGGCGGCGCGGGTTTCGCGTGCCTCGGGCTGAAAGCGGGTGCTTTCCGTCACTTCAAATTGCCCGCCACGGGTCTTGTTGATCCGGGCCTGGCGCAAGAGCGTTCCAAAGGCACGGAGGCCATCTTCCCGCGTGAAGCTGCCCTGCGGCATCGCCTGCTGAACCACGCGCATCAAGTGAGGGCGGGAGAACACCTCATTTCCTTCCACATGCGTGGTGAAAGCTGCAGCAGCCTCGAGCATGTCGGACAAGTCTTCTGCCCCCGCGCTCTTTGCGAAGTCTGCAAAACCCGTACCTGCGGCCTGGGCTGCATCGGCGGCCACACGGCGCGGCCGCACCGGCGTTGCGGGGTCGGCCGCGTCGTCCGGCCCGGTATCCACGCGCTGGGAGGCCACAAGCTTGAGCGGTGCAGCGCTCGGCCGCGAGGTCCGCTTGCCATCCGAGGACCTCTCGGCGCGGCGGGGACGCACGACCTCGGCCAGGTCAGCCCGGTATTCGTTCTCGCGCTTTTCGGGGCCCGAGCCGTCATCCTCGCCCATGGAGCGCGCGGCCTGTTTGGCGGCCACGGCAGCCTTCAGGTGGCTATAGGCGTCGCGACGCGTTTTTGAGTCCGGCTCGCCAAGCTTCGCCTCTGCTTCGTCCATGAGGCGGCTCATGGTCGCCTCTTGATCCTCAACCTCGCCGACTGACGTGTCTTCCGCCATGTCGAGCTCACCGGTGACCGCGTCGTCGTTGCGGTCCGCGTCAGCTTCCGGCCCAAAGTCGGCGTCTTCGCTTGCGCCCAGAGTGCCGTCGTCCAGTGCGTCATCTTCCGCGACTTCGACGACAGTCTCTGCCTCAAAGGTCGATGCCTCGTCGATATCGCCCTCGGCGACGGCCTCGGCCTCGGCGGCGGCGAGTTCTGCCATGAGATCCGCCTCGTCCTCTGGCGACAGCGACGTCATGGGTTCCGCTCCGGCGGAGTCTTCCGGCATGTCCACGACCTCATCCTGAGCCATCTCGATCGTGTCGGCGCCAAGCGAAGCGGTCGCGGATTCGGTGCTCTCGGCGTCCACGGCCTGTTCGGCAAGGCGTCCCGCGTCGTTCGCCGTTTCGACGATCGTTTGCTCGATCGTCTCCGTGGCGACGTCTGCCGCCTCGGCCTGCGGAGAAGAACCGGACGCCATCGCAATGGCCTTTTCGAAATCAGCCCGCTTCATGCGCAGCACGCGCGGGGCGGCCTCATCTTCGTCGCCGCCTATGGTGGTGTCATCCTCTTGGGAGGCCTCCATGGAGACGTCAGAAAAATCCTCGGCATGCTCATCCTCGGTATAGACAGAATTCGCGTCGCGATTGGTCACCGACCGTGATGCTCCGACCACGGCCTGGATACGGCGGAGCTTGGCGGCCAGTGAGTCCACGACACCCTTGCCGGGCTTCTCGTCCCCCTCGGCCGCCACCTCGACATCCTGGTCGTCCATAGGTGTTTCGTCGACCTCGCCCTCAAAGGCAGCCGGGTCTGCGGCGACTTCATCATCGAGGTCGTTGGCGGCCTCTTCAGTGCCGCCATCCATCGCGGTGGTGTCCGCGTCAGTAACGCTCAGGTCTGCAACTTCGACGCCGTCGTCATCGTGTTGGGACAGGTCTGCAAATTCAGCCTCGCCCAGCTCCTCGGTGGTTGCTTCTGCGCGGGGCTCCTCTGCCTCGGTTGCACCGTCGGCGGCGACGAATGCGCCAAGGTCGCCAGCGGGCTCGCCGCTTTCACTTTCGGCTTCGGCACCTTCGCCCATGCCGACGTCCATGTCGGCGTCCGCGCTCGGCTCAAAGTCCGAAGTCAGCTGAGCGTCCTCCACTTCTGGATCCTCCGGGGCCTCCAGTTCAGAGGCGACGCGGTCTTCAGCTGCATCCTCCTGTGCATCAACAGCGCCGAAGTCGGCTGCGTCTTCCGCAGTGCCGTCGTCGCTGCCGGCGATTTCTTCCGGAGGCGTCCAGTCCTCGTCCACGGACACTTCAGCAGCAAAGCCAGCGCCGTCCGGGGCAGGCACATCGGCCGCAGCGGGATCCACCGCCAAATCATCTTCTGAACTGTCTTCGGGCGTCTCCATAGCCTCGGCTACAAGCGCCTCAGTCTCGCTGGTCGTCTCTTCGTCACGCACCTCGTGAGACAGGTCTTCACTCTTGCCATTCTTGGCGGTGAATGCGGCGAGGGCACCCATGCCTGCAAAGGCTGCACCAGCGACCACCGCGCCTTCGGTGGTGCCGCCATCCGCCTCGACAGCGTCTTCCGCGGCGGGTGCGTCCGCCGCCGCTGCATCGGTATCTTCGGTGCTGGCGGAGGCACCCTCGTCTATGATCTCAGGTGCATCTTCGTCCGACAACTCGGATGAGGCGGCTTCCAACCCTTCTCCATGACCGTCCGCCATCTCGGCCAGCTCATCAGCGTCGACATCCGTAGACGCATCGCCCCGCTCCGCAACCTCGGCGGACAGGTCTTCAACCACATCTTCAGCTGCATCCACGCTGACAGGTTCAGCGGTTACATCCTCAGGCGTGGCAGAGGCGGGCAATGGGTTGGGTTGAAGAAGCACCGTGTTGCCTTCCGCGCGCGCCTTCACGCCCCGCGACAATTCACGTTCTGCAATGCGCGCGAGGACCTCGGCATCGGGCTGCGGAGGCTCGGCGCCAAAGTAGCGGTCCTCCGCGGCGAGATCGCGAAAGTACTCCGCAATCGCCTTCATCGTATCAAAGCTGTCGTCAAACCCTTCAAGGGTGCACGAGAACGTCCCGTAGGAGACGGTAAGAACCTTGGAATTGCCAACCATAGCGATTGCTCACTTCATTCATTTTTGCCACTCGAATTCCCGGTATTTACCATGCCGCCAGTCGCCGATTGGATCGGAACCGGGAAATTTGTGGTGTCATTTGATGGCGCGTTTGTGGTCATTTTCATCAAATAGCAGGATTCGCCCATGTTTGGCCCCATTCAATCTCATGGTCAGCCGGTGACGCTTGTGGGTGCGGGCGACGGTAGCGTCGAACTTCTTAAGATGGCGTTAGCTCGTGCGCCTACGCTTTTGGCTGTGGATGGCGGCGCGGCGCTGGCGATGGAGGCGGGCGCAGAGATGGCCGCCGTGGTCGGCGATTTCGACTCGATTGGGGATCTGAACCTGCCCAAGGATCTTTTACTGCACACGCCGGATCAAAACCTCACGGATTTTCAAAAGTCACTTGCTGCCACGGATGCGCCAGGCATCCTCGCCGTGGGCTTTCTGGGCGGGCGCCTCGACCATCAGCTCGCAGCCTTCACCGCGCTGCTGCAAGATCGGCGGCCCATCGTCCTGATGTCCGAGACGGAACTCGCATTCCTCGCGCCCGCAGAGCTCTCGCTCGATCTTCCTGAGGGGAGCGCGATCTCTTTCTATCCCCTGACCGACGCGCGCTTTGACAGTTCAGGCGTCGCTTATCCGTTGTCAGACGCCGCGATGGCCCCGGCCGGCCTGATCTCTACGTCGAACATGGTGGCAGGCGGCCCGGTGCGCCTCCGCGCTACGGGAGGCGTTCTGGTGACGCTGCCACTGGCGGGGCTCGACGCGGTTCTCGCCGCTCTCTGGCAATGATGTAGAGTCCTGCGGATATCGTCACGAGGATCCCCAAAGCCGCGAGCCCGTTCGGGAGATCGCGGAAGACGAGATAGCCGATGACAGTGGCAAACGGGATTTCGAGATACTGCATGGGCGCCAAAGTCGCGGACGGCGCGAGGCGTAGCGACCATGTCATCAACAAATGCGCGACCGAGCCGATCATCGCCATGGCGAGGAGCATCCAGGCCTCGTGGAGGCTGACCTGCACGACCCTGATATCGGCCCAGCCCACCATCGTGCCAAGGAGCAGCGCCGGGAGGAGGAGGAGCGCGGCTAGCCCGCCTGTGACGGCCTGAAGCGCCACCGGCTCCACCGCCTTCGCCACCTTTCGGGTGAGGAGCATGAAGAACGCGAAGACGACAGCGACGCCCACCGGCAAAAGCGCCGGCGCGCCCACATCCCTAAAGCTTGGCTGGATGACCATGAGCGTCCCGACAAAGCCGACGGCGCAGGCAACGATGCGACGCGGTCCGACCTCTTCGCCAAGGAAGAGGTGTCCAAGGAGGAGCATGATGAACGGCATGACGAACGCGATGGCCACGGCATCGGCGAGGGGGAGGAAGCGCAGCGACGTGAACATGAGCCCGATGCCCGCGATGTAAAGGAGCGTCCGCAGGACAATCACACCCCAGAGATTGCGCGGTGGTCGAAGGCTCTCCCCCCGAAGGACGGCTACCGGGGCCAGAAGGCCCACCTGCACGGTCATCCGCGCCATCACGATGAGCGCGATGGGAAGGGTCGTGCCCAGTATTTTACCGAGCGCATCACTCAGGGGAATGAGCGCGCAGAATGCGAGCATCAGCAGGATGCCGAGGAAGGGATTGTCTTGGGTGGGGGATACGTGGGTCACTGACCCACGCTACGCAGGGACGCCGCGGAAGACCAGCGCCATGCCCGCGACGCACGTGCGGCTCTCCGTCTTCTTTGTGCCCCCGTACTTCCGCCGGAGGCATCCCGTTCGCGCCACGCGCTCAGCAGTTCGGGACATTGACCGCCAGCCCGCCCAAGGAAGTTTCCTTGTACTTGGCGTTCATGTCCGCCCCGGTCTGGCGCATGGTCTCGATCGTGGCGTCGAGCGGCACGATGTGATCCCCGTCGCCACGCAAAGCCAGCGACGCCGCCGAGACGGCCTTGATGCACCCCAGGCCGTTGCGCTCAATGCAGGGCACCTGAACGAGGCCTGCGACCGGATCACAGGTCATGCCGAGGTGGTGTTCCAACGCGATCTCGGCGGCGTTCTCCACCTGCTCTGGCGTGCCGCCGAGAACCGCGCAGAGCCCTGCGGCGGCCATGGCAGACGCGCTGCCAACTTCGGCCTGACACCCGCCTTCCGCGCCAGAGATTGTCGCGTTGAATTTCACGATCCCGCCGATCGCGGCCGCCGTCAGGAGAAACTCACCCACCCGGGACGGCACCGCACCGGGTACGTGGTCGAGCCAGTAGCGGATCGTTGCCGGCACCACGCCCGCCGCACCGTTGGTCGGGGCCGTGACAACCTGACCGCCCGCCGCATTCTCCTCGTTCACGGCCATGGCATAGACGATCATCCAGTCGTTGATCGTATGTGGTGCGGTGAGGTTCATGCCCCGCTCCGCGAGCAGCTTGTCATGGATCCCCTTTGCGCGCCGCCGGACGCCCAAGCCACCCGGCAAGATGCCTTCCGCCGCGAGGCCACGCTCGATGCAGGCATCCATGACCTCCCAGATCCGTGCCAGCCCGGCATCGAGAGACAGCGGCCCCTGCCGGGCGAGCTCATTGGCGCGTTTGAGCCCGGCTATGCTCAGGCCCGTTTCACCACACGTGCTTAGCATCTCCCTGGCTGTGGCGAACGGGTAGGGAACGGGCGCCCCGTCATCGACGACCTGCCCGGCCTCCAGTTCCGCCGCCGAGACGATGAACCCGCCGCCAATTGAATAATAGGTCTCCTGCAGGATCACATCGCCCTGCGCGTCCGTTGCGGTGAGCACCATGCCGTTTGCGTGACCCGGCAGCGGGGGGCCGTAGTCAAAGGCCAGGTCTTCACCCGGATCAAAGCGCAACGGGGGCAGCCCGTCATTCTCGATCACGCAATGGGTGCGTATGGCTGCCAGCGTCTCCTCCGCGCGGGCGGCGTCATACGTGTCAGGCGCAAAACCCGCGAGCCCGAGGATCGTGGCGCGGTCGGTGGCGTGGCCCACGCCCGTGAAGGCCAGCGACCCGTGCAGGCGCGCCTTGAGGCCTGCCGCCTGGAACGGGCTGGCGCGCAACAGATCGAGGAACCGCGCGCCCGCAACCATCGGCCCCATCGTGTGCGACGAGGACGGACCGATGCCCACCTTGAAGAGATCGAAGACCGAGAGAAACATAGATCGCAGATAGGCCAGATCAGTCTCGGCACCCAGCCCAAAAGCGACGTTTTGCGCGAATTACCCGCGCTTGCCACAGGCACCGCCATAAGGGACGTTGGCGCCATGTGGTTGAAGACGACGCAGCAGTATGAGGCCGAGACCCACGCGCGCCAGCGCGCGGACGCTGAAGAGCGTGCCCTCAGGCTGCATCCCGATGATGTGACGCGCTGGACCGACGTGATGAAAGCCGTGGCCCCGACCGTCCGAACGGGCGCGCGGCCGTGTGACTATCGTCCGTGGCAAGCCGCGCTTGATGCCTATGGCCGCGTGCCGCACTGGATCGGTAAAGCCACGCTGGCCGAAGGGATGGTGGCCGCGCAACTCATGTGGATGGCCTGGGACGTGGCGCAGCCCGCCTGGCCAGCGCCCAGGCGTGACCTCATCGACTTTGCGCTCACGTTTCTTGAGGCGGACGTGATGCTTTTCCGGTCGGGCTATTGCAAAAAGCTCCTGCTCCGCCGCCTGAGGCAGGCACCGCTCGCGGCTGGTGACATGGCCTCCCTCGATGGTCTGATCCGGCGCTCCGTGGCGCGCGGTACTGGCCTCGAGGAGTTTCGCGAATACGCAAAGCTCGCGGCCAAACTCGAGCTGGACGGACGCCTTCCGGGGCTCCGCCAGTGGTTGGAAGCCGAGGCCCGTGGCGCAGTTATCACGGGCTGGGAATACATCGAGATGCATACATCCGGCCTCAACTTTGAGGCGCTGCTTGAGGCTTATGGTCGTCAGCGCACAGCATTTTTCCGCTATCCTGATTTCACCGAAATGACCGGCCGCCCACGGCCGGACGCGGCCTCGAAAGCGAAACGCAATGCATGGCTGATCCTGATGCAGATCGCGCGAACCGAGCGTGCACAGGGCGCCAATGCGTGAATGCGTGCCCTGCCTCTTACCACGCCGCGCCGCATCAACTATGAGGACCCGGGACAAAACGGGGAAAAGCTCTGATGGCAGGCGAACTTTCACCAATCGACAAGGCAAAATTCGTCGCCGCGAAGCGCGCGGCCGACTACGTCGAAAGCGGAATGAAGGTCGGGCTCGGGACCGGGTCGACGGCGGCTTGGCTGGTCCGATGTCTGGGCGAAATGGTGCGCGAGGATGGGCTCCGCATCAAGGGCGTGCCGACCTCTGCGCGTACGGCATCGCTCGCGCGGGATGTGGGCATCGATGTGATCTCGCTTGATGAAGCGCGTTGGCTCGACATCACCATCGACGGCGCCGATGAATTCGACGCAGACCTCAACCTCATCAAGGGAGGGGGAGGGGCGCTCTTGCAGGAAAAGATCGTGGCGACGGCCTCCGACCAAATGCTCGTGATCGCCGACGTCACCAAGCAGGTGGACACGCTGGGGGCGTTCCCCCTTCCGGTGGAGGTCATCCCCTTCGGCTGGCAGACCACGAAGGCTCTCATAGAGGAGCTCTTGACGGCCATGGACGTGCTGGGCCAGCAGACGACCTTGCGCATGAACGGCGACGCGCCATTCGTGACGGACGAGGGCAACCATATCCTTGATTTGCATCTGAACCGCATCGGCTCCGCGCGTCAGCTCTCGCTCTCCATGAACCAGATCCCCGGCGTCGTGGAAAACGGCCTCTTCATGGATATCTGTGACGTGGTGGTCATCGGCTACGGCGACGGTCGGGTGGAGGTGCGCGACATAAACGAGGGCACGGTGCAGGAGGATCGCATCAACTTCGTCGATTCCGACAACCTATTTGGTGACCTGTCGGACTGATGCGGCGGGCAAAACGCCCCCATCTGCGCCAAAAGCGCCGCAGCCCATGGCCAAAATCTACCAAAGAGGGATTTTAGTCCCGGCCAGAGCCACCTACAACAGACCCCGAATTCCGGAAAGGGCCCCCCCATGGCATATGACTACGATCTCTTCGTCATCGGCGGTGGCTCCGGCGGTGTCCGGGCCGCGCGGGTCGCCGCAGGAGGGGGCGCGCGTGTCGCGCTCGCCGAAGAAGACCGCTACGGCGGAACCTGCGTGATCCGGGGATGCGTCCCGAAAAAGCTGATGGTCTTCGCGTCCACGTATTCGGCCGCCTTCGCGGAGGCCCGCGACTACGGTTGGGAGGTCTCCGCGGGCGGCTTTGACTGGCACGCTTTCAACACCAAGCTGGAGGCGGAACTCGACCGTCTGGAAGGCATCTACCAGCGTCTCCTCGATACATCGGGGGTTGAGAGGTTTTCCGAGCGGGCCGTGGTCAGGGGCCCAAACGAGGTCGAGCTCGCCAGTGGCACGGTCGTGTCCGCACGGACGATCCTTGTGGCAACCGGCGGCCGCCCCGTCGTGCCCGAAATGCCGGGGGCTGAGCTCGGCATTACGTCGAACGAGATCTTCCATCTCGATGACCTGCCCAAGCGGCTCCTCATCATCGGTGGCGGCTACATCGCCTGCGAATTTGCCGGGATCATGAATGGCCTCGGCGTCGAGGTCTGCCAGTGGTACCGCGGCGCGCAGATCCTGCGCGGCTTCGACGAAGAGGCGCGCGGAGCGATCGCCGACGGGATGCGCGCCCGTGGCGTGGATCTGCACACCGGCACCAACATCATGGAAATGAAGCGCGCCGCAGATCACGACCCGGATCTCGACAGCATACCGCTCAATGACCGCCCCCCCGCGCCCGAGCGCTATACCGGCCCGCGCGGCAAAGCGGGGTCGATCTGGGTCAAATCGACCACGGGATCCGAAATGGTCTTTGATCAGGTGCTGTTCGCCACGGGACGCACGCCGAACACCGAGGGGCTCGGGCTTGGCGCTGCCGGGGTCGGCGTCGGGCGCAGGGGCGAGGCGATCGTTGACGAGTTCTCCAAGACGGCCTGTCCGTCCATCTACGCCATCGGGGACGTGACCAATCGTGTGCAACTCACGCCGGTGGCCATTCGGGAGGGGATGGCCTTCGTGGAAACCGTCTTCAACGACCGCCCAACGCCCGTGGATCACGAACTGATCCCGTCTGCCGTGTTCACCCAGCCCGAATTCGGCACGGTGGGCCTGACGGAAGAGGACGCGCGAGACCAGGAGCCGATCGAAGTCTACGCAACCTCGTTCCGCGCCATGCGCCAGGCCTTCGCGGGTCGGGAGGAACGGGTGCTGATGAAGCTCATCGTTTCCCAGGCTACGCGGCGCGTTCTGGGGTGCCACATCGTCGCAGACGGAGCGGGCGAGATGATCCAGCTCGCCGGGATCGCCGTCAAGATGGGGGCAACGAAGGAAGACTTCGACCGGGTCTGCGCCGTCCATCCCACGATGTCAGAGGAACTCGTGACCATGAAGACGCCGGTGAGAACCGCGTGAATTCAGTTGAAATTCCATGAAACGCGCACATTTGTTGCGCAATCCATCAAGTGAGCAAGGAACAGCAATGGCTGGTAACAATGGCGGCCCCTGGGGGGGCGGCGGAGGCGGAAACAACGGCGTCGGCAACCGGGGGAATCGGCCCGGCGGCTCCGGTGGTGGCGGTGGCAACCGCGGCAATGGCGACGGTCCGCAAATTCCCGAAATCGACGAGATCATGAAGAAGGGGCAAGAGCAGCTCCGTGTCCTCATGGGCGGTCGCGGCGGAGGGTCCAATGGATCGGGCAGCGGCGGCGGTGGCGGCCCGGCCTTCACCAAGGGCACCATCGGGATCGGCGCGCTTGTCGTCGTCCTCCTCTGGGCCTTCAACTCATTCTACACGGTGCGCCCGGAAGAGCAGTCCGTGGAACTCTTCCTCGGTGACTTCTCGAGCATCGGACAGCCGGGTCTGAACTTCGCGCCCTGGCCGGTGATGACCTACGAAATCCTGCCGGTGACGCGGGAACAAACGGTCGAGATCGGGACGGGAACACGCGGTGGCGACGCGGGCCTGATGCTGACAGGTGACGAGAACGTGGTCGATATCGACTTCCAGGTGGTCTGGAACATCTCCGACCCGTCCGAATACCTTTTCAATCTTGCCTCGCCGCCCGACACGATCGACGCCGTGGCGGAATCGGCCATGCGTGAGATCATCGCGCAGTCGCAGCTTGCACCGATCCTGAACCGGGACCGGGCCGTGATTGCGCAGCGTCTGGAAGACCTCATCCAGTCCACGCTCGATAGCTACGAGAGCGGGATCAACGTCATCCGAGTGAACTTTGACCGCGCCGACCCGCCACAGGACGTCATCGACGCCTTCCGCGACGTGCAGGCCGCGGAACAGGAACGCGACCGATTGCAGAACGAAGCCGACGCCTACGCCAACCGGGTCCTCGCCGAGGCCCGCGGTGAAGCCGCACAGGTGCTCGAGCAAGCGGAAGGTTACCGCGCTCAGGTGGTCAACGCCGCCCAGGGTGAGGCATCGCGCTTCAACGCCGTCCTCGAGCAGTATCTGCGCGAGCCCGACATCACCCGGCAGCGTCTGTATCTTGAGACGATGGAGCAGGTCCTCGGTCGCGTCGACAAGATCATCCTCGATGACACTGACGGCGGCGGTCAGGGCGTTGTGCCCTATCTGCCGTTGAACGAACTGCGCCGCTCTGCCGGCAACACGGGAGGCAATTAAGATGAACCGTTCCCTTTACGCTCTCATCGCCGTCTTTGTCGTGATCGGCCTTGCACTGTCCTCGCTCTTCATCGTGGATGAACGGCAAAAGGCGCTGGTGCTCCAGTTTGGCCGCGTGGTGCAAGTCAAGGAAGACCCAGGCCTCGGCTTCAAGATCCCGCTGATCCAGGAGGTCGTGCGCTATGACGACCGGATCCTGTCCATCGATGTGGACCCTCTTGAAGTCACGCCCCTCGACGATCGTCGTCTCGTGGTGGACGCCTTCGCGCGCTACCGGATCACCGACGTCGAGCGCTTCCGTCAGGACGTGGGTCTTGGCGGCGAACTGGCTGCAGCCAACCGGATCGATGGCATCCTGCGCGATGAACTTCGTGCAGCGCTCGGTGGCGTGTCGTCCAACGACATCCTGAGTTCGGACCGTGCGGCGCTGATGACGACGATCCGCAACGGGGCCGCCGAAGAAGCCGTCGGGCTCGGCATCACGGTCATCGACGTGCGCCTCAAGCGCACTGACCTGCCACCGGAAAACCTTCAGGCCACCTTCGACCGGATGCGCGCAGAACGTGTCCGCGAGGCGACCGACGAACGCGCTCGGGGCCGTGAGGCCGCGCAGCGGATCGAAGCGCAAGCTGACAGGACGGTCGTGGAGCTCGTCTCCGACGCGCAGCGCGAAAGCGAGATCATCCGCGGTGAGGCCGACGGTGAGCGGGAGCGCATCTTTGCGGACGCCTTCAGCCGGGATCCGGAGTTCTTCAACTTCTACCGGTCGATGACCTCCTACCAGCGCTCGCTTCAGGGCAACAACACGACGCTGGTCCTGTCGCCCGACAGCGAGTTCTTCAACTTCCTGAACTCACCCACCGGTGAGGTTGGCGGGATCATCCCCAACTCGGGCCGCTAGGTGAGCTGGATCTTCCTGGCCCTCGGGCTGGTGCTACTTCTGGAGGGGCTGGTCTACGCGCTGGCCCCTTCTCTCGTTGAAGAGATGCTCGCCGCCCTGAAGGCGCTCTCGCTGGAGACGCGGCGCCTCATCGGGCTTCTGGCCATGGTGGGCGGGGCGGTGTGCGTCCTCATCGCGGCCGCCATCGGGCTCTGAGCGGCCGTGACGGCATCACTTGCCAGTCACGAGCAGGTGACAGCGAATTTAATCCTATTTGCGTTGCAATCGTGCCACCCTATCTTTCATCACACAGGACGACGAGGCGGCTCCGCGTCTCGCGAGGAACACCCTTGAGGAGAATTCCATGAACCGAGACGCAATCGCTCTCCCAATCCAAGAGGCCCCCGGTCGCAGCATGCGCGCGATGTGGCTGGTGCTCATGACGCTGGCCCTTGTTCTGGCGCAGGCGATCACGGCCAAGGCGCAGACCGCACCGCCGAGCTTTGCGGACCTCGCAGAGCAGATCAGCCCGTCGGTGGTCAACATCACCACCGCCACCGTCGTGGCCGGACGCACCGACAACGCGCCCCAGGGCATCGTCCCCGAGGGCTCTCCGTTCGAGGACTTCTTTCGCGAATTCGAAGATCGCCGTGGCGGCCAGGGCGACCGGCCCCGCCGGTCCTCGGCGCTGGGCTCTGGCTTTGTCATCTCTGAAGATGGCTACATCGTCACGAACAACCACGTGATCGAGGGCGCAGACGAGATCACGATCGAGTTCTTCGAGGGCTATGAGCTCCAGGCAGAGCTTGTCGGCACCGATCCCAACACCGACATCGCGCTTCTCAAGGTCGAAAGCGACGTTCCGCTGCCCTTCGTCCCCTTCGGCGATAGCGACACCGCCCGCGTGGGCGACTGGGTCATCGCCATGGGCAATCCGCTCGGGCAGGGGTTCTCTGTTTCGGCGGGGATCGTCTCTGCGCGCAACCGCGCGCTCAGCGGGACCTATGACGATTACATCCAGACCGACGCTGCCATCAACCGCGGCAACTCCGGCGGTCCGCTCTTCAATCTTGAGGGCGAGGTGATCGGTGTGAACACGGCCATCCTGTCGCCCAATGGCGGCTCCATCGGCATCGGCTTCTCGATGGCCTCGAACGTGGTCACGAACGTCGTCGATCAGCTGCAGGAATTTGGCGAAACCCGCCGTGGCTGGCTCGGCGTCCGCATCCAGGACGTCACGCCCGACCTTGCAGAGGCCATCGGCCTGGAAGAGGCACGCGGCGCAGCCGTCACCGACGTGCCCGAGGGCCCGGCCCGTGACGCTGGCATGGAAACCAACGATATCATCGTCCGCTTCGACGGGGTGGAGATCGAGGACACGCGCGAGCTTGTCCGCATCGTCGGCAATTCGCCCGTTGGCAAGGAAGTCCCCGTCGTCGTCCTGCGCGACGGCCGCACCGAGACGCTGACGGTGACGCTTGGACGCCGTGAGACCGCCATCGCCGTTCCCGCTGCAGCCGAAGCGCCAGAGGGCGAGGACGAGCCTGAAACGATGGAAAAGCTCGGCCTGACGCTGTCGCTTCTCGATGATGAGGCGCGCGAGACGCTCGGCGTCGGTGAGATCGAGGGCCTCGTGATCACCGCCGTCGACGAAACCACCGAGGCGTTCGAAAAGGGCCTGCGCGCCGGTGACGTGATCACCGAAGCCGGTCAGCAGAAGGTGACGACGCTGTCGGCCTTCTCCACCCAGATCGACGCCGCCCGCGAGGCAGGCCGCAAAAGCGTCCTCCTCCTCGTCCGCCGCGGCGAAGATCCGCGGTTCGTGGCGCTCGGGCTGGAGTAGCCGTCTCGCCATAATGCTTCGAAAAGGGCCCCTTCAGGGGCCTTTTTTACGCGCGCATGCGGGGCACATCGTCAGGATCGAGGACCAGCTCGATCAGCACCGGGCCCTTCCGGTCGGGCAGCGCGGCGATGGTCTCTTCCAGCTCGTCTTCCGAGGTCACCCGGTAGCCCGTGCCGCCGAGCGCGGTGCCGATGGCCGCAAAGCTCGGCCAGTCGAACTCACTGAGGCCGGGGTCCATCTTTCGGTCGATGAACTGGATATGCTCGGCCCCGTAGGCGCTGTCGTTGGCGATGATCACGATCAGGTCGAGCCCCATCCGGACGGCGGTATTGAACTCGTTGATGCCGCCCATCATGAAGCCGCCGTCGCCCGAAAACATCACCGTGGGTCGGTCTGGAAACGCCACGGCAGCGCCAATCGCCTCCTGCAGGCCCAACCCGATGGAACCGAAATTGACAGTCGCGATGAAGCTCTCGGGGCCGGGGGCAGAGAGGCGGCACCAGACCTCCGTCATGAAGCGGCCGCCGTCGGTGACAAGGACGCGGTCCTCGGGCAGCGCGTCCTCCAGCCGTTCAAGGGCAGGGACATAGGGAAGGGTGCCCGCCCGCGCCCGCGAGGAGGGAACGGGATGCGTGCGTAGCGCGGCGGGATCGAGCTCCGCGGTGAAGCCCGATGCCGCGATGTCCGCCTCGTTGAGCCACCAGAGGATCGTCTCTGCCGTCTTGCCCGCATCGCCGATAAGCGCTGCGTCCGGGTGCAGGCCGCCCCCGACCGCCTCGGGCTCCATGTCGACCTGCACGAGACGCTTGCCCCGCATGAGCTTTCCGCGATCCGTCGTGAAATCATGGAGTGAGGCGCCGAATGCGACGATGCAATCGGCCTTGGCCATGGCGTCGTAGGCTGCGGGCGTCGACAGGGTGCCGAAGATGTCCATGTCATAGGCATGGCCCCGAAAGAGGCCCTTGGCTTTGAGCGTCGTCGCCAGCGGCGCCTCGAGCCGGTCGGCCAGCGCGATGAGCTGATCGCGGGCCGCCACCCCACCGGCGCCTGCAAGGATCAGCGGACGACGCGCAGAGGCAATCATGCCTATCGAGTCGTCGAGGATGTCGCCCTCTGCCACGCCACCCGGGGTGGTGAAAACGCTCAGCCGGTGGGTTTCGTGCTCTACCTCCTGCCACATGAAGTCGGCAGGCATGTTCAGGACGATCGGCCGCCGCTCGACCCGGGCGCGGTAAAAGGCGCGCGCCACGTCCTTTGATGCTGTCGCGGGAGCGCGCAGCTGCTCGAACCCGGCGCCTGTGGCTTTGACGACTTCGCGCTGGTCGATGCTTTGCAGATGGCGCGGCGTGTCCACGGGTGTATCCCCGGCAAGAAGGACGACCGGAAGGTGGCCCCGCGCGCCTTCTGTCAGCGCGGTGACGCAATTCGTGAGGGCCGGGCCGTGGGTCACGGTCGCCACACCCACGCGGCCTGACGCATGCGCATAGGCCATGGCCATCAGGACGGATCCGCCCTCGTAGGCCGCAGGCACGAAGCGGCCCTCGTAGTCCCGCACGAAGCTGTCGACCATAAAGAGGTTCGCATCTCCCATGAGGCCAAACATGACGTCAACGTCGTGTTTGCTGATGGCGCGGGCGATGGAGTGATGAACGGGCAGGGCGGCAAGGGACGCGCGTAAGGTATCAGGCATGGATTCTCCTATGCCTGCAAGAGTATCGCGCGATTTGGTCAGTAAGCGCGCAAAATGACGCCTGTCGGTGGCTTGTGGTGCAGATAAAACTAGATTTCTATCATTCTTCTGCGGATTTTCTGCATTCCCGCTCAAGAACAGCCACCGCGCCGCCGGCGGCGCTGGTGCGCTTCACCTCCTGAAAGCCAAGGCGCGCGGCGAGGCGCAGGGAGGCGGTGTGCTTCTCCGCGATGAAACACCATGTGCCCGGTGTTTCGAGCGTGAGGTCCGCCCAGTGCAGGATGGCCGCCATGGCCTCCCGCGCGTAGCCCTGGCCCCAAGCGTCTTGTGCAAGGACCCAGCCGGCCTCGGGCAGATCGCGGCAATCGATGTCGAGAGCGCGCTTGTAATGGGCCAGGCCTGCTTCGCCGAGGAAACGGCCCGTGGCGCGATCTTCCAGCACCCAGTAGCCATAGCCCATGTGCTGCCAGTGTCCGGTATGGCGCAGAAGGCGTGACCAGCTTTCTGCCTCGGTGGAGGGCGTTGCGGTGATGTGTCGTACCACGGCCGGATCCGCCCAGAGACGCGCGACAGCGTCGAAGTCTTCCGTGCGGTGCCCGCGCAGCCGCAGGCGCTCAGTGTCGAGTGTGGGCGCGCTCACCCGTCGGCGCGCCCGACGGCCACAAGGCCGAGCTGGCGCGCGGCAGCCGTGGACAGGATCGCGGAATCGAGTCCCTGGGGAGACTGATAGTTGCGGATCGCGGCGCGCGTCCAGCCGTCGAGCTCCCCATGGATCGCGCCTCCATAGAGGCCGCGGGCCGCGAGGGCGCGCTGGACAGAAGAGATGAATTGCGGCGTCAGCTCGGCCGCGCACGGGGTTTCAAACCAGACATCCAGGCGTTTTCGGGTGATCTTGCGCTGGGGTTCGTCCTTGAAGACCGGCGCACTGCGCAGCGTGCCATCGACGGAGACCTCCGCAGGTTGGAGCATGACCTGTTCGGTCACTGTCTCATATACTTCCGGCGTCGTGTGCCGGCCCCAGCAGATGCCGGGCGTGGCGCCGGGCGGCCCGTCCATGCGCAGGCGCAAGGGCTCCGGTTCGGCGCGGGTGATTGGTTCAAGACCGCTCGCGCAGGCGACGAGGCCAAGAAGGGCCGGGAATAGGACGTATCTCACTGCTCTCATCCGCTTTGGGCTGCGGTTTTGACGCAGGGTAGCCGAAGAACCCGTCCCGCGCTAGGGCGAGGTCCCCAAGGGTGGGATCCGTGTCGGCCCTGCCGGGCGCGGATTGCTAGGGTTGGTCACCGGCGCGGGCGATCTCGATATTGGGCTTGAGGAGGTCGTCGAGCATGTAGGAGATATCCTCGACATGCTGCGAGACGATGTTCGTGACAGCGCCTTCGCGCTGGAGCTGGCCCGTGACGCGCAACATGCGGCCAGCGATGACGGCGCGGCGAAATTGCTCGTAGATCTTGCGCCAGACGATGACGTTGCAGACGCCGGTTTCGTCCTCGAGCGTGATGAAGATCACGCCCTTGGCGGTGCCAGGCCGTTGCCGGACGAGGACGAGGCCCGCCACGACGCAGCGCGCGCCGTTCGGTACGAGTGGGAGCATGTCGTTTGGCACCGCAGCCGGTGGGCGCGGCCAGTCCTTGGCAGCATAGGTCGTCATGCGGAACAAATTAGGAACATGAAGGGGTCTCGGCAAGCGGTATCTCGCAATTCTCCCGCGCGCCCGCTATGTACTGGCCATGGCACGGATCACCTATATCGAGCCGGGCGGTGCGACCCATGATGTGGACGTGCCCGAGGGGCAGACCCTGATGGAGGGCGCGCGCGCGGGACGCGTTCCCGGGATCGAGGCCGATTGCGGCGGCGCCTGCGCCTGTGCCACCTGCCACGTCTACTTGGATGAAAACTGGGCCTCCGCGATTCCGGCGGCAAGCGACCTCGAGGAGGATATGCTCGACTTCGCCCATGCGCCGCGGCCGGGACGGTCCCGCCTCACCTGCCAGATTGAGGTGACCCCGGCGATGGATGGCATGAGCGTCTACATCCCGGAGCGACAGCTGTGACGGGGGCGCCGCGTCGTCTTGCGCGGGCGTGGAGAGGATTGGCACGCGGCGCGCTGATGGGCTGCGGCGTTTGGCTGGCATCGCCGGCTGCCGCGGAGATCGTGTCCGCGCGCTACACCGACCCCACCGACAGATATCCCCACGGCGTCCTCGGCGATCCGAGCGAATACACGACGCTCGAAGTGGTCACCGCGGACGGCACCCGGATCCGGCGCACCTGGGAGCGGCCTGTGGTTTACGAGGATACGGCGCCGCGCCTCGTCGACGTGACGGGAGATGGCGCGCCGGAGGTCATCGTCGTCCAATCCCATGAAGACTTCGGAGCGCGCTTCGCAATCCTCGAGATGCGGGACGGCAACTTGGTGAACCTGGTGTCGAACCCCTGGATCGGGACGCGCTTTCGCTGGCTGGCCATCGTGGGTGTCGCGGATTTCGACGGCGACGGCTTTGCGGATGTGGCCTATGTGGACCGTCCCCACCTCGCCAAGACCCTGCGTGTCTGGCGTGTCCGGCCGCTGGAGGACGGGGCGGCGGTCGTGGAAGAGGTCGGCACCCTCCCTGGCGTCACCAATCACCGCATCGGTGAGGTCGACATCGCGGGTGGGGTGCGCGATTGCGGTGACGGTCCCGAGATGATCGTGGCCGATGCAGGCTGGGCGCGGCTGATGGCCGTGTCCTTCAACGGGGCTGCCCTCGTCGCGCGCGACATCGGCCCGCACCGCGGCCGCGCCTCATTCGCAGGGGCCATGGCCTGCTGAGCGGCTGCACCGGCGAGGGGCCAGCCCCTCGCGCTCCCCGGAGTATTTCCGAACGAAAGAAAGGGTCAGAGCGCCCGCCAGCCGATATCGGTGCGGTGGAAGCCGCCGGGCCAGTCGATGTCTCCCGCGAGGGCGTAGGCGCGATCGCGGGCGTCCTGGAGCGTGGCGCCGCGGGCCGTGGCGTTCAGCACGCGTCCCCCCGTGGCGTGCACATGTCCATCTACGCTGGCCGTCCCGGCGTGGAACACCATCTGCTGTGAGCTTTCCCGCAGGGTGTCGAGACCCTTGATGGTGGTGCCTTTGACATAGCCGCCCGGATACCCATTCGCGGCCATGACCACCGTCAGCGCGTGGTCGTCGGCCCAGGTCACCTGCGCGGCCTCCAGGCGATGCTCTGACGCGGCCTGGAGCAGGTCAAGGATCTGGCCGCCCAGGCGCATCATCAGAACCTGGCATTCCGGATCCCCGAAGCGGACATTGTATTCCACGAGGCGCGGCGTGCCGTTCTGGATCATGAGGCCGACATAGAGCACGCCCTCGTAGGGTGTGCCGCGTCGCGCCATCTCCCTGAGCGTCGGGCGCACGATCTGGGCCATCGTCCTCTCTGCGACAGCGTCAGTCAGAACGGGGGCCGGTGAATAGGCACCCATACCGCCCGTATTGGGCCCGGTATCGCCGTCGCCCACGCGCTTGTGGTCTTGCGCCGTCCCGATGGGCAGGGCGGTTTCGCCATCGCAGAGGACGAAGAAGGAGGCTTCCTCGCCTTCCATGAACTCCTCGATGACGACCTCTGCGCCGGTCTCGGCAAAGAGCGCATCGAGGGCCGCGAAAGCGTCCTCCACCGACGCGGCAACAGTGACACCCTTGCCCGCAGCCAGTCCGTCGGCCTTCACCACGACGGGCGCGCCCCGGGCGGTCACATGGGCGCGTGCGGCGTCGCGGTCAGTGAAATGCGCATAGGCGGCCGTGGGCGCCCCAGCGGCATCGCAAACCGCCTTCGTAAACGCCTTCGACGCCTCAAGCTGGGCCGCGGCGGCGGACGGACCAAAGCACAGGATGCCCGCAGCCCGCAGCGCATCAGCGACGCCTGCGGCCAGGGGCGCCTCGGGCCCGATGATGACGAAGTCTATCGTGTGCTCCTGCGCGAAGGCGGCCACCGCCTCGCCATCCTCGATATCGAGCGCGGCTGTCTCGGCAATCGCGGCGGTTCCGGCATTGCCCGGCGCCACGATCAGGCGGCCGCATTTGGGGTTCTGCTTCACGGCCCAGGCGAGGGCATGCTCGCGCCCGCCGCTGCCCAAGATGAGAATGTTCATGTGCCTTCCCCTTCTGCCCCCGGCGTCTTAGGCTCAGGCCGAAAGCAGGGCAAGGGCAGCACAGGGCCACGCGCATGGACCTCATCGACGATCCCGCACCGGGGCAGAACACACCGGAATACTCTGTCTCCGAGATCTCGGGCGCGATCAAGCGCACGATCGAGGGCGAGTTCGGGCGCGTGCGCGTCAAGGGCGAGGTCGGCCGCGTCGTCCGCGCCAAGTCCGGGCATCTCTATTTCGATCTGAAGGATGACCGCAACACGCTGGCCTGCACGACCTGGAAAGGTCAGGTCAGCGGGCTCGGCGTCATGCCCGAAGAGGGCCTTGAGGTCGTCGCCACTGGCAAGATGAGCGCCTTCGGCCCGCAGTCGAAATACAACATGAACGTGGTCGAGCTCGCCGTGGCGGGGCAGGGCGCGCTCATGGCGATGCTCGAAAAGCGCAAGAAGGCGTTGGAGGCCGAGGGCCTCTTTGCGGCCGAGCGCAAGCAGCCGCTGCCCTTCCTTCCGGAGGTGATCGGCGTCGTGACATCGCCCACTGGCGCCGTCATTCGCGACATCCTGCACCGGCTGAGAGACCGCTTTCCGCGCAAGGTCCTGATCTGGCCAGTGGCGGTTCAGGGGGCCAATTGCGCGCCAGAGGTCGCGCGCGGGATCGCAGGGTTCAACGCGCTGACACCCGGTGGCGCGATGCCCCGGCCCGACCTCATCATCGTGGCGCGGGGCGGGGGGTCCATTGAGGATCTTTGGGGCTTCAATGAAGAGGTCGTCGCGCGGGCGGCTGCGGCCTCCGAGATTCCGCTGATCTCTGCGGTTGGGCATGAGACAGACACGACGCTGATCGATTTCGTGAGCGACCGGCGCGCACCCACGCCTACGGCAGCCGCTGAAATGGCGGTTCCCGTGCGCCGGGACCTCCTCGCCTGGGTGGCCGATCAGGAGGCGCGGCTCCTCAGGGGGCAGGGCGCGCTCCTTGACCGGCGCGGTGAACGGCTGCGCGATCTGTCCCGCGCGCTGCCGCGCCCGGAGACGCTTCTGGCGGTGCCGCGTCAGCGCCTCGACAAAGCCGACGCCCTCCTTGGACCGGCGCTGATGCAAGGCGTCCAGACCCGCCGGGTAGAGCTTGCACGCCTGGCCCTCACTCCGTCCATGCTGCGCCGTGCCATCGCAGAGGACCGCCGCCGCATGGCCGATCGCGCCTCCCAGCTCCTGCCGGCACTCCGGCGCAAGACCGCGGAGCGCCGCGAACGCCTTTCCGCGCGGGGGCGGCTCTCACCGGCGCTTGTGGCCGGGAAACTCACCTCCGCCCGGGGCGAGATCGAGCGGCTGTCTGACAAGCTCGCCCAGGTCAGCCGCGCACGCCACGCTGCCCTGGCGGACCGCCTCGAGGCGCTGGACAGGTTGCGCGAAACACTGAGCTACAAGGCCACGCTTGAGCGGGGATACGCAGTCGTGCGTTCCGGCGGGGCGGTCGCGACACGCAAGGCGCAGATCAAGCCCTCCGAGCCGCTCGAGATCGAGTTCGCCGATGGACGCTACCCGGTGACCTCGGCCGGAAAGGCAAAACGCAGCGGCAGCGGGGCGCCCGATCAGGCCTCTCTTTTTGACGAATGATCTAACCGGTCAGACACCGATCTGGGGGCCGGGGCAAAAGAGGGGCTCCGGGCTTTCGTCAATGACATAGAGCGGCGCAGACGCGCGGTTCGCAAACTGCGCCCGCAGCCCCTGCGGCGTCAGGAAAAAGCTCCAGCACTGCGCCTCGGGGTTGTCTTCGTATATGAAGCAGATGAGTTCGCCCGCCTCATACCACTCACCGTCCTTGCACTCCTGCCCGGTGAACGCCCAGCGGACCTGCCGGCCCGGGAGGTATTCCTCGGATCCATAGGGCTCTGAGCCCACGGTCGCGTAGCTCAGCGTCTTGCCCGTCGTGTAGGCCTCGAACTCTGCAGCCGTCATGGGCGTCTCGGGCGTCTCGGCCTCTTGCGCGTTGGCAGGACAGGCGAGGGCGAGGAGAAGGACGGCAAAGCGCATGGCTGGCAACCTGCCTGAACGGGGTAGTCTTGGCTAGCCGCTTTGCCCGGACTCCCCAGGCTCGGCATGAAAATGTCGTGACCTTTCGGTGGGTTCCGGACAGAAGAGGACATGCCCTCCCCTCAGCCCGTTTTTCGCTTCAGTCGCCGCGCGCTCCGCCCTACCGTCGGGGACGGAGGGTTCATCGGATTGCCATCCGGGGACCTGTGACAGGAGGATGATCATGACCTTTGCGGCATCGGTCTTCGCGCTTCTGAGCGTCGCGTCGTCCCTTCTTTACTGGCTGGCGTTTTCATGGGGGGGGTGTCCCTCGGAAAGACCATCGCCAAGGCGCTGCCCGTGGGGGGGCTCCTCGCCTTTGTTCTGGCAGCGTTCACGCCCAGCGCAGCCCTGATCACAGCGCTGGCCTGCGCGGTGATCGGCGATATCCTCGTCTCCCGCTCCGACCGCCGCGTTTTTGCCCTGGGCATGGCCGCGTTCGGCCTCGCGCATGCCGCGCTCATTGCTGTCTTTGTCGAAGAAGGCCTCAGCCTCGAGGCCATGCGCTGGGTGGCAGCGGCAGGTATCCTTGTCGGCGCTGCGGGTATGGCCGCGATCCTTGTCAGGCCCGCTGGCGGACTCGGCCGGGCCGTCTTGGCCTATATCTGCGTCATCGCGGTCATGGCCGTGGTGGCCATGGCCATCGATACCGGCGCCGCCGATCGGGATCGGCTGATCCTTATCGCTGTTGCCCTCTTCCTTGCATCTGACGCGCTGCTCGGGCTCCTGACCTTCCGCATCGCGGAGGGCTCGCCCCTCCACGTGCCGTTCGACCTCATCATCTGGCCGGCCTATTACGGCGCCATGGCTCTTTTCGCGCTCAGTACGGGCGGGTAATCCCGGACGCCCACGGCTTCCCCTCCGCCCGCGAGGCGACTACATGGGAGGAAAGACGGCGCGAGGCGACATGGCATTTTTCTCCAAGCTCAAGGACCGGCTCTTCAAGTCGAGCTCGAAACTCGATGAGGGGCTCGAGGCGATCGTTGATGACGGTGGCACGGTGGAGGCCGAGACGCCGGAGGATGTCGCGCCCCAGTCGCAGGTGACGCAGGAGCCACCCGAAGCCGCACCGCCGCCCCCGCCACCTGAGCCGCCCGCGCCCGCACCGGAGCCCGCTCCGGTGCCCGAAGCCCGCGCGCCAGAAGCAGAGCCAGAGCCAGAGCCAGAGCCAGAGCCGGAGCCGGAGCCGGAGGAACCAAAGCCCGAGCCAGCTCCCACGCCGCGCGCGGATCCGACGCCCGCCCGCGCCCCGGAGCCGGAGCAAGAACCAGAGCCAGAACCCGCGAAGCCCGGCCTCTTCGGACGGATGCTGGGCCGTAAAGCCGCTGAACCCGAAAAGAAGCGCGTTCTCGACGACGACATGCTCGAACAGCTCGAAGAGCTCCTGATCGCCTCGGACATGGGCGTCGACACCGCCCTGCGCGTGACCGCAAACATGGCGGAAGGCCGCTTCGGCAAGCGCCTCGGTGCCTCCGACATCAAGCGCCTGATGGCCGAAGAGGTCGCGCGCATCATGGAGCCCGTCGCCCGCCCCCTGCCGCTCTATCCCCGCAAGCCGCAGGTCGTGCTCGTGGTGGGCGTCAACGGCTCGGGCAAGACGACGACCATCGGCAAGCTCGCCAGCCAGTTCCGCGCGGCGGGCAAGTCCGTCGTCATTGCCGCGGGCGATACGTTCCGGGCGGCGGCCGTGGAACAGCTTCAGGTCTGGGGGGAGCGCGCGGGCGTCCCCGTCCTCACCGCGCCCGAGGGCTCGGACCCGGCATCGCTCGCCTTCGACGCCATGACGCGGGCCGAGGCCGACGGCGCCGACCTTCTGATGATCGACACTGCGGGCCGACTGCAGAACCGCAGCGACCTCATGGAAGAACTCGCCAAGATCGTGCGCGTGATCCGCAAGAAAGACCCCGACGCGCCGCACAATACCCTCCTCGTTCTCGACGCCACCACGGGCCAGAACGCGCTAAGTCAGGTGGACACGTTCCAGAAGATCTCTGACGTGTCCGGCCTCGTGATGACCAAGCTCGACGGGACGGCAAAGGGCGGGGTGCTCGTGGCGCTCGCCGACAAGTTCGGCCTGCCCATCCATGCCATCGGCGTGGGAGAGCAGATAGACGACCTCGCGCCCTTCGATCCCGAAGAATTCGCGGCTGCGCTGACGGGGGCGGGTGTGTGAGGTGCCCGCACTGAACTTGGTCGCACGCACCCGGCGCGCATGCGCCAAGCCGGAGGGCCTACGCCGGTGCTGCAAAATGATCTGCCGGAGGACGTGGCGGAGCCATCGCTGCCCCACGTTTAGTTTGGTCCCAGTCTTGCACGGGCTAGGCGCCTGCATGGCTCATCGACGCCTGTGACCGACTGGATCCTTTCTATCGAAAGCACCGAGGCGGGGCACCGCGCGGCCCTCGCGCTCGCATTGCTGGCGGCGCTCCTCCATGCCATCTTCGGCGCGCTCCAAAAGGGCAGGCATGACCCATGGCTCACCCGGGGGGCCATCGACATTTGGCTTTGTGCGCTCTCTGCCCCGGTGGCGCTTTTCGTGGTGCCCTGGCCGGAGGGCCGCGTGTGGTGGCTCTTGCTCGGCGCGCTTGGCATCCATTTCATCTACAAGATCGGGATGGCGCTCGCCTATTCCCGCGCGGCCTATACGGTCGTCTACCCAGTGGTGCGCGGGACCGGGCCGCTCTTTACCGTCATCGGCGCCTGGATCATCTTCGGAGAGACCTTCACCGCGCTGCAATGGTCCGGCGTCCTGCTGTTGACCGGGGCGATCTTCGGCCTCGCGGCCTACAATCTGCGCCATATCGAGATCGACCGCGCCACGCTTGTCCCTGCACTCTGGCTCGCGCTCGGGACGGGAGCGATGGTGGCGATCTACACGACCTATGACGCCTACGGGATCCGGGCCACGCCCGATCCCTTCACCTTTCTGGCCTGGTTCTTCTTCCTGACGGCCTTGGATTTCGTGATCCTCGGCCCCATCCTCTACCTGCGCGACCCGGATCGTCCGGCCCTCGGCCCGCTCCTCGGGCGGGGGTTTGCGGGGGCCCTCATCGCGTTTGGCTCCTTCGGGTCGGTGATGCTGGCCACGCGCCTCGACAAGGTGGGCGAAGCGGCGGTGCTGCGGGAAACCTCGACCGTTTTCGCAGCACTCATAGGCTGGCTCGTGTTGAAAGAGGTTGTGGGACCGCGGCGAATGGTGCTCATGGCTTTGATCGCGCTGGGCGCGGTGATCGTGGAAGTGGGAGGATGACGCGTGGCAGAGAGTAAAGAGATCAACCCGGTGATGAAGCTCCTGCTGGAGCTCGGCCCCCCCGTGGCCTTCTTCGTGATCTACCTGCGCATCCGCGACGACGTCTTTACCCTGGGCGGGACTGAATATTCCGGCTTTATCGTCGCGACGCTGATCTTCGTGCCGATCCTGCTGTTGTCCATGGGGGTGCTCTGGGCGCTCACGGGCAAGCTGTCGCGGATGCAGCTCTTCACGGCGTTCATGGTCATCGTTTTCGGCGGCGCGACAGCATGGTTCAACGATGAGCGCTTCTTCAAGATGAAAACCACGCTCGTCTACGGCTTTTTCGCGATCATCCTCGGGATCGGGCTTCTTCGGGGAAAGAGCTTTCTGGCCTATGTCATGGCCGAGATGATGCCGATGCGCGAAGAGGGCTGGATGATCCTGACAAAGCGCCTGACGCTCGCCTTCGCTGCGCTGGCGCTCGCCAACGAGATCGTCTGGCGCACCATGAGCACGGACACATGGGTCAAGATCGAGACCTTTGGCTTCCCGCTCGTCCTCTTTGTCTTCCTCTGGGTCCAGATCATGGCGCTCCAGCGCTTCGTGATCGAGGAAGACGGGTAACCAAAGCATGGGCGGCTGCCCAAGGAAAAGGGGCCGACAGCAGCCGACCCCTTCTCGTGTCTTCGCGCGGAATTAGTTGTCCATGACGCGCACCATTTCGACATCCGCGACCGCGCCATCAATGATGAGCTTCACGACGAGGTCGACATTGGCGATGGGATTGTCAAAGTCCACGCGTACGTCCGTATTGGGGCCAGCCATGAGTTCGGCCGTTCCAAGCACTTCGCCGAACGCGTCTTCGATCTGGATCATCCCGTCAGCCTCGGCCTGGGCGAGCGGCACGTCATAGAACGTTGCGCCTTCCTCGACACCCTCGAGGATGCCAAAATCGCTGGATGCGGCAACAGCGCCTGCGGTCAGCGTGATGGCGGTTGCAGTGGCAGCAATGTACTTAAACATAGTTTGGTCCTTTCATGGCAGCGGCTCGGATGGTCGGTGAGCCGCCTTGCTTCGTCTTTCGATATCTGCGCCGGTAGCGCGATGGGGCGTCAACGAGGCGCAAGCTCGAAGGTTCCAAAAAAGTTCTGAGTACTGCAGGGATCGCTGTTTTCGAAATTGGTGCGGGCCAGTTGAATCCGTAAGGCTGTGGCAATGCAAGGCGACCTGGCCAAGCTTTTCGGGCCGCGCCGCGCAAGACGGCAGGAAATTCAAGAAAATTCGCGTTCGGATGGGCGCGTGCGTGTGGACTGTAACTTCGTCGAAACGCAAAATTTCTTGCGGATCGCGCCGTATCGGCACGTCGTCGCACACCTGTCGCGCATGCACGCACGCAAGCGCAAAAATGGGCGCCAGCGATGAATTGCAAGGGCATAGGTTCCCTCCGCGGACCACATTTTTATGTGATGAGACATAGTCTGGAATCCTCGCCTTCTGTGCCCAGATCTACGCCATCGGACGGCGGAACCGACCACCGCCACACAGTTCGACAGACATCAACCCGCGTCTCACCGACCAACCCGAGGCGCACTAGAAGACAAAGGAAATACCATGTTCAAGCATATCGCAATCGCCGCTGCCGCCGTCGCTCTCACCGCCGGTGCCGCTTCCGCCAACAGCGCATTTGGCATCCTTTCGGGTGCCGAGCAGGGCGACAGCTTCTACGATGTGGGCGTGGCCCGCACGACGTCCGAAGGCTCCGTCCAGATCGAAACGCTCTCCGGCGACGTGCTGGGCATGGCGGCGCTGAATGCCGGCACCAACACAAACGTGCGTGTTGACTTCGGCCTTCCAGTCTCGGGACAGGACCTCGTCGCCAAGCTCATCGTTGATGGGATCGTGGTCGACGAAGCCAAGATCGACGTGCGTCGCTAATCGTCGAGCATCATCCACTAACGATGAGGGGTCAGCGAAAGCTGGCCCTTTATCTTTTTCCGAAGAGATTTTTCTGACTGTCCTTCGTGGGGGCTCCGCCGCGCTTGCTCAGCAGCACGGAATGCCCTTTCTGGACGGCCGGCCGCGCCCAGCACGCCGCGAGCCATCGCGCGAGGTTGGGTTTGTCCTCCAACGTCTGTTGCTGCCCCTCCCAAAGCGAGGCCCAGGGCCAGATCGCCATATCCGCGATCGAATAGAAGGACCCCGCGACCCACTCGTTCTCCGCCAGCCTCCGGTCGAGCACGCCGTAAAGACGCGCCGTCTCGCCCCTGTAGCGATCCTTGGCATAGGGCAGGTCGTTCGGCGGATCCATCTGCGGGGCGTATTTCAGAAAGTGATGCGCCTGGCCGGCCATGGGTCCAACGCCCCCCATCTGCCACATCAGCCATTCCTCCACAGCGATGCGATCGCGTTCGCCGTCGCCCAGGAAGCGGCCGGTCTTGCGCGCCAGGTAAAGAAGGATCGCGCCGGACTCAAAGACGCTGATCGGTGCGCCGCCAGGGCCGCTCGGGTCGACGATCGCCGGCATCCGATTGTTGGGCGCGATCCTGAGAAAATCCGGATCGAACTGGTCGCCCGTCCCGATGTTGATCTCATGAACGCGGTAGGGCAGCGCCATTTCCTCCAGCGCAATGGTAATTTTCCACCCGTTCGGCGTCGGCCAATAGTAAAGATCAATCATCCTGGTCTCCTTTGATGGCCTTTCTGGGTGCCTCAAGGGATTTTCGAAAGAAATTTCGCAGCCCGGCTCGCGCAGTCCGTGAGCGCCTGAAACAGAAAATGTTGCAGCACTCACTTGCCGATGACGCCAAATCGACGCCCAGACAGCCAGTTCTGCGCGTTGGCGCACCAAGTCATGCTCTCTGCGCGCATTCGCTCGCGGCGGCGTGAAGTCTCTGATTTCATGCACATATTCATGTGAACGGGTGTGGGGTGTAAAACCTCGAGGTGGCTCCCATCTCTCGCTCATCGGACGGCGGCACCGACCACCGCCACCAAGGTCCGAACGAAACCCAACCGGCCCCGACCGACACATCAAGGGGCCACCAAGATAAAGGAAGAACCCATGTTCAAGAACTTCGCAATCGCCGCTACCGCCATCGCCCTGACCGCTGGTGCAGCATCCGCCAACAACAGCTTCGGCATCCTCGGCGGCATCGAATCCGGTGACACGTATTACGATGTGACCGTGGCCCGCACCAATGCAGGCGGCACGGTTCAGATCGAAAGCTTTGCCGGTGACGTGCTCGGCATGGCGTCCCTGAACGAAGGCACGAACACCGACGTTCGCATCGACTTTGACACGCCGGCTGCCAAGCAGCCCCTCGTGGCCAAGCTGATCGTGAACGGCGTCGTCGTCGACGAAGACCGCATCGTCGTGAAGCGGTAATCTCCACTCACGGACACGACGGAGGGCCGGCGCATATCGCGCCGGCCCTTTCGTTTATCTGCCTTGACGCCCACTTCCCGGGGGCGTAGCCAACCTTCGTGGTGATTTGTGCCGGATTGCGGGCCACGTAAAACAAGCCGCTAAACAGGTTTGAGGTGCTTTCGCGCCCCTGCCGCCCGGCCGGGGCTTTTTTTGTTGCCTGAAGGAGGGCACCATGGAGAAACGCACCAAGGCCATCCACGAGGCTGTCCGCCGATCTCAGTACGGTGAGGTGAGCGAGGCGATCTTCCTGACCCAGGGGTTCGTCTATGACAGCGCCGAACATGCCGAAGCCCGCTTTATCGAAAGCGGCCCGGATGAGTTCATCTATGCCCGCTACGGCAATCCCACCGTCGCCATGTTCGAAGACAGGATGGCTGCGCTCGAAGGCTGCGAGGACGGCTTCGCGACAGCCTCCGGCATGGCCGCCGTCAACGGCGCCCTGACATCCATGCTGCGCGCGGGCGACCACGTGGTCTCTGCCCGCGCGCTCTTTGGCTCCTGCCTCTACATCCTAGAAGACATCCTGCCGCGCTACGGGGTCGAGGTGACCTTTGTGGACGGCACCGACCTCGCCGCGTGGGAGGCCGCCATCCGGCCCGACACCAAGGCCGTGTTCTTTGAAAGCATGGCCAACCCCACCCTCGAAGTGATCGACGTCGAAGCGGTCGCCGCGCTCGCCCATGCCAAGGGCGCAACGGTGATCGTGGACAACGTCTTCACGACACCCGTCTATTCCCGCGCGGTCGAGCAGGGCGTAGACGTCGTCGTTTACTCCGCGACCAAGCACATTGACGGGCAGGGCAGGGCGCTCGGCGGGATTATCCTCGGGACGGCCGACTACATCCGCAAAACCGTGGAGCCCTACATGAAACATACCGGCGGCTCGATGTCGCCGTTCACGGCGTGGATGCTTCTCAAGGGCCTCGAGACCCTCGACCTGCGCGTGCGCGCGCAGACGGCTAACGCGGAAGCCCTCGCCGCCGCGCTTGAGGCGCGCAGCGACGTCAAGGTGATCTATCCGGGCTCCGAAAGCCATCCCCAGTACGATCTGGTCAGGCACCAGATGGGGCCTGGCGGCACCATGCTGGCCGTCGATTGCGGCACCAAGGACGCGGCCTTCAAGCTGCTGAATACGCTGAAGATTTTCACCATTTCGAACAACCTCGGCGACGCGAAATCGATCGTCACGCATCCGGCCACGACCACGCACCAGCGGCTGGGCGAGGATCAGCGCGCGGCGCTCGGCATCACCGATGGGCTCGTGCGGGTCTCGCTCGGGCTCGAGGACGCGCGCGATCTGGTGGCCGATTTTGTCGCAGCACTTGATGCCTGATGTGGATCCGGCACTTTCGTCCCGAGGACGCCGCGCCCTGCGCTGACCTCTTTTTTCGCGCCGTCCATGAGGGTGCCGCAGAGCGCTATGACGCCCATCAGCGCCGCGCCTGGCTGCCGCGCGTCCCAGACCCGGGCACGCTGTGCGAGCGCCTGAGCGCGCAGACCTGCTTTGTGGCCCAGGATGCCGAGATCACGGGCTTCATGAGCCTCACGAGGACAGGCTACCTCGACCTCGCCTATGTCGCTCCCGCACGGCGTGGGACAGGCCTCGCCGATCAGCTTTATGCCGCAATCCTGAACGCAGCACGGGTTGCGCGCCATGCGACGCTCTCGACGCACGCCTCGCTTTATGCCCAGCCGTTCTTTTCCCGTCAGGGCTGGCGCGTCCTCGCCCCCGAGAAAGTTGAGCGGGATGGCGTCCTTATCCCCAGATTTCGCATGGCGCTGTCGTTCCCCGAGTGATCCGGGCAGGCATCCGCTGCGTAAATCATAAGCAAAGTTGGAACGCGCCCGTTGAGTTCATGCGGGCGCATGACCATATCGGTCATCGGCCCGCACCCGCACGAAAGGGGGAAATTGCCATGAACGTCCATTCCACCGACATTACCCGCGATCCAAGCCGTGAAGAGGCTGAGGCGGCGCTCGCGCTGCTGCGACGCTGGGCCGGGGCTGCGACAGACACCGAAGTCGCAGATCTCGATCCCCAGGTTGCAACGCTGATGCCCGGCGCTGTCAGCGACTACCCCGCCCTGGCGCGGGCCTATCCGGACGCGTTCAGCGCAGATGCGGCCTACAAGGCCACGCTGCCGGACCTCCAGAATGGGCCGACCTCGCTCATCCGCGGGGCACGCCAGGAGATCCAGCATGTGGGAATCTCGAACTTTCGCCTGCCGATCCGCTACCGGACGCGGGACGGCGCGCCGATGACGCTCGAGACCTCCGTGACCGGCACCGTGAGCCTTGAGGCCGAGAAGAAGGGCATCAACATGTCCCGCATCATGCGCACCTTTTATGGCTACGCGCAGGAGACGTTTTCGTTCGAGGTCATCGAGGCGGCGCTCGACGCCTATAAGCGCGATCTGGAAAGCTTTGACGCCCGCATTCAGATGCGTACGTCCTTCCCTATGAAGGTCAGCTCCCTGCGCTCTGGCCTGGAAGGGTACCAGTATTATGACCTCGCGCTTGAACTCGTTGAGAGCATGGGGGTGCGCAAGAAGATCGTGCACCTCGATTACGTCTATTCGAGCACCTGTCCCTGTTCCCTTGAGCTCTCCGAACATGCCCGCGCCACCCGCGGCCAGCTCGCCACGCCGCATTCGCAGCGCTCTGTTGCGCGGGTCTCGGTAGAGCTCGCGCCGGATGCGCCGTGCCTCTGGTTCGAGGACCTGATCGCGCTCTGCCGCGACGCCGTGCCGACGGAGACGCAGGTCATGGTCAAGCGCGAGGACGAGCAGGCCTTTGCAGAGCTCAACGCCGCCAACCCGATCTTCGTGGAGGACGCGGCGCGGTCGTTCTGCGAGGTGCTGCAGGCGGATGTGCGCGTCCGGGACTTTCGCATCGTGGCCTCCCACCAGGAAAGCCTGCACAGCCATGACGCGGTGAGCGTGCTCGTGGACGGCGACACCTTTGCCAGCGAGAGCCTCGATCCGCGGCTCTTCCAGTCGCTGTTCCATGTAGGTTGAACCAAGGGAAGCGAGGGGTCCCCCCTCGCGCTCCCCGAAGTACGAGGCACAAAGAAGGTGGGGTATGGACTTCTTCTTTCCCTTCGAGGCGGTTGGCGAGGTCGGCCGATACGCGCCCATTGGCTACACCGTGGCGTGGTTGCCAGAGGCCTTCGCGCAGGAGCTGCCGGAGCCCGCGAAGGCCCGGCCGCGCGTCGTGGGCGAACTGGGCGGGGTGCCGTTCAAGGGCGCGCTCCATCCAACCTCCGACGGTCGCGCCTATTTCATCTTCAACAAGGTGATGCAGAAGAAGACCGGCCTCGGGGACGGGGACCCCGTGCAGATAGCTTTCCGCTACGACGATCCCGACGCCGTGGACGTACCGCCCGAGCTTCGGGACGCGCTGCGGGAAGCCGCAATGGAAGAGATCTGGGAGGGTCTCACGCCCGGCACGCGGCGCGGCTTTGCCCACCGCGTGAGCGCTGCCAAGACCGAGCCCACGCGCAGAAAACGCGTCGTCGAGGTGCTCCTGGCCCTGGAGGAGCCCAATCCCTCCCCCTATCCGCAGCGCCGTAAGTAGTTGACTTGGCGCGGGCCCCGCGCCAACGCTGCCGCCCATGATCGACGTGCGCCCGGTCTCTTATGTCATTGCTTTGCTCGTGGCGGCGCTCGGCGTGACCATGCTTGTTCCGGCTGGCGTCGATTACGTCTACGGCAACGGCCATGGCGGCGTATTCCTGCAATCGGCGGCGGTGACGTTCCTTGTCGGGCTCTTCGTGGCGCTGGCCACTCACAACGTGAACCGCGGCGGCCTGTCGTTGCAGGAGACATTCCTGCTGACCACCGGCGTCTGGCTCGCCCTGCCGGTCTTTGGCGCGATCCCGTTCCTTTTGGGAGAGACGGCAGCCTCCCCCACGGACGCCTTCTTCGAGGCCATGTCGGGGCTCACGACGACGGGCGCAACCGTCTTCATCGGCCTTGATACGCTGCCAGAGGGGCTGCTTGTCTGGCGCGCCATGCTGCAGTGGCTCGGCGGGGTGGGGATCATCGTCGTGGCCATGGTGTTTCTGCCGGAACTCCGTGTGGGCGGCATGCAGATCTTCCGGTCCGAGGGCTTTGACACGATGGGCAAGATCCTGCCGCGTGCGGCGCAGATCTCGCAGCAGATCTCGGTCATCTATCTGGCGCTGACGCTGGCCTGCGCGGGGGCCTACCTCCTGTCTGGCATGGGGGTCTTCGACGCGATCCTCCATGCGCTCACGACGGTCTCGACCGGGGGCTTCTCGACGCGCGACGCGAGCTTTGGCGCCTTTGGCACGGGCGCACAGCTCGTTGCCGTCCTCTTCATGGTCCTCGCCGCGCTGCCCTTCGTGCGCTTCGTACAGATGGTGAACGGAGAGCCCGAGCCGCTCTTCCACGATAGGCAGGTGCGCGGCCTGCTGGCGGTCCTTGCGGCCGTCGTGCTCAGCGTCACGATCTGGCTCTGGCTCCGCGCAGAGCAGATCAGCTTCGAGGCCTTCAACGCCGCGCTCTTCAACACTACGTCCCTCATCACCGGGACAGGCTATGCCAGCGCCGACTACATGCAGTGGGGCAGCTTTGCGATCGTGGCGCTGTTCTTCGTGGGCCTCGTGGGCGGCTGTGCGGGCTCCACCTCCTGCTCGGTCAAGGTCTTCCGCTACCAGCTCCTGTTCGCGTCCGTGCGCGCGCAGGTGCGCCAGATCTATTCACCGTCGGGCATTTTTACACCGCGCTATGACGGACGCCCGGTGGGGCAGGATGTCGTGGATTCGGTCATGTCCTTTTTCGTCGTCTTTCTGGCCACGCTGACAATCCTGGCGGTGCTCTTGTCCATGACGGGGCTCGACGTCATCACCTCGATCTCGGGGGCCGCGGCGGCGCTGGCCAATATCGGCCCGGGCCTCGGGTCCGAGATCGGCCCGGCCGAAAATTACGGCTCCCTCGGGGACACGGCCAAATGGCTTTTGGCCTTCGGCATGCTGCTTGGGCGGCTGGAGCTCATGGCCGTCCTCGTTCTCTTCACACGCGCTTTCTGGAACAGCTAATGACGACCCGCCCTCTTGGAGCACAAATCTCCCACATGCTCGCCGCCCGCGGCGTTGATACGATCTTCGGCATCCCGGGTGTCCACAACCAGGAGATGTATCGCGGCATCGAAGAGGCCGGCATCACCCACATCCTCGCCCGCCACGAACAGGGCGCGGGCTTCATGGCCGACGGCTATGCGCGGGCCACCGGGCAGATGGGCGTCTGCTACGTGATCACGGGACCGGGGCTGACGAACGCGCTCACGCCCCTCGGGCAGGCCTATTCCGACAGCGTGGCCGTCCTCGCGATCTCTAGCTGTCTCGATGAAACGGTCGCGCGCCGGGGTCAGCTGCACCAGATGAAGGACCAGCGCGCCGCCGCCGAAGCCGTCTGCGCGTGGTCCGAAGAGGCCCGCAGCGCCGCGGCGGCCTATACCCTCATCGACCGCGCCTTCGCAGAGTTCGAGACCGACCGCCACCGCCCCAAGCACATCCAGGTGCCCATCGCGCAACTCGAGGCGCAAGCGTCGCCGCCGCCCCCGGTCGTACAGGCAACAGGTAGCAACGGGCCGCTCAGGGCCATGATCTCCGCGGAGAAGCTGCGCCCGGTCGCAGAGCGCATCGCCGCTGCCAGGCGTCCGATCTTCGTCTTCGGCGGGGGCATCGCGTCGGAGGGGGCGGGCCGGGCGCTCAGCCGTCTGATTGAACACTTCCGCGCCGCGAGCTTCACGACCTATGCCGGGCGGGGCTGCGTGCGGCCCGAGACCCCCCTGACCTTCGGCGCCTCCCTCGCGCGTCCCGACAGTGCCCATGTCCTCGCCAGCAGCGACTGCGCCGTCGTCTTCGGCAGCGACCTGGCAGAGGTGGACCTCTGGCGTTCTGACAGCGGCCTGCCCGAGGGCGCCACGATCTACATCAACACCGACCCGGAGGCGCTCGCCCGCGCGCGGCCCGGCGATACCTGCGTGCACTGCGACGCCCTCGACGCGGCCTCTATGATCCCGGTGGGAGAGCATGAGGTGCAGAGCCTCTGGACCCAGGACGAGGTGGATCGCACCCGCGCCCGCTGGCGCGCGGAGGTCGACGCCGAACGCCCGGGCATCGTCCCCGTCGCCGATGCCCTGCGCCAGTGCCTGCCGGATGCGACGATGATCTATTCAGACATGACCCAATTTGCCTACACCGCGAAGGAGGTCTGGGACATGGACCGCCCGCGCCACTGGCACCACCCCACGGGCTTCGGGACGCTGGGCTACGCGCTGCCTGCAGCGATCGGCGGGGCGGTGGCGCGACGGGGCCAGCCCACTATGGCCATCGCGGGCGATTACGGGTTTCAGTACACCCTGCAAGAGCTCGGCACCGCCGTCGAGCTGGGCCTGCCGCTCCCGATCTTCCTCTGGGACAACGGCAAGCTCAAGGAGATCGAGGACAGCATGGTCCGCGCCCAGATCCCGCCCAACGCCGTGACCGCGCGGAACCCGGATTTCGTCGCGCTCGCCAAGGCCTATAGCGCCAACGGCATCGCCCCACGGACCCTGGATGAGATGCAGGAGGCCACGCACGCCGCATTCCACGCCGACGGGCCAACCCTGATCCACGTCAGATCTGACATCGCCGCCTGATCGCCCCCGTTTTCTTTGTGCCCCGTACTTCGGGGAGCGCGAGGGGCCGCGCCCCACGCACCCACACCAACCAGCAATGCACCCGCACAGAGAAGTCAACGGCCAAGGCCGACAGCACCACCGGGTCCATCCCCGCCGTGTCGGAGGT
>JBCDGS010000001.1:0-153775 GCA_038751055.1 Pseudomonadota bacterium | reverse complement strand
ATTTCTCAGCCACATCCGCCCACACCTGCACCGGTGACGGTGGCGGCATGGTGGCGCGCGCCGGGCTTCACCTGCAGGACATGGAGTTCGTGCAGTTCCATCCCACCGGCATTTACGGCTCTGGCTGCCTCATCACCGAAGGCGCACGGGGCGAGGGTGGCTACCTCACCAATTCCGAGGGCGAGCGGTTCATGGAGCGCTATGCGCCGACCTACAAAGACCTCGCCTCCCGCGACGTGGTTTCGCGGTGCATGACCATGGAGATCCGGGAAGGACGCGGCGTGGGGGCAGAGGGCGATCACATCCACCTGCACCTGAACCACCTCCCGCCCGAGACCCTGCACGAGCGGCTGCCCGGCATCTCGGAGAGCGCACGCGTGTTCGCGGGCGTCGATGTCACGAAGGAGCCGATCCCGGTCTTGCCGACCGTGCATTACAACATGGGTGGCATTCCAACGAACTACTGGGGTGAAGTGCTCGCACCGACGAAATCCAACCCTGACAACGTCTCGCCCGGTCTCATGGCCGTGGGTGAGGCGGGCTGTGCGTCGGTTCACGGCGCCAACCGACTTGGGTCGAACTCCCTTATCGATCTGGTGGTCTTCGGGCGCGCGGCTGCGATCCGTGCGGGCACCGTGATCGACCGGGATGCGCCGATCCCCACGCCGAACCAGCGGTCGGTCGAGGCGGCATTCTCGCGGTTTGACGGTCTGCGGTATGCCAAGGGGCATGTCGCGACGGCCGAACTGCGCCTTGAGATGCAAAAGGCCATGCAGCAGGACGCCGCTGTCTTCCGCACAGATGAAACCCTCAATGAGGGCGTCGAAAAGATGAAGGACGTGGCGGGCAAGGTCGATGACCTGAAAGTCACGGATCAGAGCCTGGTGTGGAACTCGGACCTCATGGAGACGCTGGAGCTCACGAACCTCATGCCGAACGCTGTGGCCACTATCACCGCGGCCGCGGCGCGCAAGGAAAGCCGTGGGGCCCATGCGCATGAGGACTATCCGGATCGCGATGACGAGAACTGGCGCGTGCATTCCCTCGTCTGGTTCAAGGGTAAGGAAGCTAAGATGGGCTTCCGTGGGGTCGTGACCCAGCCACTTACGTCCCACAATGACGGCGGGATCGACCTCAAGAAGATCGCACCGAAGGCACGGGTCTACTGATGCGACTAACCGGACTTGCCTTGATCCCCGCCGCCCTTGTGCTCGCCGCGCCCGCTTTTGCTCAGGGTATGAACGCCAACCAGCAGGCCGTCTATGACGTCATCCTGCCGGCCCTTGAGGAGAGCCTGGCCGAGCAGGGAGGCACCTCCTACGCCGCGCTTGCGCCGATGCTTGCCTCCTGCATCGTCGCAGAGGCCAAGCGCCGCGAACTGCGTACTCTCGCCGACGGCGCGCTGGGTGAGGATGACACCCAGCTCCTCAATCAAATCATGGCCCGCCCCGACACCCAGGGCTGCGTGGCCAAGGCCGCCGGGCAGGGCTAGCGCCCGCCCCGCTACCCACCGAGAAGGAGACCAACCGCATGGTCCAGTTCACTCTCCCCAAGAATTCCCGCATCAAAGTGGGCAAGACCTGGCCGAAGCCGTCAGGGGCCACCAATGTGCGCGAGTTTCAGATCTATCGCTGGAACCCGGATGACGGGCAGAACCCGCGCGTGGATACCTACTTCGTCGACATGGATACCTGCGGGCCGATGATGCTCGACGTGATCATCAAGATCAAAAACGAGATCGACCCGACGCTGACCTTCCGCCGCTCCTGCCGCGAGGGCATTTGTGGTTCCTGCGCGATGAATATCGGCGGGATCAACACGCTGGCCTGCATCTATGGTCATGACGAGGTGCAGGGGGTCGTGAAAATCTACCCGCTGCCGCACATGCCGGTGGTCAAGGATCTGATCCCGGACCTCACCCATTTCTACGCGCAGCACGCCTCCATCATGCCGTGGCTCGAGACAAAGACGAACCGCCCGGCGAAGGAGTGGAAGCAGTCGATCGAAGACCGCAAGAAGCTCGACGGGCTCTATGAATGCGTGATGTGCGCGTCGTGCTCCACGTCGTGCCCGTCCTACTGGTGGAATGGCGACAAGTACCTTGGGCCGGCGGCGCTTTTGCACGCGTATCGCTGGATCATCGACAGCCGCGACGAGGCGACGGGGGAGCGGCTCGATGAGCTGGAGGATCCCTTCAAGCTCTACCGGTGCCACACGATCATGAATTGCGCGAAGACGTGTCCGAAGGGCCTGAACCCGGCGAAAGCCATCGGCGCCATCAAGCAAATGATGGTCGAGCGCCAGGTCTGAGGCCCACCGGCCGTTTGCCATACGCGGCTGTCTGCGAGTGGGCGCACGCTGCGAGCGCCTGGCTGCACATCAATGCGCGGATCTTGCACGACTAGGCCCCCTGCGCTCAGCAGGCGCGCTGCACAACGTCCCCATCACAACAAGGGACCAGGTGCATGCGCAGTATCGGCACGCGATTTTTCACAGTGGGGCTTCTAGCTCTATTCATGTTCATACCGCTCTTCTTCGTGGGGGCAATCATCGACGAGCGGGCGAACTATTCACGCAGCACAGCCACGGAGCTTGGCCGGGAATGGGGCGGCGCGCAGGTGCTGGCGGGGCCCGAACTGGTGATCCCGGTAACAGAGATAGTGACGCGCTCTGAGCGGGAAGAGATCATTGATCTTGGGACGGGCGAGCAAGCGCTGGATGCGGCAGGGCGCGTACGAACGCGCGTGGTCGAGACCGACGTGGAGGTTGCCCGTGCTTCAATCTTTCTGCTGCCGGAGCGCTACGATGCCCTGCTGAGCACGCAGAGCGATGAGAGACGGCGCGGCATCTTTCGGGTGCCGGTCTATCGCGCCAGCCTCACGGCGGAGTTTGCCTTTGACGTGGCTCAAGTTGAGGTGCCGGAAGGGCAGACGATCCATTGGGATCAGGCTGAGTTGCGTTTCGGTCTCAGCTCAAACCGTGCCTTGCGAGGCCCCGCGTCGCTGCGCGCGGACGACGAGGTTTTGAGGATTGAACCCTGGGCGCGGCAGCAGGCGGGCGGTCTTCTGGCGACGATTGGGGATCCCCGGTCGCTCGACGTGTTGACCCTGGAGATCGGCTTTCAGGGGTCAGAGCGGGTGGCTCTCACCCCCGTGGGTCGCACCAGCGCGGTAAGGATGGAAAGCGATTGGGCGCATCCCTCCTTCACGGGCGCGTTCCTCCCCGATACTTCCGAGATTAGCGAGGCCGGTTTCACCGCGAACTGGACGATCCCCCATCTTGCGCGCCCGCTTCCGCAGCTTGCCCGGGAGAGCCAGATCTCCCGATCCGGAGAGAGCGCTTTCGGGGTGCGGTTCTTTCAGCCGAATGACTTTTACAAAATGGCCTACCGCGCGGCGCGATACGGCATCCTGTTCATCGCGCTCACCTTTCTCGGCGTGCTTTTGATCGAGCGGGGGACGGCGACGCCCGCGCATCCGGTGCAGTATCTGATGATCGGGCTCGTGCAGGGCATGTTCGTCGTGCTCATGGTCGCCTATGCGGAACAGATCGGTTTTGCGGCGGCCTATGCCCTGGCGGCGACGGCGACCGTCGGGCTTATCACCGTCTATGGTGCCGTGGGGCTTGGCCTCGGGCGGCGGACACTGACCCTCGGGGCCATGCTCGCGCTGCTTTATGGTGTGCTCTTCCTTATTCTGAGGTCGACCGATTACGCGCTTCTTGCGGGATCGACCCTCGTTTTCGTGGCCCTTGCGGCGGCCATGCTCGGGACGCGGAACGAGGTCTGGTACGGCGACGCGGGCCCGGGACGGGGCCTGCGGATTTTCAGGTGGACGTCGCGCCCTGCGGCGTCAGGCGAAGGCGGCCTCTAGCGCGATCTCGACCATGTCGCCGAAGGAGCGCTCCCGATCCTCGGACGGGAGCGCCTCGTGGGTCTTGAGATGATCCGAGACCGTCAGAACAGCGAGCGCCCGGCAGCCGTGGCGGGCGGCGAGGGTGTAGAGTTCTGCGGCTTCCATTTCCACGGCGAGAATACCGTGACGCTCCATCTCGGCGTTGAGGTCGGGGCGTTCGTCATAGAAGACATCCGAGGAGTAGATCCCGCCTACATGGACCGTGGAGCCCTTCGTGAGCGCCGCAGCATGGGCCGCGGAGAGCAATCCCCAGTCTGCACAGGGCGCGTAGTTCAGCTCCCGCAAGATGCCTTTGGACGGTGTCGAGAGCGTGGTGGATGTCATCGCAAGAATGACGTCCCGCATGCCAACGGAGCTTTGCATCGCCCCGCAAGAGCCGATGCGGATCAGGGTCTTGGCCCCGTAGGTCGAGATGAGCTCGTTGGCGTAAATGGACAGGGACGGCATCCCCATGCCCGAGCCATGGATTGTGACCCGATCGCCTTGCCACGTGCCAGTGTAGCCCAGCATCCCCCGGACTTCGTTCACGCAGCGGGGGTCGGTCAGAAACGTCTCTGCAGCCCATTTTGCGCGCCGGGGGTCGCCGGGCATCAGAACCGTCGGGGCGATGTCGCCGAGTGCGGCAGAAATATGCGGTGTCATCGAAAATGCTCTCCTTCGTGCCCAAGGGCGCCGAACTCTTTCAAAGAGTTCGGACCGAATTCCTTTGAGGAATTCGTTTGCGCAAGACTAGGCCGAATGCGCGCCGTCGGCGAGGGATTTCACGAATGCGAGGACGGAGGCAGGGCTTTCCCCGGCGCCGATTTTCTCCACGATGGCGGAGCCGACGACCGCGCCGTCCGCGACCTTTGCGATGGCCTGAGACGCCTCGGGGGTCTTGATGCCGAAGCCGACGATGATGGGAAGATCGGTGGCGGCCTTCATCCGCGCCACTTCCGGCCCCACATCGCCTGCCTGCGCCGAGGCGGCGCCGGTAATGCCGGTGATAGACACGTAGTAGACAAAGCCCGACGTGTTTTGCAGCACCTTTGGCAGCCGCTTGTCGTCGGTCGTCGGTGCTGCCAGACGAATGAAGTTCAGTCCGGCCTCTTGGGCGGGGATGCAGAGTTCGTCGTCTTCTTCCGGCGGCAGGTCCACGATGATGAGGCCGTCTATGCCGGCGGCTTTGGCGTCCTCGAGGAAGCGCGCAACCCCGTGGGAGAAGATCGGATTGTAATAGCCCATCAGGACAATCGGTGTTGTGTCATCTTTCGCGCGGAAGCCCCGCGCCATGTCGAGCGTCCGTTCGAGGGTCATTCCACCTTCCAGCGCGCGCTGCCCCGCGAGCTGTATCGTCGGCCCGTCAGCCATGGGGTCGGTGAAGGGCAAGCCCAGTTCGATCACATCAACCCCTGCGCTCGGAAGCCCTTCGAGCACATCGCGGCAGGTCTCGTAGTCGGGATCCCCGGCCATGATATAGGCCACGAACGCTTTCCGCCCGGCGGCGTTCAGTTCAGCAAACTTTGCGTCGATGCGGGTCATGTCACTCCTCCGTTCGCGCCCTCATGCGGGAGCCGGCGGGGTGCGTCAAGCGCGGGGGCTCAGCTTGCGTCGGCGTCGATCATCCAATGCGTGCCGAAGCGGTCTGTGAGGGTGCCAAACCCCGGCGACCAGAAGGTCTCGCCAAAGTCCATCCGCACTGTCCCTCCTTCGGCAAGCCGGCTGAAGGCAGCTTGAGCCTCGGGTTTCGTGGGGAAGGACATCATGACCGAGCAGCCGTCCATCGCACCCGTTCCGCCCATGATGTCGTCCGAGGCCAGAAGCTCCCCGCCCGGGAATGTCAGCCCGCAATGGGCGATCCAGCCCGCCTTTTCGTCCCCCACCGTTGGGTCCTGCATCTCGGAGGCCTCCATCATCATGTCGATCTTGCCACCGAACACCTCGGCGTAGAATGTCATGGCCTCGCGGCAGGTGCCCTGGAAGCAGAGGTATGGGGTCGGGTTCATGGTCTGGGCCTCCTTGTTTCCCCATGAGTTTCTCCGTAGGGAGCGCGCCAAGCAAGCGAAGGAGCGTGCCATGGGCTTCAAGATGGGGATTGTCGGGCTTCCGAATGTGGGAAAGTCCACTCTTTTCAACGCGCTGACGAAGACCGCTGCCGCGCAGGCCGCGAATTTTCCTTTCTGCACGATTGAGCCGAATGTGGGTGAGGTCGCGGTGCCCGACGACCGCCTTGACCGGCTGGCTGAAATGAATGCCTCGAAGCAGGTTATTCCTGCGCGCATGACCTTCGTTGACATCGCGGGGCTCGTGAAGGGCGCGTCCAAGGGGGAGGGGCTCGGGAACCAGTTCCTCGCCAATATCCGCGAGGTCGATGCCATCGCCCACGTTCTGCGGTGTTTCGAGGACGGTGACGTTACCCATGTCGAGGGGCGCGTTGACCCTGTGGCGGATGCGGACGTGATCGAGACAGAGCTCATGCTCGCGGATCTCGAAAGCATCGAAAAGCGCCGTGCGAACCTCGTGCGCAAGCTCAAGGGGGGAGACAAGGAGGCGCAGCAGGCAGAGCGTCTGCTAGAGGCCGCGCAGGCCGTGCTGGAGGAGGGTCGCCCCGCCCGCACGGTGGAGGTGGACGATGAGGATCTCAAAGCCTGGAAAACGCTGCAGCTCCTGACGGCGAAGCCCGTGCTCTTTGTCTGTAACGTCGATGAGGGCAGCGCGGCGGATGGCAATGAGTTCTCGGCCCGGGTCGCGCAGATGGCCGCGGAACAGGGCGCCGGTACGGTCGTGATCTCGGCCCAAATCGAAGAGGAGATCAGCCAGCTCGACGCGGAAGAGGCGGCTGAATTCCTCACTGAGATGGGGCTCGATGAAGCGGGTCTCGATCGGCTGATCCGCGCGGGCTATGACCTTCTAGAGCTGCAGACCTACTTCACGGCTGGCCCCAAGGAAGCAAGGGCGTGGACGATCAAGGATGGCACCCGCGCCCCTCAGGCCGCCGGCGTCATACACGGCGATTTCGAGAAGGGTTTTATCCGCGCTGAGACGATCGCCTATGACGATTACGTCACGCTCGGCGGAGAGGCGAAGGCAAAGGAAGCCGGCAAGATGCGCGCCGAGGGCAAAGGCTATGTCGTCAAGGACGGCGACGTCCTGCACTTTCTCTTTAACACCTAGGGCTGCCAGAGTTCGGTTTCGGGATAGAACTGCGACCAGGCGAACCAAAACGCCTGATGGCTGCCGATGTCGCTCCCGTTTGGCCCTTCGGCTCGGATCCCGCCCGCATCCAAAGCAAGGCGCACGTCTTCAAAGCCTACGTCCTGTCCTGCGCGCAGCGCGAGAAGGGCCGGCGCACGGGGGAATGCCACGGGCGTTCCAGATGCGGTGATGGCGCCGATCACGTCCTCATGGACGGGAAGGCGTGGATCGACATCGCCCACCGGGAAGATCGGCCCGTTAGCGTCGCGGTTGTTGCGGAAGTCAAAGTCGCGACCAAGGGCCAGGGCCTCCACGAGGACGGTCGTTTCCGGATAGTCACGCTTCCACGTGCCCCAATCCGTCGTAATCACCGTCGCCTGTTTGAGGGCGACGCCCTTTTCAGCCAAGGGCCCGGTCACGGCGTGACCGAGGAAGGTATCGAAGACGGAGTGGGTCACATGATCGTACATCACCTTGTTTGAGCGGATAAGAAGCCCCGAGGTGCGCAGGATCGGGCGGGCCACGCCTGCTGGCACATCATCGGTAAAGTAGGCCTGCATCGCCCCGCATAGGGTGCAATACGGAATGCCCAGATCGCGCCCTCCCAAGGTATCGTTGACCATCTCACGCACTTCCATGATGCGGCGGGGATAGGCCCGGGCCTCCCCGTTCAGCTCGATCCCGAAGACGATGTCTTCGTCTTCGAGCCACGTCGCTTCGGCTGCTGATTGCACGGGCGGATTATCGGCTGCCGGAATGCAGTTGCAGGGATCATCGGTCGTATCGAATGGCCGGTCGTCGATGAGGACCCCGCCCCAGGAGACGAGCCGCCAGTCGATGTCGCCATCTACAAAGATCTCCTCCCAGCCGGGGACGAGCGATGTGAAGATCGCGCGCTTGACGGGCAGATAGTTCGGCGGCTCGGGAATGTCCCAGGCAATGAGGTGGTCGGTGACCTCGCCCCAGGCTTGCCCAAGCGGGAACTCTTTACCCAGAAGCTCACCGGCGGCGATGTTCAATCGCTGGTGGATGCCGCCGCTGGAGACAAAGCGCATCATGTCGGCGATGATCCAGCCGAGGCGCGGGTCGCCTGAGGCGGCGACCGCATCGAGCGCGATGTTTTGATCGCGTCCCCAGCTTCCCTGCGTGATGCTGTCCACGAATGCCATCTGCACAGCGCGCGCGAGATCATCATCGAGGGGCCCGTCTGGGCTCGCGGGCGGCGTGCCGTACTCAGCAATCACGTAGTCGGGCACGGTGTTCTGCGCCTGCGTGGATGTCCCAAGTGACAGTAAAAGGGCGGCGAATGCGGCGACTAGTCGGGCCATGGGGGTCTCCTTCGGACGCGGACGTGGTCCCTCTTAGGTGTGGGACGCGCTCACTCCCTAATCACGATTGGCTCATTTGCGCCTGGCCCGTACCCATCGTAGTGCCGCGACCTATGATCCGTCAGGAAAGATCGAAGGAGAGCAGCCATGGCCTATGAGCCCCCAAAAGTCTGGACCTGGGACGCCGAAAGCGGCGGCAAGTTCGCCAACATCAACCGGCCCATCGCGGGCCCGACCCACGACAAAGAACTGCCAGTTGGAGAGCATCCCTACCAGCTTTACTCGCTCGCGACGCCAAACGGTGTGAAGGTCACGGTCCTCCTCGAAGAGCTACTCGAAGCCGGATATGACGCAGAGTACGACGCCTGGCTCATCGATATCGGTGAAGGGGATCAGTTCGGATCCGGTTTCGTGAACGTGAACCCCAACTCCAAAATTCCCGCGCTCATGGGTCCCAAGGGGCGGGTTTTTGAAAGCGCCTCGATCATGCTGCATTTGGCGGAGGAGCATGGCGCGTTCCTGGGCGCGCGCCATGAGATGCTGAACTGGCTTTTCTGGCAGATGGGATCCGCGCCTTATCTCGGCGGTGGTTTCGGACATTTTTACGCGTATGCGCCAGAGAAGTTCGAATATCCGATCAACCGTTTCGCCATGGAGGCGAAGCGCCAGCTTGATGTGCTCGACCGGCATTTGGCGGACAATGAATGGATGGCTGGAGACTACTCCATCGCCGATATGGCGATTTGGGCGTGGTACGGCCAACTCGTGCTCGGCCGGCTCTATTCCGCAGCGGAGTTCCTCGATGTGGAGAGCTACGAGCATGTCACGCGCTGGTCCAAGACCATCGATGCCCGTCCCGCCGTTCAGCGCGGCAGGCGGGTGAACCGGGTGTTCGGTGAGGATCTGAAACACATGAAAGAGCGGCATTCGGCGGCTGACTTCGACTGAAGGTTGCGCGCCCCGGGGCCGGTCGCTGGCCAAGGCTCTGGTCTCGACGGCCCCTGCGTTGTCATACTGAGCCTTGGCGTGACGGGTCTTGAGGAGGTGCGGCCTCGATGAAGCTGACGAACTGGCGCTCTGGCGCTGCCTTTCCGGTGGCGGGGCTCGCGACGGTTACGTTCGCCTTCGCCTCCGTCAATCTGTTCGCGACTGCCATGGCCAGCTTCGCATTCCTTGGCGAGTTCAGGTGGGAGGCGGTTCGCCATGTGCGCTTTGGCAAGTCCTAGAATTGATCGTCTATGGTTCGATTGCACTAAGTGCTTGGCTGACCTTCAAGATCTGCGAGCATATCTTGGTTGATCGGTATCTCGCATGGTCGTATGCGCCGCCGCGAGAGGTGGCTAAAGCGCCAAAGGATAACGGGTAGCGGTTGCATTCGAAGGGGGCGGCCGACATCAGTCCCGGCAAAGCGCCTGACACAGACAGTGCACTCCGCCGCCGCCGAGTGTGAACATGGACATGTCCGGGTCATAGACCTCGAACCCCATGGCGCGAATCTTGGCGTTAAGGTCAGTTGCGCCGGCCATACTCAGCACCTTTCCGTCACCGAGCGCCACGAGGTTCACGCCGAGGTTTCTGGCCTCCCGGTAGGCGACGTCGATGATCTCGATGCCCCAGCCGCGGACAACGTCTACGAGCCACGGCTCCATCGCGTCCACGCAGGCCACCGCGAGCTTGTCGGCAAGGGGCACGATGAGGCCGTCCATGTGCACGAATTCACGCGAGATCGGGGCGACGACGGCCTCCCATCCCTCGGCGCGGACGAAATTGGCCACCTGCTCTGACCCCGCCTTTTCAGAGCGTTCCCCGCAATAGCCAATCAAGACGCGGCCCTCTTCGATGATGTTGAAATCGCCCCCCTCGAAGTGGCCTGCCGTCGCGAACTGCCAGATCGGGACGCCGTGAGACTGATAGAACTTGATGACCGTCGCGTAGTCTGCGCGGCGCGGCTTGAGCTGCATGTGGCACACAAGCGGCCCCCAAGGCGTCATGGCAGAGCTGTCGCGCGCAAAGAAGTTCCGGTGGAGCGCTTCGTCGGCGTCAAGGTAGTGGCAGGTTACGTCGTTTTCCTCATAAATCGACACCATCTGAGCATGTTGCGCCATGGCGAGCTGAAGGTCGAAGCGCGCCCCGGTCTGTTCGGCGTTGGCCAGAGTGCGACCGATGAGTGGCCCGGCCTCTACCCAGCGGTAGTAATCAGGACGGCCGAGAAGGACCTCCCTGAGTTTTCCGTGATCGTTGCGGATACCCCAATTCGCTGACATCTGTGCTGTTCTCCCCGTGGCGCAATCCCGACCCTAGGCCGGAGATCCGCGCCGTCTCAAGACGCAAGTTATCGGCTTGCCCCGAAACGGGCTTATGGCTATCCCAGACGGCGGAGACGTGGCCGAGTGGTCGAAGGCGCTCCCCTGCTAAGGGAGTAGGCGGGAAACCGTCTCGAGGGTTCGAATCCCTTCGTCTCCGCCACCTACAACTTTTGTTCGATTGAGACGGGCGTCCATTCCTTTGTGGAAGTGGTTTGGATGCGAGGTGGCCAAAAGATCTTCAGCGAGCCATTTGCACTTTGGTTGGGTCAGGCCTTCCTCGTCTTCTCATTACCTCGAACAAGCGGGGGGCCAATGTGGCCCGTTGGCAGCGCGCATTTTGGTTACACGCATACGCAGTTTGGCCCTGCAAAACCGGGGCTCAACGGGGCTGGCGCCAAGCCCCTGGTTTAGATCGCTGTCGGCCGGAGGGGTGTCGGATGGGTCGATTTGGTGTTCCGGCGGGGCGCAGGCGGTCTGTCTGATTTTCGTAACAATAGTTAAGCATTCCTACGCTCAAACTACATAACGTTAGGGAAAGCAGTTGTGCTTTTGATGCGCGCGGGATGTAACCTCGTCCCAGGAAATGGAATGAGAAGAGCCCCAACATGAGCGACATGAACTTTGACTACGTAATCATTGGCGGCGGCACTGCCGGGCTTGTCTTGGCAGGGCGCCTTACCGAAGATCCGAATACGAGTGTTGTCGTGCTGGAGGCTGGGCCCGAAAACACCTTCGAGACGGGCGAATATGCCAATGGTGCGGGCGGCATGTGGGGCCCAGCGACCAACTGGGGTTACATGTCCGCGCCACAGGCCGCTCTCGACAACCGCCCGATTATGCAGGCGCGCGGCAAGGTCATCGGGGGCTGTGCGGCGATCAATGTTGGCTCGTGGTCGCGCGGTACAAAAAGCAACTACGAAAGCTGGAAGCTTCCGGGATGGGATTGGGACACGATCCTCGAGACCTACAAGAAGATCGAAGGGAGCCAGAAAGACGACGCCGAGTTCCGCGGCAAGGACGGCCCCATGCGTCTAGAAGACAGCCCGTGGGGTTCGGCGATGACGGATGTCTTCCGCGATGCTGCCGTCGAAATTGGCATTGGCACGACCGAAGACCGCAACGGCGAAAATCCCATCGGCTTCGATCTATGGGAGACGATCTTTCCCGATGGCCGCCGCTGGAACAGCGAAAACGGATACCTGAAGCCCGCACGCAAGCGCGCAAATCTGACGGTCATCACCGAGGCACATGTCACCCGCATCAACTTTGAGGGTCGGCGCGCCAGCAGCGTGTCTTACTCAAAGGACGGCCACGGCGAGGAGGTCGCAGCCGCGAAGGAGGTTCTGTTGTGCGCCGGGGCCATTGGCAGCCCGCATATCCTCATGCTCTCGGGTATTGGCCCGGCTGAGCACTTGCGCGAGCATGGGATCGAAGTGTTGGAGAACCTTCCCGCCGTAGGCCAGAACCTTGCAGATCACCTGCGCACGCAGTTTGGCGCGCTCGCACCTGAGGGCGTGGGGACCACGGTGTATGCCGACCCGTCTGATGCAGCGCAATTGGAGGAATGGCGGGCGACAGGATATGGGCCGCTCGCCGTGGCGGAGAACACAAGTTCGGCCTTCGTAAAGACCGACGCGGACCTCCCCGATCCGGATATCGAGTTCATGTATTGCATAAACCCGCCCTTAGATCTCCGCGAGGATCCGTCCCGCGCGGGCTGGTATATCATGGTTGGGCTGGTGCAGCCGAAATCCAAGGGTTCCGTGCGATTGACATCGAGTGACCCGATGGAAAAGGCAATCTACGATCCTGCCTACCTGTCAGATCCCGAAGATATGGAGACCTATATCAAGGGCTTCCGGATCGCGCTGGCCCATGTTGGAACCAAGGCGCTGGGCTCGCACACGGATATGTCGACGCTGCAACTGTCTGTGGACGCCACCGATGAAGAGATCGCGGCACTCATCCGCTCTTCGGCGGCGTCGATCTTCCACCCTGTAGGGTCCGTGCGCATGGGCGTTGAGGGCGACGAGACTGCCGCCCTTGATGCCCAGTGCCGGGTGAAAGGTGTTGAGGGCCTGCGGGTTGTCGACGCCGCGTCGGTGCCAGAGCTTGTATCCGGGCACACTATGGCCCCCACCATTCTTGTCGCGGAACGGATCGCAGAAGCCATCAAGGCGCAATAGGCGGAGTGCGGAGCGCGGGGTGCCCCCGTGGCTCCGCGGCTTCAACACCGAAAGGTAAGCCGGCCGGGGTGGCGTGCGCCATAGTGCCCGGACCAGCCTTTCTAGGCGGCGCCGGCGATGCGCTTGAGATACGCGCCATAGGCGTTCTTCTTGAGCGTTTCCGCCTGCTCCAGAAGTTCGTCCTTCGTGATCCAGCCGTGTTCGTAGGCGATTTCCTCGAGGCAGCCGACTTGCTGGCCCTGCCGTTCCGAGAGTGTGCGGACGAAATTGCCCGCGTCCAGGAGGGAGGCGTGCGTGCCGGTGTCGAACCATGCGTAGCCACGACCCATCTTTTCGACATCGAGCGAGCCGTCGTGAAGATAGCTTTCGAGAAGCGTGGTGATCTCCAGCTCGCCCCGGTCCGATGGCTGCACTTCGGCTGCGCGGTCGGGGGCTGTGCCGTCGAGATAGTAAAGGCCCGTCACCGCATAGTTTGACGGTGGGCGCTCGGGCTTTTCGATGATCCGGTTGACCCGTCCCTCGCCGTCAAAGCCGACGACGCCGTACCGTTCCGGGTCGGCCACGTGGTAGCCGAAGACGGTGCCGCCGCTCTCGCGCGCTTCTGCCGCGTCGAGGAGGTCGGGTAGCCCGTGGCCGAAAAAGATGTTGTCGCCCAGCACCATGGCTGATGGCGATCCTGCGAGGAAGTCTTTCGCAAGGAGATAGGCTTGGGCCAGACCGTCAGGGGAGGCTTGAACGATCCAGGTGATGTTGACCCCGAATTGCGAGCCGTCGCCGAGTGCCCGCTGGAATTGTGCCTGATCGTGCGGGGTTGTGATCATCGCGATTTCGCGAATGCCCGAGAGCATCAGTACCGAGAGCGGATAGTAGATCATCGGCTTGTCATAAATCGGCAAGAGCTGCTTTGAGACACCGATCGTGATGGGGTAGAGCCGCGTGCCGGACCCCCCGGCGAGAATGATCCCTTTACGCTCGGTCATGGGCGGAGTTCCTTGAGAATGTCAGCGAGGGCTGCGCGCCAGTCGGGGCGCGGGATGCCGAATGCGGTGGTCGTCGCGCTCATGTCCATCCTGGAATTCAGGGGACGCGGCGCAGGCGTGGGGTATTCGGAGGATGGGATGTCGGTGACAGCGCATTCAAGGCCGGCCACTGCGAAGATTTCGCGGGCGAAATCCGCCCAACTTACGTCAGGGGCACCGCAAAAGTGGTACGTGCCAGCCTTCGCCGGGTCGGTTTTCAGGACGTCCGCGATGGTGAGGCATGCAGAGGCGATGTCCCCGGCGGCCGTGGGGCCGCCGACCTGGTCGGCGACGATGGTGAGGGCATCGCGCTCAGCACCGAGGCGCAGCATGGTCTTCACGAAGTTGGCGCCGTGGGCCGAGAAGACCCATGAGGTGCGCAGAATGGCGCAGGGTCCGCCCGCGCGCCGAATGGCGGTTTCGCCTGCCAGTTTCGAGCGCCCGTAGGCCCCGAGCGGGCCAACAGGGTCGTTCACCTGCCAAGGTGCAACGCTCGATCCGTCAAAGACGTAGTCCGTGGAAATGTGGACGAATGGCACCCCGGCGGCAGCGCAGGCCACGGCCATGGCACCCGGGGCATCGCCGTTGATGCGCGTTGCGAGGGGTTCTTCGCCCTCGGCTTTGTCGACGGCTGTGTAGGCCGCGGCGTTGATGACGGCGCTGGGTGCGTGATCGGAAATGGCCGCGGCGCAGGCGGCGGCGTCGCTCAGGTCTGCGTCTTCGCGTCCGAGGAATGTGGCGTCCGGCGCACGCCGAGCGAGTTCGCAGGCCACCTGGCCTGTCTTGCCGAATACGAGAAGCGTCATCGCGCTTTTATACCTCCGTGCCCCGCGCGCCGTTATACGGACTTGCCCGTCGAAAGACAGGGGGAGAACGGTCGCCAAACGAACCGTTAACGCAGGTGGCCGAAAACCTGCGCCGTCTTGATCCTTACACTGCTTGCGCCGTCCGCGCGTGGCGGCCAGGCCCTTTCGCGGAGCGCTCTATGCCCGATCTGAAATCGCCCATCCTTTCGTTGCCCTACATTGCGGCCGCGCAGGCCCAAAAGCACGTCACCCACAACGAAGCGCTGGCGCAGCTCGACATTCTTGTCCAGCTCTCCGTTGTGGCCTTCGATGCGGTCACGCCGCCGAGCGACCCGGCAGGGGGGGACGTCTACGCCATCGGGGCGGCCGCCACGGGGGTCTGGGCGGGGCAGGCCGTCGGGACCCTTGCGGCCTTCACCGAGGGCACGTGGTTCTTTGCCGTGCCGAAGACCGGCTGGATTGCGGGCGACGGCGCCTCTGCCAGTGCGCGGGTCTGGGACGGCTCGGCGTGGCAGTCACTGGGTGCGGGGATGGATGCGAGTGTAGACATGCTGGGCGTCAACGCGACGGCTGATCTTGCCAATCGCATCAGTGTCAGCGCTGAGGCCACGCTCTTGAGCCATGAGGGCGCTGGCCATCAGCTCAAACTCAACAAAGCAGCGGATACCGATACGGCAAGCCTTCTTTTCCAGACGGGCTGGTCGGGGCGGGCGGAAATGGGGACCACAGGTTCCGATGATTTTGAGATCAAGGTCAGTGCGGATGGTGCTACATGGTTCGCGGCGCTCACCTGTGATGGCACGAGCGGCGCGGTTTCTGTTAGCGCCCTGGACATGTCCGGCCCCGCGCGCTTTGCCAGCTATACGGTGGCCACACTCCCCAGCCCGGATGTGGGCGCGGTCGTCTTCGTCTCGGACGCGTCGGGTGGGGCCGTGATGGCCTTTGGTGACGGCACAAACTGGCGGCGCATGACCAACCGGTCGGTGGTGTCCTAGCCCTTTCCCAGCCGCTCCCCCACGCCCTTGCGATCAAGGAGCGGCTTCCACCAGCCTTCGTTCTCAAGATACCACCGTACCGTCCGGCGCAGTCCTTCCTCGACAGTGACGGACGGTCGCCAGCCCAGCTCCTCGCGTAGGCGAGCGGGGTCGATGGCGTAGCGCGCGTCGTGGCCCAGACGGTCCGTTACATAGGTGATGAGGTCGGCATACGGGCCTTCGGCGCGTGGTTGTTCCTCGTCGAGGATCGCGCAGAGGGCCGTCACCAGCTCCTTATTGGTACGTTCGTTTTCACCACCGATGTTGTAACTCCGGCCCAGTTCGCCCTTTTCGAGGACAAGGAGGAGCGCGGCTGCGTGATCCTCTACATAAAGCCAGTCCCTGACATTGGATCCGTCACCGTAGATGGGCAGCTCTTTCCCCGCGAGGGCGTTCAGGATCACCACCGGGATGAGTTTCTCGGGGAAGTGGTAGGGCCCATAATTGTTGGAGCAATTCGTCATCACGACAGGGAGGCCGTAGGTTTCGTGCCAGGCGCGGACCAGGTGGTCGGAGGCCGCCTTTGACGCCGAATAGGGCGAGCGCGGGTCATAGGCGGTGTCTTCTGTAAACATACCATCCGGCCCCAGTGACCCAAAGACTTCATCCGTTGAAACATGATGGAAGCGGAAGCCTTCCGGGCCGCCCGCCTCCAGGTACTTTCGCGCTGCTTCGAGCAGGTTGAAGGTGCCGATGATGTTCGTGTCGATGAAGTCGCCCGGCCCGTCGATGGAGCGGTCTACATGACTTTCGGCAGCAAGGTGCATGACGGCGTCAGGCGCATGCTCTTCAAAGATCGCGTCCAGCGCCGCGCGGTCGCGGATGTCGGCCTCGACAAAAGTGTAGTTCGCCGATCCCGCGACGGAGGCGACATTCTCAAGGCAGGCCGCGTAGGTCAGCGCATCCAGATTGACGACATGGTGGCCCGCTGCCACGGCCTGACGTACCACGGCAGATCCGATAAAGCCTGCCCCTCCGGTCACGATAAGCTTCATCGGTCAGGCCCCCTTTGGCTTTGCATGGACATTGGCCCCCAGGAGGGGCAGCACGTCATATCCCATGTCGGAGAGCAGGGCGCGGCATTCATCTTGGCGCCGTGACAGCTCTACGATCATGTCCGGTTTGTCGCGCTCAATGAGCGGGCGCATGGCGCTCAGAAGCTCGAATTCATGGCCTTCGACGTCAATCTTGACCGAGCGCACGTTCCGGAGCCCTTCGGCTTCGGTGACCTCGTCCATGCTGCGGACCTGGCACAGGGTCGTGTCCACGGAGGGCGCGAAGGACTTGTCATCAATGGAGTTTCCCGTTCCCAGGAAATCCGCGTGGCGGGGCATCTTCACTTCCACGTGGCCGGTCTGGTTCGACAGGCCGTAAGGGTGCAGTTTGATCGCCTTCTCAAGGCCGTTGAGGCGGAAATTCACCTTTGCTCGCTCTGCGGTGCGCAAAAGGAGCTCGAACGCGTGGGTCTCGCACCCGTTGCGTGCGGCCACCATGGCGTAGAGCCCCGTATAGGCTCCGATATCAAGAGAGGTGCCGCCCCGCTTGGTCAGTTCGTCCCAAAGCTCCATGAGGGGCGTCTCATAGGTGCCCGTCCAAAAGAACATCCAGGCGACCACGTCGTCATTGACCGAGAAGAGGCTGTAGTCTTGCCCCGCAACGGTGCAGGCGACGCTCCCGAAATAGGGAAATGTGTGTTTGTGTGCATCGGCGGCCTGAACGGCGTCCTTGTGGGTCGCAAAGCCCTGGCCGCGCACCTTGTCGCGCTTGTCCAGCGCTTTGCGGTTACCGTCCGCGAGGGCATCCGGGAGGCTGGCGTCCTCGTGCGCCTTGGGCTGTACCGCTGGTGATCTGCGTCCGAACATTCAGTGGCTCCCGTCTGTGACCGCGTAGTCGAACGGGCTGTCGAAGGCGTCGAGCGATGGCGCGGCTGCGTCCTTCTCGGAGAGTTTTGGCGTGCGTTCAAAGCCCCAGTCTATCCCGCAACTGTCCCACCTGACGGCACCGTCCGCTTCGGGTGCGTAGTGATCGGTGCATTTGTAGATGACTTCGGTGTCCGGTTCGCGGGTGATAAAGCCGTGGAGAAACCCGGTCGGTATCCAAAGTTGGAGGCCGTTTTCAAAGCTCAGCTCGTATCCGACCCACCGTCCGTAGGTCGGTGAGCCCTTGCGGATATCGACGGCCACATCAAAGAGGCTGCCGCGACCGCAGCGCACCAGTTTGCCCTGGGCATGGGGCGGGGCCTGAAAGTGCAGTCCGCGAAGTGTGCCCACATCGGCTGACATCGAATGGTTGTCCTGGACGAAATCTTCTTCAAAGCCTTGTTCAGCCAGCGTTTTCCGGTTCCAGCTTTCTGAGAAGAAACCCCGCGCGTCCCCGAAGCGCCGCGGTTCAAGAAGGAGGACACCTGGCAAGGCGGTCTCGGTGATCTGCATGGCTGGCCTCCGTCTGGCGCGTGGTCCGTGGCGCCGTCCGGGCGGCTTAGCAAGGCGGGGCCTGGCTGAAAAGACCCAGAAAATTGACATTGAAAGCGAGCAAAGAGGCCCGGAAAGGCCATATTCGCCCCCCGTCTGCGCCCTTGCGCCACGCGACACCCCGCGCTGCACGGGTCCCATCACGCTGCCTGAGGTCCCCTGCGTGTTCCGTGATGATCGGAGGGGGCATGACACGGCTGACATTTACCGGGCTCGGGGGCGTCCTCGTGAGCGATCCGGACAAGCTCGTCGGGATTACCGACCTCGAAGTTGTCCAGACCTCCCAGGGCGAGGTCCTCTATGCCACGGGGCGCGGCGGCTCTTACCTCACGTCGATTGACCTCGGACCCGAGGGGTATTCGAGTGACGTGACAGAGCACTGGAAGATCCCGACCTCGTTTCTCCAGATCGAAAGCGCCGAAATCCTGAGTTTGCCCGTTCCGCAGGGTGATGCGGTGTTCCTCCTTGGGCTCGCATCCGCTGACCTGGAGGGCCGCCTCGTAAGTGGCGACGATATCCAGGGCGGCACAGACCTTGCTGCGGGCAGCTTCGACATGGGCGGCGTCGCGGACATCTCGTTCAATGACGACGATGTCGGTCTTGCGATCTTGCGCGGCGGTGGCGTCATGCAAGTCAGCTTGAAGAACGGCACGCTCGTCGCGGAGACTATCCCCCAAGGCGGTGCGCTTGCCCAAGCGCGGGCCAGCGACGTCCACGTCTTCACGTCCGACGGCACCGACTACGCGATTGTCAGCTATGGCACGTCCGACGCCCTCGCTCTCTTCAAGCTCGAGGCGGACGGCGATTTCGTCCATGTCCAAGACATCGAGGCCGGAGACGGGTTCTGGATCGATGCCCCCGGGGCCATGGCGTCGATCACGGGTCTCGATGGCCAGACCTATGTCATCGTCGCGGCCAGCGGGTCGAGTTCCCTCACTGTCCTCACGGTGGAGGGCGGTGCGCTCGTGCCCGTCGATCACCGTATCGACAGCCTCGAGACGCGCTTTGCGGATGCGAGCTTTGTTGAAACGGTAGAGATCGACGGTCGCCCCTACGTCGTTGCTGCGGGCTCTGACATGGGGGTCACGGTGTTCGGGCTCATGCCGGGCGGCGCCTTGGTTGAGGTGGGCTCCCTCTCTGCGACGGCTGAAACGCCTATCAATGGTATCATGGACCTTGAGGTGATCGCGCAGCCCGGCGGCGCGCGGTTCGTCATCGCCACTCAGGGCGCGCCCTACATTGTCGAATTCGAGATGACCTTCGATGCCCCGGGGGTGACCCAGCTCGGCACGGCAGGTTCCAACAGCCTGAGCGGCGGGTCAGGCGACGACTGGCTCTTTGGCGAGGCTGGCAACGACACCCTCGTTGGCGGGGCCGGGAACGACCTGCTCACCGACGGGTCCGGGCAAGACGTCCTGACCGGTGGCGCAGGCGCGGATGTCTTCCAGCTTGGCCTTGACGGGTCTGGCGACACCATCACCGACTTCAATCCCGACGAGGACCTGATCGAGATCATCGGATTGCCGCTGGGCAGCATGAACGATGTCGACCTCGTGATCCGTTGGTGGGGGATTGAGATCACCATCGAGGGCGAGCTTTTCAGCGTCTACTCGGAGGCTGGGGGGGGCATACCTTGGACAGACATCCAGGGCGGGGCGCTTGTCTTTTCGGAGGCTGTCTCCGTCGATGCTACAGACTACCTTTTTGACGCACCGGACTACGGCCCAGAATCCGGAAGCGATCTTGATCCTACACAGCTTGCCGGTGCGCCGCCGCCTGATGTCCTGTCAGGCAGCCAGCCGTCCATCGAGGGCTTTAACGAGAGCTTTCGGATCATCACGAGCGGCAATGACAGCGTCTGGGCCGCGAGCGTCGGCGAAGCGATTGACGGGGCAGGGGGGCAGGACATCATCAATGGCCAGGCCGGGAGCGACACCTTGGTCGGTGGCGGCGGCTTTGACACGATCGACGGCGGTGGCGGCCATGATCGCCTGAGCGGCGGCGTCCACGCCGATAGCGTTTACGGTGGTTGGGGAAATGACTGGATCGTCGGTGGGCAGGGGTTCGACCAGCTCTTTGGCGAGGGGGGCCATGACAGCCTGTGGGGCGGCGCAGAGCCCGACAGGATGTATGGCGGCGATGGCAATGACTGGATCAGCGCGGGCACGAATTACGGCTACACCGTGGACGGTGTCTTCGGCGAGGCCGGCAACGATACGCTTTTTGGCGATGGCGGCTTCGATCTTCTTGAGGGCGGCGACGGCAACGATGCGCTCTACGGCGGCGATCAGGCCGACAATCTTTATGGCGGCGCTGGCAGTGACGTTCTCGTTGGTGGGCAAGGCTTCGACCGGCTCTTTGGCGGGGATGGCAACGATTCCCTCGACGCAGGTGAAGGATCCGACGGCCTTTTCGGCGACGACGGCGATGATTTCATCTGGGGCGGCATCGGGGATGATCGCTTTTACTCCGGGAACGGCGATGACATCGCCGATGGCGGCGAGGGCAACGACGTCGTGCGCGGAAACGCGGGCTTTGACACGATCATCGGCGGCACCGGAGATGACGAGCTTTGGGGCAATTTCAACGCTGACCGCTTTGTCTTTGCGGATGGCCACGGAGACGACGTGATCGTGGATTTCGAAGCCACGAATGTCTTCGAAGTCCTCGATTTCAGCGCGCTGTCGCTCTTTCAGTCCACCTCGGACGTCATGGCCGCCGCGGTTCAGGTCGGCGCGGACGTCGTGATCAACACCGGTGGTGGCAACTCGATTACGCTAGAAGGCGTCAAGCTCGACGACCTCGACGGCACTGACTTCCTCTTTTGACGGGGATGCTCTGCGCGCGTAGCGGTCTTCATAGCGGATGATGTCGTCTTCGCCAAAATACGTGCCGGTCTGCACTTCGATGATCACTGCGGGCACATCGCCCGGGTTCTCGAGCCTGTGGCGTGCCCCGACAGGGATGTAGGCGGACTGATTTTCGACCAGCTCCCATGTGTCCGTGCCTAGCGTCACCCGCACCTTGCCTTCCACGACCGTCCAATGCTCTGAGCGGTGACGGTGGGACTGCAGCGACAGCGCCGCGCCCGGGCGGATCGAGAGCCGTTTGACCTGAAAGCGGGGCCCGGTGACGAGGCTCTCGAAGGAGCCCCAGGGGCGATGGTCCACCGGAAAACGCTCCGCCTGCGGCGCGCCTTGTGCTTTCATGCGTGCGACGACATCCTTGAGGTCCTGACTGCGGGACGCGTCGGCGACCAGAACGGCGTCGGGCATCGCTATGGCGACGACCCCTTCGAGCCCCAAACCGACAAGAGCCAACCCGTCGCTTTCTGATCTGAGCAACGTGTCACGGCAGTCGATCGCCGTCGCATCCCCGGCTGTGGCCACGCCGCGCCTGTCGGGGCCGGTTTCCTTCCAGATGGCATCCCAGCCGCCGAGGTCCGACCATTCGCCGTCAAACTTGACGACGGCCAGATTGGTCGCGGCTTCAAGGACCGCGAAGTCGAGGGAGGTCGCCGGCGCCTGTGCATATGCCTCGCGATCCAGCCGTAGAAAGCCGAGATCCGGTTTTGCCTTTGCGACGGCCCTGCGCACCGGCTTGCACAGCTCTTGGGCATGGTGCTCGAACGCTGCAATGATGTCGGCTGCGCGAAAAAGGAAGATCCCGCTGTTCCAGAGATGTCGGCCAGAGGCGAGCAGGCCTTCTGCCGAGGACCGATCGGGTTTTTCGACGAAGGACGAAAGAGGCGTCGCGCGCATGGCGCAGGGTGGTTCTGAAGGCTCAAGATAGCCGTAGCCGGTTTCCGGGCGCGTCGGTGTGACGCCAAAGGTCACGAGCCGTCCTGCCTCTGCGGCAACGCGACCTGCCTCGACCGCGCGCAGGAACGCGCCGGTATCCTTGATCGCATGATCGCAGGGCAGGACAAGCAACAGAGCATCCGCGGCGTCCTGCGCAACATGAAGGGCCGCCGCAAGGACGGCGGGGGCGGTATCGCGGATCTCGGGCTCGATGAGGATCGCCCTCGGATCGACACCGACCGCGAGGAGCTGTTCAGCTGCCAGAAAGCGGAATTCCGCGGCCGTCATGACGGTGGGCGGCGCAAACGTGCCGCCCGCAACCCGCTGCGCGGCCGCTTGAAAAGGGGTCGTCGGCCCCAGCAACTCCAGGAATTGTTTGGGGTAGGTTTTGCGTGATAAAGGCCAGAGGCGCTGACCCGATCCACCGCAGAGCAGAATTGGATAAATCTCGGTCATGCCGGGAACCCTTTACGCTTGGACGACACACAAGACCTGACCAAACATCGTTAATGGCGGGTTAACTTGTCACAAGTAGAGGGCGGTCAAGGGGCTCGTCAGGATGAGGTTTCTCTTGTATTCAGAATGCCCGGTACGAACGGTGTCAAAGGGCCCCGTCAATGACGAGAGTAGGTGTAACCCTTGCTGCGGCATGGGGCGTATTGCTGGCCTTGCCCCTTGCAGGGGCAGGAACGCCAGACAAGGCGGCCATCCCAAGTGAAGCGAGCAAGGCAGGCGAGCGGCGTGAAAGACGCCCCCTTCGCGGCGTCGTGCTCTTGGATTGTGGTTTGACATCAGAGCTTTGCGCAAAGCTGGCAGAGGCTCTGCGGCAGGAGTTTGGAGGCCATGTCGTTCGCAATGCGGCCTGGGGGACCTTCGACCAGATCTCGGACTCGGATGCCGACGCTTTGGCTGTTCGCGTCCGTCGCGAGGGCACCCATCATATCCTCATTGAGCTTCGTGGGCCCTACGAAGGCGCGGCCATGTTCGAAAGCCTGGATTTGAAGGATTTGCGCCTTAATGAGGCCCAAATCCCATCCTATCTCGCCTCTCGATTACGACTGGCGGTGGGTACGGCCGGGCCTGTGGCCAATAAAAAATTGTAGAGAGGCGAGACTGAGCAATGTTCGACACGTTTATGCAATCCCTCGGCGAAAACCGCGTAGCGCATCGGGACGGGTGCATGTGCGAGGCGTGTTGCCGCGAGGCCGAAGATCAGCAGACCGCCAACGCGACGATCACTGAGTTCGCGGACGCCCCTGCAAATGTCTTCACGCCTTATTCGATGTCAGTTGGCGACACCTTCAACGGGACAGCCACCGGCGTGAACCCGGCGGCGAATGTCTGGGATGAGGATTGGGTCGAGATTTCGCTCGTCCAAGGCCAGACCTACACGATTGATCTTTTCGGGCGCGGCTCTTCGCCGGTCTCGGACACGTTCCTCTGGCTGCGCGACAACAACGGAAACCTGATCACTGCCGATGACGATGACGGTCCGGGCCTCGACGCGCAGATCGTCCACACGGCGACCTATTCGGGCACTTACTATGTCGTCGCGGACGGCTATGGGAATGGCGCCTATTCGCTGACCGTCGATGAAGGCGTCCCTGGCGGCGGTGGCGGCGGCGGAGGCGGCGGCCCCACGAATGAAGGGACGCTCGACGAACTTGCATTCTACCTGACAGACGGCTTCTGGAGCCGGGCGTATTTCGATCCGGTCTCGGTCGGCAGCACGATCACCGTGAACATCACCGGGCTGACGGCCGAAGGTCAGCAACTGGCGCGCTGGGCCTTCGAGGCCTGGGAGATGGTCGCAGACCTCACCTTCATCGAGACGTCCTCCTCGAATGCCAACATGACTTTCCAGGACCACGAGTCCGGCGCCTTTGCAGGCCCCGACAACATCATCGGCCAGACCTATACGCGGGCGACCGTCAATGTGGATGCGACCTGGATCAACCTCTTCGGATCCAGCATCGATAGCTACACGTTCGGCACATACATCCATGAAATCGGCCATGCCCTCGGCCTTGGCCATATGGGCAACTACAATGGTGCGGCGTCGTTCGAAAACGATGCCGTCTTTGCGAATGACAGCTACCAGATTTCGGTCATGTCGTATTTCTCGCAGACCGATAACCCCAATGTAAACGCGAGCTATGGCGATCCGATCAGCGCGATGATGGCCGATATCGTCGCGATCCAGGACCTGTATGGCGGGCCTTCGACGACAAGCTCGCCCACGGCGGGCAACACGTTCTGGGGTGAGGGCGGCAACACCGGCACCTATGCGGACGAGATTTTTGCCCTGAATTCGCCGGACATAGATGGCAACGCGGTCGCAGGCACGATCTTTGACGTCGGCGGCATCGATACCCTGAACCTGGGGAGCTACAACTCCCATCAGATGGTGAACCTGAACGAAGAGACGTTCTCCAACGTGAACGGCTACATCGGCAATCTCGGCATCGCGCGGGACACCGTCATCGAGAACCTGACGCTCGGTGCGGGGACCGATACCGTCGTCGGCAACGACGCGGCCAACCTCATCACAGTTAACGGCGGGAACGATGTCGTCGACAGTGGCGGCGGCAATGACCGTGTGTTTGGCGGGTTCGGGTTCGACACCATCAGCGGCGGGACCGGGAATGACGAACTCCTCGGCGAGGGGAACGCGGACTATCTCTACGGTGATGGCGGCAACGACACCCTGCGTGGCGATGTCGGGACGGACAACATGTGGGGCGGCACCGGAAACGATCTGATCCTCGGCGGGACAGAGGCGGACCGGCTCTACGGTGAAGATGGCGACGACGTCCTCTATGCCGGCTCGAATTTCAGCATCACCGTGGACGGCCTCTTCGGCGGCGCTGGCAACGATTCGCTCTTCGGTGAAGCGGGCTTTGACTACCTGGAAGGCAACGAAGGCGATGACTTCCTCGACGGGGGGCATCAGGCCGACAACCTCTTCGGCAACGAGGGCAACGATACGCTCCTCGGGGATCTCGGATTTGACCGCCTCTTTGGGGGCAGCGGGAATGACAGCCTGGATGCGGGGGAGGGATCTGACGCCCTCTTCGGGGATCTCGGTGACGACACTCTCATCGGCGGGCTTGACGATGACCGCTTCTGGGGAGGCGACGGCGATGACGAGCTCTTTGGTGGCAGCGGCAATGACTTCGTGCGCGGCAATGCGGGCTTTGACACGCTCGACGGCGGCACCGGTGACGATCAGCTTCTGGGCTTGTTCAACGCGGACATCTTTGTCTTTGACGACGGTCACGGCAACGACACCATTGTCGACTTTGACGAGTTCAACACCTTCGAAAAGATCGATCTCAGTGCGGTTTCCACGATCAATGGCGTGGCGGATCTGAATTTGTCTTCGGGATCGTCCGGCGCGGCGATACAATCCGGCGCAAACGTGATCATTACCACCTCGATTGGCAACACTATCACCGTCCAGAATGTGAACATCTCCGACCTTGATCAAAGCGATTTCATCTTCTGATGTGAGGCGTTAGGTGAGAGAAGGTGTGCCGACCATCGGCACACTTTTGCCACATTTGAATTTACACTTGCTAAGGAAGTGCTTAGCCGGGCAGTTGTATGTGTCGCTGCGAGGTTTAGCATGAATATCACCTTCTTCACCAACAATCCGTCTGCGGATGCGTTCTTCCTGATTGACGCATTCTTCTCGAATCAGCCGACGCCGAGCTTCAACACGGTAAGCTCGACCAGCACGCGGATTGAAATCGTGAACCCGGTGTCGGGCGTCACGACCGTCTTTACGGGAACGGGATTGAGCCTCGCGAATGGCGGAGCGGGGACCATCACGTCCATGTCTTTCGTCAATACAGGCGCCAGCCCGGATCGTGACATCGCGGTCTTCTCTGACATCGACTGGAGCATGGGGCAGTTCCTATCCGCGCTGGATGAGTTCGCGGCCTCCGAAAATGCGGCCCCTCTGGCGGCGCTCTTCAACTCTGAAACGAACATCAATGTCGGCCTCGCCACCGGGGCGACGGTGGACATGTCGAGCTTTTACTTCGGGTTCTCGGTGGGCACGCCAACGACGCCCGCGACCTTCTCGACCCCGCTCAACCAGCTTATCACGGTGCCATTCAACGTGCTCGGCGGGACGGGATTTGACCTTTTGACCGGCGGCGCGGGGGCGGATGTCATCACGCCCGGGTCCACGAACACGGCGAACACCGGTGTCATCGCGAGCTTGATCGCATCGCTCGGCAACGACACCTATGACTTCAGCAACGCCACCGTGAACGACTTTTACACGATCAGCTACCTCGAGCTGACCTCGCCATCGATCGGCATCAATGTTGATTTTACCGGCGCGACCGGGTCGATCACGGGAAGCGGGTTCAACGACACGTTCCTTGACTATGGCAATGCCGGCGCCGGTTTCAGCATCGTCAGTGGTGACGGCAACGACACCTTCGACCTCGCGCCGACCGGCGATCAGAGCTTTCTTGTGCTCGGCTACGGGGGCACCGACAGCTACATCATCGACGTCACCCAGGGCACCGTCCTTCTGAGCTTTCAGGGCAACGGGACGACGGGCATCGAGACCGATCTTGCAAACGGTCGGATCGTCAATGACGGCTACGGCAACACCGAGACGTTCACCCTCACCGGGACGATCTCGGCGGCGACGTTCGGCATCATCGGCACCAACTTCGCGGATCAGATCACGGCGCTGGCTGCCGGGTCACAGATCTCTGGCGCTGGCGGCAATGACCTGCTGCAGGGCGCTGCGGGCGACGATATCGCCTTTGGCGGTGACGGCGCAGATACACTGAACGGCGATTTCGGATCCGACAGCATGGAAGGCGGCGCAGGCGTCGATATCCTGTCCGGCGGGTTTGGCTTTGACACGCTGCGCGGTGGCGATGGCAATGACTTGATCCTCGGCGAGGGCAACGCTGACCGCCTCTATGGAGATGGCGGCGAAGATACCATCATCGGCGACGTCGGCACTGACAACATGTGGGGCGGCGACGGCGACGACTCGATTGAAGGCGGCACCGAAGCGGATCGTCTTTACGGCGAGAACGGCGACGACGTCCTCTTTGCCGGGTCGAACTTCAGCATCACGGTTGACGGCCTCTTCGGGGGCGCGGGCGACGATTCCTTGTATGGCCAGGCCGGATTTGACTACCTCGAGGGCAATGAGGGCGATGACTTCATGGATGGCGGTCACCAGGCCGACAACCTCTACGGAAACGCGGGTGATGACACGCTCCTCGGTGACCTCGGATTTGATCGCCTGTTCGGTGGCGACGGGGAAGACAGCCTTGATGCGGGCGATGGCTCGGATGCGCTGTTCGGTGAAAACGGCGATGACTACCTGTTCGGGGGCCTTGACGATGACCGTTTCTGGGCGGGACCCGGCGACGATCTTGCGCTGGGCGGGCTCGGCAACGACTTCATCCGCGGGAACTCGGGTTTTGACACCCTCATCGGCGGCGCAGGCGATGATACGCTGCGCGGCAACTTCAACGCCGACATCTTCCTGTTCGAAGACGGGCACGGCAACGATACGATCGATGATTTCGACGCCCTGAACATCTTTGAAAAGGTCGATCTCAGCGCGATCTCGACGCTCTCGGGCCTCGCTGCGCTGAACCTCGCGTCGTCAACCTCCGGTGCTGCCGTACAAGCCGGGGCCGATGTCATCATCACCACGGCGGCGGGCAGCACCATCACCATGAGTAACGTCAACCTCGCGGACCTCGACGCGGACGACTTCATCTTCTGATCCAAGTTCACGGGATCCCTGTCGTGGCGGCTTTACCATTGCGGGCCGCCGCGATAGGCCCTGCGCCGAGGGAGCAGAAGGGGCAGCGCTATGACCGACAAATTGTTCGGCAATCTCTTTTTGAGCATCGGCGCGATGAAGTCAGGCACCACGTGGCTTTATGCAGTGCTGCAGCGTCATCCCGAGATCTACTTCACCCCCGAAAAAGAGATCCACTACTTTTACCACCGCTACGTGAATGGCCGTCATCTGAGCGAGGAGCGCCGCCTCGCAGAGGCAAAGAGGAAGTACCTCGCGCGCATCGACCCTGAGCGCTCGAACATCGACCGGATCAGGGCAGACCTGCACTGGACGGCGAATTTCTTGCAGAGCCCGGTTGATGATTTCTGGTTCCGGAACCTCTTCAGCGGAATGCGCCGGGGACAAACCTACGGCTGTGATTTCTCGAACCTCAACTCTCAGGTGCCCGGGGAGGTGTGGCCGCGCGTGTCAGCGGAATGCGATCAGCTCCGCGTCATGTACGTCATGCGTGATCCGGTGCAGAGGCTCTGGTCCCATGTGAAGTTTCAGCTTCAGATGACAGGGCAGGTGGACAAGCTACAAAGCTGGGGGCCGTCCGATTTCAGGTCCTTCGCGCGCAAGTCTCACATGTGGGTCAATGCTGAATACGGGGCCGTCCTGAGAAAGATGGCCGCGGGCCTCGGCAAGGAACAGCGCCACGCCCTGTTCTATGAGAACATTCACGACGATCAGCGCGGAACGCTCGCAAAGATCGAGACGTTTCTGGGCATCAAACCGTTCAATTACCCGCAGGCTGCGCTGGACCGTCGCCTTACCGAGAGTGTTCAGCACCCCATGCCGGACTTCTTTCCAGGGCTCTTCACCGATGACATCAAGCGTATTGCGGACGAGGTCTCTGATGCGGGCTATGCGATCCCGGCGAAATGGAATGTGCCGGGCTAGGCGGACCTAGCAGGGCTCGTGAAGTGCCGCGCCTTGGGGCCCGACAGCTAGAACCAGCCCTTTTCGTGCCAGCGATGGGCGTCGCGGAGCATCGTGGCCATGTCGGATCGTTCGGGCGTCCAGCCAAGCTCCTGTTGCGCGCGCTCGGAGCCGCAGACGAGGCGTGTTGCGTCTCCGTCACGCCGGGGGCCTTCCGAATGCGGCACCGGCGCGTTGGTCACGGCCTTGGCGGCATCGATCACTTCGCGCACCGAAAACCCTGTTCCGGTACCAAGGCAGAAGGTCCGGCTTCCCTTGCCATCCAAGAGCCACGCGAGGCCCTTCACATGGGCGTCTGCGAGGTCGCTCACGTGGACGTAGTCACGGATCGCGGTGCCATCTGCTGTGGCGTAGTCCGTGCCAAAGATCGTCAGCGGGCCGCGGCGTCCGGCCACCGCGTCAAGAACGAGGGGCACCAGATGTGTCTCGGGGTCGTGCTTCTCTCCGATCTCGGCATCGGGGTCGGCGCCCGCGACGTTGAAGTACCTGAAGATCACGCTTTCTAACCCTTTGGCCGCGAAATCCCCCAGCATCTGTTCAATGGCGAGCTTTGAGCCGCCATAGGCGTTGATCGGTCGTTGATCTGTATCCTCGGTGAGGATGACACCATCCTGTTCGCCGTAGGTGGCGCAGGTAGACGAAAAGACGAAATGCCGGATACCTGCGTCAACGGTCGCTTCAATGAGGTTGAGCGCGCCGCCAACGTTTTCCCGCCAGTACCGGCCGGGGTCCTTCATGCTGTCGCCGACCTGAGAGAGCGCGGCAAAGTGAAAGACGGCAACGGGCGCATGTTCCCGCAGAGCCACGTCGATGGAGGCGCGGTCCATGAGGTCGCCTTCCACAAGCGGCCCGAATTTTACGGCCGCCCCGTGGCCGGTGGAGAGATTGTCGAATGCTACAGGCACATAGCCCGCCCCGCGCAGGGCCTTGCAGGCGTGGGCCCCGATGTAGCCTGCGCCGCCGGTCACGAGTACCCGCTGTCCGTCTCTTGTCATCGTGGCCTCCGTCTCAGGTTGCTGCGGCGTTGCATTTGCCGCCCGCTCGCGCAAGGTGCTTTTCAGGCGAGATGAAACCTTAAAACCGCGAGCAGCGCATATGAAACTTCTCTTCATTCATCAAAATATGCCGGGGCAATACCGCGAGATGATGGCCTGGCTCCTTGAGCAGAACGCCAAGGGGGCCGGGCATGAGATTGCCTTCCTCACCCAGCGGCGCAGTTATCCGGCGCCCGAGGGCGTCGCGAAGATCCTTTATCAGCCGCACCATGCCCCTGCCGAGAAGGCCTATGGGCTGTCAAAGGTCTGGGAAGAGGCCGCCGGGACAGGTTTCGGTGCGGTTCATGCCCTCGCGGCGCATGAAAAAGCCACCGGCTTTCGCCCGGATCTGGTGATCGGCCATACCGGCTGGGGGGAGATGCTGTTCCTCAAGGAGCTCTGGCCAGACGTGCCGGTCCTCGGCTTCTTTGAGTACTTCTACCTTTCTCGCGGTGCCGCGGTGGGCTTTGATCCTGAAGAGCCTGCGAATGCGCATACGCCCTACATCCTGAATGCCCGAAATTCCGTCCCCCACGCGAACCTTCACGTTGTCGACCGTCTGACGGCCCCAACGCAGTGGCAGGCAGACCTCTTTCCGGCGCTCTACAGGCAAAACATGTATGTCTGTCATGATGGGATCCGCACGGACAGGCTGTGCCCTGATCCTGAGGTCAGTCTGTCTCTGGGGCGGCTTGGTCGCCCGATCACGCGGGACGACGAGATTTTCACCTATGTCGCCCGCAACATGGAGGCGATGCGTGGATTTCACATCTTCATGCGCGCGCTCCCCCGCATTCTGGCAGAGCGCCCGAAGGCGCGCGCGCTCATCATCGGTGGTAACGAGACGTCCTATGGCCCCAAGGCCAAGACGGAGGGCGGCTTCCGGGCCGAGCTTGAAAAGGAAGTGGGCGCGAGTGTGGACTGGAGCCGCGTCCATTTCCTGGGGCAAGTCCCATACCCCGATTTCCAGAAAGTCGTTCAGATTTCGCGATGCCACATCTATCTGACCAAGCCCTTCGTGCTGTCGTGGTCGCTGCTGGAAGCGATGTCGATGGAGGCCCCGATCGTGGCGTCCGATGTGGCGCCCGTCCGTGAGGCGATCACCCATGGCGAGACAGGGATGCTTGTGGATTTCTTCCAGCCGGAGGCCCTCGCCGATCAGGTGGCCGACGTGCTCGCACGGCCGGACGCCTATGCCCCAATGCGCCGCGCAGCACGCGAGCACGTGGTGAAGACATACGATTTCGAGACCGTCTGCCTGCCGAGGCACATCGCGGAAATGAACGCGCTTGTCCCTGCCGAGGCAGGACATATCGACGTCTGACCGCCGAAACTGCCCGGGCGTTTATTTTTTCCAAGCCATCTACAGTGCCATCTGCTAGCGTCCCACTGTTGCCGAATTGGCAATCACTTTTGTAAGGGTAAACTGCATGTATAAAAGCGGAATCGCAGTGGCCGCCACGCTGGCGTGCCTTGCGGGCGCGGGTCATACCGCAACCATCACCATCGACACGTTCAACGATTCGCAGGGGCCGGTGCAGGCATCTGGCGGATCCACCACGGTCGATATCTCGACGACAGCACAGGCCATCGGCGGCACGCGCACGCTCAGCGTGACGAATGCGGGCGGAATCGGGCTCACCCAGGGTGAGGTCATCATGGCGGCGGGCGGGATCTTCGCCTTCTCCAATGATGCGCTTTCGACAGGCTCATCAACGCTCAGCTACTCTCTCGGGGGCTTTGATCTGTCTGACGGCGGGACCAATGACACGCTCCTCGCCAATGTGCTTGGCATCGACCTCGGCATGATCGTCAGCGCGACGGTGGATGGTGTCACATCGTCCCAGACGGTGGCGAGCACCGGCAACCTTGAATTCGCGTTCACGGACTTCAGCGGCGTGGATTTCACGAATGTGGGCACCTTCTCGCTGACATTCGATGCCAACGGGCTCAACGCCGTGGATGCAACGATCGATCTGATTGGGGCCGTCGGCATGGACCCCTCGCCGATCCCGTTGCCTGCTGGCGGCGTGTTGCTTCTGACGGCCCTCGCGGGTGTAGGCGCCCTGCGCCGTCGGGCGCGCTGAACGCTCACGTAACAGCTGGTAAAAAAGATCGGGGCGCATCTTCGCGGTGCGCCCCGTTTTCGTTGCCGTCTCAGAGTGTGGCGGCCACGCTCAGTTGGTCGCCGCGCGGATGACCCCGAAGCCCGACCCAATGATGCCAAGGATCGTTGCCGTCTGGGTGATGGGCGCTTCGGTGACGTAGATCAGGTCTTCGCTGTTCACACGGAACTTCCGCGCTGAAAACAGCCCGTCAGCGCTGGTGAGGTCGATGGTAAAGACCACCCGTTCTTTGTCCGGGCCGGTGCTGCCCACCGCCGAGGCGGGGTATTCGCGCAGGATGAGGATGCCGCCGGGATCACCGCGAGTGTCGTTGACGCCCCCCGCGATGGCCATCGCCTCTGCAGCAGAGATGAAATCCTTGGTGAAGGGATGCAGCGTTTCAGTGCCCGATGCGCCGAGCGACAGGAAATAGCGGTTGTCCTCCTCCACCACCACCTGATCCCCGGCGCGCAGCGGGATGTCGCGCGTGGGCGTCTCATAGAGCGTCGTCGCCGAGATCGTGAAGAAGTCATGTCCGCGATGCAGCTTCACCTTAGGGTTCTGCAAGGCAGCCGAGACCCCTCCGGCTGTGGCGATGAGATCGAGGACTGTAAAGTCGTTGTCCGGCATCGGGTAGCGGCCCGGGCGGGCGGCCCCCGCGACGAGGCTCACTGTGTTGGCCTCGCCCTCGACCATGGCAAGCTGAACCTGTGCGGAGGGGACGAAGCTTTCGACGGCGCGCTCAACGACGGATCTTGCCGCCTGAGGGGAGTTGCCGGCAATGCGGATGTTGCCCGCATAGGGAATAAAGATCGCCCCCGCCGACGAGACCTGCATCTCGCCAAGCGACGTCGCAGGCGTGCCCGGTGTCGAGATGAGGGAGTTGTCAGAGGCATCCCAGATCGTGATCGTCACCCGGTCGCCTGGGCGGATCACCCTCTCTGCGGATCCATGGGCATGGCGCGGCCAGTTTCCGAACCGCTCGCCCGTCACGGGCCAGTCGGCGACCCGCGGCAGAAAGGCTTCGGTCACCTGGTACACGGCGAAATCTGTTTCTTCGCTGTCGGCTGTGACTTCGGAAACGAGCGCGGCACCCCGTGGGATCGCGCAGGCACTGAGGGAGACAGACACAAAGGCGAAGGCGGCCAATCGAAGGAATGCGCGCATGTATGTGCCCTTTGCCGGTTCTGAGTGCCGAGGAGGTGCATCGCGCCAGGTGGACCCTGTCTAGCGCACCTGCCTATATGTTGTCGGCACAATAGGGAACGTGGGCTTGAGGTCAATTCCAGAGCATTTGGTGCCGTGGCGCGATGACGCTCACTGGGACATATTTCCATCGATCCTCGTGCTGGGCGCAACGGGACGGTTGGGCAGGATCCTGCGCGCGGTATGGCACCCTGATTGGCCCGTGATGTGGTCTGGCCGAAGTGGCGGTGATCTGGTGTGCGATCCGTTGAAAGACCCGTCGGGCTTTCGCGATGCGGCTGAGCGAGCGGATGTTATCGTGTCTCTGGCAGGGCCTGCGCCAGGTGGCAGCCTCGTGGACGAGGCGCGGCTTCAGGATCACGCGGACCTTGCTCGGTTCATCGTGAACAACGCTCGCGGGCCGGTGCTCTTGGCGTCCTCTGCCGCGGTCTACGGCAGGGCAGGGGCGACCGGCACGCCCCTCACCGAGGGCATGCGCCTGCCGGACGACCTCTCTTCCTATGGCGCGGCCAAGCGCGCGATGGAGCAGGCCGCAAGGGGGGCTACCAGCCTGCGCATCGGAAATGTCGCCGGGGTCGACGCCATCCTGGGTGGGTGGCAGGCGGGCTTCGCGCTGGATACGTTCCCGGACGGATCCACCCCCCGACGCTCCTATATCGGGCCGGCGACGCTGGCCTACACGCTGGCGACGCTTTGCTGCGACGCTCACGCCCTGCCGGGACGCCTCAATGTCGCCGAACGCGGCAGCGTTGAAATGGGGGCGCTCCTCACGGCGGCTGGGCTGCCCTTTGCACGGCGGAGCGCGACGGTCAGCACCATCGCCGAGGTGACGCTGGATACGGCGCGCCTAGAGGACCGCATTCCGCGCCTTTCCGCACCCGTCGATCCCGAAAAACTCGTGGAGGAATGGCGCTGGATCGCTGCAAAAGCATAGCCATTTCACCGAATTTGCGCGGAAGTGAGTAAGATTTCGCCAATTGCCTGTTTAAAAGCTGACTAAACGGCAATGAACCTTGTGCGCGGCACTGTTGCTGTTAAGGAAGTTAGGCGGGGGCGACAAAACGACCCTCAAACTCCTCTCACGGGGGCCGCTTTGCCAAGGTTAGATGCTTAAGTTCATTCAATCCCTGTCCAGGACCCACAAGCGTCTGTTAACCGTTGGTATTGACCTCGCGCTCATTCCGGTTGCGCTTGTTTTTTGCTTCACCGTCCAGGCCCTGCCGCAATCCACGACGCAACTCGTGGCGTCTTTGGTGCCCGCCCTGCCGTATCTGTTCATTGCAGCGCTTGGGGCGTCCATCTGGCTTGAGATCCCGCAGGTGCGGCTCAAGGATTTCGAAGGGCGCGCAGTGCTGCGCTTTGCGACGTATTCCACGGTGTTGGTCGCGATCCTCGTTCCGCTGGCAATCTTGTCCGATATCCCGCTTTTGCCGACGACATATCTTCTGTTTGGTCTGTCCTATTTCGCTCTTGGCGTGTTCGCGCGCTTTATGTTGCGCGGGGTCCTTGTAGAGCTCTACCGCCGCGCGCAACCGGCGCGGCGCGTGCTGATCTACGGGGCCGGCACAACCGGGACAGAGCTGTCTTCTGCCCTCCGCGCGCACCACTCCATCGACCCGGTTGCCTTCATCGATGACAACCCGTCGCTTCAGGGGCTCATTGTAGCGGGCCTTCCCGTCTACGCGCCCACGCAGTTGGCGCGCGTCGTCGAAGAGCGCGGGATCGAACGTGTCCTTGTCGCCGTCCCGTCGCTGTCGCCGCCCAAGCAGATGCAAATCGCGCGACGGATGCAGGATATGGGGCTCGAGGTACAGGTTCTGCCGTCATTCTCGCAGCTCATTGGTGCGGAACCTCTCATCGACAAGTTCATCTCGCTTCCCGGTCGTGATTTTCTGGGCCGCGCCGAAGAGGCGACACCGCTTGGCGAGGCCGGCGACTGTTATCGCGGGCGATCCGTTCTGATTACGGGGGCCGGCGGCTCCATCGGCTCCGAACTCAGCCGGCAGGTGTTGGAATGCGCGCCCAAACGCCTCGTTCTCTTTGAGCTGAGCGAATACGCCCTCTACACGATCGACATGGAAATCCGCCAGCTTGCTGAGGGGATGGATATCGAGATCGTACCGGTCCTTGGCTCGGTGACCGATGGCCGGTTGGTGCGAAAGTGCCTGGCCGATCACGACATCAGCGTGGTCCTCCACGCCGCCGCCTACAAGCATGTGCCGCTGGTGGAGATTAACCAGCTCGCCGGGCTGGCAAACAATATCCTTGGCACCCAGGTCCTGGCCCGGGAGAGCTTTGATGCGGGGATCGAGCGCTTCATCCTGATTTCGACGGACAAGGCCGTTCGGCCCACCAATGTGATGGGCGCCTCGAAGCGCTTTGCAGAGCTCGTCGTGCAAGACCTCGCCAGCCGTGTGCCGCCGGGCGCCGGACCACGCTATTCCATGGTGCGCTTTGGAAACGTACTGGGGTCTTCTGGCTCGGTGATCCCGCTCTTTCAGGATCAGATCCGGCGCGGCGGACCGGTAACCGTCACCCATCGCAACGTCACGCGGTATTTCATGACCGTTCAGGAAGCCACAAAGCTCGTTCTGCGGGCAGGGGCAATGGCCGAAGGCGGGGAGGTCTACGTCCTCGACATGGGCAAGCCTGTCCCGATCCTGAACCTCGCGCGGCAAACGATCGAGGCCTCGGGCTACACCGTGCGCGATGACGTGAACCCGGATGGCGACATCGAGATCGCGATCACGGGGCTGCGCCCGGGCGAGAAGATGCATGAAGAGCTGACGATCAGCGACGATCACCGCCATACGGCCCATGCCAAAATCTTTTCCGCGCGTGAGGCCAGCCTGTCGGAGATCGAAGTGGCCCGCACGCTCCGTGTCCTGCGGGAAGCGCTGGCCGTCCACGACGTCGACGCCGCCCGCGCAGCGATCGAAAACGCCGTGCGCGAATACGCGTCGGACCGCGATCAGCACGGGGTCTGATTGTCGCCAAAATGTTGCGGCCCTCGAGAAAGTGCAGAACGTTGCCTTGCCCGCTCCCCGCGCTTGCAGCTACCCAAAGTGGGCATGTGACCGGGGGAGGGAGCCGCATGACGCCAACGCTGAGACGCGCAGCTCTGCCCGCGCTTGTGGTGGCCTTGCTTGCGGTGCCCGCTGCGACGCAAGAAGCGCTCGTTCGCGACCTACTGGGCCTGCCTGAAGACGACAACCGCCCCCCGGCAAGCGCCTTTGTCCTTCCGTCCAGCGATCCATCCGTGGGCTCTCAGGTCGCACCGATGTCGCGGGGCGCGTCGAATTCCTACGGGATGCCGGGGCTCATCGACATGCCCGCAGCGCACCCGCTGCCAGACGGGGAGCTTCAGGCCACCGTGTCGAGCTTTGCGGGGATCACGCGCACGACGCTCACCTTTCAGATCACGCCGCGCCTTACCGGGGCCTTCCGCTACAACCGGTTCGGCGGCATCGACCTCGACGGGTTCGAGGATTACTACGACCGGGCCTTCGATCTGCAATACGAGATCCTGCGGGAGGATGGGTGGCGCCCCTCACTCGCCGTGGGACTGCGCGACTTTGTCGGCACGGGCATCGAAGCAGGAGAGTACATCGTCGCCTCCAAGACCTTCGCGCTTCCCCGCGATGGCAAGCTGCGCGTGACCGGCGGCCTCGGATGGGGGCGCCTGGGGAGCTATAATGACATAGGTGCGCCCTTTGGCGCGGACCGGCCGCAATTCGTGCCGGGCGATACGGGCGGTGAGGTTGACCCCGGTCAGTGGTTTCGTGGTCCCGTCGCTCCCTTCGCGGGGCTTGAGTACCGCCCTGGCGGCTCCTGGGACAAGCTGCGCGTGAAAGCGGAGTATTCGTCCGATGCCTATGAGCTCGAGGCGGACAGACAGGGGCAGTTCGAGCGCCGCTCGCCCTTCAATTTCGGGGTGGAGTATCAGGCGACTGAGTCCGTGCGCGTCGGTCTTCACGCGCTCTACGGGTCTGAGATCGGTGCGATGGTGAACATTGCTGCAAACCCTCGCCGCTCCGAAGCGCCACTGCGGATCGCGGCACCGGGCCCGGTGACGCGCCGCCCGGACCGGGCATCCGCGCCGGATCAATGGACGTCCGCATGGATCGCCAACCCGAACGCGCCCCGTGCGATCCTCGATATTCTCGCTCCGGCCCTGGAAGAGCAGGGGATCACAGTGACCGGGCTCTCCCTGCCCGGCACGCCCGAGGCCGCCAACACAGCTGTCGTCAGGATCGAGAATGCAGGCTTTCAGACCCAGGCGATTGCCGTCGGTCGCACGGCGCGGGCCATGGCGGGGTCGCTTCCCCCCTCGGTGGAGGTGCTCCGCATCATCATCGAGGATGGCGGGCTTCCGACCGGGCAGGTCAAACTGCGCCGCAGCGATCTTGAGCGACTCGACGCGACGCCCCAGCGCGCCCAGGCGCTGGCCGCTGCAGTCGCGCTGAGCGCGGCGCCCACGCGCTCGGGCGAGGTTGCTACGCCTGAAGACTTTTATCCGCGGTTTTCCTACTCGCTCGGCCCGACTCTCGCGACGTCCTTCTTCGATCCCGCGAGCCCGGTCCGCGTGGACCTCAACCTCGCGCTGCGCGCCCGTTATGAGCCGTCCCCCGGCCTGGTGTTCAGTGGCGAGATCTCGCAGCGGCTTGCGGGCAATGTCGGCGACAGTGTCCTGAGCACGTCGCAGCTCGAACCGGTGCGCACACTCGCGCCGATCTACGCTCAGGAGAACAGTCCGACGATCCGGACGCTGACGGCGTCCTATGCCACTCGGCTGCCCGGCGACCTCTATGGTCGCGTCACGGGTGGCTACCTGGAGCGTATGTTCGGCGGCGTGTCGGCAGAGCTCCTTTGGAAGCCGGTCGAAAGTCGCCTCGCCCTCGGTGCGGAGGTCAACTATGTCGGCCAGCGTGACTTTGACCAGCGCTTGGGATTCATGGACTACCGCGTCGCCACAGGCCATGTCTCGGCCTATTACGAATTCGGCGAAGGGTATCGCGGCCAGCTGGATGTGGGGCGCTACCTCGCGGGCGACGTGGGCGCGACCGTGACCCTCACCCGTGAGTTTGCCAACGGCTGGGAAGTGGGCGCCTTCGCGACGAAGACGAATGTCTCCGCCGAAGAATTCGGTGAGGGATCCTTCGACAAAGGGATTATCGTCAAGATCCCGCTGCAGTCCATCGCGGGTCAACCGAGCACCGACACAGCCTCGCGCGTGATCCGGCCGATCCAGCGTGATGGCGGGGCGCGCCTCAATGTGGATGGCCGCCTTTACGACCGCGTCCGCAAGGGCCATTCAGAGGCCGTCTTCGCGGATTGGAGCCGCGTGTGGCGATGATGACACGATTTCAACCGATCGCGTTGGCGATTATTGGCGCGCTGCTCAGCGGATGCGGGGAAAGCCGCAGCAGCTTGCAGGACACCCTTTCCCCTATCGCGGACAGCCTCCGGGGGGGCGATGAGCCCAGCCGGTTTGAGGCCACGCGAGAACAACTGGCCGCCGCCGGGATCACGCAGCCCCTCGTGCGGGTCGTTTCCCGTGCGCCGGTCGAACAATCCGCAGGCTACATCTTCTCGGGCGCGGCCAACGGTGTCGTTTTCTATACCGCAAACGATGGCAGCTCTGTCCTTCTGGCCGAAGGCGGCGTGCTGCGGGGCACAGTGGGGTTTCTTGCTGACCTCGACACGGCAGACACCCGGCAAACGGCCCAGGCGCTGGCTGCGGGTGGCGGCCGTTATACGCGCGTCTTGCGCCATCGCCGGGGGGAAGGACGTCTGTTCGAGACACGCGTCACCTGCACCCTCACCCGCGAAGGGACGGAGCGCATTGTCGTCCTAGGTCGCGCCCATGTCACCCTGCGCCACCTAGAGGCTTGCACCAGCGAAGGACTGGATGCAGCCGGGCGGCAGATGAGCTTTCGCAACGTCTTCTGGATGGAGGGCGGCCGCGTCAGAGCCTCTGAGCAATGGGTCGATTTCGACACCGGGCTCCTAAGGATTGAGCAGGTGCTTCCCTAACAGGCGCTTTTCAGCCGGAGAGGGTGTGCAAGCGTGCAACAATATCCGTCAATTGCGCGCAAATGCGCCTGTTCTGGGACAGTGTTGGGCGGCCAACGGCGAGGGAACGGTTGAACTGCCAAATCCTGCGCGATATGTGAGAAGTTGAACCACCGCAGCTATTGAGGCGCAAAATGAACATCAAATCAGTCATCGTGGCGCTTGCCGCTACCACATTGGCCACCACGGCCTTCGCAGGCGATCCGACCGATCTCGGCACTGACGATATGGATATCGTGATCCCGATCCCCGAAGCGGCTGCTGGCAGCTCTGCTTCCCTTCCGCTTCTTGGCGGCGGCGCTGGTGCCGTAGCTGCCGGCCTGGCCGCCCTTCTGGTTGTTGGCGCGATTGCTGCTAGCGACGACAGCGACTCCACCGCGACGACCGGCGAAGGCGAGAGCTAAGAAACGGGCGTTCAGCATTCCAAGTTTAGAAAAGGCCCGCTCTTGGAGCGGGCCTTTTTTTTGTCGGTGCGTTCTTCAGATGTCGCCTATGCCCGGACGTCCAACGGCGCTGTAGGCCTCGAACCCGGCGCGCTTGGCATCTTTTGCAGAGTAAATGTTGCGCAGGTCTGCCAGTCGGGGAGTGGCCATCTTCCGGGCGAGCCGCTTGAGGTCGAGTGCACGGAACTCGTTCCATTCCGTGAGGATCACGATGAGGTCGGCCTTGGATGCGGCCTTGTAGGGATCCTCATCCCAGCGGACGCCTGGCAATAGCGCCTCTCCCTCGCGACGGCCTTGGGGGTCCACGACCCGCACTTTCGCCCCGCCGCCCACAAGCGCGGGCACGATGGTCAAGGACGGGGCGTCGCGCATGTCATCCGTGTTTGGCTTGAAGGTGACGCCCAGGACGGCAATCGTCTTGCCGTTGAACGAGCCGCCGCAGATGTCGCGTAGCTTTTCGACCATGCGACCCTTCACGGCGTCGTTCACGCCCATGACGGTCTCGGTGATCCGCATGGGGACCGCCACGTCCTGTCCGATTCGGGCCAGCGCTGCTGTGTCCTTGGGAAAGCACGAACCCCCATAGCCCGGCCCGGCATGGAGAAACTTGTTCCCGATCCGCCCGTCGAGGCCGACACCCTTCGAGACCTCCTTGATGTCCGCGCCCACGCGTTCGCAGAGGGCCGCGATTTCGTTCATGAAGGTGATCTTCGTCGCAAGGAATGCATTGGCGGCTTATTTGATCATCTCCGCGCTTTCGAGGTCTGTCGTGACGATCGGGAAATCCCGGAGAAAGAGCGGACGGTAGACCTCTGCCATAACCTCGCCCGCGCGCTCGTTTTGGACGCCGACGACGACGCGGTCGGGCCGCATAAAGTCGTCGATTGCAGCCCCCTCGCGCAGGAACTCGGGGTTGGAGGCGACGTCGAAATCTGCCGCTGGGTTGGCCTTCGTGATGGCCTGCTTTACCTGCCGGTTTGTTCCGACCGGCACCGTGCTTTTGGTCACGACGACGGTGTAGCCGTCCATAGCCTGAGCGATCTCTTCGGCGGCGGCCATGACGTAGGTCAGGTCAGCATGACCGTCGCCGCGCCGGGTGGGTGTCCCCACCGCGATAAAGACGGCTTCAGCACCGGCAACCGCCTCCTTGAGGTCTGTCGTGAACGAGAGGCGCCCGGCCTCCATGTTCTTGGCCATGAGCTGGTCGAGGCCAGGTTCATAGATCGGGACTTCGCCGCGCTCCAGCATTTCAATCTTGCCAGCGGCTTTGTCGACACAAATGACCTCGTGTCCGAAGTCGGAAAAACACACGCCGGAGACGAGCCCGACATATCCGGTGCCGATCATCGCAATACGCATACTCGAATTCTCCTGCTGCGAGCGTCAGACGCCCCGCTCTACCCCGCTCTTTGGGGCTGGCAAAGCCCCTACTTGTCGAGGATGTCGCGATGATAGCGCTTAAGCAGGTAAAGACCGACGATCGTGAGCACCGATCCAACGAAGAATGGGTAGATCGCCGAGACGTAAGTCGGCTCGTAATAGGGATAGAACCCCGCCCGCATGAAGCCCACGACATGCACGAGCGGGTTCCACCAAAGGTAATCCCTATAGGGCTGCGGGACGCTTTCGTAGATGAAGAAGAGGCAGGAGATGATGAAAAGGGGGCGGTTCGAAATCGCCCAGATCGTCTGCCACAACGGATAGGCCACGAAGAGGCAGGCATTGAAGACACCAACGCCAATCGCCAAGATCATCACCGTTGCGTAACCGAGTAGAATGGACCTGAAGTCGAGAACTGTTTCGATGTTCAGAACAGCAAAGATCCCCGCAAAGATGATCAGGTGCACCAGAATCTGCGTCATCGTGTTCAAAAGCAGCCGCGCGATCAGCGCATCCGCGAAGGTGACGCGCGGGTACTCAAAGAGCGCACGGGAGAAATTCAGCGTCTGCGCGAGCTTTTGGGAGACGTCCATATACATGATGAATGCCAGCAAGGCCGTCGCGTAGAACAGCGGAAACGACGTGCCGAGCGGCGGGGTCCGGAACCCTGCCGAAAAGACCGCCGTCAATAGCGCGATGCCCGCCACGGGTTCAAGAATGGCCCAGATGTAGCCGCCCGGTGAGCGGCCATAGGTCGTCGACATCTCCCGCAGGATCAGCGCCGTGATCGCCCGAAAGGTCGCAAAGCGGTGGTGAACTTCGCGGAGTTCATCGGTCTCTTCGACGGCCATCTGCGGTCTCTTTCGCCGGGTGCGCGGGGCGATGCCAGTTGCATCGACGCGGAGTTTGTCACAATGTCGGGCCGTGCCCAAGGGCCTTCTCCGGAGGGCTTTTGCGAGTGAATTCATGGGTAAAGCCGGGGGAAATCCGCGCTATGTCATCGCCAAAACCAGTGGGACCCGCGGGCGCCACGCCCGAGGCTAACGCGCCCAGTGTCCGTGCAGTGACGCCTGCTGCTCCCGCGGCCTCCGCGACCCCCGTGGCAGGCGCAGCGGCGCCGGAAAACGCGCCCGCGAAGGTCCAGCCCGCGGCAAAGCCCCCCGCAAAGCCCGTCGGCGATCCCGAAGCCCTGGAGGTCATCAAGACACCGCCCGCAGGTGCGGCGCGGCCCCCCGTGCGCAAGCCCGCAAACTGGGCGCAACCACGCTCCAGGCATCGCCTCCTTGTTCTATCCTTTCTCGTCCTTGCGCTGGCCCCCATGGCGCTTTTGGCGTGGTATCTTTGGTGGCGCGCGGCGGACCAATATGCCTCCTATGTGGGGTTTTCTGTCCGCAATGAGCAGCAGAGCTCTGCCGTCGAGCTTCTGGGTGGCATCACGAGCCTCAGCGGGTCGGGTTCTGCAGACGCCGACATCCTTTATTCGTTCCTGAAAAGTCAGGAGCTTGTCGCCCGTGTGGACGAGGCTGTGGATTTGCGTGCGGCGTGGTCTGCGGGACTTGCCGAACAGGATCCCCTCTTCACCTTTGACGCCTCGGGGGCGCTGGAGGACCTCGTGGATCACTGGTCGCGGAAGGTAACGATCATCTACGATAGCGGCACCGGCCTCATCGACCTGCGCATCCTTGCCTTTGACCCGGGGACGGCCCAGGCCATCGCGCAGGAGATCCTCGCCGAGAGCACGACGATGATTAACGAGCTTTCCGATATCGCCCGGGAGGACGCCGTTACCTATTCGCGAGAAGAGCTCGAGACCTCCGTCGCCCGGCTCAAGACGGCGCGGCAGGCCCTTACAGAGTTCCGAAATCGCACGCAGATCGTGGATCCCACGATCGACACCCAGAACCAGATGGGCCTCCTTGTGACGCTCCAGCAGCAGCAGGCCGAAGCCCTGATCGAACTGGACCTCCTGCGGGAGACCGCGACCTCCAACGACCCGCGCGTCGCGCAGACCCAAAGGCGCGTGGAGGTCATCGAGAACCGTATCGAGGAGGAGCGTCAGAAGCTCGGCATCGGGGCCGCGGCCTCTGATACCGGGCGCGAGGCCTTCGCCTCGCTCGTGGGCGAATACGAGAGCCTAATCGTCGACCGCGAGTTTGCCGAGGCCGCCTACACGACGGCGCTCGCCTCGTTTGACGCCGCTCAGGCCGAGGCGCGCAGGCAGTCGCGCTACCTCGCGGCCCATGTGCGTCCGACGCTCGCGCAGAAGGCCGAGTATCCCGAACGGATCAAGATCTTCGCGCTCGCGGCGCTCTTCATCTTGTTCTTCTGGGCGACGCTTGCACTGCTGTATTACAGTCTCCGCGACCGCCGTTAGGCCCGATGATCAAGCTGGATCGACTGACCAAGAGCTTTCCCATGCGGGGGGGCGGGCGCAAGGTCGTCATTGACGAGCTGACGACCGTCTTCCCATCGGGCAAGAGCGTGGCGCTTCTGGGCCGGAACGGGGCTGGCAAGTCCACGCTTCTCAGGCTGATTTCGGGTGCGCTTCGGCCGACATCCGGGCGCATTCTGTCCACGGGCACGATCTCCTATCCGGTGGGGTTCGCCGGGTCTTTTCACCCGCAGCTCACAGGCGCGCAGAACACCCGCTTCGTGGCGCGGATCTACGGCGTCGACACCGATGAGCTCGTCGATTACGTGCAGGAATTCGCGGAGCTCGGACGCCACTTTCATATGCCCTTCCGGACCTATTCGGCCGGAATGCGGTCCCGTTTGTCCTTCGGCGTGTCCATGGGCGTGCCCTTTGACACCTATCTCGTGGACGAGGTCATGAGCGTCGGCGACGGCGCATTCCGGGAAAAGAGTGTCGCCGTCTTTGCAGAGCGTCGCCGGTCTGCGGGGGCGATCGTGGTCACCCACTCACCGCCCATGGTGCGCGCGCTCTGCGACATCGCCGTTGTCCTCGAAAACGGGTCCGTGGTGCCCTACACCGACATCGAGGCCGCGCTGGAGCATCACGAGGAAAACATGCGCGGTCCGCGCCCGGATTAGGGCCGGCTGGAGAGCATGGTCTCCACGAGGGTGCGGGCCTTCGCGGCGAAGGCCTCCGGCGCGTGATGCGTCGCCCAGCTTTGCCGAATGTCTGCCGCATGGCGGGAGCGGTCGGTGAGGAAGGCGTCGAGGGTGGCCGTGATCTCACGCGCGCGGCTGGCGGGGGTTGTGGATCCGAAGACGTGGCTGAACGGATGCCGGGCCAGCGCGCGTGCCCCTGGGAAGTCAGCAAGGAAGACCGGCAGACCTGCCTCCCACGCTTCCAAGGCGCCGATAGGCTCCCCCTCGTAGCGCGACGTCAGGAGGTATCCGTCCGCGGCCGCCAGCAGGGCACCCACGTCGTCAATCGGGCCCAGGAGGTTCAGCCGGGATCGCGCTGTCCCGGCGATGGCCTTCAATTTGTCTGCAAAACGGGCGTTGTCCGTGCCTGGGCCGCAGAGGCTGAGGTACGTATCTGAGGGAAGGTGGGGCAGGATCGCGACCGCGGCCTCCAGGTTCTTTTGCCTGCCCGCGCGGCCCGTCATCACGAGGCGCCGCCCTACAGGGCGCTCGCGCGCGGTGGGGAGGGGGCCAAGGGTCGAGGCATTGCCAAGCACCGACATCCTGTGTCGGGCCGCGTCGCGCCCGAGATGGGCGGCCATGGCGTCCCGCTGGGCTGCGGTCAAGAAGACCATGTCGAGTGGCGGCGTCCGGCGCGCCAGCCAGCGCTCCCCCAGACGGGACAGGCCAGCCAAGGCCGGGCGGTGGCCCGGGCCAAAGGGCAGCCCGTGGAAGGTCACCGCGACGCGGGCGTTGAACGCGCCCCGCCGGGCCCCCAGCCGGCCAAGGACCACCGGCAGCCGCGCATGGAGCCAGACAAGATCGGCCTCCTCTGCGCGCAGCGTATCCATCAAGGCGCCATAGCCGCGCCAGACCGACCCTGGCCTGAGGCTGCTCGCCAAGCCGGGCAGGGCGATGTGGCGGCCTTCGAGGCCCGAAAAGCCGCCCCGGTCGGCCTCGCTCACCACCAAGATGTCGGCCATGGGTGACAGCGCGCGCGACAGGGCAACAATGTGCCGTGGAACGCCGGTGGGGCTGCCATCGCCGCCCACGAGCACGATGCGCGGTCTATGCGCGGCCAAGGATTGACGCCCCCCAAAAACCCAGCGTTCCCAAGGGCCGCTGCCGGTAGAGCCCGATCCGCGCGAGACCGGGCAACCCCGCAAGGCCCGTGGTTCGCGCGACCCTCAGACGGTGCAGGATGTCCCGGTTCTCCGGCGTCAGCATGTCCTCGCAGGCGGTGAGCGCGGCGAGGTTTGCGTCCATCCGCGCCCGGAACGCGCCTTTCAGCACGGCCCGCTTCCGCGCGATCTGAGCGCGGGCCCCGCTCCCCGCGCCGATCTCGTTTTCGGCGTGCTGGCGGTAGTCGAGGAGGGGCGGCCCGCCATCGTAGATCACGCGCCCGCCAGCCCCCGAGATCAGGAGGTATGCCAGCCAGTCATGGGCGAAGACGTCCGTCACACGGCTCGCGGCCTCGCGGTAAAGCGCGGCAGCCGCTTTGTTCAAAACAATCGTGTTCCCCCGCGCCACGTTCTCGATGAGGGCATTGCGAAACGCGGGCGGTCTCGTATGGCGCTTCTCCACTTGGCGCGCGGACGCCCCGTTCCAGAACGCCACGCGACCGCAATAAAGCGCGGGCCCATCGAGGTTCCCAAGGGCCGCCGCCGCGCGCGTCAGCTTGTCCGCGTACCAGACGTCATCCTGATCCGCGAAGGCGAGCCAGCCATCCGGCGCAGTCTGCGCAAGGGCGATGTAGTTGGCAGCAAAACCGGCCTGCGGCCCGGACAGGTACGCGACGTGCTGCGGGACCTGCGTGGCGAAAGCCTCAACCTGATCCCGGAACGCTTCGTCACTGGAATCGTCACTGACCCTCAGCGACCAGGCCGCATGGTCCTGCGCGGAGATGCTCGCCAACTGATCGCCCAGATAAAGCTCTGCCCCGCGGCCATACACCCCGAGAAGGATCGTGATCTGCGTGTCGCCCGTACGTGCGGTCATGGGCTCTGATGCCGCGCCGGGGCGGGCTTTCGCAATAGCAACCGGTGAGAAACTGCTTTATCGCTCTCCCCTGAGTAACAGGGGTACACATTCAAACGATGCGGCGCTTTCTGCGACTTGCCCTGATCGAGCGTTTCATCACGAGTTGGCGTGAGGAGGGCGTGCGACCGGCCCTCCAGAAAGCGCGGAACTACTTTATCCTGCAATGGCATGGCCGGGCGCCGAGCTTTCTGCGCGGAAGCGGTTCCGGTCGCACGGCGCCGGAACATTACCTGCGGGGCACATGGGCTGATATCGCCCGGGGCGAAGGCTTCCATACCGTCCGACGCCTGGAGGACGGCCCGCGCCTCGCACTCATCGGCGATCTGAACCTGTCGCAGTGCCGCAAATACCGTGTGGAACAGCTTGCAGAGTTCTGGCGTGCCCAGGGTGTCGACGTGGAATTCTCGCATTATCAGGACGTGCCCCGCTGCGTGCGCATCCTTCAGAACGCCACGCATCTGATGGAATACCGCCTGCAAGCCATGCCTCTCACCGAGATGTACCGCTACGAGGCCCGACGCCTCGGGCTGCCGATCCTGTGGGACATCGACGACCCGCTCTTTTCCGTGTCCGCCTACGAGACCTACGGGAACATGGCCAAGGTCCCGCCAGAGCTCAAAGCCCATTTCGTCTCGGAGGCCCCGAAATACGCGTCGATGATGAACGGCGCTGACATCCTGTCTTTCTCGACGCCGGGACTGGCAGAGCATGCCGGTCTTTATACCAGCCGCCCAGCCTATGTGCGGCGCAACTTCGCCGATGCCGCGACGCTGGCGAACGGTGCGGAGGCAATGGCGCAGAAGGTGCAGCACAACGATTTCACGGTGGTCTTTGCCAGCGGCTCTAAGGGTCACGAGGCCGACTTTGACGAGATCGCAGAACCGCTTGAGGCCTTCGTGACCGCCGATCCCGCGCGCCGCCTCATGATCCTCGGCCATTTTGACATGGAGGCCCTGTCGCCCGCGCTCGCGGCGCAGGCCGAGCGTCATGCCTTCATTCCCTATGACGGCTACCTCAGCACGCTGGCCTCCGCCGATGTGGCGGTGATGCCGCTCATGGATGATCTTTTCAATCACGCGAAAAGCGGGGTGCGCGTCATCGATGCGGCCTCCGTCGGGGTGCCTTCCATCGTCTCTTCGGTGGGGGATCTGTCTTCGCTCGTGGCGCCCGAAACGGGCTTTGTTGCGCAAAGTTCGGCGGATTGGTTGCACGCGCTCGAGACGCTTGCCGCCGATCGCGCGCGGGCAAAGGCGATGGGTCATGCGGCGCGAAAGGCGCTTGAAACGGACTGGAGCGGGCAGGCGAAGGAGCATATCATCTCGCCTGAGTTGATTGAATGGGTCCATCGCTAGGCATGGCGCGCAAGCCTCATATCCTCGTTGCGAACATCTTTTTCGCGCCGTTCTCCTATGGCGGCGCCACCGTCGTCGCCGAAGAGGTCGCCCGCGCCCTTGTTGCGGACGGGGCCGCGCGGGTCAGTGCCGTTTCGCTGATGTCACGGGCAGAGCTTGCGCCCTACACGATCCTGCGCAGCCAGGTGGGCGGGATCGACAATTACCTCGTCAACGTCCCCAGCGGCCGCAAATACGCGGAGATGTATGACAACCCCGCCGTGGGGGAGGCGCTGGCAGAGCTGATCGAAGAAATTGCCCCCGACATCGTCCACGCGCACTGTATTCAGGAGATCGGCGTCGATCTCTTCCGGCGCGTGAAAGCGGCGGGCCTGCCGCTCGTCCTGTCCGTGCACGATTTCTGGTGGATATGCGAACGGCAGTTCATGGTGCGCATGGATAACGTGTATTGCGGTCAGTTCCCCGTCCGGATCGAGGCTTGCGCGACCTGCGTGGGCGACCACGCCGCCGCGACGCGTCGCTTTGATATGCTGCGGGAAACATCAGCCCTCGCTGATGTGGTGACCTATCCGAGCCGCTTCGCCCTCGATCTCTGTGAGGCCTCCGGCCTCGCGCCGGGCAAGGGCGTGGTCTGGCAGAACGGGATCAACCCGCCGTCGGGCGCGTTCTTTCGCCAGCAGGCCGCGCGCCGGTCGGCGGACGCACGCCACGTCTTCGGCTTTCTTGGCGGGCCCTCCCAGATCAAGGGCTGGCCCCTGATCAAGCGCGCCTTCGCGGCCCTAGACCGCGATGATTTCGACGTGCTTGTCGTGGATGGCAGCCGGGACGCAAGCTGGTGGGAGCCCGACATGATCAAAGGCCTTCCCGGCCGATGGCAGATCGTACCCCGGTTCGAGCAACCGCAGATGGACGCGTTCTATGCACGCGTAGACACGGTCCTCTTCATTTCCCAGTGGAAAGAGACGTTCGGCCTCGCAATCCGGGAGGCACTGGTCCGCGGCATCGCGGTGATCCAGACCGATAGCGGGGGCACGGTTGAACACCCTGCTGCCGATCCCTCCCGGCTCATTCCCATCGGTGTGGGGCCAGAGGCCCTGACCTCTCAGGTGATCGACGCGCTCGACGGCCCCTACCAGTCACCTGTTGCCGGCATTCAGGATTTTCCGGGACAGGCCCGCGCCTTCCGCAAAATCACCGAGCGCTTGGGGCTTTCCTATCCCCGGGCCGAGGTCATCGACCTGAAGAGCAGCACGCGGCGGGCGTGATCCCGGCTAGTCCCGCCGCCCGAACCAATTAGGAGTAAAGCGCGCGGCGGTCTGCCAGATCAGCTTCAGGTCATAGCAAAATGACCAGTTGCGCTGATAGATCAGATCGAGCCGCGCCTTCATCGGCACGCAGTGGGCGCGGTAAAGGGCGTCGGTCTCTTCTTTCGTGGCGGCCCGCGACAGGAGCTTCTCTTCATGGCTCGCGTAGATCAGGGAGGCGAGGCCGGTGATGCCCGGCTTCATGCGCAGAACGCCCCGGTAAAGCTCCGGGAATGCCTCCACGTATTGCCGAAGGGGCGGGCGTGGTCCAACGAGCGAGATATCCCCCTTGAGCACGTTCCAGAGCTGCGGGATCTCGTCTGCACGGTACCGGCGCATGGTGGCGCCCTGCGGCGTGATCCGCGCGACCTTGTCTCCGCCCGAGACACCGCTATCGCCCGGATCGTCGGTCATGGTGCGGAACTTCCAGAGCGTAAATCCCGTCTCCGGTGTTTTCATCCGCTCCGCCCCATAGAGAAACGGCCGCCCCTGACCGCGAGCGAGCCAAACGAGCATCCCGAGGACAGGCAGCACGAGGATCGCGCCGATCAGCAGGACGAGGGTGATGTCGAGGGCGCGTTTCATCCGGGCGCGCCCACCCCTCGGCTCGTGGCGTGCATGGTCAGGCTGCTGCCTCGACGGCGCTGGCGACCTGGCTCACCACCGTATCGAGGAGGCCCTGATCCTCAGCTTCGGCCATCACGCGGATCAAGGGCTCTGTACCTGACTTGCGGATCAGAAGCCGGCCCTGGCCTGCAAGCTGGCGCTCGGCGTCCTGAATTGCCGACTGCACGGCGCGCGTCTCGAGGGGTGCCGCGCCGGCAGCGTAGCGCACGTTGATGAGCTTCTGGGGAACAGGGTCGAAGACCCGCGCGAGCGCAGATGCCGATGCGCCGCATTCCACCATGGCCGCCAGGAACTGCAGCCCGGCAAGCAGGCCGTCACCCGTGGTGGCGTGGTCGGCCATGACGATGTGGCCTGACTGCTCCCCGCCGAGGTTGAGGCCCTTCTCGCGCATGGCCTCCACGACGTAGCGATCCCCGACCTTGGTGCGCAGCAGCGCGATGTTCTGCGCCTCCAACCAGCGCTCCAGCCCCAGATTCGACATCACGGTCGCGACAAGCGTGCTTTGCGCAAGCGCCTCACGCGCGGCGAGGCGCGAGGCGATGAGACCCATGAGCTGGTCCCCATCCGCCACGGCGCCGGTTTCGTCCACGAGGATGATCCGGTCAGCATCGCCGTCGAGGGCGATGCCCACCTGCGCCCCTTCGTTGCGGACGGTTTGGGCGACAAGCTCTGGATGGGTCGAGCCGCAGCCGTCATTGATGTTGTAGCCATTGGGCGCCACGCCGAGCGGCACAACCTCTGCGCCGAGCTCGTAAAGGACCTCCGGGGCGACCTTGTAGGCCGCACCATGGGCGCAATCGACGACGACCTTGAGCCCGGCGAGGGAGAACCCGCGGGGCAGGGTGTTCTTGGCCACCTCCACATACCGCCCGGTGGCGCTTTCGATCCGTGTGGCGCGGCCGATCTCGGGCGCCTCCACGAGCGCGGGCTCCGTGTGAAAGAGCGCTTCAAGCGCGGCTTCTTCCTCATCCGAGAGCTTGAAGCCGTCCGGTCCGAAAAACTTGATCCCGTTATCGGCCGCCGGGTTGTGAGAGGCAGAGATCATCACCCCCACATCAGCGCGCATGGAGCGCGTGACATAGCCCACACCCGGCGTCGGCATGGGGCCGAGCAGCACAACGTCCATCCCGGCAGAGGTAAATCCGGCCGTCAACGCCGTCTCGAGCATATAGCCCGAGCGGCGCGTGTCCTTGCCGATCACGACCCGGCGAGAGCCGCCCTTCGCACGCGAAAAATACTGCCCTGCCGCTGCGCCCAGGCGCAACGCGGTTTCAGCGGTCATGGGATATGTATTGGCCCGTCCGCGCACGCCGTCCGTGCCGAATAAACTGCGCCCGCTCATGTCACGCCCTCAATCTTTATTATTGAGCGCAAGTTAACACGTCTGGCCTGTGGCTGCGAGGGCGTTAGGCAATTTGCATGCCTCAGCGCCGCGTCCTGTCAGTGATCGACCCGGCCGCATGGCGTCTGCGTCTCCAGATCCGCCCGCGAAGTGCGGAACGCATACGCGATTTCAGTATTGCGGCACCTTTTCGCCCCTGGCGGCATGCGCAGCGGTGAGGGCAACGCGCTTGGCACGCGTTTCAGGCCGCTTGGCCCCGGCGATAAACCGCAAGATGTTGCGTCGATAGGATGGCGGAGACGCGTCCCAGAATGCACGGGCGTTTTGCGCGTCAAGGGCGGTCACAAGGTCGTCGGGCTCCTTCAGGGCGTCGATGTCGGCAGAAGCCATCCATTTGCCCGCCCGTTTGCTTTCGGCGATGGCCGCGCGACCGGGTGGCTGCATCCTGCCTTCGGCGTCGAGCCGTTCGGCCCGCGACTTGTAGCTCTGTGCCCAGGCCTGTTCCTTCCGCGGCGAGATGAGCTGCATCGTCCGGTCGTCATCGACTTTCATACGTCGCCCGTCAATCCATCCAAAGGCGATCAAGGCGTCGAGGACTTCCTCGCGGGAGACGTACTTGGCCCGGTGGGCGGCCTTCCAGGTCACGAGCCAGACGCTCCTTCCCTGGTCATGATGCGCGCCAAGCCAGGCCCAGAGCCCGTCTGCGCCCGTGACCTCCACCTTTTCGAACTCATGTTTGATGGTCATGGTCCCCCTCCGTCGAGGCAAACTAGGGCAAACCGGGCGCGTGTCCGCGTCTTGCGACCAGTCCTGCAATGCGCGGCCGCCCTGAATGGCGGAGACCACGTCCGGGGCTTCGCTGGTTGGCCGCAGAAGACTGCGCGTCGAGACTGTGCCAGCTCTTCTGCTCCGCCTTGCCCTCATCTCGCAGCCTTCCAGGAGAACTATCTTGCCGCGCCATCGCCGTCCTGACCCGCTCGCGGACCCTGTCGACGGCTCGGAGGATCGAGTGCGCGATTGACGACGCCGCCGTGCCAAGTCAGCCTGACTCCATGGCAATCACGCTCAAAGATGTGGCGGAACGCGCCGGGGTCTCCCGCTCCGCAGTGTCGCGCACCTTTACAGAGGGCGCTTCGGTCTCGGGCGAAACGCGCGCCAAGGTCGAGGCGGCCGCTCAGGAGCTGGGCTATTCGCCGAACGTCCTTGCGTCCTCTCTCACGACGGGGCGGACCAAGCTCATCGGCCTCGTCTCCGACAATTTTCACAACCCGATCTTTCTGCGGGTTTTCGACCTCTTCACGCGGGGCCTGCAGGCGCGCGGGCTGCGGCCCCTTCTCGTCAATCTCACAGATGAGACGGACCCGGCCCGGTCGGTTGAACTCTTGCGGCAGTATTCGGTCGATGCCGTCATCGTCGCGTCCTCGACCCTTCCAGAGAGCTTTGCGCACGGGTTTGAGGCGGCGGGCGTCAGGGTCGTGCATTCCTTTGGCCGCCACCGCCCCGACCCTCGGGTGCACGTGGTGGGCATCGATAATGTCGCTGCGGGGCGGCTTGCGGCGCGGACGCTTCTTGCGCGTGGCTATGGCCGGATTGCGATGATGGCAGGGCCCGCAGGTGCCACCTCCACCCAGGACCGCCTCGCCGGCTTCATGCAGATCATGGCCGAACATCCTGGACGCCTCGCCGGGACGAGCTTTGCGGCGAGCTATGCCTTTGACGCCGGCCGTGCGGAGATGGCCCGCCTCCTACGCGGGGAGAGGGCAGAGGCGTATTTCTGCGGCGACGATGTGCTCTCGCTGGGCGCGCTTTCGGCTGCCGCTGCGGCGGGCCTTTCGGTGCCCGGGGATCTGGGCATTCTGGGTCTCAATGACATGGAGATGGCGGGCTGGCAGGGCAATGACCTCACCACGATCCGCAACCCGGTGGAGGGCATCGTGTCTGCCTCCATCGCATTGGTGGAGGCCATGCTCGACGGCGAGACGTCGCCTGAAGCGCATCTGTTTGAGTGCGAACTGGTGGAGCGCGGGACCCTGCGGCCGCCTGCGACCTAGCCGCCTTTCTGTTCAGCGGTGCGGGAGAAAACGAGGTCGGGATGGTCATAGCCCGGCAGCATGACTTCGCCGCAGCGGGCAAAACCAAGCAGTTCGATCAGGCGGATTGAGCGCATGTTTTGCGGGTCCACATGGGCGACAATGCGCGTGAGCGCGGCGTTTGCTGTCATGGCGATCACGGCCCGCGCGGCTTCGAATGCCATGCCCTTGCCCCAGATATGCGGCAGCACGCGGATCCCGAACTCCGCCTCGTTGCGTTCGAGGTAAGGGGGATCCTTGCGCAGGCTCACATATCCGACCGGGGCCTGGTGCGGTTTCACCTCCAGCGCGAAGACGCCGAGGGGCGGCGGCGAGCCTGTGGTGTCGACAGCGCCTTGCAGCCAGCGCTGGCAGGCGTCGTGCGACAAGGGGCCAGCCTCGCTGAAGCGCATGACATCCGCGTTCCGAAGCAGCGTTTCGACCTGCGGCAGGTCGGTCTGACGAAACCGCCGAAGGATAAGACGGCCGGTTTCGATCATGTCTGCGCCCTCAGTTGCGGCTCAGCAGCGCGGGGACGGCATCAACCCACGCTCCGTCCGCCTTGGCGGACGCCACCGCCTGATGCACGGCCACCATGGACCGGAGTCCGTCCTCTGCGGTGGGAAGCGCTCCATGAGCGTCGCCCCGGATCGCGGCAGCAAGATCAACGTAGATGTTGGCCACCGCCAGCGGGAAGCCTTCCGGATGGGCGATGGCCACGCGCGAGAGGCGCGCGGCCTCATCGCTCAGCCCGGCCTCGCCCTTTTCCATGATCTGCGTGCGGCCGCCCACGGGCGTGAAGTAAACCTGGTTCGGCTCCTCCGAGCGCCAGCGCATGCCGCCGGTTTCGCCGAAAACCTGAATGTCAAAGCCATGCTGACGCCCGATTGCCACCGAAGAGGTCCAAAGCCGCCCCACCGTGCCGCCTTCCATGCGGAAATTGACCATGGCGTCATCCTCCAGCTCGCGGCTGGGGATCGTCGAGGCGAAATCGGCAGACAGGGTCGCGACCTCGTCGCAGGCCACAAAGCTTGCCATGTGGAGCGCGTGGATCCCGCAATCGGCGAATTGGCCTGAGACGCCCGCCATTGCCGGGTCGTAGCGCCAGCGTACACGTGGATTATCGGCGTCCGTGGCGTCGCCGTGATGCCCGTGCGAGAAGTTCGCAACAACGAGGCGGACCTTGCCGAGCAGACCCGACATCACGATCTGGCGCATTTCGCGGACCATCGGATAGGCGGAATAACAGTAGTTTACCGCGCATATCCTGCCGGAGGCGCGGGCGATCTTCACGATCTCCTCGCCCTCTTCCACAGTCACGGTCATCGGCTTTTCGCAGAGCACGTGGAAGCCCGCCTCGAGGAAGGCTTTCGTGATCTCGAAATGGGTGGAGTTCGGGGTGGCCACGGTGACCAAATCCACACGGTCGTCGCGCGATGCCTCTCCCGACAGCATGTCTTTCCAGTCTGCGTAGGCCCGGTCCTGTGCGATGCCCAGCTCGTCTGCGAACGCGCGCCCGGCGGTGGGGTCTGCGTCGAGCGCTCCTGCGGCAAGGACGAAGTTCCCGTCCGCCTGCGCGCCCAGCCTGTGTGCCGGGCCGATCTGACTGCCCTTGCCGCCGCCAATCATGCCCCAGTTCAGCTTTGCCATATCGGTCTCCTGTCCGGTGCGCGCGGCGCACCATCAGTTTCAGAAATCGGTGATCCGCACCCAGGAGCGCGTCCGGGACGAGGCGAGCGCCGCAGTGACCACCCGGTTCACCTGAAGCCCTTCATGAAAGCTGGGCCAGCGCGCCTCGCCCGCGTCGATGGCCTCCAGAAAGTCCTTCGCCTCGATGATGATCTGATCCTGATAGCCCGTCCCGTGGCCCGGTCCCTGGCAGAATGGCAGGTAGTCCGGATGGGCTGGCCCGGTCAGGATCTTTCTGAACCCCTGTTCCGCTTCCGGGCCCTCGCGCAGATAGAGCCAGAGCGCGTTCTGGTCCTCTCCGTCAAACCGGATTGCGCCCTTGGTGCCATCGATCTGATAGGCATAGCCCATCTTACGTCCGGTCGCGACGCGCGAACAGAACAGGGACCCGCTGACACCGCTTGCGAACCTGAGCAGGATCGTTGCCTGATCATCGTTCTTGACGTCCACCCCGCCGCGCGTTGCGTGAACGGTTTCGACCATGGCGTGGAGCTCCTCGATGGGACCCATGAGGCGCTGGGCACAGTTGATCGGATGCGGGGACAGATCGCCCATGCAGCCTGATGCGTCTGTTTCAGTGCGCCAGTTCGCGGGCTCATCGGGGTCTGCGAGGAAATCTTCCGTGTGTTCGCCACGAAAGCTCACGATGTCGCCGATCCGGCCTTCCTGCAAAAGCCGATGGGCGAATTGGGAGGCCGGCGTGCGGATGTAGTTAAAACCGACCATGTGGACCTTGCCCGATGCTTCTGCCGCCGCGACCATAGCGCGGCTGTCCTCGAGAGAAGCGCCGAGGGGCTTTTCGCAGAAGACGTGCTTGCCGGCTGCGAAGGCTGCCTCCGCAATGGCGCGATGATGTGCCTGGGGAGAGGCGATGATGACCGCGTCGATGTCGCCGTCCTCCACGAGGGTCTGCCAGTCTGGCGCGGCGCGTTCGAAGCCAAAGGCGTCGGCGTAGCGCGCGGCGCTGTCCGGGCTCGATGCCGCCACCGCGCGCAGGGCCGGGCGCAACCGGGTGTTGAAGACCGCGCCCACGGCGGAATAGGCCACTGCATGAGCTTTGCCCATGTAGCCGCCGCCGACGATGCCTATGCCGATCTCGCCCATCTCAATGCATCCTTTTGCAACCGGTTGCAGTGCCGTGTGAGAGTGCTATCGTCAGCGTCGCAACGGGGTCAATGGCTGAATGACCGGCCCCGGAGCGCTGGGAGGAAAAGATGCCACACAACACGATTACCCTGACCACGGCGCAGGCCATCATTCGCTGGCTGGACGCGCAGTACATCGACATCGACGGGCAAGAGGTGCGGGTCTGCGGCGGTGGCTTCGGCATTTTTGGACATGGCAACGTCACGTGCCTCGGCGAAGCGCTGCAGGACGTCAAAGACACCCTGCCGCTCTATCGCGGCCAGAATGAGCAGGGAATGGGATTTGCGGCGGCTGGGTATGCCAAGGCGTGGCTGCGCCGCCGATTCATGTTCTGCACCGCGTCTGCTGGTCCCGGAACAGCGAACCTCTTGACGTCAGCGGCGCTGGCCCATGCGAACCGGCTGCCGGTGCTTATGCTGTGCGGCGATACGTTCCTGACGCGGCTGCCGGACCCGGTTTTGCAACAGCTCGAACATTTCGGAAATCCGGCGCTCGGCCTCAACGATGCGTTCAAGGCGGTGAGCCGGTACTGGGACCGGATCACCCATCCTGCCCAGGTCATCCAGTCGCTGCCGCTGGCCCTTTCGACGATGCTCGATCCCGCGGATTGCGGCCCGGCGTTTCTCGCGTTGCCGCAGGACGTCCAGGGTTGGACCTACGACTTTCCGGCGTCGTTTTTCGCCAAGCGCGTGCATCGGATCCGCTCCCAGGATGCGGACCCGGCCGAGATCGCGGATGCGGTCGCCGCGCTGGCGGGTGCCAAACGGCCTTTGATTATCGCGGGTGGCGGCGTCCAGTACGGCGACGCCGTCCCGGAACTCACCGCGCTGGCAGACGCGACCGGCATCCCGGTGGTAGAGACGATCGCGGGCCGCGCGAACCTTCTAAATGATCACCCCCTTAATATCGGGCCCATCGGCGTGACGGGCTCGGACTCCGCCAATGCCGTCGCTAGGGACGCGGACGTCATCCTCGCAGTGGGGACGCGGCTCCAGGATTTCACCACCGGCTCCTGGACAGCCTTCGCGCCCGACGCGCGCTTCATCGGGCTGAATGTGGGGCGCCACGACGCGGGCAAGCACATGGCGCTGACCGTCGTCGGTGACTGCAAGCGGACGCTGCCAGCCTTGCACGGCTACACGGCGCCCGCAGAATGGACCGCGCGCGCGCAGACGGAGCGCGAGGGCTGGAACGCCTATGTCGCGGGCAATACCCGTGTCGGCAACCGCCCGAACTCCTACGCTCAGGCCATCGGGGTCGTGAATGACCTGTGCCATGCAGAGGATCGTGTCGTCGCGGCGGCGGGCGGTTTGCCAGCAGAGGTGACGGCGAACTGGAAGACGCTGTCGACCGGCTCCGTCGATGTGGAGTTCGGCTTTTCCTGCATGGGCTACGAGATCGCAGGCGCCTGGGGCGCGGCGATTGCGCAGGCCGAGCTCAGACCAGGGCGGGACGTGATCTCGTTCTGCGGGGACGGGTCTTATTTGCTGATGAATTCCGACATCTATTCGAGCGTGCTGACGCAGAAAAAGATGATCGTGCTTGTCCTCGACAATGGCGGGTTTGGGGTCATCAACAAGTTGCAGAACAATGTCGGGCAGGAGAGCTTTAACAACCTGATTGCCGACACGCCTACCGCGACGCGCCAGGTCGCCGTTGATTTTGAGGCCCATGCCCGGTCCATGGGCGCGGAGGCTGAAACGGTTGAGCACGCCAAAGACCTCGGGGAGGCGTTCAAGCGCGCTCAGGCCAGCGACGGAACCTATGTCATCGTCATGAAAGTCGACGCCTATGAGGGCTGGACGACGGAGGGCCACACCTGGTGGGAGGTCGGCACGCCGCACGTCTCTGACAAGGCTTCCGTCCGCGAAAAGCACGCAGAGGTCGAAGCAGAGCGCGCCCAGCAAAGGCGCGGCGTCTGATGCTTATCGACGGGATCCGGCAGAACAACTTTATCATCGTGGGGCGCGCGGGGATCGACTTTTTCACCGATCCCGGTGTCGCCGCGGAGGATGCGGAGCGGGTGACAGTGGGGCTTGGCGGCTCTTCGGCCAACATCGCGGCGGGAATCTGCAAGTTAGGCGGCAGGGCCGCGCTCGTCACACGGGTGAGCGATGACAGCGTGGGCTCCTACTGCGTGGGGCAGCTTCAGCGCTATGGCGTCGATACCCGATATGTGACGCCGGTTGGGGGCGAGTACCGGAATTCGCTGGCCTTTTACGAGAGCCGCGTCGAAGGCCACCGGAACGTCATCTATCGGAACGGGGCCGCTGACTTTCAGATGAATGAAGAGGACGTGGCCGCCGTGGACTATGCTGCCTATGGCGCGCTGATCACTGCTGGCACTGTTTTCGCCTCAGAACCATCGCGATCCGCCACATTTGCGGCATTCGACCGAGCGAAGGGCGCGGGTCTGCCGATTATCTTTGACGTAGATTACCGCCCCTACTCGTGGCCATCGCCAGAGGTGGCCTCGGACGTTCTGAGCCGCGCGGCCGCGCAGTGCGATATGATCGTGGGCAACGATGAAGAGTTCGGCTTTATGGCCGGTGACTACGACAGGGGCCTCGACAAGGCGCGCAGTCTGGCCGCCGAGGGCGTCCTGATCATCTACAAGATGGGCGAGAAGGGCGCGATCACCTTCGCAGGCGGCGAGGAGATCTGCACCGGCATCTACCCGGTGGAGGCTATGAAGCCCACCGGTGCGGGGGACAGCTTTATGGCCGGGCTCATGACCTCGCTCGCAGGGGGATACGCGTTGCCTGAGGCGATCCTACGGGGTTCCGCCTGCGCGTCGATTACTGTGTCCAAACCCGGCTGTGCGCCCGCGATGGCGGATACGGTCACACTGGAGGCCTTTCTGGCCGAACATCCCGGTCCCACAGACCCTATGGCGGAGGCCTGACATGCACATCCCCCCCTTTGACAATCAGAACACGCCAATCGTGGATTTGGACGACACCACGGTGCCGCTCAACTACTTCAACATCGTCAAACTCGAGGCCGGGCAGGCGTTTGAGTATCAGGTGCCGGGCTACGAGACATGCATCGTGCCCGCGACCGGCACCGTCGACGTGGAGGTGGAGGGCTTCGCGGCCACGGACCTAGGCGGGCGGGGCGAAGATGTATGGGATGGCGAGCCGGAAGGCGTCTATGTGCCGTCGGGCGCAACGGCCAAAATGGTTGCGAAAGATCGCTGCGAAGTTTTCGTCGCGGGAGCGAAGTACGATCAAGTGCTTGAGCCCTTTGCCGTGCGCAGTGACGCGCTCGACCTCGTGCAATACGGCTCTGACGACACGAAGACCCATCGCAAGATCAAGCATATCCTTGGGCAAAAGCAACACGGCAAGGTGGGCCGCCTGCTCGTGAGCGAGCTTTTCACTGTAGGGCAGGGCGGCTGGTCAGGGTTTCCCAGCCACAAGCACGATACGGATCGCCTGCCTACGGAATCGCGCCATGACGAGACGTACAACTTCCGGTTTCGTCCACGCCACGGCTCTGGCGTGCAGATGCTGCAGCGGCAGGATGGCGAGCCGGGGGATGCCTACCACATCGTTGATGGATCCACGATTTGCCTCGACAACGGATACCACCCGTGCTGCGTGCTGCCGGGCTATGAAATGTACTATTTCACAATCCTAGGCGGCCTGTCGCAGCGCTCCCTGGTGCAGTTTTTCCAGCCCTCCCATGCCTACCAGATCGAGACGATCCCGGGCATCAAGGACATGATCGCGAAGTTCAAATGACGCTTGCGACGCTTTCCCAGGTTCTGCAGCCGGCGCTCAAGGGGGGCTATGCGGTGGCGGGGCTCGTGACGCTCGGCTGGGAGGACATGCGCGCCTTCGTTCGCGCCGCGGAGGCAGAAGGCTGCCCGGTGATCCTGCAGGCAGGGCCGAGCTGTCGGGAGCACACGCCGCTGCCGGTGCTGGGCAAGATGTTCCGCTACCTTGCGGAACAGGCCAGCGTGCCCGTCGTCGCCCATCTCGACCATGGCTATACGTACGAGGACTGCAAGGAGGCGCTAGAGAGCGGATTTACCTCCCTCATGTTCGATGGCTCACGCAAGCCCCTTGCCCAGAACATCGACGAAACCGCGCGCATCGCCGAGATGGCGCACCGTGCGGGCATCTCCTGCGAGGGGGAGGTCGGCTTTGTGGGCTACGATCAGGGGGAGGCATCCGCCGGGACTGACCCAAAGGAGGCCGCGCAGTTCGCCCGGGACACTGGCGTGGACGCGATGGCGATATCAGTGGGTAATGTGCACCTCCAGCAGGACCAGTCCGGAGGGCTCGACGAGGCGCGCATTGCCGCGATCGAGGCCGTGACCGATGTGCCGCTGGTCATCCATGGCGGCTCCGGCGTGCCGTCCGCGCAACGACGGCGCCTCGCGCGGGACACGGCCATCGGCAAGTACAACATCGGGACAGAGCTTCGCATGGCCTTCGGGTCCGCCTTGCGCGAGGCCGTTGCCTCTGACCCCGACCGCTTCGACCGCGTCCAGATCCTGAAGGACGTCGAGGGTCCGGTGGAGGCGGCGGCGCGACGCGTGCTCAGGGAGCTTATGCCATGATGAATATCGGTATCCTCGGCTGTGGGCGGATCGGTCAGGTCCACGCACGTTCCCTGTCAGGAATGACCAAGGCGCGGGTGGCGGCGGTCTCTGACGCGCTGCCGGACGCGGCGGAGGCCTTGGCGACGAAGTCAGGCGGCAAGGTCATGACAAGCGAAGAGATCATCGCGGATAGGGGTATCGACGCCGTAATCGTCGGCACCCCCACATCCACCCACCATGACCTCATCCACGCGGCCGCAGCCGCCGGAAAGGCCATCTTTTGCGAAAAGCCGGTCGACCTTTCCGCGGAGCGCACGCGCGCCTGTATCGCCGCTGTCGACGCGGCGGGCGTGCCCATGCTCGTCGCCTTCAACCGGCGTTTCGATCCGAACTTTGCGCATCTCAAGTCGCGCATCGATGAAGGGGACCTCGGCGATGTGGAGATGGTGACAATCCTGTCCCGCGACCCATCCCCGCCGCCGGTGAGCTACATCAAGCAGTCAGGCGGGCTCTTTCGGGACATGATGATCCACGATTTCGACATGGCGCGTTTTCTTTTGGGCGAAGAGCCGGTTGACGTCTTCGCGCAGGGATCCTGCCTCGTAGACGCCGAGATCGGCGCGGCGGGCGATGTGGATACAGCCGTGGTCACGCTCAAGACCGCGTCGGGGAAGGTTGCGCAGATCTCGAACTCGCGCAGGGCGAGCTATGGGTATGACCAACGGATAGAGGTCCATGGCTCCCGCGCCATGGGCCGTGCAGACAACCTTCTGGAGACATCTGTCGAGATTGCCGGGGCAGGTGGATTTGCGCGCGCGCCGGCACAGCACTTCTTTCTGGAGCGCTACGCAGCAGCCTATGCGGCGGAGATGGCTCATTTTGTGGAGCGTGTGACCCGTGGTGTCGCGCTGAAGCCTGACGGTGAAGACGGCCTGCGCGCGCAACTCCTCGCGGATGCTGCGGATGCGTCGTGTCGCGATGGGACGCTGCACCGGGTATAGGCTTGCAAGGCGCCGAAACTCGTGCGTTCCAAGCGGTGGTTTGGGTCGCGAGGTTGGGGCGGCGGGCTCAGACACCGTGCGCTGTTGAGCCGTACAGTTCCGCCGGCGGCATCGGGAGCGAGGGGCCAACCCCTCGCGCTCCCCGGAGTATTTTCGAACGAAAGAAAGACGCAGTCGGCTTGGGGTTCGGTGTCGAGTGCTGATGTCCACACGCCTTGTATGGTTCGAGGGACACCGCGCTATTCGGACGCTCCCGACGGATGACGCGGCACGTGGCGCGGCGCGTCCACGGGCTCAAAGCGCGCTGAGAACGCCGCTGAGTTTTGCCAGGCCGGCTTCGAGAATTGCGGGTGTGTTCGCGTATCCGATCCGCACGTGCCCTTCCATGTCAAAGGCATCGCCCGGCGTGAGCATGACGCCGGTCTGCTGCAAGAGGTGAATGCAGAACGCGCGCGACGTCATTGGCACGTCCAACTGCAACAATGCTGTCGTCCCGGCTTTTGGCTGGACCCAACCTACCCGGGGTTCGCCGGCGACCCAGCTGCCCAGTTTTGCCAGGTTGCCGCGCGTGATCCGCCGCGACCGCGCAAGCACCTTGTCTGCGTTTTCGAGAGCGATGGTCGCGAAGTGATCATTCAGGGAGCCGATCGAGATCGTGTCGTAGTCCCTGTGCAGGGCGGCGGCGTCGGCCACATCCTTTGGTCCCACCATCCAGCCCAGTCTGAGGCCCGCCAGCGAGAACGCTTTGGAGACCGATCCTGTGCTCAGCCCCTTTTCATAGATGTCGGCCATGGATGCCGTGGCGCCCGGATCCCTCTGGTTTGTCCCGCGGTAGACCTCGTCGCAGAGAACATAGGCCCCGACTTCGCGGGCGATGGCGGCAATGGCGTCAAGTCCGGCCCGGTCAATGAGGGCACCGGTGGGATTGTTGGGGTTTGTGAGCGCGATGAGCCGGGTGTCCGGGCGCACCAGCGCGCGCAATGCGTCGAGATCAGGCAAGAACGCGTCTTCGGCCCGCAGCCGCAGGGGCGAAACCTCTGCACCTAGGCTTTCGGGGATCGAATAGTGCTGCTGATATGTGGGGACGATGGCCACCACATGGTCCCCCGGCGACAGAAGTGTCTTGTGGGCCAGCATGTTGGCGCCGATGGTGCCATGGGTCACGGTGATGGCATTGGGCGCGTCGTAAAGCGCGCCAATCGCGGCGCGGAGCCTCTCTGATCCCTCAATCGCCCCATAGGTCATTTTTAGGTCGAGAAGCCCGCTCAGGTCGTCGTTTTGCCCGGTCAGCCGCAGGAGCCCCTCGATCGTCAGGCTTTCGACGCAGGTCTCCGCGAGGTTGAGCGTGCAGCGCGTCTCCCAATCGTTCATCCAGATTTCGACTTTGAACGGCTCGATATACATGCTTCCCTCCGCATCGGGAGCATGGCGCGCGCCAGCGCCCGCGTCCAGAGGAGGCCTTGATGCTTGATCAAACACCCCGGAATCTCACCCATTGGGAGGAACGGACCGACCTTGCTGCTGCGTTCCGCTGGACCGCGCGGCTGGGATACCATGAAGCGGTCGCCAACCACTTTTCTCTCGCCGTCAACGAGGACGGCACGCAATTCCTGATGAACCCCAACCAGCGCCATTTCAGCCGGATCAGGGCCTCTGAGCTTCTGCTGCTCGATGCAAACGACCCGGACACGATGAGCCATCCCGACGCGCCGGACCCGACGGCGTGGGGTCTGCATGGCGGGGTGCATCGGCTCGTGCCGCATGCGCGTTGCGTGATGCACGTCCATTCAATCCACGCGACGGTGCTGGCCTGTCTAGCGGACTCGAAGTTGCCGCCGATCGATCAGAACACGGCGACATTCTTCAATCGGTACGTCGTGGACGAGAGTTTTGGCGGATTGGCTTTCGAGGAGGAGGGAGAGAGGTGCGCGGGCCTTCTCACCAATCCGAAGCACAAGGTGATGATCATGGGCAATCACGGTGTGCTGGTGCTGGGTGCATCTGTCGCCGATACCTTCAATCGCCTCTACTACTTCGAGCGCGCTGCGGAGACCTACATCCGCGCCCTTCAGACCGGCCAGCCCCTGCGCGTGCTGTCCGACGAGATTGCAGAGAAGACGGCCGCAGAGCTCGATGACTATCCTGACCAGGCCGAACGGCATCTGAGTGAGCTTCGCGCCATCCTCGACGCGGACGGATCGACCTACGCTACGTGAGCCGAACGCGGGGGTGAAATTCTGCGACCGTTTTTCACGCCCATTTTTCGTGACTTTTGAGGTGAACTGTCGCATTTTTTACTCAAACGGAGCGCACGCGATGATTCCGCTGCCTGGGAGGGCACGTCATTTCTAGCCAGCCAAAGCTCGACCTGTCGCCAAAGGTCTCGGATGAGGTGCGTAAGACCACCTGCTACATGTGCGCCTGCCGGTGCGGGATAAACGTGCATATGAAGGACGGGAAGGTGGCCTATATCGAAGGCAACCGCGACCATCCGGTGAATCAGGGCGTGCTGTGCGCCAAGGGCTCTGCCGGGATAATGCAGCACAATGCGCCGTCGCGACTGAGGAAGCCTCTGAAGCGCGTGGGCGAGCGGGGCTCCGGCGAGTTTCAGGAGATTGAGTGGGACGAGGCGCTGCAGATCGCGTGCGACTGGCTCGAGCCGATCCGGGCAGAAGATCCGTCCAAACTGGCGTTTTTCACGGGCCGTGACCAGTCCCAGAGCTTTACGAGCTTTTGGGCACAGAACTTCGGCACCCCGAACTATGCGGCCCATGGCGGGTTTTGTTCCGTCAACATGGCCGCGGCCGGCATCTACACGATGGGTGGTGCGTTCTGGGAGTTCGGGCAGCCCGATTGGGAGCGCACGAAGCTCTTTATGCTGTTTGGTGTCGCTGAAGACCACGACAGCAATCCCATCAAGATGGGTATCGGCAAGCTGAAGGCCGCAGGCGGCAAGATTATTGGCGTGAATCCCATTCGCACGGGTTACAACGCCGTGGCCGACGAATGGGTCGGGATCACGCCGGGCACCGACGGGCTTTTCATCCTCGCGCTGGTGCATGAACTTTTGAAGGCAGGCAAGATCGATCTCGATTACCTCGCCCGCTACACCAACTGCCCCGTGCTCGTGAACCGGGATCCGGCTTCGTCCGAGTATGGGCTTCTGATGCGGAACGGTGAGGGCAAGCCGCTTGTCATCGACCACAAGACCGGCGAACTGGCGGCCTTTGACGCAAAAGGCGTTCGTCCGTCGCTTTCTATGACACTGGAGGTGGACGGGATTACCCATGTCCCCGTCATGCACCTCCTCGCCGAACGATATCTGAGCGAGGATTACGCTCCCGAGGCGGTGGCGGAGCGCTGCGGGGTGAGTGCCGACCGGATCCGCGCCATCGCCGCAGAACTGGCCCGCGTGGCCTTCGACGAGGCGTTCGAGTTGCCCATCGCCTGGACCGATTTCCGCGGGGAGGAGCACGCGACCATGCAGGGTCGCCCGGTGAGCTTCCATTCCATGCGCGGGATTTCGGCGCATTCGAACGGGTTCCAGACCTGCCGGGCACTGCATCTTTTGCAGATCCTGCTGGGATCGGTGGAGGTTCCGGGCGGCTTCCGCTTCAAACCGCCTTACCCAAAGCCTGTGAGCGTGCATCCAAAGCCCCATTGCAAGGTGACACCGGGCAAGCCGCTCGACGGACCGCATCTGGGCTTTGTGGAAGGGCCCGAATGGCTGTGCCTCAAGGACGACGGGACTCCCGCGCGCATCGACAAGGCCTTCTCCTGGGAGAACCCGATGTCGTCGCATGGCATGATGCACATGGTGATTTCGAACGCCTATGCGGGCGATCCCTACAAGATCGACACGCTGTTCCTTTATATGGCGAACATGTCATGGAACTCGTCCATGAATACGGCGGGCACCATGAAGATGCTCACCGACAAGGACGAGAATGGCGACTACGTGATCCCGAAGATCATCTATTCGGATGCGTATTCGTCCGAAATGGTGGCCTATGCCGATCTCGTGCTGCCAGATACGACATATCTGGAGCGGCATGACTGCATCTCTCTGCTCGATCGGCCCATTTGCGAGGCCGATGCGGCCGCCGACGCGATCCGCTGGCCGGTCGTGGAGCCGGACCGCGACGTGCGCGGCTTTCAGACGGTGCTCGTGCAACTCGCCAACAAGATGGGGCTGCCGGGGTTCACGAACGAGGATGGCTCCGCAAAGTACGAGGACTATGCCGACTACATCACGAACCACGAGCGCAAGCCCGGCATCGGGCCGCTGGCAGGCTTCAGGGGGAATGGCGAAAGCCACGGGCGCGGGGATGTGAACCCCAACCAGATCGACCGATACATCGAGAATGGCGGTTTCTTCGTGAGCCACATCGCCGATGAGGCTGCCTTCATGAAACCCTGGAATGCTACCTATCAGGACTGGGCCGTGAAGATGGGGCTTTATGACAGCCCGCAACCCTACATCTTCGACGTCTATGTCGAGACGATGCGCAAATTCCAGCTCGCCGCCGAAGGCTATGGTGAGCGGCAACCGCCTGACCACCTGCGCGCGCGGATCAAGGAACACTTGGACCCGTTGCCGATCTGGTACCCTCCGTTTGAGGAGGGTCTGGTGGAGGAGGACGACTTCCCCCTGCACGCGCTCACCCAGCGGCCCATGGCGATGTACCACAGTTGGGGAACACAGAATGCATGGTTGCGCCAGATCCACGGTCGCAACCCGCTCTATGTGCCCACCGATATCTGGGAGGAACACCGGTTCCAGACGGGAGACTGGGCCAAACTCAGCTCTGCCCACGGAGCGATCACGATCCCCGTTGCACATATGGCGGCGTTGAATCCCAAAACGGTCTGGACGTGGAATGCCATCGGGAAACGCAAAGGTGCCTGGGCCCTTGATGATGACGCGCCCGAGGCGACGGAGGGTTTCCTTCTCAACCACCTCATCCATGAGCTGTTGCCTGCGAAAGGTGACGGGATGCGCTGGGCCAATTCTGACCCGATCACCGGGCAGGCAGCCTGGTTCGACCTGCGTGTCCGGATTGAAAGAGTTAGTGCGCCGCAAGAAGCGGCCCCGGTCTTCCCCCCGATCAAGTCGCCGGTGGGACAAGGACCGGCTGACCTTGCGTGGAAGGTCAAGTCATGAGCGCGCCGAAGTCTTTCAAAGACTTCGGACCGAACTCTTTGAAAGAGTTCGGGGGAACACCGACGCCATGACGCGCACACTGTTTCTCATCGTCGGCTTCCTTGCGGTCACCGTGATCTCATTCGTTTGGTTCGTGGCCACGTGGGACCGCGACGCAGAAGACCCCATTTCGTACTTGGAGCCGCCTCATGACGCTGTTGCCTGAGACCACAGACAAGAAGCTTGGTCTCGTGATCGACCTCGACACCTGTGTCGGCTGCCATGCCTGCGTCATCAGCTGCAAAGGCTGGAATACGGAGAACTACGGCGCGCCGCTCTCAGACCAGGACGCCTACGGGGCTGAGCCGGTGGGCACGTTCCTCAACCGCGTCCATTCCTTCGAGGTCACACCGGACGAGACGCCCGCGCAACTCATCCACTTTCCCAAAAGCTGTCTGCACTGCGAGGACGCGCCTTGTGTCACTGTCTGCCCCACCGGTGCGTCCTATAAGCGGGTCGAAGACGGCATCGTCCTCGTCAATGAAGACCATTGCATCGGCTGCGGTTTATGCGCGTGGGCGTGCCCGTATGGCGCCCGAGAGATGGATGGCGAGGCCAAGGTCATGAAGAAATGCACGCTCTGCGTCGACCGCATCTACAACGAGAACCTTCCCGAAGAGGACCGCGTCCCTTCCTGCGTGCGCACCTGTCCCGCCGGGGCGCGTCATTTCGGCGATCTGGGCGATCCCAGCTCCGCCGTCAGCGTCCTCGTGGAGGAGCGCGGTGGGATGGATCTCATGCCCGAGCAGGGCACGAAGCCCGTCAACAAGTATCTGCCGCCGCGCCTCAAGGACGACATCTCCACGGCCGCTCCGCAGCCGCTCGCGCCTGTGGCCGCAGAGGCCAAGGGCTTTGTTGGCTGGCTCGACAAGATGCTTGATACCGTCTGAGCAAGAACAACACCCATGCACCCGGCCCCTTCTGTCATCGTCTTCACGACCCTCTCTGGCCTCGGCTTCGGCCTTCTGTTCTGGCTGGGCATCGGTCTGCCCGCAGTGTCCTATCTCGGCGCCCTCCTTTACTTCGCGTTGGCGTTCGCGCTGGCGGTCGGTGGCCTTCTTGCCTCCACCTTCCACCTTGGCCATCCGGAACGCGCCTGGCGGGCGTTCACACAATGGCGCTCGTCCTGGCTGAGCCGGGAAGGGGTGTGCGCTGTGGCGGCGCTCCTCGTGCTCGGCCTTCACGCGTTCCTGCTCGTTTTCTTTGGTAAGAGTATCGCGGTCCTGGGATTTGTCGGTGCTGCCCTTGCTCTTGGCACCGTCTTCACGACGGCGATGATCTATACGCAACTCAAAACCGTGCCGCGGTGGAATACGCCGATCACGCCTGTCCTTTTCCTGTCGCTCTCACTGGCGGGTGGGGCGCTTCTTGCGGGGCAGGGGTGGGCGGCGCTTGTTTTACTCCTGATTGCCGGGGTGACGCAGATCTTCTGGTGGCTCCGAGGTGACAGAGCTTTCTCCGACAGCGGGACCGACCTTGCGAGCGCCACGGGCCTCGGCAGCATAGGCACGGTCCGCAGCTTTGAGCCGCCGCACACGGGCACCAACTATCTCTTGCGCGAGTTCGTCCACGAGGTTGGCCGCAAGCACGCCCAGAAACTCCGCGTGATCGCAGGGGTGGCAGGCTTCGCAATGCCCGCTGTTCTGCTCGTCCTCTTTGGGTTCGGCTGGTTTGCCATGGCGCTTGCGGCACTTCTCCATGCCGGGGGCGTTGCCGCCTCGCGCTGGCTTTTCTTCGCTGAAGCAGAGCATGTGGTGGGCCTCTATTACGGCAAACGCTGAAAACGATGCCTGATTTTCGGGCGCGAGCGCGAGGCCGCCCGCTTTCTTTTTGCGAATAATTCTCAATAACATTGACTTTGCGAATGCGTCGCAATACTTTCCGAGAATGCCTCGCAATGGAGATGCCTCTATGTCTGTTACGAAACGCGCCTTGCTTTCAATCGCGCTGGCCTTTGGCCTGTGCCCGGCCATGGCGCTTGCGGAGACGCCGCGCAGCGTGGTGGCGACAACTGGTATGATTGCCGATGCGGCGCAGGCCATAGGTGCAGAGCACGTCGACGTGCGGACGCTCATGGGCCCCGGCGTCGATCCGCACGCCTACCGCCAGACTCGCAGCGACATCGTTGCCATGGCGCAGGCCGATCTCGTCCTTTGGAATGGCCTCTACCTCGAGGCCCAGATGGAGGACTTCTTTTTGGATCTTGCAGGCGAAACCCGTGTGGTCGCCGTGGCTGAAAGTGTGCCCGAAAACCTGCTCATCGGTTCAGAGGATTACGAGGGTCGCTTCGATCCCCATCTCTGGATGAACCCGAACCTCTGGTCACGCGTTGTCGTCAATGTGCGCGACGCCCTCATCGACGTTGCGCCGGATGCTGAGGCAGACATCCGGGCCAATGCCGATGCGTATCTCGAGGACGTGGCCGACCTTGCGCGGTATGCCACCGAAGTGCTGTCCACTGTTCCCACGGAGAGCCGTGTGGTGCTGTCCTCCCACGACGCGTTTAATTACTTCGGCAACGCCTACGGCTACGAAGTGCTGGGCATTCAGGGCATCTCCACCGAGTCTGAGGCCGGTCTGCAGCGGATAGGCGAGCTCGTGGATCTGCTCGTCGAGCGCGATATTCGCGCCGTGTTCGTGGAGACCTCGGTGTCTGATCGCAATATCCGCGCGCTGATCGAAGGCGCCGCCGCGCAAGGCCATGAGGTTGTCATCGGGGGAGAGCTGTTCTCCGACGCCATGGGCGAGGCTGGGACCTATGAGGGCACCTATATCGGTATGATCGACGCCAACGCGACGACCATCGCCCGCGCCCTTGGCGGTCAGGCCCCGGAAAGCGGGATGCAGGGGATGCTGAACTGATGTCGCCGTTTCCCCCTGAAATCGTGACCGAAGCTGGCGTGGCGATAGCGCCATCCTTGCCGGACGATGCCGCCCTCACGATACGTTCAGCAACCGTGTCGTACGGCGACAAGCCTGCCGTTTTCTCTGTCGATGCGACCTTTCCGGCGGGGGCACTCTCTGCCATCGTCGGGCCGAACGGTGCGGGTAAATCCACACTGCTCAAGGCCGCGCTCGGAGTTGTCCCGCGCGTGTCCGGTGAGATATTTGCCTTCGGTGAGCCGGTTGAGCAGGCGCGCGGGCGTATCGCCTATGTTCCGCAGCGGGCAAGCGTTGACTGGGACTTTCCGACCACCGTTCTCGATGTCGTGAAGATGGGGCTCTACCCCCGCGTGGGCCTCCTTGGGCGTCTCTCCGGTTCCATGCGTCAGACCGCAGTCGACGCGCTCGCCCGCGTCGGCATGGCTGATTTTGCTGACCGCCAGATCGGTCGCCTCTCAGGCGGTCAGCAACAGCGCGTGTTCCTCGCCCGCGCGCTGGCGCAGGACGCCGATCTCTATCTTCTGGACGAGCCTTTCGCGGGCGTTGACGCGGCGACCGAGCGCGCGATCATTGACGTCCTCAAATTGCTGCGAGCGGAGGGCAAGGCCGTCGTCGCCGTTCACCACGACCTCGCTACCGTGCGCGACTACTTCGACCACGTCTTTTTCATCAACGTGCGCCGTGTGGCCGAGGGCCCGGTGGACACGACCTTTACCACCGAGACGCTGCAGGCGACCTATGGTGGCCGCCTCGCAGCCACGCAACTGAGCGAGTTGGCCCTGACACGGGCAGGCTAGTGGCCGTCCTCGACGCGCTCCTTTTGCAATCCGGTTACAACGCGGCTCTTGTCACCCTTGGCGCCGCGCTCCTTGGGTTCTCGGCCGGGGCCTCCGGCAGCTTTCTTTTCCTGCGCAAGCGCGCCCTTGTCTCCGATGCGGTGGCCCATGCGACGCTGCCGGGCGTGGCGCTGGCATTCATGGTCATGGTCTCCTTGGGCGGAGACGGGCGCAGCCTCTTTGGTCTACTCCTTGGCTCTGCCATCTCGGCAGGGGTGGGTCTCCTGTCCATTGAATGGATTGTCCGCCGCACGAGGCTCAGCGAAGATGCTGCCATCGGGGCGGTCCTCGGCGTCTTTTTCGGGGCGGGCGTCGTTCTTTTGACCATCATCCAGACCATGAGCACCGGGCGTCAGGCAGGTCTCGAGAGCTTCCTCCTTGGCTCCACCGCCGGGATGCTTTTTGAGGACGCGATCGTCATTGCCGTGGGCGGGGCAGTCAGCGTCGGACTCATTTGGCTTTTGCGCCGGCCCATGACGCTCGTGTCCTTCGACGCTGACTATGCGGCGTCGCTGGGCTACGACACCCGCCGCATTGACCTGCTCATCATGGGGCTCGTCACGGCTGCTACGGTGATTGGGCTGAAGGTCGTGGGTCTGATCCTCATCGTGGCCATGCTGATCATTCCCTCTGTGACGGCGCGCTTCTGGACAGAGCGAACCGGCCAGCTCGTCTGGATCGCGGGCACCGTTGGCGCGTTTGCGGGTTATACGGGGGCCGCCATCTCCGCCTCCGCGCCGAACCTTCCGACCGGACCGATCATCGTCTTGATGTCGGCGGCGTTCTTTACGCTGTCCCTTTTCTTGGCTCCTGCGCGCGGGGTGGTGGCCGCACTGTTGCGCCACAGGCGGTTTCAGGCGCGCGTGCACCGGCGGCAGGGTCTCCTCGCCCTGGCGGCTCAGCACCCGATCCGGGAGGGCTACACCCTGCGCCTTTTGGCGCGCGAGGGCCTCGTGCGCGCGGATGGCGTCCCCACACTTGAGGGCCGCGCCGAGGCGGCGAAAGTCGTCCTTGACGAAGAACGGTGGACCGTCGCGCGTCGCATCCACCAGGACATCGGCCTTTCGGGCCAGTATGACGGTCTCACCCCGATCGAGGATGTCTTCACGAAGGATGAAATTGCCGCCTTCGACCACGAAATCACCCGGCTCGGGGCGGTGTGATGGGGGCGGAGTTTGTCCAGTTTTCCCTCGCGCCCCTCCTCATTGGCACTCTGGCGGCCATAGCCTGCGCGTTGCCGGGCAATTTTCTGATCCTGCGGCGTCAGGCCCTCATCGGCGATGCGATCAGCCACGTTGTGCTGCCCGGGATCGTGGTGGCGTTTGTCCTCACTGGGACCATCGCTGCCTTCCCCATGCTCATCGGGGCGGCTGCGGCGGCCCTCATCGCGGTGATCCTCATCGAGGCGGTGCGCAGGCTGGGTCGCATCGAGCCAGGAGCCGCGATGGGCGTCGTGTTCACCACCATGTTCGCGGCCGGTGTTCTGATCCTTGAGGCCACTGATACGTCCAGCGTCCATCTCGATGTCGAACACGCTCTCATGGGCAATCTGGAGTCGCTGATCTGGCTTCGCGCCGACGGCTGGGCGTCGCTCGTTGATCCTGCGGCCCTCGCGACGGTTCCGGAAGAGCTGCCCCGGATCGCGCTCACCTGCGCGCTGTGCATCGTGCTCACCCTGGTCTTCTGGCGTTGGCTCAAGCTGGCCACGTTTGACGAGGATTTTGCGCGCTCGGTGGGCGTGCCCGTGGCCGCTGTCAGTTTCGGCCTCGTTGCACTGGCCGCCATGGCTGCGGTGGCCGCTTTCGACGCGGTCGGATCCATCATCGTCATCTCCATGTTCATCTGCCCGCCCGCCGCGGCGCGGCTCATGACGAACGGGCTGGCACGACAGGTGTGGTGGTCGGTTGCGTTCGCGGTACTGTCAGCGACCACGGGATACGTTCTGGCTGGGTACGGCCCGATCTGGCTCGGCTTCGACAATGCCGTGAGCGCGGCAGGGATGATTGCGACCGTTTCTGGGATCATTCTAGCAATTGCCTGCCTATTTGGCCCGCACCGGCTTCGCGTGGGGCAGGGGACCGGCGCCTAGGGTCTGGACTTCGGCGAGGGCCGAACGCATGGCTCGTCGCATGAAGCTCTCTGGTCCGTTTCTTTTCATCTTGGCGACATTGATGATCGACGCCATCGGGATCGGCATCGTCTTTCCGATCATGCCTGACCTCATGGAGCGTGTGGGCGCTGCGTCCACCGCCGATGGCGCGCTGTGGGCTGGCATCATGATGAGCGCCTATGCCGGTGCCATGTTCCTTTTCGGCCCCATGATCGGCTCGCTGTCGGATGCGTTCGGACGTAGACCGGTGCTGATTGCAGCGCTGGCGATGCTCACGCTCGACTATGTCATCATGGCCTTGGCGCAGGAATACTGGCTCCTTCTTGTGGGCCGCATCTTGGCGGGGATGGCAGGGGCAACCTACATCACGGCCACGGCCTACATTTCCGATATCACGGAGCCAGATAAACGCGGCGCGGCCTTCGGCATGATCGGTGCGGCTTTCGGGATCGGCTTTGTCATCGGCCCGGCCCTCGGGGGGCTAGCGTCGGGCTGGCACATCACCGCGCCATTTTGGATCGCGGCGGCCCTGTCGGGCATCAACGTCCTTTTCGGGCTCTTTATCCTGCCAGAGTCGCTGCCCCCGGAGAAGCGCCGACCTTTCGGGAGGCGGGACCTCAACCCCTTTGGCTCCATCCGGCGCGCGTTTTTTATTCCGGGCCTTGCGATCCCCCTGATTTGCATTTTTGTTTTCGAGTTCGCGAACCTCGTCTACGTGACGCTGTGGGCCTTCTGGAGCCGCGAGACCTTTGGGTGGGACGGGTTTGCGATCGGGCTTTCGCTGTCCACCTACGGGATCCTGATCGCCGTCGTGCAGGCCGGAGTGTTGCCGCAGCTTACCAAGCGGCTTGGAGATTACCGAACCCTTCTGTTGGCCGTAGGGGCGGGGTTGCTCGGCTTTGTCGGGTTCGGCTTTGCGGGCGCAGTCTGGGTTGTGGCCATTGTCCTTCCCGTGGCGGCGCTTTCGGACATGGCCCCGCCGCTGATAACGGCGTTTGCGGCCAATCGTGTGGCTGATGACCTTCAGGGCCTCGTGCAGGGCGTTATCGCTTCGCTGTCGTCTGTGGCCGCCGTAGTCGCGCCGCTCGTCTTTACAGGGGTGTTCGAGACCTTTGTCGACGACACCGGCCCCTACCTCCCCGGCGCGCCTTTCCTGATGGCGGCGGTGTTGATCCTCGCCACCGTGCCGCTCCTCCTGCGTATCAGGAGCGGCCCAGAAGGGGCCGCCCGCGAGGCTGGCTAGATCGCAAGGCCTGCCGCGTCAAAGCGGTGGATCGCATCCCCAGGTGCCGTCATCTGGATCGGGGCACCGGGCTTTAGGTCCGCCTCTCCGGCGACGCGCAGCGTGACCGTACCGGCCGCACCGCAATCCGCGATGACATAGCTTTCTGCGCCCAGATACTCGACCACATCCACTGTCCCGCCGAGCGGACCGTCCCCGATGGTCAGGTGCTCTGGCCGTACGCCCACTTGATCGGCGCCCTGGCCCCAGTCGGGCACGGCTGCAGCGGGCATCACGTTCATGCGCGGACTTCCGATGAATTGCGCCACAAAGAGGTTCGCGGGCTTCGCATAAAGCTCCTTCGGGGTGCCGACTTGGGCGATCTTGCCGAATTCCAGCACCACGATCCGGTCGGCGAGTGTCATCGCCTCGATCTGGTCATGGGTCACGTAGATCATCGTTGCCCCGAGCGCGCGGTGCAGCTTTGCGATCTCGAGGCGCATCTCTACGCGGAGCGCTGCATCAAGGTTCGACAGGGGCTCATCAAACAGGCAGGCCGCGGGCTCCCGCACGATGGAGCGTCCGAGGGCCACGCGCTGCCGCTGCCCGCCGCTGAGATCCTTGGGGCGACGGTCGAGATAGGTATCAAGGCGGAGCACCTGCGCCGCCTCGTTCACCTTCGCGTCGATATCGGCCGCAGACATGCCCGCCGCCTTGAGCGGAAAGCCAACATTTTCGCGCACCGACAGATGCGGATAAAGGGCGTAGGATTGGAACACCATGGCCAGTCCCCGCCGCGCGGGTGTTTCGGCGGTCACATCCCGTCCGCCGACCACCACCGCCCCGCGGGAGGTTTCCTCGAGCCCGGCAATCATCCGCAGCAGCGTCGACTTTCCGCAGCCCGAAGGCCCCACGAACACGACAAGCTCGCCATCTTGAATCTCAAGGTCTACGCCCTTGATGACCTGTATCTCGCCATACCATTTCTCGGCGGCCTGAAGTTCTACGGATGCCATTACCTTGCCTCCTGTCCGGCCCAGGTGAGCCAGATCGCTGCTGTCCATGTGAAGTCGGCGCCACCGCAGGGCGTGCCGTCTGTGGGATCGAAATATTCGTTGAAACCACCTGCGCGGATGGCCTCGGACGTCTCCAGGCGCAGGCGCTCTGCGGCGGCGTGCTGGCCGCTATCCTTGAGCCCAAGCGCGATGAGTGCATTCAGGAACGGCCACATGGGACCGCGCCAGTAGCGTCGGGCATCAAAATGCGGACCGGCCGGATCTGAAGATGGGATGCCGTAGCGCACGGCGTCCCATGCACGCATTAACTGCGAGTCCAGCTCTGGCCGCCCGGCACCCGCGATGTAGGCCGTAAAGGCACCGGAGCCCAGAACGCCCGCAAACGCGCCGCTGCGCATGTCGCGCGCATCGTAGGCACGAAGATCGGGGTTCCACATCCCGTCTGCACCTGCGCGCAGTGTGCTCTCCCAAGTGGACAATTCGCCTGCATCCTCGCCTAGAGCAGTCGCCAGGGACGCAAGATCTGTATGGGCGCGCATCAGGATGAAATGAGTGCCGGGGTCCGCCATCAGGAAGGGGCCGTCTGCCATGATGCGCGAGGCGTCCCAGCCCACGGATCGCCCGAACTCGAGGATGGTGACATAGCGGTCGTATTCGGCTTTGGTTGGCCGCATGGACGCGTCCACATGGCCCGTATCGCGCCGCGTGTAGGGCCCCACGGCAGAGCCATCGACGCCGGCCATGCCCAAATCCCAATCCGGGCAATTGTCGCGGCCGCTTTCCCAGGGATGCGTGATGCAGACCATGCCGTCTTGCACCCGGTGCTCCATGAACCATCGGTGCCACGCCATCAGCTTTGGGAAGAGCGCCTTGGCCCGCGCGGTCTGGCTTGGATCTGCTGCCAGAACCATCCGTGCCATGGTTGCCGCGACGGGCGGCTGGCTGATCCCGGATGAGGCAGGCGTCGTGCCCGAGGCCCAGATTTCGGGCCCCGGGAAATAGCCCGGATCGTCCTGATGGAAGAGGATATGAGGCACCATTCCAGTGTCCCACTGCCCGGAAAAGAGGGTTTCCAATTCGGTCCAGGCGCGGTCGATGTCGAAGGTGCTGAACCCCCAGGCCGCAAAGGCGCTGTCCCAGTTCCACTGGTAGGGATAGAGCCCCGCCGTGGGCACGGTATAGCCGCCGCGATCGTTGCCGCGCAGGATGGCGCGGGCGCGTTCATCCATGTCGATTGGCTTGTCCATACTCATCCTTTCACCGATCCTGCGGTCAGGCCTTTCGTCATAAAGCGTTCTAGCCCCAGGAAGAGGGCCATGATTGGCACGGTCGCGATCACCGACCCGGCCATGAGGTGCTGGCGGGGGATCTCCGAGGAGTTGAGCGCCGCGATACCGCGCGTCAGCGTGAACTTTGAGGGATCATCGAGCAGCATGAAGGCCAAGAGGAACTCGTTCCAGGCGATCATGAAGACATAGAGGCTCACCGAGGCCAGCGCGGGAAGTGACAGGGGAAGCGTGATCTTCCAGATCACCTTGAGACGTGACAGGCCGTCCATAAGCCCGGCTTCCTCGACCTCCGCAGGCAGGCCGCGGAAGTAGCCCTGCAGCATGTAAAGCGCCACGGGGATCGTGGTGACCGGATAGATCAGCAGGATCCCGAAGATGGAGTTGCGAAGGCCCGTCACCGAGAAGGCGATGTAGATGGGCAGCGCCAGCACGATCATCGGGACCATGTAGATCAAGAGGATCCCCCTGGAGAATGCCGCCTGACCCGAGAACCGCAACCGCGCCACCGCGTAGGCGCCGGGGATCGCGAAAAGGAGGGTGACAATCACCGTGATGACGCTGATCAGGAAGCTGTTGGCGAGGTAGAGGCCAAAGTCGAACTGCGTAAAGAGCTCTTCGTAGGACCGGAAAAGCTCGCGGCCCTTCGAAAAGTCGATCCCGAAATCGAGGGGGTTTGCGACCTGCTCGGCCCGGCTCTTGAAGCTGGTCATCAGCATCACCCAGAATGGGATTGCGACGATGGCTGTGAAGAAGATGTATCCGAAGCCGGTGAGGAACCGGATGCAGGAGGTCTCGAACGTATATCGGTCAGCGCTGCCCTGAGCGAGGCCGTCATTCGTTTTGAGTACGGCGATGGCAAATCCCGCCCAGAGGAAAAGGGCCGCCAATGCCTGCGCCGCAATTCCAGCATCGTCGCCCGCCAGGATCGGTCCGATGCCGATGACCATCAGCACGGCTCCGATGACGACCGCGACGGCCACAGCCACGGCCACGGGCAGCCGCACGAACAGAAGGCCCGCGCCCAGCATCGCGCCGAGAAGAAGCGACCACAGCACGCTCGGCCGAAGGGCCTCGCCTGTGACGAACGCCACGCCCACGGCCACGGTTATCGCCAGCGTCACCATCCAGGCTGCGCCCAGCATGGCCGCAGCAACGGGTCCGTTGCGCAGGAAACTCATAGCCCTTCCTCCTGAGAGATGTAGCGGAAGAAAAAGAAGCTGAAGCCAAGGAGGCAGGCGAAGATCACCACCGCCACCGCTGCCCCAGCTCCGATGTTGGAGATTGCAAAGGCCTGCTCATAGACGTTCACGGTCAGCGTCCGTGTGCCGGCATTGCCGCCGGTCAGAAGGAAGATGTCGTCGAACTTGTTGAACGTCCAAATGAACCGCAACAGGAAGAGGACGCTCAGGATCCCGAGAAGCTGTGGGAGCGAGATCCACGCAAACTGCTGGAAAGGTGAGGCCCCGTCGATGTCGGCAGCCTCATACATGTCCTGCGGGATCGATTGCATCCGCGCGAGGATGAACAGGAACGAGAGAGGGAAGTATCGCCAGATTTCGAAGACCGTCACCATGATCAGCGCCAGGGGGCGCTCTCCGAAAAAGTTGATCGCCTCTCCCGCCACACCCATCCGGAGCAAAAGTGCGTTGGCCGAGCCGGAGAACGGGTCAAAAAGGATGATCCACGCGAAGGCCACCGCGATTACGGGGGCCACATACGGGAAGAGGTAGAGGCCGCGCAGGATGCCCTGACCGCGGAACGATTTATCGAGGAGGAGCGCCGCGAACAGGCCCATCACAATCGCCCCGACAGTGCCGACGATCGTGTAGAACAAAGTGGCATAGAGGACGTCCCAGAACTCGCCCGCATCAAAGATGCGCGAAAAATTCGCGAGGGTGAATGTGCCGTCGGTCAATACGGACGAGGACCGCGCGGTTGTGTCTGGCGCCGTGTCGCGTACGCTCACTTCCGGGTCGAAGTCTGCGGCCGCCGTGGCCGGGATCTCAAGCGTCTCGCGCCAGCCGCCGTCCACGTCGCCAAAGGTGCATGTCAGCACCGATGCATCGAGGGCGCAGGCCTCCGGCAGGTCGCCAAGCACGATCCCTGGGGGCACCACGTCCGTAAACGATACCCCCCGAAGCTGCCGGTCGGGCGACGAATTTCGAAGTCTGAACCGCCAGCTTCCTTCGTCTCCGGCGACGTTCATCCGACGCAAATCTTCCCTCAGAACAAGCTCGGGAGCGCGCAGGTCGCTGAGTTGCACCGGCTTTACTGAAATCCAGAAGATCGCGAGCAGCGGCAACACTACGACGGCGGCAACAATGGTAATCGTCGGAAACAGCAATCCCCAGGCCAGCCGCGCTTCGCCCTTTGCCAGAGCGCCGCGCCCGGTGGGCGGTGTTGAAATGTCAGACATGGTTGCGAACCTTGTTTCAGGGGTGGGGGTCGCGTTTTGACGTGGGGCCGCCCGGATGGGCGGCCCCGATAGGCTTTACTGAACGGAGGCGATCGCCTCGTTCAGTGCAGTAACCGCGGCTGCGCCTTCGATCTCTCCGTCGATGTACTGACGTACAACGCGGTTGATGACCTGGCTGTTGATGACCTTGGACGCTGTTGCGAGCTGACCTTCGGTCACGCCCCAGCGCTGGGCCACATCAAGACCACCGACGATGTCGGCAATCACAGAGGCCTCATAAAGGTCGCCCAGCGGTGCCCGGCGGTCGATACCCACGTCGAGCGTCGCCCACAGATCGGTGTACTCCGTCGGGTTGTCGGCGTTCCCGCGGCGGACCGGGAACTTGCCCTCGGGCGCGATGGCCAGAGTTTCGCCGTAGCCCTCGGACATGGAGAACTCCACGAACTCCATCGCAGCGTCGGTGGAGGCGTCTGAGGTGATCCCGAAGTAACGGATGTCTCCCCAAGCGGCGCCGTCCGGGTTCGACGGACCCGCAAAGGTCGTCACGATACCGGTTTTGCCCGCAAGCTCGGAGGAGGTGGGGTCGTCCGTGATCGTGGGCGGCGCGCTGTCGCGAAGACCTGCAAGCTCGTCCAGGATGAACGGCGACCAGATGATCATCGCGGCATTGCCCGAGAAGTAGAGCGTCCGGGACTGATCCCAGTAAAGCTCGCCCTCGGGGGAGGCGTCGGCGATGTCCTTGTAGAAATCGAGGACTTCCAGCGTTGCCGCTTCGTCGAGCGCAGCCACGCCGTCGCCATCCACAATGGACACGCCATTGGCGAGGAAGACGTGCTCAAGGACCTGCGACATGAAGTTCTCGTCCACCTTGGTGGCCGCGACGAAACCGTACATCTCTGGCGGATTGTGCAGCGCAGCGAGCGCTGCGCGCACATTGTCGTAGGATGTCGGTGCCTCAAGGCCGTTCGCTTCGAACAGGTCCTTGCGGTAGACGATCATCTGCGTCCAACCGTCCACTGGGACAGAGGCATAGCCACCGTCGACGGCTGCAAGCTCGAGCGCGCCGCTGAAGGTGTCGCCGCCCAGGTTTTCAACAACGTCGGTGGCCGCGTCGGTGTCGAGGATACCGGCTTCAGCCCAGGGCAGGGCATATTGCAGCGTGTGGTAGATCACGTCGGGCAGGTCACCTGCCGCGAAAGCCGCCGTGGCACGGGTGCCGAGGTCGCTTTCTGTGACCGGGATCACTTCGACCGAGTGGCCGGTCGCCGCCGCAAAGGCTTCGGCCATTGCTTCCTGGCGGGCCAGACGCTCGGGCTGCTCCTCGGTGGTCCAAAAGCGCAAGTTCTCGGCCGAAGCGAGGCTCGCGGTGAGGACCAGCGCGGATGTGGTCGTGAGTAGGGTTTTCATGAGTCTCCTCCCAGTTGACTCGGGTTAACCGCCCCTTGTGTTGGGGTCGGGGGTTGGGATGACCGAAGCAGAGCCCCGATCGAGGAAAGTGGCGGGCATCGTCGCGCGCAGGTCTTCGACCTCTGCGCCGTTCACCCGTTTTATCAGCATGTCAGCAAGGGTCGTTCCTGCGCGGCCCCAATCGACAGACCAGCTTGCCAGCGGGGGCTCGGCATAGGCACCGTCGGGGTCGCCGTCATAGGCGATGATGGCAAGGTCGCGGCCCACGACAAGACCCCGCTGCGCGGCCGCGCGGTAAGCACCCAAGGCTGCGCGGTCGAGGGCAAACACAATGGCCGTGGGCGGCACATCCAGCGACAAAAGCTCTGCCGTTGCGGCTTCGCCGCTTTCGCGGTTCTTTGCGCCGTGAAGAACAAGCTCCGGAGCGAGGTCGAGGCCTTTGTCCGCGAGCCCTGCGCGGAGCCCAGCTTCGCGTTCGCCGTTATAGGAATAGTCAGGGCTGCCGCCGACATAGGCGATGCGTGCGTGCCCCCGGGCCGCGAGGATATGGGCCGCTTGTCGCATGGCGCCAGCACCGTCGATATCGAACCATGCGCACCCGTCCGGGTCTCCGTGCCGGCCGAAAAGAACGAAAGCGGCCCCTTTGTCGCGCAGCATCGTGACCCGCGGGTCGTTGAGGCGTGTGCGTGGCAGGACAAAGCCATCTGCTTTCCGTTCATCGATGAGCATCTGATAGGTTTCAATGGCCGCACCCACTGGGGCGGTGGCCACTGTCAGGGTCCAGCCCTGCGCCGCTGCCCCGTCAGAGAGTCCGGCAAGGAAGAGATCCAAGAACGGGCGGTGGGCGTCATGCTCGTCCGTCTCGAGGACGAGCCCAATGGCCCGGCAGCGTCCCGTGCGGATCGCCTGCGCGGAGCCCAGCGGGCGATAGCCCAACCGCTCCGCCGCACGACGGGTCCGTAGGCGCGTACCTTCGGCGATATCGGGATAGTCATTGAGCGCTCGGCTTACGGTCCCCTTCGTGAGGCCGAGTTCGGCCGCCACGTCAGAGATCGTCACCCGCCGCCCTCCTCCCAGGGACTGCTTGGCTTCAACCATGGAGCGATTCTTGCGGCCCGAAACCGGTTTCGGCAAGCGGTTTCTGCGATGCCTTCCCCCTCGAGCCGTATTCCCGCTATATCTTCGGGGGTCCACGAGGGGTCATGACAGTCAGTTTTGAGGCCACGACATATGACTTGACCGTCAGCGACTTGCGCGTTGAAGGCGCGTCGGGACGTGCCCTGCTGGATGTGCCCCACCTTTCTGTGCCTCATGGCCGGTCGCTGGCCATTGAGGGCGCTTCAGGGGCAGGGAAGTCGACGCTGCTTTTCGCTCTAGCCGGGCTGATCCCGGTTGCGAAGGGTGAGATCAATTGGGGTGACGTCGACATCGCCCCCCTCTCGGACACCGAGCGAACCGCCTTCCGCGGGCGCGCTATGGGGCTTGTCTTTCAGGACCATCTCCTCTTCGAAGAACTCTCTGCCGCCGCCAATGCGGGGCTGGCCTCGCTTTATGCACCAAGGGCACGCCGCGCAGGCATCGCGAAGCACGCGATGGATGCTCTGTCTGGCTTCAACGTGCCGCTTGATACTAGACGCGATATCGACAGTTTTTCGGGCGGGGAAAGGCAGCGGATTGCGCTTGCCCGGGCGTTAGCCTCTGATCCCCCGATCCTTCTGGCCGATGAGCCGACGGCGAGCCTCGATCGCGCGCGGGCGGATGCCCTAATCGACGCGTTGTTCGGGGCGTGTTGTGTGAAGAAGCGAACTCTCATTGTGGCCTCTCACGATCCCTACCTCCTTGCCGCTGCGGATGAGGTGGTGCGTCTGGAGGATGGGCGGCCCACCCCCCGCAGATCAGATGGCACGCTGCATTAGTGCGGAGTTGAAGCCCGCCTCCATTGCAATCTGTTATAGTGTAACATATCGATTGAGAAGACTGGAGGAGTTGGCACAATGGGAAAGAAAGGTGATGCGCTGCGCGCTGACGTCATTGACGCCCTGCAACGCGCAGACAAGCCATTGTCGGCTTACGACATCCTCGCGGAGCTCCGCGAATTCAACCCAAAGATGGCCCCAACGACAATTTATCGGGCGCTCGCGGCCTTGACGGAAACGGGCCGTATCCACCGGCTTGAATCGCTCAACGCCTACCTGCTCTGTGAGTCTGATGAGCACGGTCACGGGCACGACGCAATCCTGTCGATTTGCGACGATTGCGGCAGCGTGGAAGAAACGACGGCGCCAGAGCTCATCGCATCCATGTCAAAAGCGCTGGGAGAAGGCGGATTTGAGGCGACGCGTCATGTCGTTGAAATTCATGGCACGTGTTCAGACTGCGGAACGGGGCAGACCGGCTCATGATCCCCAAAAAATCCTTTCCGGGCCTGCTCCTCACTGGTGTAGGTCCTCGCCTCGCGGTCGCATGCGTGATCATCATCCTGCTTTGGGGCGGATTCTTTTGGGCCACCGGTGTACCCGGTTCGCTTTTGGGGAGCCCAGAGTGATCGCGCTTGCTTTTCAGAACCTGACACTGGGCTACGACCGGCATCCGGCTGTCCACCACCTTGATGCACGGATCGAGGAAGGCAGCCTCACAGCCATAGTCGGGCCCAATGGTGCGGGAAAATCCACGCTGCTCAAAGGCGTGACTGGCGCGCTTTCGCCGCTGGAGGGCCGTGTGAGATGGGGATCTGTGGCGCGAGAGGACGTGGCTTACCTCCCACAACAATCCGACATCGATCGCAGTTTTCCGATCAGCGTAAAGGAACTCGTGGCGATGGGGCTCTGGCAGGAGGTCGGGGCGTTTGGGTGGCTCAAGAGGGCTCAGCGCGCACGGCTTGACGCGGCCATCGCTGCGGTGGGTCTGACTGGCTACGAGGGCCGCCCCATCGGGGCGTTGTCCGGCGGGCAGATGCAGCGCGCGCTCTTTGCGCGTCTCCTGTTGCAGGATGCAAAACTCGTCCTTCTGGACGAGCCGTTCGCGGCGATTGATGCGCGCACCATGGCGGATCTGATCGAGGTAATCCGAAACTGGCACCGGCAGGGACGCACGGTCATCGCCGTCCTTCATGATCACGAGACCGTAGTGACCCATTTCCCTGAAACGATGCTTTTGGCGCGGGAGCTTGTCGACCACGGCCCAACGCCTCGTGTGATGACGCCTGAAAATCACGCCCAGGCCCGCGTTCTGAGCGAAGCAAGCCAGCTTGCGCCCGAGATCTGTGCGCGGGATGCCGCCTGATGATCTGGGATGCCATCATCGCGCCCTTCGTGGAATTCGGCTTTATGCGCCGCGCCCTGTTGGGCTGCCTGGCTATTGCGGTTGGGGCGACGCCGGTGGGCGTCTTCCTGATGCTGCGCCGGATGAGTCTCACGGGCGACGCCATGGCCCACGCGATCCTGCCGGGAGCAGCGGTGGGCTTTCTCGTCTCTGGCCTGTCGCTCGGTGCCATGACCATCGGCGGCCTTATCGCGGGGATGCTCGTTGCGGTCGCCTCGGGGCTCGTGTCTCGGCTGACGACGCTCAAAGAGGATGCGAGCCTCGCGGCGTTCTACCTGATATCGCTTGCCGTTGGGGTTATCATCGTGTCGACCAGGGGCAGCAATGTGGACTTGATGCACGTCCTGTTCGGCACGGTGCTGGCCCTCGATAACGTGGCACTGACGCTGCTCTGCACCATTGCGTCGATCTCGGTCCTGACACTTGCGGTGATCTTTCGCCCGCTCGTCCTAGAATGCGCAGATCCGCAATTTCTGCGCTCTGTCAGCCGGCTGAGCGCGGTGACCCATTTCATTTTCCTCGCCCTCGTCGTGATGAACCTCGTCGCAGGGTTCCACGCTTTGGGGACGCTCATGGCCGTCGGGATCATGATCCTTCCTGCCGCGGCCGCCCGGTTCTGGACGACCGGGATCGGCGGGCTTCTTGTTGCTGCTGCCTGTGTCGCCGCGCTATCGAGCGTGGCCGGGCTGCTCTTGTCCTATCACTACAGCCTGCCGTCCGGCCCCGCGATCATCCTCGTGGCCGGGATCATCTACGGGCTGTCCGTGTTCCTTGGCCCGGTGGGAGGAATTCTCGCCCAGCTAGTCCCACGCCGACACTTTGAAACCTGAGGAGTAGGTCATGTCATCTCGTCGAACCCTATTGAAATCCGCAACGGCCCTTGTGGCAGCGTCCATGCTCACGCCCGGGGCCGCCTGGGCGGATGAGCCGATCCCGGTGGTGGCTACATTCTCGATCCTGGGCGACATGGTCGCGCGGATCGGTGGGGAGCATATTGCGCTGACGACGCTCGTTGGGCCCGGGGGTGATGCCCATGTGTACCAGCCGACGCCGCAGGCCGCTGCGGCTGTGGCTGGGGCCGAGGTTCTGTTCATCAACGGTCTTGAGTTCGAAGGCTGGCTGGAGCGTCTGGCGGAAGCCGCGTCTTTCGACGGTGAACTGATCGAGGCCACGGTGGGTGTCGATGCCATCGAGTTCGGTGAGCATGACGAGCATGATGACCACGCGGAACATGGCCACGACGACCATGACGACCATGGGGCCGAAGAAGTGGCCGATGATGATCATGACCACGACCACGATCACGATGAGGAGAAGGTCGCAGACGATCACGACGATCATGACCACGATGATCATGGGGCCGAAGAAGTAGCCGACGACGATCATGACCACGACCATGACCACGGCGAAGAGAAAGTGGCTGACGACGACCACGACCATGACCACGGGGAGGAGATGGCCTCCAAGGAACACGACGACCACGGCCACGACGATCACGCCGGTCATGATCACGGCGCGTTCGACCCCCATGCCTGGCAGGCGATCGAGAATGCCGTGATCTATGTCGACAACATCGCCGCAGGGCTCGCAAAGGTCGATCCAGAGAACGCGTCCACCTATTACGCCAACCGCGCGGCCTATGTGGCAGAGCTCGAAGCGCTCGAGACGGAGATCGACGCAATGATGGCCTCGATCCCTGAGGAGAAGCGCACGATTGTGACCTCGCACGATGCGTTCGGCTATATGGGCGCGCATTACGGGCTGACCTTCGAGGCGCCCGTGGGCATGAGCACGGAGAGCGAGGCCTCGGCCGCGGACGTGGCAGCGCTCATTACGCAGATCCGTGAAGAAGAGATCTCGGCCGTGTTTGTGGAGACCATCACCGATAACCGCCTGATTGAGCAGATCGCGGCGGAGACCGGCGCCGTTGTCGGCGGGACCCTCTATTCGGATGCACTGTCCGGACCTGACGGCCCGGCCTCGACCTATGTGGACATGATGCGCCACAATGCGATGACCCTATCTGAGGCCCTGGGGCCACAGGGTTAAATATACGCGATGCGCGCCGGCTGCGCCTGAGGGCGTGGCCGGAGCGCTACATGCCTTTGACAGGCTCCGCAGGTGACAGGGCCGCATCAGCCCGCTACGCTTCCCGGACAGAACGATAGACTGCGCGTCAGATCCGGACACAATACTCAACGCCAAACATCGGACACGCCGCAGCTCCGCAAGGACTGGGAGGGCCTGACGGATGGATGACGTTCGACAAAGTGCGCGCGTGGAGCGCAGGGCGGAGGGCTTTTCCGGAGCCCTCGCCGACGCCGCTGTGCTCGTCATTGATGACGAGCCCGGCATGCGCAATTTCCTGTCCAAGGTCCTGCAGGATAGCTGCGGACGGGTGGACGTGACCGAAGACACTCGGACTGCCTCTGAGCTACTCGACGAGACGACCTATGACGTCATCGTCCTCGACAACGTCATGCCTGAAAAAACCGGCCTGGACTGGCTCGCAGAGCAACGCCGCATCGGCCTTTTCAGCGACGCGATCCTGATCACGGCCCATGCGGACCTCGACACGGCCATCCAGGCGATCAGAGCAGGGGCCAGTGACTTCCTGCTAAAGCCTTTTCGGTCGAACCAGGTTCTCAATGCCATCGCACAAAGCCTCGACCGGGCGCGGCTGAGGCGGCAGAACTCTGTTCTGCGCCACGAGCTCGAGGTGGGTCAGGATATCCTGAAGCACCGTGATGCCCTTCTCGGGTCCTCGGCAGAAATCGGGCTTGTCCGCGCCTCGATAGAGCGCGCGGCGAAGTCACAGGCCCATGTCGTCATCCGGGGCGAAGCTGGATCAGGCAAGCAGGTGGCCGCGCGCATGCTGCACACGGCCTCGCCCAGATCGAATGCGCCCTTTGTCTGGCTCCATTGCAATGGTCTTGAGGAGCAGGCTTTCAAAGAGCGCCTTTTTGGGCGCGTGGAACCGCAGGCAGATGGCCGCGTCACCCGTCAGGAAGGCATCATTCAGAGCGCGGCGGGTGGCACCCTCTACCTCGAGGACGTGGAGCTTTTGTCCCCTGGCTGCCAGAATATCCTGACGGAGCTGTTGAGTACCGGACGGTTTAGCCCGCTGGGCGCACAACGGAGCGTGGAATTCGACATGCGCGTCGTCAGCTCCACCACACGACCTCTCGAGGACATTGCGCGCGAGAATGCCTTTCGCCTCGACCTCTTCTATCTGCTCACGGTCGTCGAAATTGTGCAGCCGCCCCTGCGCGAGCGGCACGAGGATGTGCTTGAGATGATCACCTACTTTTCGGAGCTTTTGGCGACCCGCATGGGTGTGGATCTGCCACCCTTCACGACATTGGCGCGGCGGCGCTTTCTGTCCCATTCTTGGCCGGGCAACGTGATGGAGCTGCGCAACACGATTGAGCGTGCGCTGATCCGGGGCAGCTTTGAGGATGCGCTGGAGCCTGCCGCCGGTGAGTTCGAGACCGAAAGCCTCGCGGCGGTGGAGCAGCGGCACATCCTTGCCATGCTCGATGCCTGCGATGGCAACCGGGCTGAGGCCGCGCGGCGCCTCGGAGTGGCGCGCAAGACCATTGATCGCAAATGCCAGGCCTGGGGGCTTTGAGCGGTGCTGCGCTCGGTCCGGCTCAGGCTGCTTGTGATTGCGCTCATGCCGCTCGTGGTGCTTTTGCCGCTCCTCCTCGGCGTGACCATGGTGCGCTGGATTGACCGCTATGATGATCTTCTGATCGCAAAGGTCGCGAGCGACCTGCGCATCGCAGAGCAGTATTTCGGTCGCATCGAATCCACCCAGGCGGCCACGGTGGAAGCGGTGGCTCAATCGGTGGGCTTCGCCCAAGCGACGGCAGAGGGAGAGGCCGCCCTCACCGCCTTTCTGGCCCGCGAGCGGGAGGCGCGGGGCCTCGATTTCCTCGTTCTTGGACGATTGTCGGACGGAACGCTGCCCGCACCTCTCGAAGCCCTGGCGCGCGCCGCTGCCCAGGATAGCCCAGTGGGGAACCTCGTCCTGTTGACGCAGCCCGACATGGCCATGGTCGCGGACGATTTGGCCGCACGGGCCGCGATCCCCCTTGTCCCAACGCAGGCCGCACGTCCCATCGAGCGAGACGTGGAAAGCCGAGGGATGTTCATCCTGGCCGCGCACCGGGCCGAGGACGGCGATCTTGTTCTGATCGGCGGGCGGCTACTGAACAAGAACCTCGACTTCATCGATACGATGAACGCCCTTGTCTACCGCGACGAGACCGGAGAAATTTCGCGCACGGGGACGACGACGCTTTTCCTCGATGACGTGCGGATCTCCACCAATGTGCGGCTGTTCGAGGGATCCCGGGCGCTGGGCACACGGGTGTCAGAGGCGGTCTGGCGCAAAGTGATGGAGACCGGGGACACGTGGCTCGACCGCGCGTTCGTCGTCAATAACTGGTACATTTCGGGCTATGTGCCGCTGACCGACATCTCGGGCACGCGGATTGGGATGCTCTATACCGGATTTCTGGAAGAGCCCTTTCTGGCCCAGCGGAACACGACGATCCTTGCGCTGATTGCTGCGTTCATTGCCGTACTTGGCCTCTCGGTGCCGTTCTTCCTGTGGCTGGCGAGCGGGATTTTCGCACCGCTCGAGAAGATGACGGCCACCATGGCCCGGGCGGAGCAAGGCGACCTCAATGCACGGATCGGGGCCGTGGCAGAGCAAAGCGAAATCGCTGCGGTGGCCGGACATCTCGACCGGCTCCTTGATCAGGTGGAGGAGCGGGACGCCGCGCTGAGGGGCTATGCCGACAATCTGAACGATCTGGTGGAGCAACGCACCGAAGAGCTACAGGCCGCCAACAGTCAGCTTGAGGCGACCTTTGCCCAGCTCGTCATGGCTGAAAAGCTGGCCTCTGTGGGGGAGATCACCGCCGGCGTTGCCCATGAGATCAACAACCCCGTTGCGGTCATTCAAGGGAACCTTGAGGTGATCCGCATGCACCTTGCGCCCGAGCAGGCCGCTGAATTGCGCACAGAGCTGGATCTGATCGACGCGCAAACCCACCGCATCAATGTGATGGTGGGCAAGCTTTTGAACTTCACCCGACCCGATGAGATGTCGGATCTGACGGCGCGGGTGGATGCAGCAAAGGTGGTAAACGACGCGCTCATTCTCGTGGCGGCCGACTTGCGCAAACACTCTATCAAGACCGACGTCATACATGTGCCGAGCCCGTCTTTCCTGATCGTGGAGACGGAACTGCAGCAGGTCATCGTGAACCTCGCGATCAATGCCGCACAGGCCATGGGGGATGGTGGGACCCTGTCCATCCGCACCCACCCGGCAGAGCGGGACGGCATCCCGGGTGCCGAAATCGTCGTGTCGGACAGCGGGCCGGGCATTGCTGCCGATAGGCTCGACCATGTCTTCGATCCGTTCATGACGACAAAGCCCGGGACAGGGTCAGGGCTGGGTCTGTCGATCAGTCAGGCTTTGGTGACGCGAGTCGGCGGATTGATCCGGGTGGAGAGTTCCGCGGGCGCAGGAGCGACATTTTCTGTGTGGTTTCCGCGTGCGGACATTTCGTCCAAGCGGGCAGAGGATGCTGCCTAAAAACTGGACATTTTGTCCGTTGCTCCTTGGGATCCGCGCGCGATAGCGGGACAGTGTGACCTTTCTGCATTGCGGCGACCCAGCTTAGGTATCTGATTTATAACAGAATTATTGTTGACAGGATCGTGACGTGCGGCCTTAGCTGCCTCCATCCAGCACGCTGTTCTGTCCGAGGTCTGCACACCAAGCCAACCGGCCAGGAACGCGACTGGAGTGAAATGGGACCATGGCTACAAGGCCAGAGCCGCCGAAGAATGCGGTTTGTGTGGGGGTTAACCAACGTGATGTCTGACCTGCGTGCCCTTTGTGTAGGGAGCGCAACCAGCAGATGCATGCCCCGCTCGGCCCCATTTTGATCGCGTGAAACGTGACCAGAAAGGGAGGACGACCAAAGTGAATTGGAAGCATCTTAGGAACAGCCTTGCGGCGACGGCCACCGGAGTGGCGGCGCTCGCGGCGGTGGTGCCCGAGATGGCCGTGGCGGAGGAGACCCAGTATTTCCCCATCGCCTCGAGCCGTGTCGGACCATACTCCGCCATGGGTACCGGCTATTACGGCGCCCAGATCGATTACCTCAACTACGTCAATATGAATGGCGGCGTGAACGGCGTCATGCTCGAATGGCAGGAATGCGAGACGGAGTACAACGCGGTGAAAACCGTGGAGTGCTATCAGCGCCTGCTCGAGAAGGACGGCCAGCGCATCGTCGTCTTCGACACGTTGGGCACACCAGGGGCATACGCCGTCATCAACCGCATGGCCGAGGACAATGTCGTTCTGGCGCAGTACGGCTACGGCCGCACGGACGCCGCTGACGGCACCGTTTGGCCCTGGGTCTTCAACGCCGCTGGACACTACTGGTCCCAGATGGCGGTGAAGATGAAGTTCATGGCCGAACAAGAGGGCGGTATCCCCAACATGGCGGGCAAGAAGATCGTGCATCTGCACATCGATAGCGCCTATGGCCGGGAGCCTCTGCCCGCGATGCGGTCTATTGCCGAGGATTGGGGCGTTGACCTCGTTGAGATCTCGATCCCGCCACCGGGCCTTGAGCAGCAGTCGCAGTGGCTGCAGATCCGCCGCGAGCGCCCTGACTGGGTGACGTTCTGGGGTGCGGGCTCTGGCATGAACTCCACCGCTATGACGAACGCTGCGCGCGTTGGCTTCCCGAGGGAACGCATGATCTACGTGACCTTCGGGGCCGCGGAAGAGGACATGTTCCCCGCGGGTGACGCTGCCACAGGCACCTACGCCATGGCCAACGCGCTCCCGGGCGATCAGTATCCGCTGGTCCAGGCCATCAAGGAGCAGGTCTACGGCGCTGGCAAAGGTAACCTGGCTGAGCCTGACCGTGTCGGTACCGTATACTGGAACCGTGGCCTCGGGGCTGCCGTGACCTACATCGAGGCGCTTCGCGTCGCGCAGGAAATGGCGGGTAAGGTCGGCCAGGCCGTCACCGGGGCAGAGTTCCGCGATGGCTATGAGGCCCTCGTTATGGACGAAGCCCGGCTCGAAGAGCTCGGCATTGCGGGCATGATCGCGCCTTTCTCGATGTCCTGCGCCGAGAATGCCGGAGCGGGCAAATTCGCCATGATGCAGTGGGACGGCGTGAAGTTCGAACAGGTGAGCGGCTGGGAAGAGCCGCTCGACCCAAGCTTCATCCGCGGCCTCGTGGAAGAGTCTGCAGCCAAGTTCGCCAGCGAGAACGGCATCACGCCACGCGAGTGCTCCTGACACTCCTCTGTTGAGCTGGGCCTCTCCCAGTGAGGCGCCGCAGGTTCCGCGGCGCCTTCACCCGGCTCCTTCGGCGTCCGACCCCTTCACGGGCCGGTCGCCGGCAACAACGATCCGACCCAAGAAACGGCGACCATGTGATGACAACTCAAACCGACAATATCCTCGAGATTGATCAGATCGAGGTCATTTATGACAGCGTGATCGCGGCGCTCCATGATGTGACGCTGAGCGTCCCGCGCGGAAAGATTGTGGCGCTTCTGGGCGGCAACGGCGCGGGCAAGAGCACGACGCTTAAATCAATTTCGACCATGCTCGCCGGGGAACGGGGCAAGGTCACCAAAGGCTCCATCACCTATGACGGGAACGCGGTCACAAACCAGGATCCCGCCGACATGGTGGGCCTCGGTCTTGTGCAAGTTCTCGAAGGGCGGCGTTGTTTCGGTCACCTGACGGTGGAAGAGAACATCATCTCGGGCGCCTATTCGCGGAAGCTGTCCAAGGCTGAGATCCGCAATGAGCTCGAGAAGATCTACAGCTATTTCAACCGCCTGAAGGATCGCCGCAAGAGCCAGGCCGGATTTACCTCAGGCGGGGAGCAGCAGATGGTCGCGGTGGCGCGCGCCATGATGGCCAAGCCCAAGATGCTCCTTCTTGACGAGCCGTCGATGGGCCTCGCGCCGCAGCTGGTCGCGGAAATATTCAACATCGTCAATGAGTTGAACCAGAAAGAGGGTGTTAGCATACTCTTGGCGGAGCAGAACACCAACGTGGCCCTCCGCAACGCGGACTACGGCTACATCATCGAAACCGGGCACGTGATGCTCCACGGTACAGCCGAGAGCCTTTTGAACGACGACAAGGTCAAAGAGCTTTACCTCGGCATCTCTAAGGAGGGTCGCAAGAACTTCCGCGACGTCCTCCGCGAGGAGAGCACCCGCCACGCAACCCTCGAGCACAACTGAGGCCAGCCATGAACGCACAGCATCCAAGCGGCACCATGACGCCCGCGCGCAACTTTCCCATCGGCGCCCCAATCCTCGAGGTGAAGAACATTTCGCTGAGTTTCGGCGGCGTGAAGGCGATCACCGATACATCCTTCAACGTCCTTCAGCACGAGATCCGCGCGATCATCGGGCCGAACGGGGCAGGGAAGTCATCGCTGCTGAATTGCATCAATGGGATCTACAAACCGCAAGAGGGGACAATCTCCTTCAAGGGGAAGGTGCTGGAAAAGATCAGCCCGAACATCGTGGCGCAGATCGGCATTTCGAGGACGTTCCAGAACCTCGCCCTCTTCAAGCGGATGTCGGTCATCGACAACATCCTCGTGGGGCGGCGGCTGCACATGTCGGCGGGGTTCCTTGCCGTTGCGTTCCAGACGCCCTCTGCGACGCGGGAAGAGCAGGAGAACCGGGACAAATGCGAGGAAATCGTAGATTTCCTGGAGATCCGGCATATCCGCGACACGCCCGTGGGAAAGCTGCCCTACGGTCTTCAAAAGAAAGTGGAGCTGGGGCGCGCGCTGGCGACAGAGGCGGACGTCCTCCTCCTTGATGAGCCCATGGCCGGCATGAACGTGGAGGAAAAGCGCGACATGTGCCGATTCATCCTCAAGGTGAATGACGAGCTTGGGACCACGATGGTCCTCATCGAGCACGACATGGGGGTCGTCATGGACATCTCCGACAACGTTGTCGTCCTCGACTACGGCAAGATCATCGGCGACGGCCCCCCTGACGAGGTGCGCGCCAATCAGGAAGTTATCGACGCATATCTCGGGGTGGCCCATGACTGATTTTCTTTTCTTCATCGAGGTCGTCGTGGCCGGTCTTTTGGCCGGGACAATGTATTCCCTCGTCGCGCTGGGCTTCGTGCTGATCTACAAGGCGTCGTCCACGTTCAACTTTGCCCAGGGCGCGATGGTTTTCTTCGCAGTGCTGAGCTTTGTCGGCTTCATGGAGCTGGGGCTTCCGTTTGTTGTGGCGTTCTTTGTGACAATCGCGCTCATGGCCTGCGTGGGCTACGCGACGGAGCGCATGGTCCTGCGGCCCTTGCGCAACCAGAGCGAAGATACGCTCTTGATGGCTACGATTGGTTTGGGCTTTGTCCTCGAAGGGCTCGCGCAGGCGGCCTGGGGCGTAGAGGTCCGGCGGCTCGATCTGGGCATCGGGGATTTCCCGATCCAGTGGATCATCGACTCCACGGGGCTCTTCATTTCCGCGCTCGACCTCACGGCAGGTATCGTGGCGGCGGGGCTCATCATCGCACTGGCACTCCTCTTCAAGTACACGAAGATGGGGCTTGGGCTACGGGCCGTGGCGGATGATCCGGGCGCGGCAAGCTCCATCGGTATTCCACTGGGCTCCATCATGCTCCTTGTCTGGACTGCGGCCGGGATCGTGGCGCTCGTGGCGGGTATGATGTGGGGCGCGCGGGCAGGGGTGCAGTTCGCGCTCGTGGACCTTGCGCTGAAGGCCCTGCCAGTCCTTATCATCGGCGGCTTCTCCTCGATCCCGGGGGCCATTGTTGGTGGCCTCATCATCGGGGCCACCGAAAAGGTGCTCGAGGTCTATATCGGGCCCTATTTCGGCGGCGCCATCGAGGGCTGGGCGCCCTTTGTCCTCGCCATCTTCTTCCTGCTGTGGCGGCCCGAGGGTCTCTTCGGCGAAAAGATCATCCGGCGCGTGTAAGGAGATTCAGACATGAAATCCCCAAACATTTTCATGAGCTACACGCGCAGCGATCTGACGAACTTCGTCGTGCTGATGGCGCTGGGCTTTGCTGTGATCCCTCTCGTTGTGCAGACGGATTACTGGTACTCGTCGATCCTGATCCCGTGGCTGTGCCTTGCCCTCGCGGCGATTGGTCAGCAGATCGTCATGGGCTATGCGGGCCAGCTCGCGCTGGGTGCGGCGGGCTTCATGGCGGCGGGGGCCTTCGCGCTCTTTAACCTAGAGCTCAGGCTTCCCTTCATGCCCTTCCCGGTGAACCTGATGCTGTCGGGTGTCATCGCGGCGTTCTTTGGCATCCTCTTCGGGCTGCCGTCGCTGCGCGTGCGCGGCATCTATCTCATGGTGGCCACGCTTGCCTCGCAATTCTTTATCATCTGGATGATCGACAAGTTCGGCTGGTTCAAGAACTACGACACCTCGGGCATCATCACGGCCCAGGACATCGTGATCTTTGGACGCGAATTCACGACGCCGCTTGAGATGTACATCGTCGTACTCGTCACTGTGACTATCCTGACCATCCTCGCGATCAACATGACGCGGGGGAGTACGGGGCGAAACTGGATGGCTGTCCGTGACATGGACATCGCGGCCGAGAGCATGGGGATTTCGCTCCTCAAGACCAAGCTTCAGGCCTTCGCGATCTCGGCGTTTTTCTGCGGGGTGGCGGGTGCGCTTTTCGCCTTCACCTACCTGAAATCTATGGAGCCGGTGGCCTTCGACATCAAACTGTCGTTCCGCATTCTCTTCATGGTGATCCTCGGCGGGCTGGGGACGATCAACGGGGCCTTTATCGGGGCGGCCTTTATCCTTCTCTTCCCTGTGGTGCTGAACACACTGGGCAATGAGGTCTTTCATGGTCTCGTGGACGCCACGATCATCTCGTCCATCGAACTGGTGGTCTTTGGCGTGCTGATCATCGTCTTCATGATCTACGAGCCGCTCGGCATGGCCAAGCTCTGGGAGAGCATCAAGGCGCGCATCTTCTCACGGAAGGCGAGCGGCGGGACACCCGCGCCCACGCCTGCAGAGTGAGCGCGGCGTGGACCTTCGCCTGAAACTGATCCTGGCCCTCGCGATCGGCGTGGGGCTGGGGTTCTTCTTCGACAATGACTTCGGCGCCGGTGCCGATCAGGAACCGGGACAGACACTGACGACGAACTAGAAAAAGAGGACTGCGACATGGCCCTGACACGACGCCAGAACCTCAAGCTGTTGGGAGGGGTAGCCCTTGCACCGCTCCTCCCGGCCCGCGCCTTGGCGAGCACTGTCCATGAGGTTCAGATGCTCAACATCCACCCCGAAAAGGCGGGCGAGCTCATGGTCTTCTTCCCCGACATCGTGCGCGCGCAACCAGGTGACGTGATCCGCTTCCTATCCGTTGACAACAACCACAACTCCCAGGCCTTCGATGAGATGCTGCCCGCGGACGTCGAACCCTGGAAGAGCCGCATCGGCAAGGATTTTGACCTCACCGTGGGGGCTGATGGAGCCTATGGCTATTTTTGCACGCCACATCGCGGGCTCGGCATGGTGGGCCTCATCCTCGTGGGGGATGTCTCAAGCAATTACGAGGCCCTGAAGGGCGTGCGTCAACGCGGCAAGTCCAAGCAGCGCTTTGAAGACCTCTTCGCGCGCGCGGATGCGCTCTTGGCAGAGGAGACAGCCTAACGATCAGGCCAAGCGGCCCAAGCGCCCGGAGCGGCGTGCCACACTCACTCAGAGGCATTTCGGCAGTTTCTTCATCGGGAGGATGAAATGACGAAACACCTATTACCCCTGATTGCCGGGTCAGTGATGTTTGCGACCCCTGCCCTTGCTCAGAATACCTCTAGCCTGACCCAGGAGCTGGTCATGGAAGGGCTGGAGTCACCGTGGGACATGGCGTTCCTCGCGGATGGAACGATGTTTTACACCGAGAAATGCGATGGTCTGTCGGTGCGGATGACCGATGGTTCGGTGAATGCCTTGCTCGGCATGTCCGAATCCGAAGGCTATGGCACTGTTGCTGACGATCTTTTCTGCGAAGGGCAGGCCGGGATGCAGGGTGTGGCCGTTGATCCTGATTTCGACAGCAACCGGCGGATTTATGTCTATTCGACCTCCAGCATGACTGCGCCGGGGACGAACCGGCTTTTGCGGCTGACGGTGAACGACGACCTCACCGGGATCGACGAGCGCGTCGATATCGTCACGGACGTGCCCTACAAGCCCGAGGCCAGCGACCAGCCCTTTGGAGGGCCAGGCGCGCATAATGGCGGGCGGGTGCGCTTTGGTCCGGACGGCTTCTTGTACCTCACAACAGGCGACATCCACGGGGCAGATGTGCCGCAGAGCCCGACGCTCATGGGCGGGAAGGTCCTGCGCATGGATACCGACGGCAACGGGGTCGCAGAGAACGCGCCGCCCGACGGGTTTGACCAGCGTGTCTATACCTACGGTCACCGCAACATTCAGGGCATCGCTTTCCACCCGGCCAGTGGGACGCCGATCACAGCGGAGCACGGCCCGTGGCATTCCGACGAGATCACGGTGCTTCAGAACGGCGGCAATGCCGGCTGGAACCCGGCGCCTAATGTCGCTGGGCGGGGCGACTGCCCGTCAGGCTATTGCGGGTACGAACCCGTGCAGATGGAGGCGATGGATCGCTATGAGCGCCGCTCCTACATGCCGATGACCGATCTCGTGAGCTTCCCGGACGCCATGGTCCCGATCTGGGACAACAATGGCTGGTCCCAGGGGACGTCTTCGGCGGTCTTCCTCGAAGGCGAGGCCTGGGGGGACTGGGATGGCGCCATGGTCGTCGGCCTGATGGGGATTGGCTTTGGTGGCACGCCCATCGGTCAACGGATGGATGTCTTCCTCCTTGATGACGAGGACCTGTCAGTCGCGGATGTCATGGAGATGACTTTGCCCGCCGGGATGGATGCCGGGCGCTTCCGGTCCGTGGTGCTTGGGCCGGAGGGCAGCCTTTACGCGGCTGTCGATGAAGGCATGATCCACAAGCTCACGCCCTAAGAGCTCCGGCTGCGCCGCCTCCCGGGGTGGCGCAGCCTAATCGCCGAAGATCAGCGCATCGGGCAGGTCAAAGCGTTGATCGTCCACGCGTATCGCATGTCGTCCCTTGGTGAGGCGCCAGTCGATATCGGTGCCGTTACCCGACATCGTCGTGTCTGCAAGTACGAACTCTCCGTTTCGGAAGGTCAGCCGCCGGGCAAAACCGCTTGGAAAGGTGACAACGACAGTAGCGTCTCCGCCCGTGCCCCTTGCAATGCCCGCGCGGCACGGGCCCATAGGATCGCCGCGTTCCTGGGCGCATGGAACGTCCCCCCGAACATCGAACCGCCCGCGTCTCGCGCGTTTGTCGCTGTCATCGAGGCCGGTGGGGATGGTGCCGTCCGGTGCCACGGCCGGGCGGAGGTCTGAGGCGAGGACGAAGCCTCGGGGGCCGCCCCGAAACGATCGCACTTCACACCAGAGAGCCCCTTCTTCGCGGCACCCGAGATTTGCGAGAACAGCACCGAGGGGGACGTCCGCAATGATGCCGGCGTCTTCGGAAGGCTGCGACCGTAGGATTGTCGCTGCGACTGTCTCGAAGCGTCTCGCGCCACCGTCCTCGGGATCCTTGAACAGCCCCACTTGCGCCTCCGCCTGCGCGGCAAGCGACAGCGCAAGCGCCGCCGCGAGGGAACTACTCTGCCGCAACGGGGCTGTCGGCGCGTTCCACCCGGACCGCGGAGAACTTGAACTCCGGGATCTTGCCGTAGGGGTCGAGTGCGGGGTTGGTAAGGATGTTCGCCGCCGCTTCCACATAGGCGAAGGGAAGGAAGACATTGCCTTCGGCCACTGCGCGGTCGGCACGGGCTAGCACGGTCACAGAGCCGCGGCGGGTGGAAAGGCGAATGTAGTCGCCCGGCTCCACCCCCAGGTCCCGGAGGGAACGCGGATGCAGCGAACAGTTCGCCTCAGGCTCCACCGCGTCGAGGACCGTTGAACGCCGGGTCATGGAGCCCGTGTGCCAATGCTCAAGCTGTCGTCCAGTGATGAGGACGAAAGGATATTCAGCATCTGGCGTCTCATCCGGGGGAACGACGCTTGCAGGTGTGAACTTGGCGCGGCCATCGGCGCGCGGGAAGCCGTCCATAAACACGATGGGCTGGCCCGGATCTTCGGGGCTGAGCGAGGGGTAGGTGACAGCGGTTTCTTCCAGACGCTCCCACGTGATGTTGTCGAGAGACGCCATGTTGAGCTTCATCTCCGCAAACACTTCCCTTGGATGCGTGTAAGTCCAATTGAGGCCGAGGCGTTTCGCCAGCTCTACCTCGATCCACCAGTCTTCCTTGGCGTCGCCCGGCGGTGGGGTGACGGGACGGCCCATTTGGACCTGCCGGTTCGTGTTCGTGACCGTTCCCGACTTTTCGTACCATGCCGAGGACGGCAGGATCACGTCAGCGTAGTTCGCCGTCTCGGTCAGAAAGATGTCCTGCACAACGAGGTGTTCGAGCTTCGCCAGCGCAGCGCGGGCGTGATCGGAATCCGGGTCCGACATGGCCGGGTTTTCACCCAGGATGTACATCCCGCGGATGTCATCGGCATGGATGGCGTCCATGATCTCCACCACGGTGAGGCCCTTCTGGCCGGAGAAGTCCTCCGACCCCCACACATCGGTAAATGCGGACCGCACGCCGTCATCGGTGACAGTTTGATAGTCGGGCAGGAACATGGGGATCAGGCCCGCGTCAGAGGCGCCTTGCACGTTGTTCTGGCCCCGCAGCGGGTGAAGTCCCGCGCCTGGCCGGCCCACCTGGCCGGTCATCAGCGCCAGCGAAATGAGGCAGCGCGCATTGTCGGTGCCGTGGATGTGCTGGCTAACGCCCATGCCCCAGAAGATCATCGCCGCGTTCGCGCCCGCGAAGGTTCGCGCCACATCGCGCAGAACTTCGGCTTCGATGCCGCAGATCGGCGCCATCTTCTCGGGCGAGAAGCCCTCAAGGTGATCCTTCATGTTGTCCCAGCCCTCGGTGAAGGCCTGGATATACTGGCGGTCGTACAACTCCTCTTCCACGATCGTGTGCATGATCGCGTTGAGCATGGAGACGTCGCCACCCGGCTTGAATTGCAGCATGTGGGAGGCAAAGCGCTTGAGCCCATGGCCGCGCGGATCCATCACGATGAGCTTGCCGCCACGCTTGGTGAATTGCTTGAAGTAGGTCGCGGCGACGGGGTGATTTTCGAGAGGATTGCAGCCGATGGCGATGGCCACGTCCGCGTTCTCGATCTCGTTGAAGGTCGCTGACACCGCGCCGGAGCCAACGTTTTCAAGGAGAGCTGCAACGGACGATGCGTGGCAGAGCCGCGTGCAGTGGTCGACATTGTTGTGCCCAAAGCCCTGCCGGATGAGTTTCTGGAAGAGGTAGGCCTCTTCGTTGGAGCACTTCGCAGAGCCGAAGCCAGCGACGTAGGTCGGTTTCTCCGATCGCAGCTTGGCCATACCGCCTGCCGCGAAGTCGAGCGCCTCGTCCCACGTCGCTTCGCGGAAATGGGTGTGCCAGTTTCCGGGATCGACGTTGAGGCCCTTTGGCGGCGCGTCCTCGCGCCGGATCAGGGGCTTGGTGATGCGGTGGGGATGGTGGATGTAGTCAAAGCCGAAGCGGCCTTTGACGCAGAGACGGCCCTCATTGGCAGGGCCATCAATGCCTTCCACGTATTTGATCTTGTCGTCCTTGACCTTGAACTTGATCTGGCAGCCGACCCCGCAATAGGGGCAGACGCTTTTAACTTCGCGGTCGAAATCCTTGCTGTCGCCTGCTTGGTTTTCGTCAAGAACGGTGGCGGGCATGAGCGCACCGGTGGGGCAAGCCTGCACGCACTCGCCGCAGGCCACACAGGAAGACCCGCCCATGGGGTCGTCCTGATCAAAGGTGACTTTGGAGGTCGCGCCGCGGCCCGACATGCCGATGACGTCATTTACCTGAACGTCGCGGCAGGCACGGACGCAGAGATTGCAGTTGATGCAGGCATCGAGGTTCACGCGCATGGCCACGTGACTGTCATCCAACAACGGCACGACATCTGGAGCCTTCTTGGGGAAGCGGCTGGTCGTGACGCCGTTCAGATCCGCCATCTCCCAAAAATGAGAGGCTGCGTCATGCTTAACTTCGGGTTGGTCAGCCGCAAGGAGTTCGACGACCATCTCGCGCGATTTCCTGGCCCGCTCGCTTTCGGTTTTCACGACCATGCCATCGGACACAGGACGGATGCAGGACGCGACGAGCGTGCGTTCCCCTTCTACCTCGACCATGCAGGCGCGGCAGTTGCCATCGGGCTTATAGCCTTTCGCCGGCTTGTGGCAGAGATGTGGGATCTTGAGGCCCTGGCCGTTCGCGGCTTCCCAGATGGAAAAGCCCTCGGGCACGGTGACCTCTTCGTCATTCAGCGTGAAGGTGACCGTATTGATCTGTGCACCATCGGGCATCTCAGATCTCCCCCGCGAAATGTGTCATCATGGATCGGATCGGGTTGGGCGCTGCTTGCCCGAGCCCGCAGATCGAGGCGTCCGACATGACTTGGCAGAGGTCTGTCAGGAGGTCTTGATCCCATTCATCGGCCTGCATGAGCTTCACTGCCTTTTCGCAGCCTGCGCGGCAGGGCGTACACTGGCCGCAGCTTTCATCCTCGAAGAAGCGGAGCATGTTCAGTGCCGCCTCCTTAGCGCTGTCCTGATCCGAGAGGATCACTACAGCGGCAGAGCCGATGAACGTGCCAAGCGGCTGGAGGGTGTCAAAGTCGAGCGGGACGTCGTTGATCGAGGCAGGGAGAAGCCCCGACGACGGCCCGCCCGGTTGGTACGCCTTGAAAGCGTGGCCATCGAGCATCCCGCCGCACGCCTCGATGATGTCGAGGATCGTGGAACCCGCGGGCAGGAGGTGCACGCCCGGGTTCTGGACCCGGCCGGAAACGGAATAGCTGCGCAGGCCTTTGCGGCCGTTCTTTTCGACGCCGCTCAGGATCTCTGGTCCTTCGCGCACGACGCGGGCGACCCAGAGAAGTGTTTCAATATTGTGGACGAGGGTCGGGCGGTCGAAGATGCCCACTTGAGCGACGAAAGGAGGGCGATGGCGGGGGAGGCCGCGTTTGCCCTCGATCGACTCGATCATCGCGCTTTCTTCGCCACAGATATAAGCGCCAGCGCCGCGTCGCAGGTCGATGTATCCTGGCTTGACGATGCCAGCGTCTTCGAGGGCGGCGATCTCCCTCAGGAGGATTTCACGCACGGCGGGATATTCGTCGCGCAGGTAGATAAAGGCGGTTTCGGCGTCCACGGCCCAGGCTGCGATGAGCATCCCTTCGAGGAAAAGATGCGGCGTGCGTTCGAGGTAGTAGCGGTCCTTGAAAGTCCCGGGCTCCCCTTCATCGCCATTCACGGCGAGGTAGCGGGTGCCCGTATTGGCCCTGACGAAGCCCCACTTCTTGCCGGAGGGAAAGCCCGCCCCGCCGAGCCCACGGAGGCCGGAGGAAAGCACGGTCTCTTGCACCTCTTCCCAATCGCCGCCCTGCCGCAACTCCAGAAGTTTTTGATAACCGCCTGCCGACTTATAGGCATCGAGGCCCTCGTAGTCAGGCACATGCGCATGCGTGTCGTCCGACAACATCGCGGTGATGACCTTGTCGGGCGTCGCGTGGTCGATGTGGTTGTGGCCGATCTCTAGCACAGGGGCGGTGTCACAGCGCCCCATGCACGGCGCGCGCAAGACGCGGACCTGGGAGGGGTCAAGGCCATCCTCCAAGGCAGCCTTCAGTTGTTCGGCCCCGGCCAGTTCGCAGGACAATGAGTCGCACACCCGGATCGTCAACATCGGGGGCGGTGCGTCGTCTTCGGCGATCACATCGAAATGTGCGTAGAAGGTCGCAACCTCATAGACCTCTGCCTGAGAGAGCCGCATCTCATGGGCGAGGGCTGAGATATGGGGCGCCGAGAGGCACCGATAGCGGTCCTGGATCAGGTGCAGAAACTCAATCAGAAGGTCGCGCCGGCGGGGGCTGTCACCGAGGAGGTTTTGAACATCTTCAAGGGCTTGGTCGTCGACCTGCCGCCCTTTCGGCTGTTTGCGGGACTTGCCAGTCCCCTTCTTTTTCCAGACGCCACTTTGGCTATCTAAGGGTGACATAGTGCCTGCCTCTCGGTGGGTGGTTCGAACCCAAGCTACATCACCATAACTGACCGTCAATTAAAGAAAAATGATCCCTCAATAGCTTTTTGTTATGAGGGGCGGCAGACGCTGCGTAGGGCATCCACGGCTGGCAGACTGAGCTCCCGACGACGGCTGACGAGGCAGACGGGCTTGGCAAGTTCAGGCTCCACCAAGCGCAATGCAACGATGCCGCCGACCTTGTCAAAGAGCGTCACTAGGCGGTCCGGGATGATAGTGGCGGTCATGCCTTCGGAGGCGAGGACGATAGAGGCGAGAAAGCCGCTCGACGTTGTCAGAACCTCTGGTACGAGACCCAGATCGGCGAACATCTTGTCGATGATGCGCCGGTTCTGCATGTCCTGTTCAAGAAGGCACAGCGGCAGCTCTGACGCTTCTGCCCAGGTAATCTCATTGCTCGCATGGGGCACCAGAGCGCTGGGCGCGAGGAGCACATAGCTTTCCAGATATAGCTCATCGACGCGCAACAGGTCCTCCGACAGCCCTTCGCCGTAGGTGAAGCCCGCCTCGAACTCCCCACTGTCGACCCCTTGCTGGATCGCGAGCGCCGTGGCGGTCTGGAGCGTGATGCGGATGCCTGGATGGCTCGATTGGAGCCGCTTGATGGCTTGCGCGGCGTAGACCACGGCGGTGGGGATGACGCCCACCGTCAAATTCCCACTGATCTCGCCTTTGGCCGACCGAATGTCCTGTTCCATGACCTTGAGATCGTCGACGATCTTGTAGGCGTGGCGCAGAAGGCTCTGACCCTCGGCGGTGAAGCCCTGAAACCGATTGCCGCGTTTAACGATCTCAAGCCCCAGGCCCTCTTCTATCCTGCGGATCCGCATGGAGAAGGCAGGTTGCGAGACGCCGCAATCCTCTGCCGCGCGGGCGAAGTGCTTTCGTCGCGCGAGAGCCGTGAGGAATTCGAGGTCTTTGAGGCTGATCAAAGGGATGTCCGCTGGCAAGAAGTGGGTTGCCTAGACTTAGCCTGCCTCGCGGACGGATGTCAGGCTTTTGTGGAGGCGGCGACTGCGGCCCCTGCCTCCACAGACTTTGACTAGTAGTACTCGTACTCCTGCACCACGAGTTCAGAGCTCCATACCGTGCGCGTGCCGAATGGCGGCGTCGGATTAGGCACCTGAAGACTGCTGCGCTGGTCGCCCCAGATCGTTTTGCGCAGTCGCCCGTCAACGCGGCTCCACGATACGATGCGGTCGCCTCCGAATTCGCGCATCTCGACCGCCCAGATCAGGTTTTCGAACCGCCCGGCAGACCCAGAATTAAGATAAGAGCCACGGATATTGGCATCCGGGTCGGCCGCGTTGATGCGCGGCTCATGGGTGTGGCCCAGCACGATTTTCGGCGGCGGCGACGTCAGCGGGAAGCCCGCATAGGCGACGTACCTGTTTTCGTACCGCTCGCACAGCTTGCGTTCGTCGAGGTGGCGGAACTTGAACCATTCGTCACCCGTGAGCACTTCTAGGCAGAGGGCATGATAGGGGTCGTTGTTTTCAAAGTACTCCCAGGCGATCTCATGACCCAGAGCACCTTCCAGAAGGTTCCGGGGGTTGGTTTTCACGGCCTCGCGGACGGCGTCACCTGCGCCCCCCTGGAAGAGAGCGGTGAAGGCAGTGCCGAAATCGACGCTGCCGCCGAACGGGGTTTCCCGCGCGAGGGTGTTGTCGATGGGCGCTCCGGCGAGCCAGGCACGCGTGTCCTTGTCCGCCCAGAAACGATCCGGGCCCTCGTAGATCCATGACAGGTTTTCCGAGAACATCTCTCCTAATGAGAGGGCGTAGGGCACGTTGCCGCTCATGATGGAGACGCTATCGAACTGGTGGCCGTGCATGACAAGGTGCGAGATCTCATCACCGCGCCGCACAGTCGCCACATCGAGCACCGAGGTGCCGAGGTGGTCCTCGATCATGTCTCTGAGCACCCGTTCGCGTGTCGTGTCGGAATATGTGTCGTGATTGCCCGTCAGTCGCACGTAGCGATTTTGCGCAATGAACCGGTCGCGGATCTTGTCGTAGTAGGGCTGGAAGTTCTGTGACAGGAGGAGCTGTGCGAGGACGGATTCCCGTTCCGCGTAGCGATGGGCCATGAAGGCCTCCCAATCATCGCTCGACTGAGTGATCGGGTAATCCTTCTTTTTGCGCGAGAGCTGCTCGCGGAGGGAGGCATCGCCGGCCGAGACCTCGAAGATCACGCATTCCTCCACATCGCCGTTTTCCATGAGCACCCAAGAAGGGTCATTGGCGTAGACGTCGAGCACATCGAGATAGAGATCGAGATTGTGGTCGAGGAAGAAGTTCGGCAGCGAGAAGTTGCTGCTGAAATCCATCATATGATGGTCTGAGAAGACCACGTAGTTCGGCGCGGTGGGGGCATCTTCGATGCGGTCCCAGCCCAGACGCTGCCACGGGATGGTGGGCGGCAGGAACGGGTGATTGGGAAAGGGCGTGTCGGTGGCAACCCGCGCCGCAAGGTCGTAGGCGTCCTCCAGATCATCCGCGATGGCCTCCTTCACGTCGCCTTTGTAGCTTTGGGCTTCCCAGACGACCTTGAAGTGGTCCTCAAACACGTCGGTCATGTTCGAGGGGAGGTTCACCCGCAGCGCCATTTTCTTGGTCACGTCCGAGGCGGAGTTCCGCAGCGCCCGGTTGAACACGTTCAAGTCGAGTTCGATGCTGTCAAAAAACTCATCAAAGTTGTGGTCGGCCACGGCGTTGCGCACGAAGCCTAGATAGGATCCTCCGGTTTGCTCAAAAAAGCGCAGGTCGCCGCGCATGTTGAAATTCCTTTGGTCCGTGTAGAACCGCAGGCAGTCATTCAGGACAGATATGGGCATGGCGCGGACCTATCACTGCAGGTTCACGAGCACGGGGACGAGGGCGGTCCCGTGCTCATGGGCGGCAAGCGCCTTGCCGATGACAGCGCCCATTGCGCGGGAACGCTCGGTTACCTTCATCGCCACGCCGGGAATGTCGCTCGTTGTCAGGAGGTCGCCTACCTTGACTGCGCCGTTGCGCGCGCTGACCTGCACCATGGCTTTGCCCACCATGGCAATCGCCTTGCGGTCTTCGCCACCTTGCTGGTCAAGGATAAGAGCGGGTTTGTACTGGCCCGCGCCGGCCACCACGCCCACAACGGCGCTATCATAGGCCGAAGCAGAGGGCACAAGGTTGCCGTCTTCGCCCAGAACCATGACCGTGCCTGGGGGGGTGACGGCCACGGCGTCGCGATGGATCGTGAATTCCTCTGCGAAATCTGCGTTCAGAAATCGGATATCGCCCTGGGAGCCGATGATGTGGATCGTGTCTTCGTTGTCGGAGTTGCGCATGTGGATGTCGCCGTTGCGGCCGACGCCACCGACAGTGAGCGCGGCGTTGTTGGCGTCCATCACGATGGCGTCTTCGTCATCGCTGGATTTCAGAACGATGTCACCATCCGCGCCGCTCCCGCCGAGGATAAGGTTCCCGTGCTCGCCGATCAGATCAATCGTGGTCACGTCACTGGCGTTCTTGAGGTCGATGCGGCCATTGCGTCCGTTCCCGCCGGAGGTAATCCGCGCAGATCCACCATCGAGGGAGATCGACCGGTTGCCCTGATCGTCATGAATGCGCAGGTCGCCATCCGCACCTTGCCCACCGAGCTCGATGTTGCCGTGCTGGCCAATGATATCGACGGTCTTGGTGCCGCGACGGTCGTAAAGTGTCACCCGCCCCTGACCGCGCCCGCTATTGCCGCCGGCAGAAATCGTGGCCGTGGAGGCATCAAGCCGGATCGAATACATGTCGATCGTGCCATTGATCCCGCCTTGCGGTTCGCCAACCTTCAAAAGGCCGGTGCCACCGTTCATCTGGATGCCGCTGACCATGGTAAAGCGGACATTGCGGCCATCGAGGTCAACGTCCTTGCCCAGGCTCAATGATCCTTCCGCGAAGCCCTCGCCGAGGTGGATCCTCTCAAGACTGTCGGTTTTTGTGTACACGTCATCAAATTCGGACATGCCGATCTCCCGTTCTAAAAAGTTCTTTTCTTCAAAAATGCCCGGGACCCAGAGCCGCTGAAAAATGCGGTTGGGCGTCATCCCTGACGAGGCGACTGTGTCCGGTGGAAAGGAAACCTGTCAAGCAGGGTATTCCTGACGCTTCAGGGTCCTAGGTGCGGATTTTGGAGACGTCCCTGACATCTGCGAGCTGCGTAGATAGCGGGATCCCGTGCTCGCTCCAGCCTCCGGGAAGTTCCGCGATGCACAAGCCCTCACCCCCGCCTTTCGCGCCAAGTTGATAGCCATCGGGGCCGAAGATCCCGGACATGCCCGTATAGGTCAGGTCGCCTTCTGAGCCGCAGTAATTCGCATAGACGATGGTGACAGCATTTTCGGCGGCGCGGGCCGGCACGAGCAGCTGGTTGATGTTGACGAAGGGCATCATGTTGGCCGTCGGAACAAGGATCACGCGGACGCCATTGCGCGCCAATGTGCGGACATGCTCAGGAAACTCGACGTCATAGCAAATCAACGCTCCGAACCGCGTGCCCGCGTAGTCGAATACAGTCAGCGCCTCCCCGGCGGCATACAGCCCGGCTTCATCGGGCCCAAACAGCTGGATTTTCCGGTGCCGGGCAAGAATGTCGCCCGCTGCGCTGACGCATAGGGCGGTGTTGAACACCAGGCCGCCCTCGTAGTGCGGCAAGCCAATTGTCAGCGCGCAGCTGTAGCGAGCGCAAAGCGCGCGGATCTGTGGCTCTACATCCTCCCAGCCATTTGGCGCGTCAGCGGGCGTCGCTTGGTAGCCGGGAAGAAACGCCTCGGGCATAACGAGCATGGTCACCCCGCGGGCCGACGCGAGCGCCAGGGCCCGATCTATCGTCTCGAGGCCGCCTGCGATGTCACCGGCAGGCGAAGGGCATTGGTAAAGGGCTAGGATCATTTGTTTTGAGTTGGGGCCGCACGGATGTGCAGCCCCCTGTCCGATTACTTCTTCACGTTGGTCCAGATCTGGTCATAGACGGCCTGAGTGGCCTCGTCACAAACCTCGATGAAAACGCCGGGGCCGGCCGATGCTGGCGGGTTCGCCTCTGGCAGGGTCGCAAGCGCTGGATCCAAGAACGGTTCTACTCCCGCGAGGCCCGAGCCGTACCGCGCGTAGTTCGACACCGCGGCGATGTTTTCAGGCTCCAGAAGGAAGTCCATGAAAGCGATGGCGCTGTCGCGGTTTGGTGCGTCTTTCAGAAGCACCACGTTGTCCATCCACGCCACGTAGCCCTGTGTCGGGAACGCGTATTGCAGTGTCGGACGGTCTTCGCGGGCCTTGGCACCAAAGCCGTCATAGATCTGGCCCACAGTGGCATCGCCCGAGGCCAGCACCTCGCGCGCCGTGTCGGAGTTGAAGGACGCCCAATGCGTCTTGGCCTCCATCAGCATGTCGTTGAGTGCGCTCAGCTGATCACGATCCGTGGAGCATTGCGGAATACCCATGTGGAGGGCCGCCATGGCGAGCACTTCGCCCTGACTGTCGAGCATGTTGATCTTGCCCGACAGCTCTGCGGGCGGGTTAAAGAGGATGTCGGTCGTGTTGATATCGCCATCGAATTCGGCGGTGTCGACCATGAAGCTGGTAGAGCCCCACTGATACGGGATCGAATGGGTCCAGCCGGGGTCAAAGCTGGGGTCCGCCCAGGCCTCAGAGATGTTGCCTTTGTTCGCCAGTTCGCCCTCACCGATTTGGTCAAGCATCCCCTCTCCGATCATGATGGAGACCATGTAGTCGCCCGGCACCGCCACGTCATAGGTGCCCATACCGCCGGCCTTGAGCGAGGCCAGCATCGCCTCGTTCGAGTCGTAGGTGTCCATGGTGACCGTGATGCCGGTTTCGGCGGTGAACTTGTCCAGAAGCTCCTGGGGGATGTATTCGAACCAGTGGTAGATCACCAGTTCACCCTCGGCTGCCGCCGCACTGGCGGTGAGCGCCAGCACTGCAGCGCTTGTCATCAGTTTCCGCATAGTCAGTCTCCCTTTCGGTTACTTGGTCGTGTCTTTTTTCGCGATGAAGTAGGACACCGTCACCACGAGGATGGAGACGGCGAGCAGCATGGTCGAGATGGCCATGATGTTTGGTTTGATGCCCTGTTTGACGGAGCCGAAGATCGCCGTGGGCAGGGTTTCGACCCCAGCACCTTTGACGAAATTTGTGATGATGAAGTCGTCGAGGCTCACGATAAACGCGAGAAGGAAGCCCGAGACGATACCCGGCATCATGAGCGGAAGAAGGATCCGCCGGAACGCCTGGACCTTGGTGGCGTAGAGGTCTTGCGCGGCCTCCTCATACGTTCCCTCAATTCCCTGCATCCGCGCCTGAATGGGCAGGTAGGCGAAGGGAATGCAGAAGGCCGTGTGCGCCACGAGGATCGTCAGATACCCTCGCGTGAAGCCGATGGAGTTGAAGAAGATCAGCGTCGCGACGGCTGTCACGATCTCTGGCACCATGAGTGGCAGCGAGATCAGGCCAAGCGACACCGTCCGCAGTCTGAAGCGCCCGCCGCGCACGATGGCCGTCGCCGCGCTTGTGGCGATGGTAGTCGATAGCGTCGCAGCAATGAGCGCGATGGTCAGCGAATTCCACGCCGCCTGTTTGAACTTCGCGCTCTCCGGGCCGGTGAAGACATCGGCGTACCAGCGCAGTGAGAACCCTTCCCACACGGTGATAGAGGCGGACGCATTGAACGAATAGATCGTGACGATCACGAGCGGCGCATAAAGGATGAAGAGGCACAGGATCGTCAGCCCCTTAAAGCCTGTATAGCTGCGCACGTCTGTGGCGGTCATGGCGCACCCTCCGCCCGGCGCTGCTGGCGCGCGAAGATCATCAAAAGGATCAGCACCAATGTCAGGAGGATCATCGAGGCGGCTGCTCCGAAGGGCCAGTTTCCGGCATTGCCCTTGAATTGCTCTTCGATGAGGGAGCCGATCATAAAGTTCTTTGCCCCGCCAAGGAGGTCGGGCGCGAGGAAAGCGCCGAGCGATGGCACGAAAACAAGGATGCAGCCAGCGATGACGCCCGGCCTTACCGCCGGCAGAATGATACGGCGGAGGGTGACCCACTTGGTGGCGTAAAGGTCGGCAGCAGCTTCGGAGAGGGCGAAGTTGTAGCGCTCCACGCTGGCATAGATCGGCAGCACCATGAAGGGCAGGTAGCTGTAGAAAAGGCCAAGTTGGACAGCGAAGTTCGTGTTGATGATCTGCAGCGGCGCGTCGATGAGACCAGTCCCCATGAGCGCGTTGTTCAAAGGGCCTTCCTCGCGCACGAGAAACCGCATGGAGACGGTTCGGATTAGAAGGTTCACCCAGTAGGGAATTGTGATGAGAAAGACCCAGACCGCGCGCGTCCTCTGCGGCCGTGTGGCAATGAAGTAGGCGGTGGGAAAGCCGATGAGCAGCGCGAGAAGCGTCGCAAGTCCCGCTTGCCAGATGGAGCGCCAGAAGATCGCGATATAGGTCCATTCCACCGCGCAGGGCTCGTCCCCGAAAAGACCGCGGTTGCAGAAGAACTGGTCATAGGCCCCGAGGGAGAACTCCCAGATGACACCGCCTCTGAACTCCTTGGTGAGGAAGGAATAGACCAGCATCATGAGGACAGGTGCCAGGACGAAGATCGCGAGCACCGCCCACGCGGGAAGCAAGAGCCAGCCGCGTGCCTCCGCGTAGGTCTCAGTCGCGACGCCGCTGGCGGATGGGGCCCCGCCTGCCATCAGGAGACCAGAAGACGGGCCGCGCCCGGTTCCACATCGACAAAGACCTCTGTGCCTGCGTCGAAAATCGTCGCGCGCCCGGCCCCTGAATTCTGGGTCCGTGTGGTGACGGTGAGGCCCTTTGCCAACGTCAATTGGGTCTGTACGTCCGTGCCCACAAAGACATTCTGCGCAACGGTCGCAGGCCAGCCTTCAGGGCCTCCATCGCCGCGCATGGTGAGGCGTTCCGGACGGATCGAGACGTGGACGTCCTGTCCCGATGCAGCCCCCGCTGCGTCATCGCAGACCACGGTGAGGCCGTTCTCCAACGCGCAGCTCGCGCTTGCGCCCTCCAGGGCGGTTACACGTGCCTTCAGCAGGTTCGTTTCCCCGATGAAGTCGGCCACGAACATGTTCTTCGGTGCCTCGTAGATCTCTCGCGCGTCTCCGAGTTGCTGAAGCCGTCCGGCGGACATGACCGCGACGCGGTCGGACATGGTGAGCGCTTCCTCCTGATCGTGGGTGACGAAGATAAAGGTAATGCCGGTCTCGCGCTGGATCGACTTCAGCTCCATCTGCATGGCCTTGCGGAGCTTGAGGTCGAGGGCCGAGAGCGGCTCGTCGAGGAGCAGCACCTTTGGCGATGGCGCAAGCGCGCGAGCCAGCGCCACCCGCTGTTGCTGGCCGCCAGAGAGTTGCGCAGGTTTGCGGGTTGCGAATTGAGGAAGCTGCACGAGTTCAAGCATCTCACCCGCCCGGCGCGCTGCATCGGCTTTTGAATTGCCTCGCATTTCCAGCCCGAAGGCTACGTTCTCGAGAACCGTCATGTGCGGGAACAGAGCGTAATTCTGAAAGACCGTATTCACCGGGCGCTGATGAGGCGGAAGCGTCTCTATTTCCTCCTCGTAGAGGTAGATCTCGCCCTGCGTGACGGCTTCAAAGCCAGCGATCATCCGAAGAAGCGTGGTCTTGCCACAGCCTGACGGGCCCAGGAGCGTGAAGAATTCGTTGTCGAGGATGGAGAGCGAGATGGCTTCGAGCGCGGTGAATTCGCCAAAGCGCTTTACCGCGCCCCTAACATCCACTGCGACGGGATTTCCCAACGTGCCACCCAGGTCCGATCTTCTCGCAGGGTCAGGCTACTGGAATTCAAAGGCAAGTTCTAAGAACCAAAGGGCTCAGCGAGACTTAGGCCAAGCCTTACGGATGCTGAAATGATGGCTAACAAAGCGTCGTTCGGGCGCGAAATTGCCCAAAGCGTGGTCGCTCGGGATTTTATCTCAGATCTATGCGGAAATCTCTTGCAGGAGGGCGGCGAGCATTCGGTCGCATCGGTCCAGTTCTGTGCGGCTGATGAACTCGTCAGGCATGTGACCCTGGCCGTCCATATCACCCGGGCCGCAGACGAGAGTTGGTATCGAGAGCGCGGCAAGGAGGCCCGCCTCCGTGCCAAAGGCGACTTTGCAGGTCTCGGTGCCTGTTGCATTTCTCAGAAGCGCAATGGCGTCTGTGTCGATGGCGTTGAACCCGGGGTAGGAGATCGTGCGTGTGATCTCTATGGCGTCAGCGGTGCCATAGGCTGCATCAGCAGCACTGGCGGCCTTCTCGACCTTCGCCTCGATCGCGTCGGGGTCGTCTTCGGGCAGATGGCGGAACTCGAAGGTGAGCTCCGCGGTATCCGGCACGATGTTGAGCGCCCGCCCGCCCGACAGGGTCCCTACGTGGACGGTCGTGCCAGGAATGTCATACGCGACGTCGTGCACGCCTCTGGCCGCAAGGTCTGTCTGAAGATCTTCCAGCCCGGTCACGAAACGCGCGGCCACGTTGATCGCGTTCACGAAGCGGGGCGCGAGGGCAGAATGTCCCGCCTGACCGGAGACCCGCGCGCGATAGGCCCGCTTGCCCTTGTGCCCGATGGCTACCCGCATCCCGGTTGGTTCCCCCACCAGCGCGAGGCGCGGCGCCCTGAGCAGGGGGCCGACACTCGGCAACATTTTCGCAAGTCCAATGCAGCCCACTTCCTCATCGTAGGAAATGAGCAGGCCAAGAGGCGCCGTGAGCGTGCGCGTTGCGGCGCTATCGGCGGCGGTGAGCATGGCCGCCAGAAATCCTTTCATGTCGGTCGTCCCGCGTCCGAAGAGCTTTCCACCGTCTTCAGCCAGCGCGAAGGGCTCTTTGCTCCACTTTTGCCCCCTCACGGGGACAACGTCGCTATGGGCAGACAAAAGGATCCCGCCGGGAACTTTCGGGCCGATCTCGGCATAGAGCCCGGCCTTCGGCGCATCCGGGTCGTTAAATCGCGTGGTGCGGTAACCGAGGCCCGAGAGGTGCGCTTTTACCTCTTCGATAAGGCCGAGATTCGACTGATCGCTCACCGTCTTGTGCGCGACTAAACGCGCGAGGTGCTCGATCGTGCGGCTCACCGGATCAGAGCCCTGCCTGCACCTCGAGAATGGCCTCGCGCATGATGTCGGCCACCAGATCGATCATGTCGGTATCCATGATGAGCGTAGGCGACAAGATAGCGACATTGCCGAGGGGCCGAACAATGAGGCCACGCTTTTGGCAGGCCTGCGCGATCTTGAGCGCGATCTGTGCCTCTGGCGGGTGGCCCTCCTTGGTCTCACGGTCCTTCACGAACTCGATGCCCATCATGAAATGGCTGCCGCGTACTTCGCCTACCATCTCGATATCGTTGAGCGCTCGAAGCTTTTTTTCGAAGTGTGCCCCGGTGACCCGCGCGGTTTCGGGGATCTTTTCCGTCTCCATGATCTCGATGTTCTTCAGGCCTGCGGCTGCGGCTGCAGGGTGGCCGGAATACGTCATACCGTGGAGGAACATGCCGCCCTCCCCAGAGATGACGTCGTGAATTTCGTCAGAGACGATCGTCGCAGCCAGGGGCTGATAGCCGGATGTGAGCCCCTTTGCGGTCGTGATGATGTCGGGGACCATGCCAAATACGTCCTCGGACGCAAAGAAGTGGCCGAGGCGACCGAAGGCGGTCACGACCTCATCGGCGACGTACTTGATGTCGTAGTCCTGACAGATCTGCCAGGCGCGCTTGTGATAGCCCGGCGGGGCCGTAATCACGCCGCCTGCGCCCTGGATGGGCTCTGCGATGAAAGCGCAGATATGCTCTGGCCCGATCTCTTCGATCTTGGCGCGCATGTCGGCAATGAGGTGGTCGAGGAATTCCGCCTCGCTCGCGCCCTTGGCTTCGCGCCAGTGGTGAACGGAAGGCAAGTGATGGACGATGTCATGAGCCGCGTGCCAACCATCGGCATAGGCGGGCGTCGTCATCGCCATGGCGAGGTAGGTGGCTCCGTGATAGGCGCCCATCCGGCTCAGCACCTGCTTTTTCTCGGGCCGACCCAAGCGGATGTTCATGTGCTGAAGTATGCGGATCGCGCTGTCATTGGCTACGGATCCCGAGTTGGCAAAGTGCACAGCGTTCAGATGACCTGGTGCGAGCTCTGCGATTTTCTTGGCGAGGGCTGCGGCCTTGGGGTGCGTGAAGTTGTAGAACGTCGAATAGAAATCGAGCGTCGCGAGTTGTTCGCTGATCGCGTCGATCATCTCCCGCCGTCCGTGGCCGATATTGACGCACCAAAGCCCGCCGATGCCGTCGATCAGCTTGTCGCCGTCATGGCTGTAGACATAGGCGCCTTCGGCCCGCGAAATCACCGTGCGCCCGCCCTGTTGTTTGAGGGCGTTGAGGTCCGCGAAAGACTGGATGAGGTGGTCGTCCTGCTCCAGGACTTCGGCTGTGGTCAGCATGGGCCGTCCTTTCCGGTGTTTGCGGAACCATCGCGCAAGGAATGCGGCGTCGGTAGCTTTCCCTTCGATAAGCGTGGCTTAGTCCACGGCTAAGGGTGCTGCGGCAAAGCCTCTCCGCCCAGGGTACTTAACTGCTCAGTCTTCAGCATTTCAGCGCCGTGATCAATGAAGGCGCTGATCGCATTTGATCTCGTGGCGTCTTGCGCTGTGAGGAACCCGAGGCGCAGCGCGCGGGCCTTTCCGCGTATTGGCACGATATGGACGGGCTTGCCGTCCGGTGCGGTGTCGCTGAGCGGGCGCACATTGGCGATGGAATAGCCATAGTTGTTGGCGACCATGGAGCGCATGACGGCCATGTCGCGGGTCCGCTCCGCGATCTGGGGTTTCTCTTGCAGGCTAGCGAAAAGCGAAAGGAAGTAATCCGCGCTGAGCGGCAGATCTAGAAGGACCATGGGGTGATTGACCAGCTCCGCCACCGATACAGAGGTAGCGTTCTTGAGGGGGTGCTCGCTTCCCATGAGGGCAATGGGTGGCAGTTTGAGGAGCCCGGTGAACTGAAGGTCGGCTGGCAGGTCGAGATCGTAGGTGAGCGCCACATCAATCTCTGCTCGGCGCAGTGCGCTGATCAGGCCCGCCTGATCCATCTCAGACTGTGTGATCCGGACATCGGGGAAGCTGTCTTCGAAGCTTCGGCGCAGGGAGGGCAAAACGATCTGCGCGAAGGTCAACAGGCATCCCACCGAGAGTGGCCCTCGCACACGCCCGGCGATATCGCCCGCGATGTCCATGATTGCACCCGCCTCGCGCAGGGCGATCCGCGCTTGCGCCAGCATCTCCCGCCCGGGCTGTGTGAGCGACAGACCTTGCGCATGCTGACGCACGAAAAGGGGGAGGCCGACCTCAACCTCCAACTGCGAAATCGCAGAAGAGATCGACGGGGACGAGACGTTGATCTTTTCAGAGGCGCGCGCGATGCTTCCGGCTTCGCCTACGGCAACGAAGTATTCCAGTTGGCGCAGCGTGAACCGTAACATGGGCGGCGAGGGTCCTCATGGCGTGTATTTGATCCACGTGGTCTTGAGCGCGGTGTACTTGTCAAGGGAATGGAGCGACAGGTCACGCCCAAAGCCTGATTGCTTCATCCCGCCGAACGGAGTTTGGGCAGAGAGTGCGTCAACCGTATTGACCGACACTGTCCCGGCGTGAAGCTTGTCGGCGACCCTGATCGCACGGGACAGATTATCCGTCCAGACGGAGGCCGCGAGGCCATAGACGCTGTCATTGGCCATGGCGACGGCCTCGTCCTCGCTGTCGAAGGGGATGATCGATAGGACCGGGCCAAAGATCTCATCGCGGGCGAGCGCGTTGTCTTGTGTGGTCTCAAAGATCGTGGGCTCGACGAAACAGCCTTTGCCGTCCACGGTCACCCGCTCGCCGCCAATGATGAGGTGGGCAGTGTTCTTGCCGGTTTCAACGAATTGCATGATCCCGCGCGTTTGCGCCTCATCCACGATGGCCCCCATTTTGGATGCAGGGTTAAGAGGGTCACCGGGCTGCGTCGCCTGCGCGCGCTCAACCAACTTTTCGGTCAGCGCGTCTTTGATCGAGCGCTCTACATAAAGGCGCGAATTGGCAGAGCAGACTTCCCCCTGATTGAAGAAGATCCCGAAAGCGGCCATGTCCGCCGCAGCGTCGAGGTCTTCGCAATCGGCAAAGACGAGGTTCGGGCTCTTGCCGCCGGTCTCTGGCCAGACGGCTTTCATGTTCGATTGGCCAGCATACTGCATAAAGAGCTTGCCCACCGATGTGGAGCCGGTGAAGGCGAGGCAATCGACATCGTCGTGAAGGCCGAGAGCCTTGCCGGCCGTGGGGCCGAAGCCGGGTACCACGTTGAAGACGCCGTCAGGTACGCCCGCCTCTGCGGCAAGCTCTGCGAGGCGGAGGGCGGATAGCGGGGATTGCTCTGCCGGTTTGAGGACGACGGAATTCCCGGCAGCCAGCGCGGCGGCGCCTTTCCAGGTGGCCATGTCGAGCGGGAAATTCCACGGCACCACTGCACCGACAACGCCGAGGGGCACGCGGCTTACCAGCGCCAGATCGCCGGGGCCGGTGGGGGCGACCTCGTCGTAGATTTTATCGATGGCTTCCGCATACCACTGGAAGAAATGGGCGGAACCTGGCGCGTCCACCGTCACCGCGTCTTGGACGAGCTTGCCCATGTCGAGGCTGTCGAGGAGGGCCATTTCCTCCAGGTTGGCGCGGATGAGCTCCGCGAGCTTCAGGAGCACGCCCTTGCGGTCACCCGGCGCCATGCGGGACCAGCGACCATCGTCAAAGGCGCGGCGTGCGGCGGTCACGGCAGCGTCGATATCTGCGCTATCGCCCTCTGCGACATGGACGAGCGTCTCTCCCGTGGCGGGGTTGATGCAGTCGAAGGTTTTCCCAGAGGCCGCTTCCACGAAACGGCCGTCGATGAAAGCACGGCTGCGGATCGAGAGGCCCGCGGCGCGAACTTTCCATTGATCAAAGGTCAAGTCTGTCATCACTGGTCTCCCGGGACGCCAAAGGACGGTGCAGAAGCAGGATCGAGCGCGCGCTGCACATAGGCGTCGAGTTGTGGTTTGTAGACGTCCCACGCGGTTGCGACGGCGGTGACGGGGCAGTCTTGTGTCCAGTCGCATCGCAGATCCGCGACGGGCCACGGCACTTTGTCGACCAGCATGAGGCCTGCCGAATGGACGGACCCTGCTTCTCCTCCCGCAGCGAGGCCAGCAAAGAGTGCCGCAAGGAGGCGGTCACCCAAATGACCTTGGGCGTCTTCGAAGCCTGAAACGATGGCTGCGGGCACATCCGCATGTGCGAGAAGGTTGCCGCCCGAAGCCACGTCACGCCCCTGGGCGTCTGCCCATATGCCCAGTGACTCGGTCCCGGAATGGATCGCAGTGTCCCCGGCCGTGTCGATGGCAAGAACTTGACGGTAGGCGATATGTGCAGCCTGATCCCGGACGCCCGCGATCGCCTCGCCAGCCGTCATGCCGCCCTGCATGAGATCAAGCGCGAAGGGCCCGAGCCGTGGGTCCGTCACGTTCTGTGAGGCGGTCGCACCGACGCCCGCCCGTGCGTATGAGCACCGCGCCGCAACGGCCGGCGATGAGGATGAAATCGCCACACCGAACATTCCCGTTTCCGCGCAGCGTGTTACCAGAGAAAAGGTCACGGAATCACCGCTGTGCCGTCGATTTCCACAAGCCATTCGGGCCGCGCGAGCGCCTGCACGACGAGGCCGGTCGAGACAGGATGCACTCCGCGAATGTACTCGCCCATGGTGCGGTAGACGGCCTCTCGGTGGCGGACATCGGTGATGTAGACGACGACTTTCACAAGATGTTCCATGCCGCCGCCTGCCTCCTCCAGAAGCTGCGATATGTTTTGCATCACTTTATGGGTCTGTTCGACGGGATCGTGGCCCGTGATGTTCGCAGCCGTGTCGAGGTCCTGCGGGCATTGCCCGCGCAGCCAGACGATGCGCCCACCCTCAGTCACGACAGCCTGCGCGAGGTCGTTGTCGAGGTCCTGCTCCGGGTAGGTGTCCTTCGTATTGAAGGGTCTGATGCGTTTGTGGGCCATATTCGTCTCCGGACGTCCTGAGGTTAGCCTATCCGCGTCAAGGTGCAGGCCAAATACCTGCTCGTAAAGCGCGGCTTAGGCTGGCGCTAATGCAGGAGCTTAGCGAGAGGCCAAGCAAAGCTTTCGGTTTTCATAGTTTTGTGCGCCGTGAATGGCCGCCTAGATCGGTGCACCCTTTCGCTGAATTGAGTGCGCCCATGGACTTCTTTGACACCGTCGTCATTGGCGGAGGCCAGGCCGGGATCGCGACAAGTGAGCATCTGAGCGCGCTGGGCATAGACCACGTGGTGCTCGAAAAGGGGCGGGTGGTCGAAAGCTGGCGGTCGCGGCGCTGGGACAGTCTCGTTGCGAACGGTCCGGCCTGGCACGACCGGTTTCCGAACATGAAGTACCCTTGCGACGACGACGCCTTTCCCGACAAGGACACCGTAATCGCCTACTTTGAAGACTACGCGGACCGTATCGACGCCCCGATCCGGACGGGCGTGCATGTCGAAAGGGTCACGCGTTCAGGGCGCGAATTCCTGCTGGAGACATCTCAGGGCGCGTTGCAGGCGCATCATGTAGTGGCAGCGACCGGGGCGTTCCAGACACCCGCTATCCCGGCGATCCTGCCGAAGGTTGCGCCAATTGCCCAACTCCATTCCTCTGACTATCGCAACCCGGAGTCCTTGCCCGAAGGGGGTGTCATCGTCATCGGCGGGGGATCATCTGGCGTACAGATTGCGCGTGAAATCATGGGCTCTGGCCGTCCGACTTTTCTGTCCCTTGGGCCCCATGACAGGCCGCCGCGCCGCTACCGGGGTCGCGACAACGTCTGGTGGTTGGGCGTGCTGGGAAAGTGGAACGCGGACACGCCAGGACCGGGAACAGAGCACGTCACTATCGCCGTGAGTGGCTCTGAGGGTGGTAAAACGATCGACTTTCGCGCGTTGGCCCATGAGGGGCTTCACCTGCTTGGGATGACGACAGGTTACGACGCGGGGGTCCTGCATTTCGCCGATGATCTGAAGGCCAATCTGGATGCGGGGGATGCCAATTACCTGTCCCTTCTCGATGAGGCGGATGCGTTCGTCGCCAAGGCTGGCCTCGATCTGCCGCAGGAGCCCGAGGCGCGCTTCATGCCGGAGGAGCCAGCCTGTGTGCGCGCGCCCTTGGCCTCCCTCGATCTTGCGGCAGAGGGGATCGATACCGTGGTCTGGGCGACGGGTTACCGGTTTGATTTCAGCTGGATCGAGGCGGACACCTTCGACGCGCAGGGTCGCCCGCTCCACCAACGTGGGGTGAGCCGGGAGCCAGGTCTCTACTTCGTGGGGTTGCCCTGGCAGACCCGGCGGGGGTCGTCATTCATTTGGGGCGTTTGGCACGATGCCAAGTTCATCGCCGACCAGATCGCCATCGACAACGGCTACATGCAGTACCACGCGGACCGCGGCTGACCGGCTGCCTGTGCTTTCGCAACGCGACGCTCCCGCTCGCTTTCTCCTGGAACAGACGTGCCAAGTATCAGCGGTATCGCGAAGAAGAAGGATGTCGACAGAGCCACGTGAAGGAGGAGCAGATCCGCGAGAAGTGGCCACTAGAGGGCGACATACTCCAAAGGACGCAAGGCCTCGGTGCAGCGGAAGGCCAGCGTCACGGCGATATGGGCAAACCCTCCGAAGAAGCCCGAGAGGACTAGAAGGGGGAGCGTCATAGGTGACGGCTTCACCCCGCCCCAAGGCAGCGTCAAAAAGGCACCGGCCATGGAGGTCAGCACGAAGTACAGCGCAATGGCGCCGGGACTTTCCGTCTTGTCGGGGCTCCTCACCATGATGAGGGCGAGCGCCGTCAAAGCCGCAGAGATCAAGCCAATGAGGTAGCCGACAAGTCGTGCCGCGCTCGTCCCTCGGGTGGGTTCCGGCCAAACAAGGAATAGGACACCCGAAAACCTAAGCCCGAGGCCTGCCATGCGCCAGGCCACAAGCCGTTCGCCAAGGAGAAGCGCCGCCGCAAGAGCGGTGAGCACGGGCGAGTTGACGGCCACGAAAATGCCACCGAACAGGAAACCGGAGAAGAGGCGCAGAGTGATCCCAAGCGCGGGATGTCAGTCAACGTCGTCCTCTGCCAGCGCGCGATCTCGCGGCCGGAAAGCCCAGCCAGTTTTGCTTGCACAACATAGCGACGCGTCCGCAGAGAAAGCCCGATCCCGCATGCGTGTCGCATCCGGTTGGATACCGAGAGCGCGAAGATGAGGCTCCACATGCCTGCGCCCATGAGGCCAGCGATGACGCTGGGGGCGACGAGCTCCGGGAAGTCGGCGAATGTGTCGGTCGCGCGCGTGACGGCCCAGTCGGCGATCTTGCCGCCGAGCGCTGCAATGAGGCCGACGGTGGTGCCGACCACCAGCCCGATGAGCGATATCAGGAATGCCAAGCCCGGAGACCAGCGCGCGGCGTGCAGCAGCCGAGACAGGATCTCATGGCCTAGCGCGTTGGTCCTGAAGGGGGGAGGCGGCCGTGGGGCCTGACAGCCGGTTCGGGATACTGATGGCGGCAGGATCACAGGGTGCCCAAAGATCGCCTTCAACACAACCCGCCCTTCTAGGAGAAAGGCAAGATCCAACCCGAGGACGGTGAGCACGGGGACGGAGGCATGCGGGGCCACGTGATCGCACCCAACGGCTTGGTCGGGCACGCCGCGTCTGCGGATGGCAGGCAAGATTGGTTGAACGCGAGCCTCCGGGATACCGGAGCGGATGATCCGCGTGAGTGAGGCCTCCGCGCCGATGCAAAGCGTGAGCGCCGGCAGCACCGCAAGTGCCGGCGTGCGTGCGCCCATGGCGGGAAGCCACGCGAGTTTGACCGCGAAATTGAGGATCAGGATGAGGCCCAGCCAATGGGGCGGGATCGCGGCGCCCCGGGGTCGCAAAGGCAATTTCGACCCAGCTCCCTCGCGCTGTGATGCAATGATCGCCATCGGTACGGCGATGACGATGCCGGTTGCAAGCGTCGCGGAGGCCACGAGGAAAACGTAGGAAATAGCCGCGCGCAGCTCCGGCCAAAATGGACCGTCCGGTCATCGCCGAGTTTCCGAAGTCCAGCGTCAAAAGCCGCTTGGCCCAGGCAATGAACGCACTCCAAAAAACGAAGTCGAGACCTGCCTATGCCCTGATCTTGTCGATGACCTCGCCAGATAACAGCGCGCCATGGCTATGGCCTCTGCAGGGTCGCCCGCCGCGAGCGTCGACAAGATCCATGGAGGCTCCTGCAAAACGGGGTCGAGGGCCGAAGTCGGTTCGTCCAGAACGATGAGTCCTGGCTGCCCGATGCGGGCCATGGCGATGAGATAGCGCTGCAGCATGCCGCGGCTCTATCCCCACGGTCATTTCCTCAGATCACCACTGTCAATGTCCAGCGCCTTGAGGGCACCTTGCGTTCACAGGACGTACCTGCTGCGCGCTCGGCCTCCTGCCAGAAGAAACGCAGGGATCGCGGCGGATCGAGCGCTTCTTCCGGACTTTGCGGCACGTGGGTGACGCTGTGCCCTTGCCCGCGCAGGTCATCGATGGGCGCGTGGCCAAGTGTCGACTTAGCGGGCAGATTGGCCTGCGTGAGCTCTGCCGTGGGCGGAAGAGCGGCACGCGAAGAGTGAGTGACGATATCGAGATCGAGGGGTGCGCCGTCCAGCATTCACTTGCCGCCCTCCCTTACCGCGATAGCCCCTGCTAGCAGGGCCTCGGCTTTCGCCGGGTCGTATGTGGCAGGGATGTCCGCTACCCAGCCCTTGCCCGCCGGGAACGTCGTGCCAGCGGGAGCACCGCTTACGCCCGACAGAGCCGCGTCAACAACGCCGTCCCTATCGATGGGGAGCGAGACGGCCTGCCGGATGCGCGGGTCGAGAGCGTCCCCGCCCTGGCGTTCAGTTCATGGAAATAGAGCCGCGCGATGTTGGCCGAAAACCCAAGGCGCCGGCCTCAGTGATGCGGGCATAGTCGGTTTCGGGGTCGTCGATGACGAGGTCCACTTCGCCTGCCTCAAGGGCCAGTGCCGCCATGTCTTCGGTGCGGTCTGTTCAATACCTTCGGCGAGGCGGGGACAGAGGTTCATCTCGTAATCGATGCCCATGAGGGTCTCGGTCACGCCAGTCTGGTTGGACATTCAGCCGTTTTAGCCAGCGCGCGGGTCCGGGACCTCGGCCGTTGGGCCAAAGCCCGCGGCGATGGACAGCGCAACCTCTTGCGCTTGGGCGGCTGCGGTGTCGCAAACCGAGGGGGCTGCGGCCGGACGGAATCTTGAGAACACGGACATGTGTTTTGTTCCTCTTGCTGGGCGGAAGTGCGTCGGTGGCGAAATCTGCATGCCAATAGAAAGTGAGAGGTCTACCGCTCACAGCTCGGACGTGTCGCCAGCAGCCATGAAATCTGCGAATTCGCCGCATGTTACAACTTAGCTGGCGATGTGTTCGATCCGCGGGTCGCTATGTTCCATCGTTGGCGGAGATTGGCTTTTTTGCGCTTGCAAACCCGGGAGAGATTCACGCGCATGCACCTACCCTATTCCTGTGCGCGAAGGCCACGCCGATGCCTGTATTAACGACTATCCTGAACGGGTTTCTTGGCGCAGGAAAAACGACCCTGTTGCAAAACCTGCTGGTGCAAGCCCGCGCGATGCAAGGCGTAACCATCGGCGTCGTCGTCAACGAAATGAGCAGCCTCGATGTCGACGGATCCGTCCTTGACACAAGCGAGGTGATCTCCCGCCAAAGCCCGCATTTCGCGTCCGTGCCCGGGGCAAGCGTGAGTAGTGCGGCGGGCTTGCCCCTCTTTCGGAGTGCGTTAGAGCAAGTGCTGGCAGACGGAAAGGTGACACACCTTTTGATCGAGACGTCGGGGAGCTCCCATCCCTGGCCGCTCTTGCAGGAAATCCGGTCCATGAGGTCCCTGCGTCTGCAAGGATTTTTGTCGGTGGTCGACACAGTCGTCCTGCAACAGGATCACGACCTCGGTCGCGCAATTCATCCGCAAGCAAGCGCGAACTTGCAGAACGGCCGGCGCGGGGTCGCGAACCTTTTGGCCGAGCAAATCATGTTCGCGAACCGCGTCCTGCTGAGCAAGGCCGACAAGGTTTCCCGGGAGGTCTTGGAGGACGTCGCCGGCGCCATCCACCCGCTTAACCCACGCGCTGAAATAATGGCCATGCAATGGGGCAATCTGAGCCTGGAGAAGGTCTTTGCCATGGCGCACTATGATTTCGAAAGGGTTGCGCGGTTGGGTCAGGAATTGCTCGATTGGGAGGCGGAGCATGCAAACGCGCCCATGGCGGAGACAGCGACATACGCACTTGAAAGCCGCGTCCTGCGCGATCCTCGGCCGTTCCACCCAAGGCGGCTTTGGGACGTGTACAATACCTTCCTTGGGCTGGGCATTTACCGGAGCAAGGGGTTCTTCTGGCTTCCCTCGCGCGACAATCTCGTGTTGCTCTGGAATCAAACGGGTGGAAGCGTCGGGCTGGAGATCGTCAACTACTGGAAGATTGCAGCGCTTGAAGATGACAGCCTCAATCTCTCTGATTGGGAGAAGGACGCGCTCCGCTCCAAGATCGCCGACGGCCATCCGGAGTTTGGGGACCGGCGCTGCCAGCTCACCGTGATCGGAGACGCCTTGCAGCTTGATGAATTCGTCGCCGCTCTTGAAACCTGCTTTTGCACCCCGGCAGAGATCGAAGCCTGGCGCAACGGTGAGGCGTTCGACGATCCATGGCCGACCTCGGTGGCAACGCTGAAGTCTTAAGGCGCGTAGCCGACCTGTATCGAAAGCGGCGCGTATGCTGTGCTAAGGGTCCATGAGCCCACAATAACAGGCTTTCCCCTCGAAAGGTGGGCGGGGCGTTCGGGTCACTGCCTTGCAGGATCGCTTCGGGCGGTTTCACGCACGTCTTTCGCGACAGTGTCACGGAACGAGGGTTGCCTTCATGTCTGCCATAACTCCAGACGCGACACGGCCGGTTTGCAGTTTCTATCGGCGAACAGCATGACGTCGAGGCTACCAAGTCTAAGCCTGGATCGAAGGCCCGGAAAGCCGCGTTCGCGGGCAGCGCTATGTCCGGAAAGCTCGAACAGGCTGTCGCGCGCTGGGCTGCGACGGAAATCGCGGTGCGCCCATCTTCAAGATTTGCGAGATCAGCAAGCATTTCGCGCAGTCGCCCGACAATGGCGCCAATCTCTGCCTCGTTCGAGGTGAGTGCCGTGCCAATCTCCAGCCCATTAGGGCGCCGCGTCCGAACCGGTTCTTTCGCTACACGCCGCACGCTGTCTGGTTCCAGTTCGACGTGCAAATGCTGATGTAGCCTACTTATGACCCGGCGAACTACGTCACTGTGCAGCCGTCTGACGACGCCGACTAGCAAGAAAACTCCATGCTCGCCTCGAAAGGCGCACTGAAGACAGTGCGGCTTGCCTGGTCCAGCTCCCTTGGGGACCGGGCGCCTGCCATGGCAGAATTCCTTGCAAACTCTGCTCCGACTGCCGACGAAGTGAGTGGGCTCGCCTTCGGGTTCGGCAACGGCGCGGAGCCAGCAGACGCGGCGGAGGCCTGGATTGGCGGGGTCTGTGCCGAGGCAAAAGCGCTTTCTACCTGGGGACCGAGCACAGCGTTTAGCGGATCTTGCATCCTCGCCGTGGCCAAGTTTTGCGATCGCTCGTTTGAAACTGGGCGCTCGAGCGGGTCTTTGTCAGAGCGCCTTGGATTGTGATCGCGTCGCTCATCACCTTGCTGATCTGACCCATAGGGGCCTCCGCCGCTTCTGGGGAAAAGGCGATGACGATGCTCGCGCTTCTCTGGACGGAGGCGAGTTTGTCCATCATCATGGGCATCCGCTCGGCGCGTTGGCCGCGCTTTTATCGCGCCTTCCAGCCCATCATGGACTTCCTGCAGACCATGCCTGCCTTTGTCCTCATGATCCCCGTCATCGCGTTCTTCGGGACCGGTAAGGCTGCGGCTTTAGTCAAGACGATGATCTTTGGCGGTACGCCGGTCGTGCGCCTGACGGTGCCCATCCTCCGTGGAGTGCCAGAAAACGTAGGCGGGGCCGCGATCAGTTTTGGTGCGAACAGGTGGTATCTTATCAACAAGGTTGAACTGCCGCTTATGAGCCCTTTGATCCGCGTTGGTATCAATCTGACCGCTATGCTCTCCCTCGCGATGGGCATGGTGGCGTCACTCGTCGGCGCGAAGGGCCTGGGCGAAGTTGTTCTGGAGACGCTGTGTTACGCGAATGTCGGTCAGGGCATCCTCGCCGGGTTATCCGGTCTATTTTGCGCGATGATCCTCGACCGGATCGTGCAAGGCCAGAAGGGGTGACGACCCTCGTCTTCGTGCATGGCTGTCCGGAGGCGACCCGCCGCTACATGACCACCAGTATCGCCGGGCGGCTAGTCAAGCGGGTCACACAGGCCTTGTTCCGCGAGGAACCGCACGAAGAGGAGCGTAAGGCTTTCGCGCCGCGACTTGTCGGGCCAAACCGCGAAAATTCCGAGCTCTCTCAGGGCCCAATCGGGCAAAAGCCGCACGAAGTCCCCCCGGGCAATCCCTCGCTCCGCCAAGTTTGAGGGCAGAATGGTCACGCCGAGGTTCTGACCCACGAAGTGGTTGAGGGCGTCGATGCTGTCCACTTCGATCTGCGCCTTGCCGGTGACCTTTTCCTCAGTCCCGTCGGGGCCTACTAACGTCGTTGTGTCCGCGCGATTTCTGTAGCGGATCCAGTCCCAATCCTCGAGGTCGGCAGGGCGCTTCGGTCTTGGCCTGTGTTTGGCGTACTCTGTTCCCGCCACGAGCGCGCGCTGCCCAGTGGCCAGCTTTCGCGACATCATGGAGCTGTCATCGAGCCAACCGACCCTGATGTTGAGGTCAAACCCGTCCTCGATAAGGCTCACGACGTTGTCGGTATACGTCACCGAGAAGGCGACACTCTCGTAACGTTTTGCAAAGTCTGCGATTGCCGTGGACAGCGGCCCCGAGGAGAGAAATGCCGGTATAGACATGCGGAGGGCCCCCACAGGCTCCATCGAGAGTGCGCTGACTTCGTTGAGCCCGGCTTCGGCGTTCTTCAGCATTTCCGTGACGCGCGCGTAAAATACCCGTCCCTCGTTGGTAAGCGCGATCTTTCGGGTCGTCCTGTAAAGGAGTGTCACGCTCAGGTAGTTTTCGAGCTCTGAGACGGTCTCGCTGACACGCGAAGGCGACAACCCAAGAACTTTTGCCGCCCCTCGGAAGGAGTTTTCTTCGACCACCCGCGCAAAGACGGCCATCTGTCTGAGATGATCAATCATGTGATCCTACACCTCCCTTTTACTCAAGACGCCTTATTGCTCGGCCTAGCGGAACGATAAAGTCGAAAATGAGGGAATAAACAGATCAAGCCACGAAAGCTACGGTGCCTGCACGACTGTCAGGGACGGCGCCAATGCAGGCTTTCGCTACGTTTAAATCTCAGGCAGCAAAACGCTACAAGGACGCGCTTTGCGCGCATTTTGAGCCGCAGGTGTCGCGGTCGGGCGAAGGCGATGCCGTTTGCATTCGCTTCGCCTTCGGAGAGTGCGAGCTTGACCAAAAGGATGGCACCCTGGAGCTTACCGCCCACGCTGAGGATTCAGTCCGGCTCGCCCGTGTCACCGAGGTCATGAGCGGCTACCTGGAGCGCTTCGCCTTTCGCGAAAACCCACGACTGAACTGGCGGACCGTTGCTGCGTCCCGTAGCGACGACGCGCCCGCCAATCCGGGGCCGCGCGCGTGACCCGGGGAGTGCGCATCAAAGCCAGTCAGGCTGGCGCGGTTGATGGGCCCCTCGCGCCGCCTGCAGGAACGGTTCCGTTCCGTCGCGCCCCGGACCAAGTCGCGCGAAGCCCCGCTCGTGCTTTGGAACTGCTTTCAAGCCGGCTTCGCCAATAACGAGGCCATTTAAGTCCAACATCGCCCCCAAGGGGTTTAAGGGCGGGCCAACCCAGGTTCGCCTCCCCACCAACAGAGGAGAAACTCAAATGACACGCAGTCTTAACCGCCGACAGCTCATTCAGGGCGCGGCCCTTACAGCAGGGGCCATGACCTTTGTACGCGGGGTCGCAGAGCCCACATTGGCACGCGCGCAGGGCGCGCTTCCCGCAGGCACAGTTCACTCATTTGCCACCGGCGGTGTCACGTTCCACACTTATGTGTCGCCGCCGCAGGCGGTGAATGTCACGTCCCATGTCATTGAACTCGGCGACCAGCTCCTTCTGGTGGACGCGACGTTCTTGCCTCCCACTGCTGCAGAAGTCGCGAGTCTTGTCGCCTCAACAGGCAAGAGCATCCACACCGCCTATGTCAGCCATGAGCACCCGGATCACTGGGGGGGCGTCAGCACCTTCGAAGGTGTCGAGTTCGTCACCCTGCCCGAGATCCGGGAGGGGCTGCGCGCCGAAGCGACCAGCGGCGAGCAGCCAGAGCCCACGTCGCTCCTCAACGGAGGAGATCTTGCGCTTGGGATGACGGAGATCGGCGGTGTTCCGGTGGAATTCCGCGCTTATGACAACGCCGAAGCACCCAAAGTGATCGTTGCAGTCCTGCCAGAGCAACGCGTCGCCGTCGTGCAGGATCTCGTCTACAACGGCATCTACTTTGCTCCTGGCGTTGATCGGAAGAACTGGATCGCGACGCTTGAAGAGCTTCGGGATGACGAGGCGTTCGATACGCTCCTCGTTGGTCACGGTGTTCCCAGCACGCGGGGCGAGCTTGATACCGCCATCGGCTACATCAAAACGCTCGATGCGGCATGGGATGCAGCTAGCACGCCCGATGACGTGACTGCAGCCATGAAAGCCGCCTATCCCGGTTACGGCGGCGAGTTTCTGCTGGGTCTCGCAGCGGCCTACTGGGATAAGTGATACGCAAGGGACCGGCAACGCGTCCGGTCCCTTTTCTAGCTCGCCCTCAGGCTGACATGGCTTGGCGGGTCATTGCCCGACGAAAACAGGAGCCAATCATGGGACAGGGACTGGAGAACGTCAGAAAGATCTACCTGGAAGGCATAGCTGGCGGAAACGCCCGCGAGGCCGTCAACAAGTACACGGGACATCGATACACACAGCACTCCACTGGCGTTGCAGACGGCGCCGAGGGCTTTCTCGCCTTTTTCGAGCCGTTCGTCGAACGCAACCCCAAGCGGGATATCGAGATCGTCCGCATACTGGAAGATGGGCGCTGGGTGTACTGCAACGCCTATCAGTCACTCAATGACGGCGCGGCGGAATGGGTGACGATGGACCTGTTCTACACCGATGCCGACGGCCAGATCCTGGAGCACTGGGATACCATCGCCCCCTTCGTTGCAACGACCGTGTCGGGGGAGGACATGGTGCGTGGGACAACCGTGGTCGATACCTCCGCCGACACTGAGGCAAACAAAGCCCTTGTCCTCGAATACACCAAGCAAGTCCTGCAGGAGCGCAACTTCGGGAAAGCCTCCGACTTTGTTGCCAAGGACCTCCTGCAGCGGGCGCCGACCATAGGTGCAGGGCTCGCAGGTCTTGAAGATTGGCTCGGTCGTGACGAGGTAGGGGAGTACGAGATGCTGTTCCAGCTCATTGGCCAGGGAGACCTCGTGGTAACCTATGGAAAGCGCCACGCGCTGGGCAAGGACATCGCTGTCTTTGATCTTTATCGCGTGGAAAGCGGCCTCATCGTCGAACATTGGGCGAATGAGGAAGAGATCAGCCCGCGGGAGGCATGGGGTAACTCAGGCAAGTTCTAGCGGCCGAAAGGAGCGATAAAGATGGCGATCATGACAGAGTTGAAAAAGGCGGTGCGTAAAGCGACAGGGCGGCCCGGTCCGCGCCTTTTGACTGTCAAGGAAGCGTTCTTTCTGACACCGAACATGATCCGCGTGATCTTTGCCGGTCCCGGGCTGGAAGACTTTCCCGAGGGCCGCGACGGCGGGCACTGCAAGCTGATGATCCCGGACTCCGGTGAGACGAAGGAGGCCTTTGCCGCGCGTCTTGCCGACGGTCCGCCACCGCAACGCCGGACCTATACCGTGCGCAGCTTCGATGCCGCCAAAGGGGAGCTCGCAATCGACTTTGTCGCCCACGGTGACAACGGCCCCGCCTCTGCCTGGGCGCATCGCGCGGTTCCGGGCAGTTTTCTGGGCTTCGCTGGCCCGGCTTCTCCGAAGCTCACAGAATTTGATGCGGACTGGTACCTCCTGGCTGTCGATCCATCGGCCATTCCCATGGCAGCTGCCACCCTAGAGGCGATGCCTCGCGACGCGCGTGGGGTCGCGATCTTTGAGATCACGGCCGAAGAAGACCGGCAGGACATCGATATGCCCCCGGGTATCGAGGCGCATTGGCTGATCCATCCGGACCCTCAGACGCCGTCAACAGCGCAAGAGGATTTCATCCGGTCTCTCGATTGGCCGTCTGGGCGCGTGCGGACTTGCATCGCGGGAGAATCCGGTGTGATCCGTGCCCTTCGCGACTTCCTCCACAATGAAAAAGCGATGCCGCGTGCGGATACGTATATCTCCGGCTACTGGAAGATCGGCCTCGTGGAAGACGAACACCAGAAGTTCAAGAACAGCGCTGCGGGCTAAGTCGCGCCCTCAGACGAAGAGAGACATGGCGGCGAGCGATACGATCAGGAACAGCGCCGTCATGATGCTCCCCGAGCGCAGAAAGTCGGTCACCTTGTAGCCTCCGGGCGCCATGATGAGCGCGTTGACCTGGTGGGTCGGGATCAGGAAAGAGTTCGACGTCGCCACTGCCACGGTGAGCGCAAAGATCGCCGGATCCCCACCCGCAGCCACAGCGATAGAGACCGCAAGCGGGACCAGGAGTACCGTCGCGGCGACGTTGGACATCACCAGTGTAAAGGCCGTGGCGAGGAGAGCGACGCCGATCTGCAGGCCAAAGACCGGCACCCCGTCGAATAGCCGGAGAGTCTCCTGCGCGATCCAGGCTGCCGTGCCCGTGTTCTGAACCGCTTGCCCCAACGGTATGAGGCTCGCCAGGAGGAACACCGTGCTCCAGCTGACGGCGTTGTAGGCTTCATCAATCCGCAACACGCCGGACAAGATCATCCCCGCCGCAGCCCCAAGAAGGCACAGCGACAGCCGGATATCACTGAAGAGAATAAGCGCGAGCGCCAGTGCGAAGAAGGCCAGCGCAAAGCCCACCTTCTGGGGGCGGACATCCTCGCGCGGGAAATCCTGCGTCACGACGACAAAGTTGCGGTCGGATGTAAGCTTGGCGAGCCGGTCCCATTTCGCAAAGACGACGAGGGTGTCGCCAGTCTCTAGCGGCACGAGGCCTACCCGGGTGGGGGTGTGATCCTCTGATTCAACGAGGCTGAGCGTTTCTTCACCGCGCCGGATCGCGACGAGGCTGATCCCGTAGGCCTTGCGCAATTCCAGATCGACCGAGCACTGCCCAACCAGGGCAGAGCCCGGCGGCACGACCACTTCTGCCATCCCGCAAGCTGTGGGCGCGTAGTCATCAGCGAAGATATCTAGCTGAGACAGCATGTGCCCGCCGCCAGCAATGGCCATGGCCTGCGCATCCGCGCGATTTCCGAGGACTGCGAGGCGGCAGGGCGTCGTGATCGTCGTACTGATTGGCGGCGGCATGAAGTAGCTCTGCCGACGGTAATGCGTACCGATGATGTGAAGGTGTCCTTCCACCATCACATCCGCGACGTTGCGCCCCTCGAACGGGCTGTTCTCGGGGAGAATGATCTCGAAGATGTCGGTATCCACGCCATACAGGCCGCGGAGGTATTCGCTGATGGATTTGCCGCTTGTGGCGCTTTCGCGTCCCTTGTTGGGCAACACCCAACGCCCGAAGATCACGAAGTAGAGGATCCCGGTCAGGACAAGGCTGAACCCGACGGGGGTCACGTCAAAAAGTTCAAACGCCTCCATCTGCTGCCCGGCAGGGAGGGCTTCGTTGGCCGTCGCGATGAGATCATTCAGCAGTATGAGGGGCGACGACCCGACCATGGTGATCGTCCCGCCGAGGATCGCGCAGAAGCCCATGGGCATCAGGAGCCTGCTCATCGGGATCTCGGTGCGCACCGAAATCCGGCTCACCACCGGCAAAAAGAGTGCTGCCGCCCCGACGTTTTGCATGAACGATGAGATGATCCCGACGGTGCCCGAAATGATCGGGACGAGGCGCGTTTCGGTCTTGCCACCGATCTTGACGATCCAGCTTGCGACCTTGGTCATGAGGCCCGTCTTGTCGAGGCCCGCGCCGATAATCATCACCGCGATGATCGACATGACAGCGTTCGAGGAAAAGCCCTCAAAGAGCCTGTCGACATTGGCCAGGTTTCCAAGTCCCGGGACTTGCGACAGGAAGCCGAGGGTGACCATCACAAGGACGGCCGTAAAGTCGATCCGAAATGTTTCTGTCACGAAGAGGAAGACCGTCATCGCGAGAATGGCGAGGACAACGATCATCTCTGTGTTGAGCGTCAGGGCTTCCATTTGGTCGTCATAATGGGCCTTCTCTGGCCTCTTCGTCTTTACTTGCGGTCAATGCGCCATGAGCACGGGGATCTTTGCTTTGGCGATCACCTGCGTCGTGACGCCACCGAACAAGTCGTGGCTGAATTTGCTGTGTTCAAACGCTCCGAGTACGAGGAGTCTGGCATCGAAATCCGCCGCCGCCTTGAGGAGAGTCTCGGCGATGGAGCCTCTTTTGCTGGCGACCTCGAAGGTGGCCGTCACGCCGTGCCGTCCGAGGTTCATCAGGAGCCGGTCCGTGCCGCGGGGTGTCTTACCGACGCCAACAAGCTTGACGCCCTTCTTGTCTGCCAGGACGCCTATGGTGTCGCTGAGCGCCCGTGTTGCTGCACGCGACCCGTCCCACGCGACGATTGCTCGCTCCGCGAGGCCTTCGCCTGCGTAGTCATCGGGGACGACCATGACCGGGCGGCCGCTGCGAAGCGCCACGAGGTCAGGATAAGGGGACAGATGCGCGTCGTGGGCTTCGACGGAATGATTGCCCATGACGACAAGGTCGTAGGCGTGGGCAAACTCTGCGAGGCTCCCATCCTCTGCAGGAGTGATCTCAACGAACTCGGCCTTGCCCTCCAACCCGCCCGCAGCGGCTGCGGCCCTGAACCGGTCGCCGATATCCGCGATGTGCTTGCGCTCGGCGCCCTGCAGTTGATCGATCAAGTCCTGTGGAAGGCGCGGCTGGAGACGTTCCTGCATCAGGGAAGACCCGTGCAAAAGAACACCTGTGAGGTGGGCGTCATGGTGCTTGGCGACGCGCACCGCGTGGCGGAGACCGCTCCCCCGTGCGGCATCGCCGCTATAGGCACATAAGATTGATTTCCAGGCCAAGCGCTCCTCCTACGTGCTACGTCCAGATGGCGCCGCTCGTTCAAGTCCCAAGATCGCGCGGGCGTCCTGCCAGCTCGCCACGGGGCGTTCGTACTTTTCGCAGAGCTCGACGGCACGCCTGACGAGGGCGGCGTTCGAGGGGGCGAGGTGGTCGCGGTCGAGACGGATGTTGTCTTCCAGACCGGTGCGCGCATGGCCCCCTGCGGAGATGGCCCAGTCATTGAGCTCGATCTGATGGCGCCCGATACCGGCGGCGCACCATGGTGCGTCCGCGCCAAAGAGCCGTTCGACCGTGGCGACGTAGTAATCAAACACCGCCCTGTCGGCGGGCATTGCGTTCTTCACGCCCATGACGAACTGCACATAGGGTGTGCCCGCAAGTTTGCCGTCATCTGCCATGCGTTTGGCGTGAAGGATGTGGCTCAGATCGAAGGCCTCAATCTCTGGCTTTACGCCGTGCTCGAGCATCTCTGATGCAAGCCAATCCACGAGGTCGGGCGGGTTCTCGTACACACGCGTCGGGAAGTTGTTCGAACCTACTGAGAGGGACGCCATGTCGGGCCGAAGTGAAAGCATCCCACCGCGCGTCTTGCCAGCGCCAGAGCGCCCGCCGGTTGAAAGCTGTATGATCATTCCGGGGCAGTGCGTGGTAAGGCCTTCTTTCAGGCGCGCGAATTTTTCGGGGTCAGAAGAGGGTGTTTCGTCGTCATTGCGCACATGGCAATGCGCGATGGTGGCGCCTGCCTCAAAGGCCTCATGGGTACTTTCGATCTGTTCGGACACCGTGATGGGCACGGCCGGATTGTCCGATCGCCGGGGGAGAGAGCCGGTGATCGCGACGCAGATGATGCAGGGCTTGGTCATACGTCGAAGAACACGGTCTCGCCGTCCCCCTGAAGTACAATGTCAAATCGGTAAAGGGGGCCGCCCGCTCCACCGTTGTCGCCATCCGAGCGGGGAGCGACCAGAGTGCCTCTATGCGCCTCGTCCTCGATCATTGCGAGGACGGGGTCTGACGCGTTGGCGGCAGCCTCATCGCCAAAATACATCCGCGTGTTGAGGCCGATATTGATCCCGCGCGCCACGATCCAGAGGCTCAGATAAGGCGCGCCGCTGCCCACCCGGCCGGGCTTGATCGTGTCAAATGACCAGATGCCGGTGTCGAAATCGCTTATGATCCGTCCCCAGCCACGGAAACCGTCTGGGACAGCATCGGCATTTGCATGGCGGCCCGCGGCGTCGGCCTGCCAAACCTCGAGCAGGACATCTTTGACGGGCTCACCGTTGCCGTCCCACACGATGCCCTCGACGCGGATCCGTTCGCCCGGCACCGACGGGTCAGCGATAACGGCGCCGGCTTCGCGCTCGTATATGTCAAAGCCCGCAGCGTTGGGCGCTAGGCCGATATGAACGTAAGGGCCGGCTGTCTGGGAGGCGGTTTCCGGCATGATCTTAGTGTTCGGGCGCATGCTCAGAGCCCCTCTGGACGATTTTCGAAGAGGGTTTGCCGCCGCCCCCGGAGCACAATGTCAAACTTGTAGGCCACCGTGTCGTGGGGGATCGTCTTATCCATGTCCAACCGCGCGACGAGCCCGTCGATGGCGTCTGGGTTCGGGATCGTCTTTACGATGGCACAGAGGGGGATGAACGGGTCGCCCTCGAAATAGCATTGCGTGATCAGCCGCTGGGCGAAGCTGTATCCAAAGACGGAAAAGTGGATATGGGCCGGGCGCCAGGTGTTCGGGCCGTTGGGCCAGGGATAGGCGCCCGGCATAACGGTGCGGAACCGATATCTTCCGTCTTCGTCGGTGATCGTGCGCCCGCAGCCGCCGAAATTTGGATCAATCGGGGCGAGGTAGGTATCGTTCTTGTGCCGGTACCGGCCGCCGGAATTGGCCTGCCAGCACTCGACGAGCGCGCGACGCACGGGGCTCCCGTTCTCATCAAGCAGGCGCCCATGCACAAGCAGACGCGGGCCGATGGCGCTTTCCCCGGGTGCTGCAAAATTTGTCAGGAGGTCCCAGTCCTCTGGGCCGAGGTCTTCGTGATTGAAGATCGGCCCGGTGCTTTGGTTCACCGTATCGGTGAGCCGGACAAGCTTGCGGTGCGGGCTGCGTGCCCGTGTGGTGAGGTAGTCCGGCGTGCTGGCCGGTGGCTGACGCGACCAGTCGCGCGGATAAAGACCTGCCGGTCCTTCACTGAAAGTGGCTTCGGATGTCATCCCGTGGCGTCTCCCATGTCTGGCCTACCTTTTCGGTGATCTGGCCCCTTGCTGCGGCCCGGCGGGACGCGCCGGGCACACCCTAGCTTTCTTCGAGCTCTCGCGCCGAGAGGAGGTAGTAGTTTCGTGTCGGTGCATTCACCGTTTCGTCGGCGAGCTTGCGCATGGCGTTGATCTTGATGGCCTTTGCCGGGTCGGTCGCCGTTCCCAAGGCAAGCAGTCGGTCTATGAGTTCCATCGCCCATTGCGCGTCACCCTCTTCAAGGGCCTGCCGAGCCGCGTCTTCAACGGCAGATGCGCCGCCAAGAAGCGCAACCATGCGCCGAGCTTCCTCTGCGGCGGGCAGTTGGCCTAGGCTCGTTGGATTTCCATCGAACCAGCCCAAGGTCCCGGCGAAATAGGCGCGGGCGGCGTAGTTTACGGAGCCGTAGAACTCCTTGAGGAAGGGTTTTTCGGCAAGCTCTGGCGGCAGGCGGAGTTTTGAGGCGATCGTCACTGGATCCTCGCCTGCGTTCATACCGGCGACCGCCTCTGTCACAACGTGGCGGATCGCATCTCTATAGCCGGTCAGGCACTCCTTGATCGCAGTGGCGCCATAAACGGGCAGGGTATGGCCGGGGGAGAGAACCTCCGCCCCATAGCTCAGCAATTGGTCCATCGTGTCGGCCCAGGCGTCAAAGTCGCGGTAGGGCGTGCCACGGATCGCGTAGAGATTCGGGAAGGCATGGTAAAAGTTGTCGCCGCTGATCAGAACCTTTTGCGCTGCGAGCCAGACAATGATGTGATCTGGCGTTTCTCCCGGCGCTTTGGCCAACTCAAACTCAAACCCTTCCCGTGTGAGCCGCGTGGTTTCGGCAATGCGCATCGTGGGGCTGAGATAGCCGCCACCCATACCTTTCATCGGTCGATCCCCCGGACCAACACCGAGACTTACACGCTCGTCACCCGGCAGGCTGATCCCGAACTGGCGCTTTGTACGTGCCATCAGGGCCCCACTGGGTGCAGGTCGTGCTTGCCCTGTTTCGACAAGGTCAGATGCAAAATTGTCCGCGGCGATCACCTCGATTTCGCGGCCTTCGACAAAGACGCTCGCGCCAGAAATGTGGTCGCGGTGCGAATGCGTGTAGATCACCGTGGTGATGGGTAGCGCTGAAATCGCGCGAAGATCGGCGAGGATGTTTTCGGCAGCTTGCGTGGTCTCTGTCGTGTCTATGGCAACGATGCCTGCTTCGCCGACCAGAAACTGAACATTTGATGCGGCATAGCCGACTGCCGCATACACGCCGTTCGCCAGCGTATGGATCTTCTTTTCGAACTGCGCGTTCTGGGCGAGGAGGTCAGGATGCGCGGGCATGTCGATCTTCACACATTCGGGATCTCCGGCTCGTTAGCGGCGGAAAATGACACAAGATCCGACACTGTCAGGCTTCCGTCGCGTTTTTCAAACGTCTCGATATAGGTGATCATCGTGTGAGAGTGTTCTCGCATCATGCCTTCGGCACGCACGGCGTCCCCTTGCTTGATGGCCTCGTAGATCACCTTGTGCTGAGAATTGCCCAACTTCAGACGGAAGAGGCCCTCTTCCCAGCGGGACGGGCTTTCGGCGATGGCCCGGTCAAAGACCATGGACCCGGCGGCCAACATCGGAAGATGGCTGATTTGTTTGCACGTAAAGCCGATGTAATCATTCCCGCACGCGTCCAGGATGGTGGTATGAAAGTTCTCGTTGGCGGCCTGCATTTGCCGGGCTGTTGGCGCGTCGAGACGTTCAAGCGCAACCAACTGGTCTATCGTCTCAATGGCCTCTTCCATGAAGGGCAGAAACTTCTTCTTGTCGGTGACCTGAGCCATCAGCCGTGCAGCAAGGCTTTCCAGGTGCCCGCGGACCTGGACGGCCTGCATGATGCCGGGGATCGTCGGGCTCACGATTGTGTAGCCGCGTCCTTCACCGCGCCGGACGACGCCCTCTCTCTCCAAGATACGGAGCGCCAGACGCACTGGCGTGCGCGAGACGTTATGGGTCTCGCAAAGCCGCGCTTCCGACAATCGTTCATCCTCGGAATATGCTCCGTGAAAGATGTCGTTTCGGATCTGCGCGGCGAGCCAATTGTCAATCGAGTCCATGGGGCAGTGACCCATTTTGGGATCCCAAAGTCAAGTTGCGGCCAGCCGGGCATAACGCAGTCAGTTAAAAATCCTTGATTTAGGATCCTAATTGCCGCCTAATCGCGACCACGAAAGACAGAATCGCCCCGCAAATCTTCCCTTACAAAGATTTGGGATCCCAAAGTGCAGGTGGCGGCCGTCTATTTGGGAGGAAAAGATGAATATCAAGCGTATCGGCATGTCTGCCGTGGTCGCCGCTGGTGTCGCCATTGGTGCGCTGGCCGCGAAGGCTGAAGAGCTGACCGTCGCGACCTTTGTCCCGCCGCAGCACCACACCAATACCGTGCTCTTTGGCTGGTTCGCGGAAGAGCTCGAGGCGCGCTCCGGCGGGTCGCTGACCATGCAGCTGTTCCCCGCAGGCCAACTCGGCGCTGGTCCGGTGCAGCAGTACAAGCGCGCCGTCGAAGGGGTGGCGGACATCACCTTTGGGGTGTCGGCCTACACGCCGGCGCTTTTCCCGAAGACGATGCTGGCAATTCCCCCGGGCAAGGCTGCGAACTCTGCGGAGGCCACTCAGCGGCTCTTGTCCGTCTTTGATGAGTATCTGGCCGACGAATACGAGGACGTGAAGGTCATCGCACTCAGCACCGCCGCTGGCATCGGGATCGCGTCAACGCGGGCCTTGTCGACGCTTGAGGAGATGGACGGCGCAAAAGTCGTGCCCTACGCAGCTTTGACTACGCCGATCATCGAGGCCATGGGCGCGGTGCCTGTACAGATGCCCGTGACAGAGATGTACACAGGTCTCTCCACGGGCACGATCGACGGGGCCTATGCCACCTACAACAACATGACGCCTCCCTGGAACTTCTGGGACGTGGCCTCCCATTTCACGGTCAATGTTCCGGTACAGCACGCAGTGATTTTCGTCGTCATGAACAAGGAAAGGTACATGGGCCTTTCTGACGAGCATCGCGCCATCAGCGACGATCTGTCGGGTGAGGCCGCGTCCATGAAGCTCGCCGAGAGCTTTGACGGCGCTGACGCCAAATCGCTGGCCACGATGCAGGACACAAGTGGCAAGAACTACGAGTTGGTAACGGTCAGCGCTGAGGAGCGCGCCCGCATGGATGCCGCCGTCGCCGAAGGCATGAAGGCCATTTTCGCAGACTATGCCGACCGCGGGATCAGCAACGCGGAAGAAATTTATAACGCAATCAACAAGTGAGGGTCCTCAAATGACGCTTATGCAAACACTTCGCGCTTCGGCAGTTGTTCTTCTCATGGGCGCTCCGGCGCTGCAGGCCGAAGAGCTTACCGTTGCTACCTTTGTCCCGCCTAGCCACGAGACCGTGACCGGGGCCCTTGCGTGGTTCGAAAAGGAGATCACGGAGCGTTCCGGCGGGACGTTGACGATGAAGCTCTTCCCTGCTGGCCAGCTTGGCGCGGGACCGGCGCAGCAATACAAGCGCGCCGTCGAGGGTGTCGCTGATATCACCTTCGGGATCGCGTCAGTGACGCCGACGCTCTTTCCCAAAACCATGCTCGCAGTTCCGCCTGGCAAAGCCCTCGATGCCCTCGATTCAACCGAGCGGATGTGGGCGGTGTTTGATGAATACATGGCCGATGAATGGACCGACGTGAAGGTACTGGCGATCGGCAACCCGGCCGGGGGGATGATCATCTCTACCAAGGATGTCTCGACCATTGAGGGGATGCAGGGCGCAAAGATCGTGCCATTCGCGTCGATGACGACACCGGTGATCCAGGGCATGGGTGCGGTGCCTGTCCAGCTCGACACAGCCGAACATTACACAGGGCTCAGCACCGGGACGATTGATGCGGCGATCTCAACGATCAACAACATCATGCCCCCGTGGAACCTCGATGAAGTGGCGGATTATGCGGTCCTCAACACGCCCGCCACGTTCAACCCGGTCTACTTCGTCATGAACATGGAGCGCTACCAGAGCCTCAGCGCCGAGCATCGCGCGATCCTCGATGAGATTTCTGGCCTGCCGTTCTCACTCGAGCTGGCCCGGTCGTTCCACCATGCCGACGAAATCGCGCTGGAATGGGTGGAGAAGCAGCTCGCCTCCGGCGACCTCAACGTGGAATGGATCGTCGTTTCCGACGAGGAGCGGGCCAAAATGGAAGCCGCTGCCGCTGAGGGCATGGAGGCGATCTACGCAGACTACACCTCTCGCGGCATCGATAACGCCAAAGACATCTACGAAGCGCTCAATCAATAAAGCCAATCGCCGGGGCCACCAAATTTGGCCCCGGTCACGCCATGCTCTCGGGGGAAAACATGTCGCAAAAACCTGACAAGCCAAGAGTGATCGGTGCGCTCGATAGCGTGCTGACCTGGGTATCACTGATCCTTGGGGGCGCGACATTGATCTTCATGACCGGCTTCACGGTCTGGAACGTGTTGATCATGCGCAAGGCCCTCAATTCCCCCATTGTGGGCGCCGAAGATCTGCTGATCCTCGCTCTCGTGGTGATAGTGGCCCTGTCTATCCCGCTGGGCTCCCGGACGGGGGCCCATATCGAGATCGAGGTCCTTGAAAGCAGCATGTCGGCTGCGTTTGCGAAATGGTCCTTGATCGTGATGAAAGGGCTGGGCGCTATCCTCCTGGCGATCATGGCGTGGCGTCTCTGGCATGCGGGTGGGACGGCCGAGAAATTCGGTGAAACGACGCAACAGCTCCTGATCTCGTTCGGGCCTTTCTACTATCTTCTGTCTATCTCGATCGTCATTTACACCGTCGTGATCTGCCTCGACATCTGGCAGCTTTTGCGCTCCGGCGAGGTGGTGAAGCTCAAGCTCAGCGGTGAAGAGCTATGATCAGCATGACACTTCTCGGAATCTTAGGGCTGTTGGTGCTCTTCATCCTCCTTGCGTTGAGGATGCCGGTGGCCCTCTCCATGCTTGGGGTTGGGCTCGTGGGGACGGTTGTGGCGAATGCCAACCAGTTCATCACAGTTGGAATGGCCTCTGATCAAGCGTGGTCCCGGGCGCTGCGGATCGCGTATTCCAACCTGTCTGGGGAGACGTTCGAAGCGGCCTCAAACTTCAACCTCTTGGTGATCCCGATGTTCGTGCTCATGGGCACCCTGGCCGGGGTGTCGGGGATGTCGAACGACCTATTCACCGCCGCCTATCGCTGGATGGGGCACCTGCGCGGTGGGCTCGCATCGGCGACGATTGCGGCGTGCGCGGGCTTTGCGGCGCTCTCGGGGTCATCGCTTGCCTCAGCCGTCACCATGGGCCGCGTGGCCCTGCCGGAGATGAAGCGCTACAAATACTCCGACAGCCTCGCGACTGGATCCGTGGCGGCAGGGGGGACGCTGGGTTTCCTGATCCCACCGTCAGGCGGCATGATCATCTACGCGGTCCTCACCGAGCAGAGCATCGGACGTCTGTTCATGGCGGGTGTCTTCCCCGGGATCATCCTGACCCTTCTGTTCATCGGTGCGATCTACCTCGTCGTGCGCAGAAACCCGGAGGCCGGACCGAGCGGCGAGCGGTCCGCCTGGCCCGAGCGCAAAGACGCGCTCTTGCGGGCAGCACCCATCATCGGCGTGGTCGTGCTGACAATCGGCGGCATGTATACCGGGTTCTTCACCCCGGTGGAGGCGTCCGGCGTTGGCGCGTTTTTCACGTTCGTGGTGGCCGCGTGGCGACGTACCCTCACGTTCGAGGCATCGAAGACTGTTATCCTTCAGACGATGAATGCGACGGCGACGGTCTTTCTCATCATCATCGGTGCGTTCGTCTTTATTCCGTTCATGTCCCTGACAGAGGTGCCGTCGCAGCTCGTCACTTTGCTGACGTCTCTGCCCATCGGGGATATCGGCGTCCTTCTCATCATCATCGCCGTCTACATTTTCTTAGGCATGTTCCTTGAGTCCATCGCGATGCTGGTGTTGACGATCCCTGTCGTCATTCCCATCGCGGTCGGCCTGAACTGGGATCTCATCTGGTTCGGGATCATCGTCGTCATCGTCCTCGAAATGGGGATGATTTCCCCGCCGGTGGGCATCAACGTCTTCATCGTCAAATCCATCGCACCCGACGTGCCCATGGGGCGCATTTTCCGCGGCATCTGGCCGTTCTGGTTCGCAATGGCTCTGATGATTGTCCTTCTCATTCTCTTCCCATCGATCGCGCTCTTCCTCCCGGACGCGATCGTTGGCGGATAGCACATCAAGGAGCCGCACCACCATGGACACGAGAACAGACATCAGAACGCTCCAGCACTTCATAAACGGGGCGTGGGTTGATGCGGACGGGAAGACCACCTTCGAGGTGCTCAACCCCCTGGATGACAGCCTCTATGCCCATGCCGCCAAAGGCACCGGCGCAGATATGGCGCGCGCTGTCGCCGCCGCGAAAGAGGCGTTCAAGAGTTATCGAGAGACCACGCCCACGGAGCGTGAGCGCATGCTGTTGCGCGTGGCTGAGCTGATGGAAGAGCGCCAGCAGGAGCTTGTGAGCTGCCTCATCGACGAGATCGGATCCCCGATCCAGAAGGCCATGTTCGAGTTTTCCAAAGGCCTCACCATGGTTCGTGCGGCAGCTGGTCTGTGCCGCCAGGTCCGGGGGGAGACGATCCCCTCCGACCGGCCGGGGACGTTTTCGATGTCCGTCCGGGAGCCCTTGGGTGTCGTGGCGGTCATTACCCCGTTCAATGTTCCCCTCATCAAGACGACGCGCCTCGTGGCGAATGCTTTGGCGGTGGGCAACACGGTTGTGCATCTGCCCTCGGAGATGGCGCCGCACCTCACGGTGATCTTTGCCGAGATCATCGCAGAGGCAGGCTTTCAGGCCGGTTCCTACAACGTCGTGACGGGTTTGGGCCACGAGATCGGTGATGATCTGACGAGCCATGCAGATGTGGACTTTGTGACGTTCACGGGATCGACCGTGGTGGGGCAGCACATCAACGAGATCTGCGCGAGGAACAAGACGCCGAACACGCTTGAGCTGGGCGGGAAAAGCCCGACGATCGTTCTGGCCGATGCCGACCTCGAGAAGGTGATGCCCCTCGCGGCGCGGTCGATCTTTATGTTCGGCGGGCAGGCCTGCATCGGGTCGAGCCGCTTTTATGTTGAACGTCCGATCTACGATGAGTTCGTGAAGCGCTTTTCCATGATTGCGGGCAAGGTGGGGATGGGGGACCTCAGGGACCCGAACACCGTGATTGCGCCAATCATCTCGGATCGTCAGCGCCAGCGGGTGAAAGACCACATCGAGGATGCGCGCGCGAAGGGCGCGACCGTCATCGGCGGAGAGTGGGAGGGCAATCGCTGCAAGCCCACGCTGCTGACCGACGTGACCGAGGAGATGACCGTCTGCCGTTCGGAGACCTTCGGCCCCGTCACCTCGATCTACGCGATCGACAGCTACGAGGAAGGACTGGAGCGTGCGAATGACACCGAATACGGGCTGTCATCCGCGATCTTTACCAAGGACATCGACAAGGCGTTCCACTTCGCCCGCCACATTGAAGCCGGCATGTGCCATATCAATGGCCCCACCATCCATGACGAGGCCCACGTGCCCTTTGGTGGCAACGGCGAAAGTGGCGTCGGCAGAGAAGGGACCGACGCCGACATGGAAGCCATGACCGAGCTCAAGTGGGTTACGGTGCAGCTATGAGTTTCACGCTTTATCACCACGGTTCTTCCGTTTGCGCGGCCAAAGTCCGCTTCGCTATGGATGAAAAGGGGCTCGACTGGGATGGGGTCTATATCGACATCCTCAAAGGGGAACAGTTCGATCCGGACTACTTGAAACTCAATCCCAAAGGCGTCGTGCCGACCCTTGTGCATGACGAAACTGTAGTGCCCGATAGTACGGTCATTATTGAATACCTCGATCAGATCGAACCGGGCACCTCCGTCCATCCGACGGACCCGTGGGAGCGCGCCCAAGCCCGATACTGGACGAAGGCCGTCGACGAGGATCTGCATCCGGCCTGCGGAGCCGTGACCTTCGTATGCTCGCATCGGCACACCGTGTTGAAGAATCTGGGAGAAGAAGGGGTGAAGAAGTTCCTCGCCTCCACCCCGACGATGTCGGTGACATCGAATTGGAAGGACTTGAAGGACAGCTATACCCGCTATGGCTTTGACGCTCCGGGGGCCACCGAAAAGGTGAAGCTCTACGACAGTTACCTTCAGAAGATGGAAACCGCTCTCGAGGGGCAGGACTGGCTCGTGGGCAACAAGTTCTCCATCGCCGACATCGCCATGACACCCTACATCAACCGCCTGGCCATGATGTCCATGCGGGGGATGTGGGAAGGTGGTCGTCGGCCCAATGTCGAGCGCTGGTTCGCGGCAATTGAGGCGCGGCCGAACTTCACAAAGTGTCTCATCGACTGGGTCCCGGAAGATCTGACGAATGACCTGCGCGAGAACGGGGCCAAGAGCTGGCCCGAAGTCGCGCGCATCCTTGAAATTGAACTGAACTGAGGGAGCAAACCATGGGCCGTTTAGAGGGAAAGACTGCCGTCATCACCGGGGCTGCGCAAGGGATCGGCTCCTTGATGGCCAAGGCCATGGCCGACCACGGAGCGAAGGTTCTCGTGACCGATGTCCAGGACACTGGCAAGGCTGTGGCAGCCATCACTGATGCAGGTGGCACAGCCGAAGGGATGAAGGTCGACGTCACGAACAACGATGACCTTGCTGCCATGGTGGAGGCGGCCAAAGGCATGGGCGGGCTTGATATCATGGTCAACAACGCTTCGATTTTCGCGACGCTCAAGCCGAAACCCTTTTTCGAGATCGACGAGAACGAGTTCGACACGATCATGCGGGTCAACGCACGCGGCGTGCATCAGGTCATGCGCGCGATTGTGCCCACCATGATCGGGGCAGGGGGCGGCAAAGTCATCAACATCGCTTCGGGCACATTCTTCTACGGTCCTCCGGGCCTGTCGCACTACACGGCGTCCAAGGGGGCGGTGATTGCGCTGACGCGGTGCCATGGACGCGAACTCGGCGACAAGAACATCCAGGTGAATGCCATTGCGCCGGGCCTCACTGAAAGCGAAGGCCTTGCCGCCAATAGCGGGTTTGACATGGCCCGCGGCCCGACGGTGGCGTCGCGCTCCATCAAGCGTGACATGCTCCCGGAAGACCTTCTCGGAACGCTTCTCTACCTCGCGTCTTCGGACAGCGATTTCGTCACCGGCCAGACGCTCAACGTCGACGGTGGCAAGGTGAACCTATAAGCGCGGGAGCTTTGGGCATGTTCTGCCGCCGGACACTTGGCATTGATCGACCCTCGGGGCAGCACCTGCATCCACCGGTGCGGAGCCTGCGCCTTTGCGCGTGGATGGCTGCTGATCGAGTTCGAGGTACCACTCAGGCGCACTCTCTCCGGTCGGTCACGGGGGGCGCCTGAGGCATGCCAGGGCAGCGGAACCTTCTGTTCATCATGTGCGACCAGCTTCGCTGGGACTACCTGTCTTGCGCAGGGCACAAAACGCTGAAGACCCCGAACATAGACAAGATCGCCGCACGGGGCGTTCGCTTTACCAATGCCTTTGTCCAGTCGCCCATCTGCGGACCCAGCCGGATGAGCTTTTATACCGGCCGCTATGCGTCCTCCCATGGCGCCACTGCCAACTTCGTGCCGCTCCGGGTGGGAGAACGGAACATTGGCGATTACCTCAGGCCGCTCGGCGTCCGACCGGTCATCGTGGGCAAAACCCATATGATGCCGGATCGCGACGGGATGGCGCGCCTCGGTATAGATCCGGGAAGCCAGACGGGCCGTCACCACGCTGAGGTCGGTTTCGAGCCCTTCGAGCGGGATGACGGCATCTACCCCGACAAGATGATGAAAGCGCAGCCGCGCTACAACGACTACCTCCGGGAGAAAGGCCATGCGGGCCATAACCCATGGCATTGGGCCGCCAACGCAGTGGAGACCTCGGGCGGGGTGCGGTCAGGCTTTTACAATGACATTGCCGATCAGCCGGCGGCCCTGGCTGAAGAAGACAGCGAGACGCCGTACATGACGCGACGGGCCATGGATTTCATGGCTGAAGACGACGGTTCGGCACCCTGGCTCCTTCATCTTTCCTACATCAAACCGCACTGGCCCTACATCGCCCCTGCGCCTTACCATGACATGTACGGTAAGGATGACATCCAACCCGTGGTCCGGAGTGTAGGTGAGCGGACCGACCCCAATCCGCTGATGAAGCACTTTCAGGATCGCATCGCCGGGCGGACCTTTGCGCGAGATGAAACGCTTGAGACGGTCATCCCGACGTATATGGGCCTTGTTAAGCAAATCGACGACCAGTTGGGCGAGCTCTTTGCCTTCATGGAAGAGCGGGGCCTGCTCGAGACGACGACAATTGTCTTCACGTCCGATCACGGCGACTATCTGGGCGACCACTGGATGGGGGACAAGGACTACTTCCATGACCCGTCCGTCAAGGTGCCTCTGATCATCGCCGATCCCGACCCGGCGATGGACGCGACGCGGGGCACTGTTTCGGACGCGCTCGTCCAGGCGATCGACCTCCTTCCCACCTTTATTGACCACTATGGCGGGCGCGCTGAGGCACATGTTCTTGACGGCGTGTCGCTGCGCCCGCTTTTGACCGGTGAGGCCACCGACGTGAACGATCAGGTCGTCAGCGAATACGACTATCACCAGCAGGTCTTTGCACCCGAGACGGGCAGGGGGCCCCGGGATTGCCGCATGTACATGCTGCTGACGCGGGACTGGAAGTATATTTATGCGCCCGGATTTGCGCCGGTCCTCTTTGATCGCAACGCGGACCCGGATGAGCTCAATGATCTGGGCCTGTCGCCAGATCACGAACAGATCTGCCGTGATATGCAGGCCCGCCTCATGGACTGGGCCCTGCAGTACCGGCAGCGCGTAACCTACAGCGACGACATGGCAGCGCGATTTACAGCTTTCGAGGAAAAGGCAGGCGTGCTCATCGGCTACTGGAACGAAGGCGATCTCATCGACCCGGCCAACGCGCCGCGCCCGATCGAGGTCTGACGAAAAAGGATAATTCCCGCTCTGCGCGGGGCACACCGGGAGGACAGCATGACCAGCGGGCCAGCGGGTAAGCCGAGCTCAGCCAAGCGCGTTGCGGATGCGCTCGCGTTTGTGTTCGCGATCACCATCCTGGTCTATGCCGCCGCAGGTCCTGTGTCGGAGCTCGTGCGTTGGATCATCCAATCGGCGACGCCGGATTTTGAGGAACTCAGCCGTCGCGACCAGCGGCTCCTCTTGCGGGAGCATTGGCTTGGCGCGGCGTACCGCTCATTTGAGCGTGCCTTTCTTCTTCCCACCGGTCTCATCCTCGGCCTGCCGATCCTCTTTGCATTCGCGGTTTCCTTTCTCACGCTTCCAATGCGCAAGCCCGGTCTGAACTGGGGGTTGGCGGCACTCTCGGGCGTTGTCTTTGTGCTCTGGATTTCCAAGCTCATGCGCGTGGATGGCGGGGCGTTGCCGTCGGCGGCGACGCTCGATTTTCTGCTCTTTCCGGTGGCGACAGCGCTCGTCCTTTACCTCACCTGGCGCCAGTTCGGCGGTTTCATCGTGGGGTTCTGCATATTCTGGATCGTCTATTTCTTCGTGCGTGGAGCACTTCCCGACTGGACGGGCATTCTTGCGGGGTCCGAAGCAACGGCCTCGCAATCGATGCGGACCATGGTCCTGAACTTCTGGTCGCAGACTGGCGGCATGTTCGGCCAGCCCCTTCAGGTGGTGTCGGGCAATGTCTTGATCTTCATCGTCTTCGGAGCCGTGCTTATGGCCTCGGGGGCGGGCGACCTTCTTATGAAGCTGGCGAACCGGCTGACGGGGCGTTTCACGGGCGGGGCGGCCCACGCGTCGGTGGCGTCATCGGCGCTTTTCGGAACGCTGAGTGGTGCGGCGATCTCTAACGTTGTGTCCACCGGGGTTATGACGATCCCCGTGATCAAGAAAGCGGGCTTCAAACCTGCATTTTCTGCGGCTGTGGAGGCTGCGGCGTCGACAGGCGGCCAAGTCATGCCACCTGTGATGGGTGTCGTTGCCTTCTTCGTCGCCGGGCAAATCGGACTGGAGTATCGCTACATCATCGTGGCGGCCATTTTGCCGGCGATCTTCTTTTACTTCGGCACTTTCCTGACCGTCTATTTCGAGGCCCGTCGACAGGGTGTCGGGCCCCTGCCGCCGGAAGCCCGCCCGAGCCTGTCGCGCTATGAAACGGTTCAGTGCCTCGTCTTTGTCGTGCCCCTCGGCGTGCTGAGCTACTACCTCTTTACGCAGCCGTCAGTCCAGAAAGCAGGGTTTTACGGGTTCATCGCGGCGGTCGCGAGCGCGCTTATCCTGTTCCCGGGCTTTCGCGACCGGAGCCGCGTATATCGAGCTTTTGTTGATGCAGGGCGGATGTCGGCAGCGATTGTCGTGATCGTGGCGGCCATTGGCCTCATTGTGGGGCTCATTCAGGTGTCTGGGTTTTCCGGCCGCCTTGCGCTTTTGCTGGCGCAGCTGGCCAGCGGCCCCCTATTCACGACGCTCATCGTGGTGGCGCTTGGGGCGATCGTCTTGGGTATGGGGCTGCCGCCCGGGGCCACGTACTTTATCATCGTGATCGCGCTGAGCTCCGGCATTGACGCGGTGGGAATCCCGCCGCTGACGCTTCACCTTTTTGTGGTCTTCTTCGCGGTGCTCTCTACGGTGACGCCGCCGGTGGCCCTTGCGGCGTTTGCTGCGGCCCCCATCGCGGGGGCAAACCCGATGCAGACCGGCTTTCAGGCGGCGCGCCTCGCTTTGGCAGGCTTCCTGATCCCGTTCGTTTTCGTCTATCACCCGGCTGTCCTCTACAAGCTCCAGGTGCTCTTCGTCTGGTTTGGGGACGAGCTGCCCAATTCGCGCGCGATGATCGACCTTGCCACCGTATCCTGGTTCGATTTCTTCTGGGTAATTGCAGCTTTCGGCATGGCTGTCTGGCTGATGGCTTCGGCTTTGACCGGGTTCGAAAGAAATCGTCTGGCCTCCTGGGAGCGCCTCGCCCGCACTCTTGTCGGCCTCTTGACGCTCGTGCCCAGCATGGCGCTCGCCGTGCCTGCCTTTGCAGCCGGGGCAGCACTGATCATCACCCATCGATTTCTCGGCGGAGAACCGTCGCCGATAGACACACAAAACGCGTCCTTGAGGGCGGATTAAGGGAGGAAAGAACTATGCAACTGAAGGCTTTATCGGTCTGTACCTTGATGGCGTTGCCCGGTGCGCTTGCTGCACAGGAAACCACTCTGCGCATGGCCACCATTGCGCCGGGTCTGAGCGCGGCGACGACAATGTCGACCTTTGCCAACATTGTCACCGACAACCTCGACGGGGTGGGGATCGAGGTGTCTGGTGGCGGCGCGGCGACCTTGCACATGATGGAAGTGGCGCGCGGAAACCTCGATTTTTCAATGACAAACCAAGTGGTCTATTCGCTCATGGCCGACGGGCGGGCCATGTATGCCAATGAGCCGGACGCCCCCGCGCTGGCCGAAAACCTGCAGCTTTTGATGCTCTATCCGTATGGGCCCTATCATTTCGCTGTCCGTGCAGACAGCGACATCGAAGTGCTCGACGACATAGAGGGTGCTTCGGTCTTTCTGGGCCCGCAGGGCGGCGGCGCCTTCAATGCGGCGCGGGGATGGGTCGAAACCACCACGGGCCTCGTCGCGGGCGAGGATTACGACACGATCACCGCCAATTGGCAGACAGGCTTCCAGGCCTTTCTTGACGGTACAATCGACGTCTACGTGAACGGGTGCCTCGATCCGTGCGGCCAATTCATCCAGTTCACCGAGACCGAAGACGTGCGCTTTATCGGCCCCGAGGAAGACCCCGGAGAAGCGGCGACAAAGTACCTCGGGCCCTTCCGGTTCCGCGAGGATATCCCGGCTGGTCTCTACGACGGGCAATTGAACGACGACGCGACGCTCACGTTCAATGCCATGGTCGGCATCAGTGTCCGCGGGGACCTCGACGAGGAGCTCGTCTATCAGGTTACCAAGACGTTCTGGGAGAACATCGACCAGATCACGACAGATGCGCCCTGGGCCGCAGCTCTCGACGTGGGGTTCAACGGTGGCAACCTTGGGCGCATGACCATGCATCCGGGTGCGGCGCGCTATTACCGCGAAGTGGGCGTCCTCGACTGACGCAGAGCCTTCCGCCGGCGGGGCCCTTCGAGAGGTCCCGCCGCATTCATCGACACAGGCAGGAGCTTGCACTATGGCAAAACTCGGCGACAACATTATCGGCACATCAGGCCTCGCGCCGTTTTTCAAGCTATCGAACGCGGACGAAGTCTCCATCGACGCACCGGAGAATCGAAAGGGCGATGCCTTGCGCACATGGGTCCGCTCTTTGTCGGGCTTCCAGAAAGAGGCGTTGATCCGCTCAGCTAAAACCGGGCTCACCTGGCGGCTGGTGTCGGACGAGGGGCCGTATCTAAACGGGCACGACGCCGCGCCCTGTCCCCTCGCATTCCTGAGCACAGGAATGGCTGCAAGCTTTATGAACGAGATTCTCGCCCTGGCCGACAAGCAGGGGATCGAGATCCGCAAGCTCAAGCTGATCCAGGACAACTACTACACAATGAAGGGCTCTATGCCCAAACGCACCATGGTCGGCGGGGCGGAGAACATCGATCTGCAGGTCGAGATCGACTGCGATCTTGAAGACGGTCCCTTGAACGACTTTCTGATCAACGCAACCTACGCCTCGCCCCTCAATGGCCTCATGCGCGGCAAGCTCGAGAGCCTCTTCAAGCTGGGCAAGAACGGGGTAGAGCTCCCCACAGCAAAGGTTGCGGAGATCGATGGCAGCCTTTTCCCGGATCCAGGCAATCATTTCGCCAAATCTGTCCCGGAGGCGGGAGATCTCACTCTGATGGAACCGGTCGGACCGACACCGAAAAAGGACGTCGTGCTCGGCACTGCGAGCGGTGGCTCGAGCCTCGCCGATGAGCAGGACAGGCGGCTCAACATCGGCGCCGTTGCCGTCATGCGCGAGGACGGCATCAAAGAAATCCAGCAGATGCAGTATTCGCCCTATGGCACGAGCTTCCGCTTTCTGAGCTCGGAAGACGGGCGGGCCCCGGACGCAAACACCCTCATTTCAGCGGGAATCGGCTTTTGCTTCATGACGCAGTTCGGGCGCTTTGTGTCGATGCTCAAGCTCGACTTGCCTGACTACCGTATCGTGCAGGACACACATTTCAGCCTCGGCGGTGCATCCGGAGGGACGGGTAAGGCAGGCGAGGCGGATCCGATCGAAACGCATGTCTACCTCGAAACCAGCGAAAGCGACGAGACAGCACAAGAGATGCTCGATATCTCGGAGCAGACCTGTTTCCTGCATGCCTTCTGCCGCACCGACCTCAAGACGAAGCTCAGGGTCAAGCGGGTATGAACTCTGGGAAGACACGCGGCCGCAGAAGCCTCTTTTGACCGCGCGCGCCCAGATTTTGGGGGGATCGCTCGCGTCGATCCTCTTCTTTTCGGTTCGATGCTTTTTCAATCAGTCTGCCGCTGCGACGCCCAAGAAGCGTGCAGATCCACCTGACCGCGCTACAGCCCCTGGCGGGTCGTTGACCCGTTCGCGCGTTGAGCGGCATCGAAGGCAGGCAGGATGACTAGGGTTCCGCCTTCCGCAGAGGGTCTGGTCCGAGAGTTATCGCCTGGCGCCGATAGGTGCCTGGTACACGGCGGGGCAAAATCCCGGGAGGCTACTGCGCTGGTTTGACCTGCGCCCTCACACGCCATTCGCGCGGTCAATCCATTGGTGAAATCTTGATGGGGACCGATGATGAAAAAGCTGCTTACCACCACCGCTCTGGCCGTGATGCTCGCCTCCGGCGCCACAGCGCAGGAAAAAACCGAATTCAAGGTCGCTTGGTCGATCTATGTTGGGTGGATGCCGTGGGGCTATCTTGAAGATAGCGGCATCATGGACAAATGGGCCGACAAGTACTGGATCGACGTCGAGATCGTGCAGATCAACGACTACGTCGAATCGATCATCCAGTACACGGAAGGCGAGTTTGACGGGGTGTCAGCCACCAACATGGACACGCTGTCGATCCCGGCGGGCGGAGGCGTGGACACGACCGCGCTGATTGTGGGTGATTTCTCGAACGGAAATGACGCCGTCATCGTCAAGGGCGACGCAGAGCTTGCCGACCTCGAAGGCAAGCCGGTGAACCTCGTGGAACTTTCTGTGTCGCATTACCTCCTTGCGCGCGCCCTCAACTCCGTTGGTCTGCGCGAGAGCCAACTTGAGGCGGTCATCAATACCTCTGATGCGGACATGATCGCGGCCTTTGCCACGCCGGACGTAGAGGCGGTTGTCACGTGGAACCCCCTCGTTTCCACGATCCTGGAAGATCCGAATGCGAAGAAGCTTTTCGATAGCTCCGACATTCCCGGTGAGATCATCGACCTGATGGTCGTCAACACGGAGGTCCTCGAAGCCAACCCGGATTTCGGTAAGGCGCTCGTCGGGGCGTGGTACGAGGTGATGGGGCTTATGGCCGCCGGTGACGAAGAAGTGTTGACGGCTTTGGCCGAAGCGTCCGGCACCGATCTGGCTGGCTACAACGCACAGCTCGCCTCAACCGAGATGTTCTATGACCCGGCCGCAGCGGTGACGTTTGCCGAGAGCGATGAATTGCCGGCGACGATGGTGAGCGTGGCGGAGTTCCTCTTTGACAAGGGCATTCTCGGGGAGGGCGCTCCGTCCGCGGACTTCGTGGGCATCGCCTACCCGGACGGGTCCACTACGGGCGATGCGGGGAATGTGCAGTTCCGCTTCGACACCACCTACATGCAAATGGCGGCTGACGGCGCTCTCTGATCGATGCGCCTCATCAATCGCCAACCGGGCGTGGCCTTCCGGGCCGCGCTCATCGCGGTGCCTTTCGTGCTGGTCGTCTTGGCCTACATGACGGGATCCGCGATCCGGCTGGCAGAGAACCCTCAGGACAAGCTCTTGCCGTCGATCAGCACCATCGCGGCGACGGCAGAGCGGCTTTTCACGGAGCCTGACCGAAGGTCGGAAACGATCCTGCTTTGGCGTGACACAGCAGCAAGCCTGGTGCGGCTTGCCTGGGGCGTGGGCATCTCGGCCGTTCTGGCGACCATACTGGGCCTTCTCATCGGGCTCTTGCCCCATGTCCGCGCGGGGCTGGCATCCTTCGTGGCGGTCGTCTCGATGATCCCGCCACTGTCCGTCCTGCCGATCCTGTTCATTGTCTTCGGACTGGGCGAGACATCGAAAGTTGTTCTCATCGTGGTTGGTATCCTGCCGTTCATGACGCGGGATCTGAGCGCCCGTGTGGCTGAAATCCCGCGTGAGATGATCGTGAAGGCAGAGACGCTGGGCGCGTCCTCGCGGGTCATCGCGCTTCGCGTTGCGCTGCCGCAAGTGTTGCCTCGTCTGATCCAGTCTGTGCGGCTGTCGCTCGGGCCGGCATGGCTTTTTCTCATCGCCGCCGAAGCTATCGCGTCGCAGGAAGGGCTGGGCTACCGGATCTTCCTCGTCCGCCGCTTTCTGGCCATGGATGTGATCCTCACCTACGTCCTTTGGATCACGCTCATTGCTTTTCTGATGGACATGACGTTGCGGTGGCTGTCCCGGCGTCTTTTTCCATGGACGGAGGCAAGCCTGTGAGCTTTGTCACCGCCACTGACATCTTTCAGAGCTACGGCCAGCGGCCAATCCTGGAGCGCGTGAATGTGGCGGTAGACGAGGGGGAATTCATCTCCATCGTCGGAGCGTCCGGGTGTGGGAAGTCAACGTTTCTGCGTCTCCTGCTCGCGCAGGAAAGACCTACGCGTGGGGAAATCCGGGTGGCGGGGGCAGAGCCCGCGGTCGAGCCGGGCCTCGATCGTGGTGTCGTGTTCCAGCGTTACTCCGTCTTTCCGCACATGACAGTACGCGAGAATATCGTCGCGGGAGAGAGTTTCCGGATGCCATGGGGCCGGTTCTTCGGGCCCCGGCGCCGGGCAGCGAATGAACGCGCGGACGAGGTGCTGGCGCGCATAGGGCTGTCCCACGTGGCCGACCAGTATCCGGCAACGCTGTCGGGCGGCATGCAGCAGCGCCTCGCCATCGGGCAGGCGCTGGCTGCAAAACCGCGCATCCTGCTGCTCGACGAGCCCTTCGGGGCGCTTGATCCCGGGACGCGGCTGTCGATGCATGAATTCCTGACAGAGCTGCGCGCCGAGACACGCATGACTGTCTTCATGGTCACCCATGACCTCGAGGAGGGCTTCAAGCTCGGTGACCGGGTCCTTGTCTTCGACAAGGAGCGTTGGGACCCGCAGGAGCCAAACGCATACGGGGCGACGATCACCTACGATTTCGATGCGCGGGACGGCGGAATGCCCTTCCAGCGCCTGCTCGATCAATTTCCAGCTTTGGCCGCGCAAGCACGCCAGTAAAGACACCACGGAGGAGAAACCCATGTTCTTTGGTCCCCATGACAGGAGCCGGTCGCACCGTTCCCCTGCCCATGACGAACGCCGCTACCACCACCCTGACCTGACGAAGCTGCGCGGATGGAAGGCCATGCAGGCGGAGGCGGACATTCCCGGCGGCGGCTGGGAGCAGGAGCGCAAATGGGCATTGCGGATGGGTCTGACGGGCGCAGACAGCCTCGAGAATAAGTCGATCCCCACATTCTCCCGGGGGGAGCTGCCGCATTACGCAGGCATCAACACGTTCATGCAGGCCCCTTACGCCGAAGACGTGACCGAGGTGGGCCACTATGACGCCACCGTGCTCGGGATCCCTTTCGATGGTGGAACAACCTATCGATCCGGCACGCGTTTTGGGCCCCAAGGGGTGCGCAAGATCTCAGCGCTTTACAACCCTTACAACTACGAGATGGCCGTGGACCTGCGAGAGCAGATGACGCTTTGCGACGCGGGCGACGTCTTCACGATCCCCGCCAATATCGAAAAGACCTTTGACCAGATCAGCCGCGCGGTGAGCCATGTTGCATCGTCTGGGTCACTGCCGATCATGATCGGCGGAGATCACTCCATCGGCTTTCCGTGCGTGCGCGGCATCGCTGAATGCACCTCAAAAAAGATCGGCATCGTACATTTTGACCGCCACGCCGACATTCAGGAAAAGGATCTTGATGAGCGGATGCACACGACGCCGTGGTTCCATTCGACGAACTTGCCCAATGTGCCGGCCAAGAACCTCGTGCAGGTCGGCATCGGCGGCTGGCAGGTTCCCCGAGGCGCGGTGAAGGAAGCGCGCAAGCGCGAGACGAACATCATCACCATGCAGGACATGGAGGAGATGGGCATCGATAAGACCGCTGAAATGGCCCTGGAAATGGCCTGGGACGGGGTGGATATGGTCTACCTGTCCTTCGACATCGATAGCATCGACTGCGGTTTTGTCCCCGGCACAGGCTGGCCGGAGCCGGGTGGGTTTCTCCCCCGTGAGGCGCTCGCGCTCGCGGCCAAGGTTGCCGCGGAAGGCATCTGCGGGATGGAGCTCGTGGAAGTCGCGCCGCCCTATGACCAGTCGGAGATCACGGCCCTCATGGGAACCCGAGTGATCGTCGACGTGCTCGCCGCTTTGGTGGCGTCCGGCAACCTCGGCAAGCACAAGGCCCATATCGACAAGCCGGTGACCATCCCCCATGGCGAATTTGAGGGTCGGAGGTGGTCCAATGCCACATGACATCGTCAACGGGCATATCGGCCACAATTTCGCGCCCGATGGCAGCCACTTGCACAGCCACATGCCAGACGCCGACAAGGCAGAGGAGCTTTTGGTCCTCAGCACGCAGTTCATCGACGGCTTCGTGGCGGCGAAGGACAAGATGAGCTATCTGCGCCTCGCAGGCGTCCCGCTTGAGATCGCATGCCCCGATGGTGGCCCGCCCATGAAGCTCGTCGACGTTGAGCTCAAGACCGAATGGCAGGTGGGCACCGCGTCCCCGTCCTTCGGCTCGCAAGAGCTGTCTTATCTTCCCTATCCCGGCGATATGGTCACCGAGCGCACGAATATGGGGTTTGTCTATGTCTCCCTTAAGGCCAAGGAGGTCGTCGACTTGCGCGCCTTCCTTCAGTCCCATCCGGCTGCTGAAGAGGTAACGTGATGGCGCGCCTGCCTGTGGCGCATCCGTGGTACAGGACGGAGCCTCTGGGCGGGCGCTTATGGCTGATCACAGAGCCGCACGTGCATCCGATATTCTCGGCCAACATGCACCTTGTTCTTGGCCGCGATCAGGATCTGCTGATCGATTCCGGTATGGGAATAGCGCCACTACGGCCCGTGTTGGATGGTCTCCGGCCTGATCCTGCCAAGCCGCTTTTGTGTCTGAGTACGCATACGCACGTGGATCACATTGGTGCCGTGCATGAGTTCGAGGAACGGCTGGTGCATCCGCTTGAGGCCGAAGAGCTAGCCGCGCCAAGCCAATGGAGCTTGCGGTCCGAAGACATTCCATCTGCCTTCGTCACGCTTTTCGAAGACATAGGGTATCCGGTGCTCATGCCCGGCCCTCCGTAGACAAGTGGCCCGTCATAGACCGCGTCCGCCCCGAAAAGCGTTCCGCTATCGTGGTGAAAGAGGCCCACCTGTCCGGGAGAGTGGCCCGGAAGATGCAGAACCTCCGCCTGCCAGT